>CAZWDV010000043.1:0-25847 GCA_964632675.1 uncultured Sediminispirochaeta sp.
CGAAACTCGAAAGGCGAACGTCAGTGAGCCTGAGAGAGGCTTTTTTTTGTTTAAAAAGACACTCTCAACGATGGGTTTTAGTATACTAATATTTTTTAGAAGATTTCTGCAGTTAAATCTTTGACTGCAGGCATAAGGCCTACTATAGTTAAAGAAGGGAAGGTGATCCATCCAACCGATCCGACCCCTTACCGATCATAGGATCAAGTTGGACTCACCTTCCCTTTTTGTTATACTAACGCTATTTACACATTGTGAAAAGTGTTTTTTGTTTTCATGAGAACGATTCGAACTTAATATAACACTATATTTACATAATTTATAGACGATCCCGCTTTCTTCGCTTGACGAAGGGGGAGTGATGGTCTATTTTTAATTAAAATGAACCAGTTCATAAATGAAGGAGTTCAAATAAATTGCCCGGCTTCAGAGAGATAAAGCGAAAAAAACGCCGTGACAGAATCTATGATGCAGCTATTGCCCTGCTGTCCGAGAAGGGATTCAACGATACCCACATGCGCGATATATCCGACAGGGCCGAGTTAGCAGTCGGAACGCTCTACAATTACTACGGATCGAAATCAGATCTGTATATGGAGATCATGGAGGAGAAATGGAAAGAAATTATCAACTCTCACACTCGGCGCATTATTCGCTTAGTATATAATGGAGATGATCTGTTTGGAATAATCAAGGCGATACTCTGGCCCCTTTTCCAGGACATGTTTGCAATTGGTATGGATGACTGGGGGGAGTTGTTTATGGCAGTGTTTTCATCCAAAAATTATATGGCCCGAGGCGCAAGTCTCGACCTGCAGGCTATTGAAGGCTTTACTGTACTGCTTGCCAAACTGCAGAAACGGGGGCTCATTCAACAAACTGCTTCTCCGGAAACGGCGGCAACCTCGATATATTCAATAGTCGCATTTAATGTAGTGGCTTATCTCTTTATGGAAGGCACGGATAAGGAATATTTCTTTCAAAGTACGGAACAGCAGCTCAGGCTCCTTATAGACGGGTTAGGAGCTGCTCCCAAGGAGGAGGAACCATGAAATTGCATTTGAACAGATACGCGGCGGTAATTTTGCTGGTGGGAATCGGTATTTTGCCGGTCGGTGCTCAAAACGGATCCGGACAGCCGCCAAAGATACGCGAGGTAGTAAATGCGATTGACAGACTGTATAGGCACGATTCCAGCCATACTGTAATGGAGATGGAAATACACACCCCCCACTGGAATCGCACTCTCAAGCTCGAGGCATGGTCGGAAGGGATGGATAAGACGTTTATCCGCATTTTGCAACCCCAGAAAGAACGCGGAATGGGTACCTTGCGCATAGACAATGAGATGTGGAACTACCTTCCTAAAACCAACAAAGTAATGAAGATTCCGCCTTCGATGATGATGAGCTCGTGGATGGGATCGGATTTCAAAAATAACGATTTAGTGAAAGAGTTTACCTTTGCCGAGGACTATTCCTTTGAATATGTACAGCCCGAAGATGCTGATGGGCGCTTGCTCTACTTGCGGTGTACCCCAAAACCCGGAAAGCCGATTGTATGGGGATATGTATTAGTTGCCGTTGACCGGGACACCCTCATACCGAAATGGGAGGAGTATTACGATGAGCATGGGCAGCTGATGCGGATTATGTACTTCAAGGAAGTGGAAAACTTTGACGGAAAACAGCTGCCCTCGATTATGGAGCTTGTCCCTCAAACCAAAGAGGGGCATAAAACAGTCCTGCATTATATCGAAGCGGAGTTTGATATAAGGATTACCGAGCACATTTTCACTCTCCGGAACCTGAGAACCTTTCGAAGATAAGGAGGCGCTGGGATGCTGACTTTCAAATTGGCGCTGCGTAATCTAACGCGACAGAAGCGCCGCACCATATATACCGGCTTGAGTATGCTGGTCGGTTTTGTACTGGCGGGGTTTTTTATCGGATGGGCAGATGGGACCTACAACCATATGATCGACAAGTTTACCCGCAACCGGCTGGGGCATATACAGGTGCACCGGGAAGGCTATTTGGACAAACCCAGTTTGTATAAAACCATCGGGAATCCCGAAGATGTCGGCAGCCGCATAGGCGGGTATGAGCGTGTGGAATCGTGGGCTCCGCGAATCTACTCCGCCGGACTGGTTTCCATCACCGAGAAGAGTGCCGGAGCAGAGATAATCGGGATCGACCCGCAGCGGGAAGATGTGACCACCGAATTTTCGAAGAAAGTCGTCGAGGGGCGCTATTTTGAAGAGACCGGCGAAGTCCTGATCGGGAAAGAGCTCGCCAAGATATTAAAGGGCGGAGTGGGCGATGAGATAGCCATTTTTTCGCAGGCAGCTGACGGGTCGATAGCGGAGAACCTGTACAAAGTAGTGGGCTTGCTCGATATGGGCGATCCGCGGCTCAACCGCAGCGCTTTCTATATGCAGCTTGCGGATGCCCGGGAGCTGCTGGTGCTGTACAACCAGGCCCATGAAATTGCGGTTACTCTGCATGATCTACGCCAGGTGGATACAGTACATCAGGCACTGCAGAGCGAGTTTGCCGATACCGAGTTGAGCGTGGTTCCCTGGCAGGAATTTGCCAAAGAGTTCTATCGTGCCATGCAGGCGGACAAGAACGGGATGTATATCTCTCTGGTTGTAGTAATCCTGGTGGTGGCAATTACCATTCTCAACACCATTCTTATGTCGGTCATGGAACGCCAGAAAGAATACGGTGTGCTGAAGGCCATCGGCACCCGCCCCGGCAGTATTGTAAAAATGGTGGTTGCCGAGACGAGTATGCTGGCCCTGCTTTCGATAGTCATTGGTTCTATACTCACTTTCTTTCTGAATTTGTACATGGCCGAACACGGGCTGCATTTGGGTTCGCCTATAAACTGGGGCGGGGTACAACTGGAGTACATGAAAGGCGAGGTAAACTTTCGCAGTTTTTTTCTGCCGGCGGTCACCGTAGCGCTGACCTCTTTGGCAGTGTGTCTGTTTCCGGCCATCAAGGCTGCGCGAACTGAACCGGCCAAAACAATGCGGGTGTTCTAAAGGGGGCATGGAATGAAGTTTTACCTGAAAATGGCCTGGCGGAATATATTTCGCAACAGAAAACGAACCTTTCTCACCGGTTTGATTATAGGTATTGGATTGGCTTCGATCATGTTCACCGATGCCATTGTAGTAGGTATGAAAGAGAATATGATTGCATCGGTTACCTCCTCGTTTTTAGGGGATGCCCAGATTCATCACGAGGGGTTTCAGGACTCTTACGACACAAAAAAAACAATCGAAAACCGTGAACAAATGATATCCGGCTTGCAGGAAGACGAAGGGGTTGAAAACCTCACCGAGCGAACTGTATGTTTCGGCACCATCTCTTCGCCTTCAGACATCAATTCAATACTAATCTATGGAATCGATCCGGCCCGCGAGCCTCTAATTTCTAAAATAGATGAGGCTATTCTTGAAGGCTCCTATTTCGATCCAGTGGAGAAGGGCGGCGATCGGTTCGGCGGCGTGTTGATCGGCAGCAGGCTGGCCGAACGGCTAGAGGTGAAAGTGGGCGATCGGATAGTTCTCTCGGCTACAAATGTAAAAACCGACGATCTGGCACAAAATATGTTCCGGGTGGCCGGTATCTATACACTGCAGATCGACGAGATGGATACCTCAGCGGCCTTTATTCCTATTGCGCACGCGCAGGAGATGTTAGGACTCGGAAATCGGGTGCATGAAATCGCAGTGAGTTTCAAGGATGTCCAATATGCATCACGGTACAGTGATGAGTTTGCAGCTGCATATTCAATAGGCGGCAATAAAGCTGAGACCTGGCCTCAGTTAGTTCCCCAGATGAAAAAAATGCTCGATCTTACCGATTTTTCCGTTGGTATCACCATGATTATCGTATTTGCAGTAATAATATTCGGCATCATCAACACGCTGTTTATGTCACTGTATGAACGGGTCTTCGAATTCGGAGTGTTGCGAGCGGTTGGAACGAGGGCGGCCAGTTTGCGAAAATTGATCGTATTCGAAGCAGCTTCTCTGGCGCTGTACTCATCGGTCATAGGACTGTTACTGGGGGCATTGATCATTTATATCGGATCGGTTCAGGGAATGAACCTCACCGGTGTGGAATTCGCCGGAGCCACCTTTACCGAAGAAATTAAAACGGTTTTCAGACTGCGGCAGTTCATCCTGCACCCGCTGCTGATTATTCTTTTTACTGTACTAGTCAGTCTGTACCCGGCCAGGTACGCAGGTCGAATGTCAATTACCCATGCGCTGCAGAAAACCCTTTAGCGGCGTTCTTAGGAGGAGAGGTATGAATACCGTAGAAAATGTAATCGTTGCGGAGAATGTGAAAAAGGACTATCACAGCGACAGTATAGTCGTGCATGCGGTGCGCGGAGTTGATCTAAGCATACAGAAGGGAGAGTTAACCGCTATAGTCGGTCCATCAGGGTCCGGCAAAACAACCTTTCTCAATCTTATTTCTGGCCTGGATAACCCCAGCGAGGGAACCATCCTGCTGAATGAGAAGAAAATTTCCTCTATGAGCGGGAACGAGCTTTCGGACTTCAGGCGGGACAATATCGGTTTTATCTTTCAGGCGTATAATCTTATTCCGGTACTGAATGTAGAGGAGAATGTCGAATACATCATGATGCTGCAGGGCAGGCCCAAAGCAGAGCGGCATGCCCGGGTGGGGGAAATCCTTGCGAAGATGGGTATGCAGGGCTACGAGCAGCGCTTTCCCAGTCAGCTCTCCGGCGGCCAGCAGCAGCGGGTGGCGATTGCCCGGGCTATGGCCAGTGAGCCGGCCCTGATTCTCGCCGACGAGCCGACTGCCAACCTCGATTCGGGAACCAGTACCGCACTGCTCGACATGATGCGGGCTTTGAATAAGGACACCGGCATGACTTTTGTATTCTCCACCCATGACCAGCACGTGGTCGATAAGGCCCGCCGGGTAGTGATATTGGAGGATGGTAAAAATGTTAGTGATGAAGTCAAGGAATAGAATGTTGAAATGCCTGGCCGCAGCATTATGTCTTGCTCTCGTGACTGTAGCGGGTGCACCAGCGCTTGACGGCAGTATTCACGGTTCGCTCAAGACCTTTTTTATGGGGGTGCATGATCCCTTCTTTCAGAGCGACCTGTACGGATTGTCGGATACTACATTACGCCTGCAGGCACGGGTATATCCGACGGACACGCTCCTGATAGAAACGGACTATTCAATTTCGCCCCAGGTTTTCTCCGGGAAACTGCAGTCGGCCGGGATTAGCGAATCCTTTCTTTCAACCGGCGGAGGTTCAGGGGGATACCGGGCTTTCGATTTCGATGAAATGCTGTTTCCCCTAAAAAGCGCAGAAGCGGAAAACTTAGCGGTGTATCATAATCTCGATCGAGCCTTTGTCTCGATATATCTGCCCTTTGGAGATGTGTATGCAGGCCGGCAGGCGATCTCGTGGGGCAGTGCGCACGTTATCAATCCAACCGACATTATTGCTCCCTACAGTGTCTCCAATTTGAACACCAAGGAGAAACGGGGGGTTGATGCACTTCGTTTGAGAATGCCGGTCGGTGCAATGGGTGAGATCGATATAGGCTATGTGGCCGGAGATGAGTTCAAATTGAACGAGAGTGCCGTCTTTGCCCGTACGCGTTTCTATGCCGCCGGCACCGATATTGCACTGCTGGCGATGGATTTTCAGGAGAATCTGCTGATCGGCGGCGATGCGACCCGTTCGATCGGCGGGGCCGGAAGCTGGATTGAGGCGGCGTATGTGGTGCCGGATGCTTTCAGTGGGAATGATCCTGCGGCTGAGCAGCAATATGTGAAGGTTTCCGCAGGTATGGACTACAATTTTGGGCCTAAATTCTACGGATACGCCGAGTATCACTACAACTCCGCCGGTAAGAGCGACACTGCAAAATATGCAGATATTGAGCTTCGGCCAGAAGAACATCTTGCGTACACCGAAGGTTCGGTGTACCTGCGAGGGCAACACTACGGGGCTCTCGGCGGTACCTACCAGCTGAGCCCCCTGCTGCCGGTGAATGGAATAGTTTTATTAAACCTAAACGACTTTTCGGCCCATGTTTCTCTGGATTTTGACTACAACTTTACCGAGAATGTGTATATAAGCGGTGGTGGTATATTTGGATTGGGTGCATCGCCGGAACTCGACGAAGGCGGAAGTCCGGTTTCATACAAATCTGAATTCGGAGCTGCGCCACACCTATATTATGTTGCAGTTAAGCTGTACTTCTGAGTCTGCACACCATATTCCAATCCGTATTTTTTTAAAATGGTTGTATAAATTGTATTAATAAGCTTGTAATGTGTGCTATATTGTACGTAAGTGTGGGTATAGTTGGTGTTTTGGAGTTTTTTAGGAATGTGGTGGCGAAATAGCCATTCAGTGAGCTGCAACAGAAATTTTCTCATAGCGGGTGTGCTGCTTTTATACGCGGGTTCTCTTTTCGCGCAGGAGGCGGTTGATCAATTTCAACCTGAATCGATTGCAGTAGCGCCAATTATAGCCCGGGATGCCCCCAGGTATAGCGCACTATTGCTTACAAAACTGGTACAGGAGAACTTTAGACGTACTGAGGTGTTTACTCCGACTGTGCTTTCTGAAGAGAGTTTGGCAGGGATGTCGGCGGATTTTGATCCGCAAAAAATCACTGCTCGCCTGACAGAGCTGGGGAACCAGCAGGGGACCCGCTACGTGGCGGCCGGCACCGTTACCAAGCGCGGTGCCCAGTACCAGATAAAAATGGTGGTGGTAGACTCAGAACAAGGTCGAAGGGTGTTGTCCACCGAACAGACGGCTGTTGGCTTGGAAGATGTAGACCGGGCGGTGATGGATATTACCGATGAGCTTATTGCCGCAGAGTTTCCGGCCGCGGTACAGGAGAAGGTGCGGAAAATCAGGCAGGCCGAATCGGCAGAAGATGCCGAACTGCGGGAAGACCTGGCCGATCTGGAAAAAATTGCCGAGGAGGATCCGGAGGAGGCCATAAAGCGGCTTCCTGAAAAAGTGCAGAAGGCGGTGGCCGAAAAGGCGAAAGAGCAGGCCAAAGACGAGGCCCGCGAGGAAGTAGTTCAGGAAGAAATCCAAACCCTCTACGAAGAGGAAAAAGAGCAGAAACGCATCGCCCGGGCGCGGAAGATTCAGAAGTATAGTCTTTATGGGCTTTATGGATTGAGATTTCTCGGAGATGTTTTTGATACAGTTAGTGTTCAGACACGTATGCAGGAAGCTCAATACTGGAGCGCCTATATGGTTGAACCCCATGGGTTTTATGATCAATATAGATACTTTAACCGAAGGTTGCGTCCTCAAGTTTCAGTAGGATATGTGTTGGGAGGGCTCTCGAGTAATGGGTTAGGAGCTGCTCATTTACTGTATTATCCAGATATTATTACAGTTTCTGAAACCGGTCGAAAAGTTTTAGCTGTATCGCAGGCTGCTTATACTCTCGGGGCGATAGGAACTATGACTGCCGGCTTATTCGGAATAGATAGTATGGTAGGGTTCACCGATTATTATACAACAGAACGGGCATCCGTCGGTCAGACTGGTATAGATAAAGCATATGATGATTACAGGGAAGAACACCTTTACTATCATTGGACACAAATAGGAGCTTATTCGTTTCAGACTCTTGGTATTATCGGTACTGCGGCTGCGTTATTTTGGCCTGGTGAGAAGCAACCTTTGCATTTAACAAAGCGCGGACAGAACTTGGTTGGTTTAGGCAACTTTCTATACGGTGCAGCTGCCTTTGCTAGAAATGTAGCTCTAAATTTTGCACTGCGAGAAGCAGAAGAACGAATTTCTGCTGATGTGCTAGAGGTGCCTTACGAGAATGCTCCAGCAAACTACTATGAGAAAATAGCTATAACAAGTAGCATCGCCGCTTTTTCACTATATTCTGCATCTGCGCTTAGTACTGTGTGGGGGTTATTAGAAAGCAGGGACAATGAAACCCCTAATATTGAAACCAACAACTTCTTTTGGGGCTTTATCCCTTATGGGGATAAAGGAATAACTTTGCACTTTGATGTATATCTTAGGTGAGTATGGTTCAGATCAGCAAAAAAATGATCAAAAGGAAGTCACAGTTTTTTATCCAAAGATATGGTAGTATCGTTGTAGTTTTGTTCTTACTTGGAGTTTTTACCTCTTGCGATTTATTTTTTATTGGTCCTATGGGTCGATATAACAGAGACGATGATAAACTGAGTTTACTTCGATTCGATGCATATCCTTATGGGGATGGGCAGATGTTTGTGGGTTGGAACTGGCTGGATCAGGAGCGACAGATTCGCAATGATATAGATATACCCGATCCGCAGTGGGATAAAATAGTAATCAAGAGTCGCAAGAACACCAGACCCACTTCACGCCTAGGCGGTACTGAGATATCTGTAAAGGATAATCAATGGTATAAAATATTTTCTGATCTTGACTATGATCATGAACATTATTTTGCGGTGTGGCCCCATGAAAAAGGTGGAAAGTGGCTCTCGCCAATATTCATAAACCGAAATGTAGAGTACCCGGAAACAGCTGGACCGCGAACCTCCACCTTGGTTGATGTTTTTAGTTTTAATACGGTCAGTGGTGCTTACAACAGTCAATCTCTACCCATCACTGTTGATGATGTAGATATCTGGTATATTTTTTATTTTGATAATACTGACAGCAATGTTGTTGTAAAGTCTGCTCAACTTACCCTCGATATAGACGATACCACCAGTTCCGGTACTCTTATTATAAATCCTGTGCGCTGGGATGATGGAGAGTTTTTCGCTTCAGCTGATGATCCTACCTATGAAAGACAAAAAGCTACTGAGACTTTTATTAGTAAAACTATTAGTGCGGCTGATGCTATAGCGGGTCCACAAGAATTCGATATAACAGAAATCTTTAGCAGGGCGCTTTATCACGGGCCAGGATTTTTAGTATTAAGAGCCATCTCAGGAAGCTCTATCGACATTCTGGCAGGAACTAATCCTACTATCACCTATGAAGGGGTGTGGAGATGGTAAAAGAAAAATATATGGCAAAATTTCATTATTACATACTGATTATCATAGCGGTGGTTCTTTTTGTAACATCCAGCTGTGAACTATTTTTAGTCCCACGACACGGTCGTGAAAGGCCAGGTGACGAAGAAGCCCAAATTACCGGATTCAGGGCTCTACAATATAGCTCTGGAACAGTGACTGCGGAATTCGGATGGAAGCCACCCCGAGATTATTACGATGATGAGGAGAGGGTGAAAGAGGTTCGACTTTTTATAAACCAGAATAAGCCTTACATTTTTCCGGTTCACTTCTTTGATAGCGATACGCTTGAAGGAGAATATCTTTCATATCAAACAGGTCAGCATGCGTATTCTGCGGAATGGTCAGACTTGGGGACTGGTGATGAAGTGTGGATTACTTTGTATTCACGTACCGGGAAAGGATGGAGAGCGCCTTTGTATGACAGAGTAAAGATAGCAGACACTGTTCCCAGTCCGCTTACCTATGGAGCAACTGTTGTAGCGGATACTATTTTTTCAATAAGATACGATTTAGGAGATGCTGAACAGAATCCAACTACTAACTACCATATTGCCGGAGATACATCATCCTTTGGTGACAAACGTATAGCTCTTCTTTTTTTTAGCGAGTTGAGGTATCTTGATCATGTTCAAGGCGCAACTTTTAATTGTGACGTAGTTAGTAACGTTGGTGCTGATAAAACTGGGCAGATAGCTCCAGTGGTTTCGCTGCGTGATGACGATCGAGATATAATGGAAAAGGTAGATACCGCTTCGGCAATTCCAATAAACTTTGCTTCCGGCATTCCAATTGATATTAGTGATATAATAAAAAAGGCTGTGTTGTATGACACCTATTCTATTATCTTGTATCCGAATAATTCTTCTAATTTAGAAGTAGAAATTAATATCAATGATGTAGTCACGAATCAAGAACGTCTGGAGAATGTTACATATTACCCCGACAACTAAGCAGCTTCTAATCTAACCTACTTCTCCTTCCATATCAGTTATGCTACTCTGCTCTTACAGTGCATAGTGCCCAGTAACTCTGGATTAAGGAGCGCCCCATGCAGTTTTTGGCCCGTCTGCGGCATCTGAAAATTGGAAAGATAGATCCTCTCGAGCTTGGAAAGCAAGCGGCTCTGATTGCGGTGGGAAGTTGTGCGTTCGGGGCGGGGCTTTCGTGGTTTTTGGTACCTTACAAGATTGCTCCGGGCGGGGTTGGCGGCTTGAGTCAGATCCTGTTTCACTTTTTCGGGTTTCCGGTTGGTATTAGCATGATTGTGATGAACATACCCCTCTGGTTCGTAGGAATGATATTTGTCGGACGGCAGTTCGGTATGGGCACCTTCGTCGGTTTTTTCGGAGGTGCGGTCGCAGTAGATATTCTTTCTCCGGTGAACATGTACCGGTGGGGCTTTTTGCGGGATATGTTCGATAAATACAATGTGCTGGCAGATGGGAGCTACAAACCGATTAACCAGTGGGCGCTGACCGACAGTATCTTTGTGGCGGCTATTGCCGGGGCGTTGCTGGTCGGGGTTGGAATCGGGATTATTTTCAAGGCCCGGGCATCTACGGGCGGTACCGATGTGCCGGTGGCCATTTTGAAAAAGCATCTCAACATTTCAATGGGAAACGGGTACCTGATAGTTGAAACGGCGATTATTCTGTTTACCGGGTACATGTTCCGAGATGTGAATATAGTTATCTGGAGTTACTTTGCCCTGTTTCTCTCTTCGCGCTTTGTAGATATTGTCACCGAAGGCTTCAGTCGAGTAAAGGCGGCCTATATTATTCCGGGCAGCGATGAGGCGGCCGAACGGATAAAGGACAGAATTTATTCCGAACTCGACCGGGGGGCGACCTATTTTCAGGGCATGGGCACCTATTCGCATCTTCCAAAGACAATTTTATACGTAACATTTCATATCCGTCAGACCTCCAGACTAAAGCGACTTGTACTGGAAGAGGATCCGAATGTGTTCATGGTAATGCACGATGTGCACGATGTAATCGGCTACGGGTTCCGGACCAGAAGTCTGGAAATGTGACTCCCGGCGGGGTTGCGGAAAGAAAAAGAAGCGGTGAGTACCACCGGCTTTCTCTCTATCGGTCATCGACGCGGAATTCGTTGAAGATATCCTCAAGATTAATTACCCCGAGAAACTCCTTGTGCCCTCCGACTACCGGCAGCTGCGCCTCTCCGGCTTCAATCATCAAACTCAAAGTTTCCTGTAGGTTGTTGTACTTTTCCACAGTAATGGCATTATCTAGTAGGGTAAGCCGCAGCTTGGAAGAATGCTTTGAACGTTCGAGTGCAAAAATACCATAGAAGCGGTTTTCACTGTCCACCGCCATTGCACGGTTAACTTTTGAACTCTCTATGGCCGACAAGATCTTCTCCGGCTTATCCGTTTTCCGTACTTTGAGGTAGCCCGTCTGCACAATATAATCGCGGGTTTTTTTCAGTACAAGTGCTTTGATGTTCCGATCATGGCCGAGCAACTGCTCTACAAACTCGTTCTCCGGCTCATAGAGGATATTGGTTACATTATCGTACTGCACGAGTTCACCGTTCTGTAATATCGCCAGTTTATCTCCAAGTTTAATGGCTTCGTTAATGTCGTGGGTTACAAAAACAATGGTTTTTCCCAGCTTTTCCTGAATGGAGATAAACGACTCATGCAGCTTGGCACGATTGATCGGATCGATAGCTCCGAAGGGTTCATCCATAAGCAGAATATTCGGGTCGGCTGCCAGGGCACGGGCAAGCCCGACCCGCTGGCTTTCGCCTCCGGAGAGCTGCAGAGGATATTTCTGGGTATAGCTGGTATTCAAAGTAACCAGATCGAGCAGTTCATCCACCCGGCGCTTGATTTTACGATCGTTCCATTTGAGAAGGCGCGGAACAACTGCAATATTGTCAAAGACATTCATGTGGGGAAACAGTCCGGTTTCCTGGATTACGTATCCGATACTGCGCCGCAAGCTTACTGCGTCCAGTTCATAAATCGATTCGTCATCTATCAAAATATCGCCTTTAGTAGAGTCTATGAGGCGATTTATCATCTTTAATGTGGTAGTTTTTCCACAGCCGGATGGACCTATGAGCATGGTTATTTTCCCGGCCTCAATTTTGAGATTTAAGTTTTGGACAGCCACTTTTTTATCGAAGTTTTTAGTTAGGTTTCTCAGCTCGATCAATTTACGCCTCTAAACTGGTATATTTTATTGTTATACCTTCCATCATAAAATAACAATGGGAGTCGGACCAAAATTCTCTAAGTAGGTTGAAGGGGGAATTGCAATGCTCCTTTTCGATTTTAGTTGATAATTTAATAAATGTAACAATTAGTACTGTAATCTATTTGAAATCATGAATCAACTAAAATAGTTCTTTCTGTTTGAGTCGTATAGTATAGGGTACTATATTTGCGCTAAAAATATGTGGTTCAGGTCAATATATTCCAAAAAATTGGCCTAATCTTAAAAAACTATCCTTTACTAAACAAAAAATATTAAGTATTATAAAATATAGATGTCTAAGTAATAGATAATCACTGTTGCTTGTACTGTATTGATGTACCCATAAATAAAAAGTATATTGGGACGGAAAAATACATGCAAGCCCTTTTGAATCGAGAATGGGGGAAAAAGTGAACGGGAAACGAGATATCAGCTATGATGTGCTGGTAACACTTCGTCAGATTATACGTGCAATTGATATGCACTCAAAGCAGCTTGTGAAGCGCTACGGCTTGACTGCTCCGCAGCTCATGGTCTTAAAAGAGATTATGAACGGCGAGGATATAAACATCGGTCGTGTTGCGAAAAAGGTGAGTCTGAGCCAGGCAACGGTTACTAATATTATCGACCGTTTGGAAACAAGAGAGCTGGTTACCCGCGAGCGGAGTTCGCAAGATAAACGCAGAGTAATTGTGCGTGTAACCGATAAAACACGAGACATATTAAAGAACGAGCCTTCAGTCCTACAGGAAGAGTTCCTACGCAAGTTTCAAGAGTTGAGTGAGTGGGAACAAAACCTTATTCTCTCATCGATACAGCGGATTGCCAGCATGATGAATGCGGAGCATATTGAAATTACTCCGGAAATCGAGAATCGTTACATATAGAAAATCCGCCTAAGCAGGGCTTAGTATCTGTTTATCGCGGGCTTTGAGGGTTATCGAGAAATCTTTCCAGCGTTCAATATCGAGGGCAAAGTGTATGCACGCCCCGGTTTGTAGGTTTACATCCTCTTTGAGCAACAAGAACGCGATCTCTTCAAGAGATGGATTGTGGCCGACCATTACTACGTAGTCGGCTTCGGGCGGCAGTTGCCGAACTACATCTGCAATATCGGCTGTTTCGGCCGCATAGAGTTCTTCGAACAGTTGAATATCCTGTGCATCGCTTAGCTCCTCGGCAAACAGTTCAGCCGTCGCCAATGCACGTGCAGCCGGTGAGCTTACTACCAGATCAGGGTTCCCCCAGGTTTCGACTGCTTTTTGTGCAACTTCGGTTACGCGCTGTATCCCTTTTCGCAGAAGTTGACGATCAAAGTCTTCCACATCCTTACCGTGAGGTTCGGCTTTTCCATGTCTTAAAAGGGTTAACTGTTTCATATATCCACTTTACTAGTATTCTTTAAAAAGCGCCAGAAAAATTTACAACTCCAGGCTATCTCCGGTATACAGTTCGGACTGTTTAAGATACTATAAATCAGTATCTCAATGTATTTCAGTGGAAGGAGGTGCGAGCCCTCCACGAACCCGTCACTGTATTGGGAAGTTACTGCTTCAAAATGCCACTGGTAATCCGGGAAGGCGAAGTAGAAGTCCCTAAGTCAGGAAACTCTGGTACATTGAACACGCAATCAAGCTTCGGGAGTTGAGTTGGTTTGCACAGAATGCTCAGACAGTATTACTGCCAGATACTCGTCTTTTCATTTCTGCTTATCGGCTGTTTTCCTTCCGGAAAAGGGCGCAAATAAATGAACAAAATTACCACGGCACTACTATTTCTTTGGTTTGTAGCAGTACTATCTCTGTACGGTGTGAATGTCGAATATGCAGAAGGTTTTTCGATTGAAGAGCGAGCAGGGTATACTCTTTTGCATGTTCATCCGCCGAGTGAGCGCGAATCGAATACCGTAACTTATGTACTTGTTCCGCGGGAAAGCACGAAAATACCCGCGGTCTCCGCGCTCACCCAGTCTTTAGAGCTTGATTCTAATCCTCAGATTATAAAAACTCCCATTCAAAGCCTCATTCCGCTTTCTACTACTTTCTTACCGCCCCTGCTGTGGTTTGATGCTGAGGAAACCCTGAAAGCGGTTGATAAACTGGAACATATCTATAGTCCCGCACTGCGGAGTTTGGTGAAACGAAAAAAGATTCCCCAGGTCGGTAATGGACCGACCCTCGATCTGGAGATGGTAGTACAGTTCCAGCCGGCCCCTGTAATGGCCAATGTAACCCAGGGAACCTGGAATGTCGTGCCGAAGCTGCGGCAGGCGGCCGTTCCGGTTATACTCAATGCCGACTATTTAGAAACGACCCCCCTCGGAAGGGCGGAATGGATCAAGTTTATTGGTCTGCTGCTGGGACAAGCAGAGGCGGCCGAACACCGCTTCAACGAAGTCGAACAGCGCTACAAGGAACTGGTACGGATAGTCGATGAGTACCAGCCGCCGGAGCAGAAGCGGCCGCAGGTGATCCTGAACCGCCCGATGAACGGCCGTTGGGTGGTACCGGGCGGCCGCGGCTACATGGCCCGGTTTATTGAAGATGCCGGGGGAGTGTATTTATGGAAAGATGCCCAACAAAGCGCGAGTTTAGTGCTGGATGTAGAAGAAGTTTTCCTGCGGGCTTTACAGGCCGATTTTTGGCTGCACCAGTACGACCGCAGCAGTCTGGAGGAGATAGCCAGTGCGGATCAGCGGCTCAAACGCATTAAGGCCTTCAGGGAGGGGAATGTGGCCAACAATGATGCCCGGGTAAATGCTGTGGGCAGTAACGACTTTTTCGAGAGCGGACCCTATCAACCGCACATCATATTGGCGGATCTAATTTCGCTGTTTTATCCCGCGCTTTTGCCGAACCATAGTCTTCATTACTACCGCTATTTGGAATAGACAGATATGAAGCAGGGCGTAATTCTTCGATTTGTGGTACTTTCGGCCGCTGCACTTGCCCTGTGGGCACTGGATGTGTTCAAGGGCTCGGTGTCTATTCCCGTAAATCAGGTACTGCGTATTCTAGCGGACGACGTGTCCGCGGAGCTGGCCGGCTATCGGGATATCGTTCTGTTGTTCCGGCTTCCACGAGCGGTAACCGCGGTGTTGGCCGGTATGGGACTGGCACTCAGCGGGCTCTTTATGCAGACATTGTTCCGAAATCCCCTGGCCGGACCCTCGGTACTGGGTATTAACGCCGGGGCAAACCTCGGTGTGGCATTGATTGTACTGATATGGGGTGGGGCAACTGGCGGATTCGTCGCCGCTTTGCCCTTCGGAATGAAGGCTCTAGTGACAGTGGCAGCGGTTCTCGGCGCCGGTGGGGTACTGGCGGTGGTGCTGTTGGTTTCCCGCTTTATCGGTTCGGTTGCGCTTTTACTCTTAGTCGGGCTGATGTTTGGATATTTGGCGAACTCTCTGGTCACCCTTATGATTCATTTTTCCGCCGCAGCCCGTGTGCAGGCCTATCTGCAATGGACCTTCGGCAGCTTCGGGGCAACTACCTGGACGGATATTCGAATTATGCTGCCGATAACCGCAGCTGCAATCCTTCTCGGCCTATTTCTTATTAAACCTTTGAATGCACTCCTGCTGGGAGAGGAGTATGCCCGCAGTATGGGCGTTGCAATTATTCGCGTACGAATGACGGTGATTGCTGCCGGAGCACTCATGGCAGGGGTTGTGACTGCGTTCTGCGGTCCGGTAACCTTTGTTGGGGTAGCTGTTCCCCATCTGGCCCGGGGGGTCTTTCGAACCGCGGATCACCGCATAGTGGTACCGGCGTCGCTGTTGCTGGGCAGTTCAATTGCGCTGCTGGCCGATATAGTCAGCCACCTCCCGGGACAGGGAGGAATTTTGCCTCTCAATTCGGTGACTGCGCTGATAGGTGTGCCGGTTGTGGTATGGGTGCTAATGCGGAATCGCAGCGGACGGAGTTATATATGAGACTGGTAGAGGCCCGCTGCATCGATACCGGCTACCGCCACGGCCTGCGCGGCATCAAAACTATCTCAAACGGCATTTCTGCAGAGCTCTTCTCAGGAGAGATTGTCGGACTGATCGGGCCAAACGGCTGCGGGAAATCGACCCTGTTGCGGACCCTCTGCGGCCTGCAGCCGGCATTAAAAGGCTCTGTGTATGTGGAGGAATCCGAACTGGCCCATATGAGTCCGGTTCAGATTGCCAGAAAAATTTCCGTGGTACTCACCGGCCGGTTACAGGCCGGACATCTGAAGGCGGAAACACTGATTTCCTTGGGGCGCTATCCCCATACCAAGCTCACCGGCGGGCTCTCGGGGCACGACAGGGGAATTGTGCAGCAAGTCTGCGCGGCCGTGGGTGCCGAAGATCTGCTGCAAAGAACCGTGGATGAACTGAGCGACGGAGAACTTCAAAAAGTAATGGTAGCGCGGGCGCTGGCACAAGAGCCTGAAATCATCATGCTGGACGAGCCCACAGCCTTTTTGGATGTAACCCGAAAGGTGGAACTAATGGAACTGCTGCGCTCTATTTCCCGCAGTCAAGGCACCGGCGTGGTGGTCTCCTCCCACGACCTCGACCTGCTGCTGCGCATCAGTGATAAGGTGTGGCTTATGGATGAGAACGGACAGCTGCATAGGGGCGATCCGAAGACTGCGGAGTTCAAAACACTCATTCGCACTATTTTTCGTATTCCCGCATACTATGAATCCATCTAAAAGAGAAATTTTATTGTTGCGTTTTGTTGCGCTCTTGAACAACGGGACTGAAACAGTGTAGATTCTTATCACCTACACATTTGAAGATTAAAGGAGCGGATATATGTCTGGAGAATTAGTTGTTATTGCACTCGGCGGAAACGCGATTAAGCAGGCGCATGAGCAAGGTACCACAGAAGAGCAGGTAGTGAATGTCGACAAAACAGCTCAGCAGCTGGCTCACATTATTGCGGCCGGATACCGACCGGTAGTAACCCACGGAAACGGCCCTCAGGCGGGAGCACTGTTGATTCAGCAGGAAGAAGCCCTTGATTATGTGCCGGCACAGACATTGGCGGTGTGCGGTGCTATGACCCAGGGCCAGATTGGCTGGATGATGCAGAACCGGGTGAGTTACCGTCTAAAAGAGGCGGGCGTACAGCGACCGGTCTGTTCAGTTGTTACCCAGGTAGAAGTGAGCGATGAAGACCCTGATTTCAAGGACCCTTCCAAACCGGTTGGACCTTTCTATACTCCCGAAGAGGCCGAAAAGCTGCAGAAGGAGAAAGGATATGTGGTTCGGGAAGTGAAGCCGGGGGTGAGCAAGAGCTGGAGACGGGTCGTTCCCTCCCCCGAACCGATATCAATTGTCGAGCAGGAGTCCATCGAGAAACTGGTAGAGGTCGGCGGAGTGGTGATTGCCTCTGGCGGAGGCGGTATCCCAGTAAAACGCGAGAGTGACGGCAGTTTTTCCGGTGTTGATGCGGTTATCGATAAGGACAGAGCCGGATTCAAGCTTGCCCAGGCGATCAATGCCGACAAATTCGTAATTCTCACCGACGTAGAGAAGGTATATATTAACTACAATAAGCCGGATCAAAAGGCCCTCGATACCATCACCATCAGAGAGGCCGAAGGGTATATGGAGGAGGGGCACTTTCTGGCCGGTTCCATGGGGCCTAAGGTGCAGGCTGCCCTTCGCTTTGCCAAGTGGAGCGGTAAGGAAGCAATTATCACCTCTCTTGATAAAGCCCTGGATGCTTTAGAAGGAAAAACAGGTACGCACATCGTGCAATAGACCGAGGCTTGATATGTATGCCGGGCCGCTTTTTTTGTAAAATGCGGCCTTTTCTGTTTAAATCACCTTACTTGTGTGGTATGATAAATGCGATTTTTATCGATATTACACACATTGACTGCGAAAAGGGGTAATTATTATGAACAAAATTGCGGTTGAACTAAATGAAACTCTGAACGGAACGGTTGCCGCACGACTGCTTTCCGACTTCGGTACCCGCTTCTATTTTCCGAAGGGTATTATCTCACAATCGGGAGAGGCCAAGCAAAAGGCCACTCGTTTTAACGCAACTGTCGGGATGGCAACCAAAGCGAATAAACCGCTCTTCTTGCCGAGTATTCAAAAACTCATTTCCGGTCTTTCCGAGAGCGAGATTTATCCATATGCGCCTACGCCCGGTTTACCGGAACTCCGCAAAGCCTGGAAGGCGGAGATGGAGAAGAAAAACCCTGCCTTGCGGGGGAAGCTCACCTCCGAACCGCTGGTCACATCCGGCCTGACCCACGGAATTATGATTGCAGCGGATATGTTTGTGAATGTCGGTGAAAAGGTTGTGGTTCCGGATATGTTCTGGGGCAATTACCGGCTTATCTTCGAAGGACGCCGACAGGCGGAACTGGCAACTTTTCCGTTTTTCAATGAGCAGGGTACTATTAACCTCGCAGCCCTCGAGCAGACCCTGCGAAGCTGCGGCAAGAAAATGACGCTTGTGCTCAATTTCCCGAACAATCCTACCGGCTACTCGCCCTCCGAGGCCGAGGCGCGGGGGATTGTGGAACTTCTCAAAAAACTCGCCGATGAGGGCAAGGATGTGCTCTGTTTGATTGACGATGCCTATTTCGGTCTGTTTTATGAAGAAGAGACACTCAAAGAGTCACTCTTCGGTCTGCTGGCAGATCTTCATGAAAATGTCCTGGCCGTAAAATTCGACGGTGCAACCAAAGAGGAGCTGGCATGGGGTTTCAGGGTAGGCTTTGTCACTTATGCTGCCAAGGGGATGCGCGCCGAGCAGTATGAAGCACTGCAGAAAAAGACCATGGGAGCAATTCGATCCTCCATCTCCAACGCAAATCGTATGGCCCAGAGCATGATGCTCAAGGGGCTGCAGAGCTCCGATTATGCCGCTGAGAAAGAAGCCGCCTTTAAAATTTTGGAAGAGCGGTATCATAAGGTACGCGAGGTACTCGACAGTCTCGGCAGCGACAGTCCGCTTACACCGCTCTCGTTCAACTCCGGTTATTTCATGACCTTTACCTATACCGGAGACGCCGAGCAGCTGCGGGTGCATCTGCTTGACAAGTACGGCATCGGCACTATCGCGATCGGCACCACTTATCTGCGGGTTGCGTATTCCAGTGTAGACATTGAGAATATCGAAGAGCTTTATACCACCATAGATAAGGCCGCTCGCGAACTGTTGTAATATGAATCCGGAGGCCGAGAACGGCGCTGACAGCGCAGGGATCAGTTTAGATTTCGAGCTCAAAACAAAGCTGTATCTGGCCGACCGGGAGGGTACTCAATTTATGGGAATCGGTGTGTTGTGGTTATTGCAGCACATCGATTCTTTTGGCTCTATCCGCAAAGCAGCTGCACATATGCACCTCTCATATGCCAAAGCCCATCGCATGCTCACAGATTTGGAACAGCATCTGCAGATAAAAGTAGTACAGCGCAAAAAAGGCGGAGACCGCCGGGAAGGGGCCTCTTTAACCACAGAGGGCCAAAATTTCATGAAGGCCTATAATCGCTTTCAGACCAAAGTCAAACAACAGTCCGCGCCTTTATTCGAAGAGTTCAAAGGCGAAATAAAACGGCTATAAAAACTCTACTCCCCCACGGCGGTACTCTTCAATCATCTCATCGGGCCATACGCTCACCTGTACCTCGCCGATGTGTGCTTTTTGAAGCAGCAGCATGCACAGGCGGGACTGGCCGATTCCGCCGCCGATAGAAAGCGGAATACTGCCGTCGATAACGCCGGATTGAAACTCGAGTTGGGCCCGCTCTTCCATACCCATCTCTTTCAGCTGTGTTAGCAGGGATTCCGGAGAAACCCGGATACCCATAGAAGAGAGTTCGAGGGCCTTTCCGCGGGTCGGGTCGAGGACAATGATGTCGCCGTTCAGACCCATGCTGCCATCTTCGTTGATGGTAATCCAGTCGTCGTAATCGGCGGCCCGCGCATCGTGCCGGTCGCCGGAGCGCAGCTCTCCGCCGATTCCGATTAAAAAGTAGGCTCCATACTCATGGGCGGCTTTGTGCTCACGCTCTTTGGGCGTCAGATCGGGCCAGCGGTCTTCCAGATCCTGGGTATGTACGAAGCTGATCTCCTTCGGCAGTCGTGGTTGAAGTACGGGGTATGATTCGGCCACTACTGCTTCGGTTTCAGTCAGGGCACGATAGATTTCACGGACCGTGTCTTTGAGGTATTCGAGGGTACGGTGATCGGCGGTGATAGTCTTTTCCCAGTCCCATTGATCTACGTATACGCTGTGGATTTCACTGACATCTTCGTCCTTGCGAATTGCATCCATATCGGTATACAGGCCGGTGTCGGGGTTGAATTTGTAACGCTGCAGGGCCATACGTTTCCATTTTGCCAGAGAGTGGACGATCTCGAGGCGATTCGGCCGATGCTTTACATGAAACCCTACCGGAATCTGAGTTCCGGCTAAGTCATCCTGCAAACCGTTGCCGACTTCGATAAACCGCGGTGCACTTACCCGCTGCAGATTCAGGTGATCGGCCAATTTGTGTTCAAAAGTATCCTTTACTAATTTAATCGCTTTTTCGGTATCAATCAGGTTCAGTTTGGGTGAGTAGCCTTCTACCATTGAATATTTCTCCTTGCTTTTAGCTGTAAGTGTAAAATAGCAAATAATTTGGAATAGGAAAACCCGTTGATATGTGCTATTCTGAAATCAAAAAAGGAGCAGCATATGCCGGTTATACTTTCTTGGCTTGGACATGCGAGTTTTCTCATTAGTGGTTCTTCCACTGTATACATCGATCCGTGGCAGATAGACGGTGAACCCCATGACGGCGATCTGATATTAATAAGTCATAGTCATTATGACCATCTCTCTCCCGAGGACATTCGGGCGGTTTCGAAAGAAAATGGTCAGGTAGTCGGCAGCAGTGATGCGGTCGATGAACTCGGCCGCGGGGAAGTTTTGGCACCCGGAGGGGAGTACTCCGTGAAGGCTTTAAAGGTGCAGGGAGTGGCAGCCTATAACGTGGAGAAGGAATTTCACCCCAAAGAGAATAATTGGCTGGGGTTTGTGGTTGAAATAGACGGTATACGCATCTATTATGCGGGAGATACCGATGCAGTCCAGGAAATGGAAGCATTGGAAAATATAGATGTAGCTCTGATTCCGGTCGGCGGCACATATACATTCAATGCCGAAGAGGCGGCCGCTGCTTTGAAGAAATTCAAACCGAAAAAAGTGATTCCCTACCATTGGGGAACCGTGGTGGGCCACCGAAAAGATGCGGTGAAATTCGCCAAAAAAACCGATCTTCCGGTTGAGATACTCTCACCAATGGATTCGATATATTTAGATTAGTGCATGGAAAATTCCTACTTTTTCGTCGGTGTGCTTGATCTGGTTCATACTATCTCTTACGAAGGGATGGGTGTCTTCCCCGGGCCCATGGCGGCAGTATCGACTTTACCAGTGCCCCGGCAGAGGGGACCCACCTGATGGTTTAGATCCCCTCTTGAGACTGCTCTGCTCCTGCTCGATTAATCGATTAAGGTTTGACGCGTTTGCGGTCGCGTGGAAACAGCGAGGCTTCTTTTATATTGGCAAGCCTGAGAATCTTCTGAGTAAGCCGTTCTAAACCGATGGCAAATCCCCCGTGGGGCGGACAGCCGTAGCGGAATACCTGCAGGTAATCGCTCAGCTGTTCCGGTTCTAGGCCGTACCGTTTAATACTTTCCACCAGCATTTCATATTCGTGGATCCTCCGTCCCCCGGAGGTTATTTCCAAGCCCCGAAACAACAGGTCGAAGCTCATTGTTTTGCGTCCATCGGGGTAGGTGTAGAAAGGCCGTTTTTTTCGGGGAAAGGAGTGCACGAATACCGCTTCCACTCCGTGTTCCTCCCGGGCCCAATCGCAGAGCTCCCGTTCACCCTCGGGGTTCAGCTCGAAGACCCGCTTTCCGAGGCGGTCGGAGATAATCCGTTTGGCCTCGTCATGACTGATGCGGGGCGTTTTAAGCATCTCATCAGAACCGGGCAGTTCGGTTTCGAAGAGCTTGAGTATAGCGGGGCTGTGCTCCTTTATCTGATCGAAGACATACCCGAGAATACCCACTTCGAGATCCATCAGCTCCTGGTCACTCTCAATGAAGCCCATTTCTATATCCAGGCTCACGTATTCGTTCAGGTGGCGCGGGGTCTCGTGCTTTTCAGCCCGGTAGGCAGCGCCTATCTCGAACACTCGCTCCATACCGTTGGCTACCATAGCCTGTTTGTAGAGCTGCGGCGACTGGGCCAGGTACACCTTGCGGTCGAAATACTCCACTTCGAATAGGCCGGTGCCGCCTTCAGAGCCGCTGCCGATCAGTTTACTGCTCTTTATTTCGGTGAAGTCCCGGCTGCGCATGTAGTCGCCGAAATATTTGAGAATGTCCGACTGCAGATAGAAGATTGAACGGATTTTCGGATTCCGCAGGCTGAGCATGCGGTGATCGAGGAGGGCATCGATACTGAGCTTGTCGGTGTCCTGGTTTACTGCAATCGGCAGATCGGCGGCGGCCGGTGCCAGTACGTCCATAGAGAGTGCCTGCAGCTCGATTCCGCCGGGGGCCTTCTCATTGCCGCTGACTTTCCCCCGGATGCTGACCACCGATTCGAGAGTTACCTCGGGAGCTTGTTCCCATACGGTTTGTATGATGCCGGTGCGGTCCCGCAGCAGCAGGAAGGTGACTTTTCCCAAACTCCTGATGCGGTGCACCCATCCGGCACAGGTGATCTCCTGATCTAAATACTCTGCACTGTCCTTGCTATATACTCGTTCCATGATTTACTCCTTCTCAGCTTCTGCTTTTATTTCTTCCTGTAAGATACTGCGGGTCAGGCGCGGATCGGCCCGGCCGCCGCTGGCCTTCATCAACAATCCCATGAAGTACCCCACTACTTTCTCTTCTCCCGCAGCTGCCTGGGCGGCGGCCGCCGGATCTTCAGCAATAACTTTTTGTACCATACTGCGGATTTCATGCGGATCGGTGATCTGTTCCAGTCCCTTTTCCGTGAGCAATTGTTCCGGATCTTTGTCCTCTTCGAACACCCCTTGTAGAATCTTTTTAGCGATCTTGCCGTGAATGCGGCCGGCCGCTCTCATATCGATGAGCTGGGCCAGACGGACGGGGTTCAGCGCCGAATCCTCCAGACTCAGATGAGCCCGGTTGAGATGCCGCAGTACGTCTCCTGCGAGCCAGCGGTAGATCTCGGTTGAGGCGGAGTCGCGGGAGGAACCCTCTGCAGTCCCGGCCGCAGCTGCCGGCTCCGAGCAGTGGGCCACCGTCTGCTCAAAAAAATCGGCTCGTTCCTTTTCTTCGCTAAGAAAAGCGATAGCTTCAGCATCGAGACCGTACTCGCTGCGCAGGCGCTCCATGCGGTGCAGCGGGAGCTCTTCCAGACTGGTTCTGACTTTTTCGATATAATCCGGGCTGGGTCTGAAGGGCGGCAGGTCCGGTTCGGGAAAGTAACGGTAATCGTGAGACTCCTCTTTGCGGCGCATTACCACGGTAATATCGCGGTTTTCATTCCACAACCGGGTTTCCTGCTGTATACGACTGCCTTCGGCCAGTAGTTTGGCCTGCCGTTCCCGTTCATGATCGAGTGCCAGGCGGACAAAGCGGGAGGAGTTGAGGTTTTTAACCTCTACCTTGGTTCCCAGGCCGCGCCCCGCTTCATTGAGAGAAATGTTGGCATCGCAGCGCAGTGACCCCTCTTCCATATTGCCATCGCACACCTCCAGATAGCGCACAAAGCGGCGAAAATATTGTATAAACGCTTCGGTTTCATCGCCGCTGGTAAGATCGGGTTCGGTCACGATTTCCAGCAGGGGCGTTCCGGCCCGGTTGTAATCGATCAGAGAAATGTCTCCGGCGTGTATCATCTTTCCGGCATCCTCCTCTAGGTGTACATCGTGGATGCGCACGCTGCGGATTTCATTCCGGAAGGGAAACTCGATGAGACCATGTATGCCGATGGGGTGCTGATACTGCGAAATCTGATAGTTTTTCGGCATGTCGGGATAAAAATAGTTTTTACGTTCGAAGATGGTGTTCGGTGAGAGCTCACACTTCAACGCAGTTGCCACTTGATATGCCTTAAAGAGTGCATCCTCGTTCAAGGCCGGCAAGACACCCGGGTATCCAAGGCAGACCGGGCAGACATTGGTGTTCGGGGCTTCCCCGAATCCGACCTTACAGCCGCAGAAAACTTTAGTGCGGGTTAACAGGTGAATGTGTATTTCCAGACCTATGAAGGTTTGGTAATCAGTTGCAATGCTACTCATGGCTTACTCCTTCCGCCTCGCTTGCTACCGGTGTTTCCGGCAGCACCGGTTGGAACATTTGCTGATACTTTTCGGCTACTTCGAAGAGCCTTTCCTCCGCATGCATCGAAGCCATAAGCTGCATGCCCGCGGGCAGCCCATTTTCAAGACCCGTTGGAAAGGCGAGGGCCGGTATGCCGGCCAGGTTGGCGGTGGCGGTAAAGCGGTCGGCCAGTTTCTGTTGAAACTGATCGAGGTCGCTGCTGTCGTGTGGAAATGCCTGTACCGGAAAGACAGGTGCGAGCAGCGCGTCTACCGATTGAAACACAGCCTCGAAATCACGCCGCAGGGCGGTGCGGATTTTTTGCGCGCGAATGTAGTACTGCTCCTGAAAACCAGATCGCAGAACATAGGTGCCCAGTAGAATCCGAAGTTTCACCTCCGGACCAAAGCCCTCATCCCGGGATGTTTCCATCAGCTCCTGCGGATCTTCGGCCATGGAGTTCTGATGCCCATAGCGCACCCCGGCATAGCGGGCCAGGTTGGCGCTGGCCTCGGCCGAGGCAATGGTGTAGTAAGCGGGAATTACGTACTCGAGGGTCGGCAGGTCTACTTGCTCTATGCGGTACCCGAGGCTCTTGAGCCCGGCGATAGTACTCTGGTATGACCGCTCGATTGACGGCGACAGTCCCTCCGGCTGTGCCAGAACGCCTATCGTTTTTACCGGCTTGGCGGAGACTTCCTCCAATCCTGTGGTTTGATCGAAAGAGTCTTCAGCCCGCATGGTTTCGAAAATAGCCCGGGTGAGGGGGAGCGATTGCGACAGTACCCCGATTCCCTCCAAAGAGGACGCGTAGGCTACCAGACCGAAGCGCGAAACGCTTCCGTAGCTCGGCTTGAGCCCGTAAATGCCGCAAAACGAAGCCGGCTGGCGGATCGAACCCCCGGTGTCGCTGCCGAGTGCCGCCGGTACTAAACCGGCCGCTACTGCGGCGGCCGATCCTCCGCTGGAACCCCCGGCTACCCGGCTAAGATCCCACGGGTTGTGGGTGCGCTGCAGAGCGGAGTTGTCGGTGGACGAGCCCATTCCGAACTCATCGAGGTTGGTTTTGCCGACGATCCAGGCGCCGGCCTGCTGTAATCTTGTTAATGCGGTGGCGGTATACGGCGCGGGCAGGTCCGTCAACATCTGCGACCCGCAGGTCAGTCGAAAGCCTTCGACGGCGATGTTGTCCTTCACTGCAATGGGAATGCCGCTGA
>CAZWDV010000044.1:0-25716 GCA_964632675.1 uncultured Sediminispirochaeta sp.
CAAAATGTGAGCATTCTAAATTTGAAAATTTTAATAAAATTTTCAAATTTAGAATGCTGAGTAGCTATATGCATTATCCATTGATCTCGGATGGTTTAAAGCGTTATATTTTACCTGAGCGGAAACACTTAAGGAGGAGAAATTATGGGTGAAATAAAGTCATCCTGGGAACTTGCCATGGAACGGACTGCCGACATTAAAAGTGATAAGAGCGCAGTGAGGAACAATGAACTCAAGAAAGCCGGTCAGAAGATAGCTTCCGATTATATGGATTCAGCAACTCCCAAGCCAAAAGAGATGCGTACAGCGATCAAAGAATACAAGGGAGAAGAGAAGCAGATCGTAGAGAAGGCTGCCATCGAAATTCTCCTCTCCCACATCAGTCTGCCGCGGGATGAAAACTACCAGGAACGGCTCTCGTTTGTGGAAGATGGATTGAAAGCACTCTTAGGCAAGGATCACCAGCTGTCTTCGATGCTGCAGCAGGTATCGCAGTTCTTTTCACAGTTTCTGCAGCATCAACAGCAATTGACCGAACAGGTCAAACAGCAGTACGAACCGCAGCTGCGGCAGAAACAACAAAACCTCACCCGCCAGTACGGGTATGAAATCGAGCTAAAACCAGAACAGGACCCAGAATACACTCAGCTGCTCCAGCGACATATGCAGCAGCTCGAGCAACAATATCAGGATGCGTTGAATCAGGTCAAAGACCAGATCAGAAGTTTCTTTGGCGGGTAATTTTCTGCATCCACTCAGTCGGAATCTCGCTCACGGGTCGAATAAAGCCCATGGGCGAGTTTTTTTCTCCGATGGTAAAAGTGGGCACGCCGATGAGTTCATAATAGGCATTGATTGCCGCCCCGCCGGAGTTACCAGGAGTAATTACCGCATCCGTTTTAATGAGAAAACCTTTTGAACCTCTTTCGAAACCGCTTACAATTCCACGGGTCAGGGAAACCGAAACTCTCGACCCGCTACCGCCGACACTCGGGTAGCCGATAAAGGAGAGGGGCTGACCGATCTGCACCTGCTGGGTATCAGCAAAATCGAAAAAAGGAAAAGTGTAATCACTCGGAAGCGGCTGACCGTACAATCCGCTTTCTATCTGCAGCAGGGCAAGATCCGTCTCTTCATCAAACTCGACCACTTCGGCTTTAAACAGCTCCTGCGGCGGACTCTGCTGCGAGAACCCCGCCGCTATGTACACATCCTCGGAAGGACTTCCGTCATACCCCCGGACCACGTGCCAATTTGTTATCAGCAACCCATCCTCCGTCACCAGACACCCCGAACCGTGGCCGGCCTGACCGATTACCTCGACTGTTGCGAAAAACGCCTGCTGCAGCTCATCGTCGCTGCGGGGAAAGCGGGGAATCGACAGTAAGCGCTCCGGTGGTTCGGATTGGAAACTGACTTGCAGAGCGAACTCCTGGGGCTGAACATCCGATACCGCATCAAATACAGTGATATAGTACCTACCGGCCGGAAGTTCGGGTTCGTCGCTGGAACCGTTTAGCACGACACTCTCGTGCCCGATCAAACCTTCCTGCAGGTAATCGGCATTTTGGCGTGTCAGAACCGGTTTTTCATATCCGACCAACAGGTCTAGGTCTGCCTTTGTGTCGAACAAGTCTACCCGACAGTACTCCAGCCCTTCCGGCAGCTCTATCGAATAGGTGGCGGCCATTCCCTCTTCAGGAAGAAGTTCGCCGTACACGGGACGTCCCGGGCGGATTGAGGTATGCTGGCTTGCCGATATGGTTTCCAGTTCGAGACTGAAGGGAATCTCCCGCAGCCGGTTCCACTTCTCAAACGGAAAAGAGGCGCGCTGATACACTACATCGACGTAGTAGCGGCCCTCCTGCAGAGGCGGATCGGAGAGCCGGGAGAGAAACAGGATCTCATTGTAATCCGCTGCCGCACTAAAGCTGTCAACGGAGTCATAATTCTGAATATCACGATTGTGGTTAAGGTACAGGTCTAGGTCGGCCGGCGCATTGGAGATGGACAACCTAACCGCGAAGGTATCCGGTTCTACCTCGAAGGTGAAGGTTGTATACCCGTCCCCCTCTTTGGAAAGCGGAACCGCAGCGCTCACGGCCGTTCCCGGTCGCAATTGGCGGTAGTCCCGGTTTTGCAGGTTCTGTTCGGAACGCGGACTGTCGGCGGACGAACGGCTCTCTGCAGAATTTCCATAACTCTGTGCACACAAAGGCGCTATAAGCACAAGCGTCAACAGAATCGATATCGTTTTTCGTTGAAATGCTCTGGCAGTTGGTATGTACACGGGGAACCCTCTATTTCAGCAGACTGTGTGTAGATAATAGCATAAAAACACTATAACGCATAGCCAAACGAAATTCCTACTGCAGGGTCGAACGCTTCAGTGTTTCCAGCTGGCGGCGGGTAAAGCCCTCCCACTCCATCGGGAAAAAGGTGTTGTTGTGATAGAGAGGCTCCGCTTCAATAGGAACCCGCGCAGCGGCTACACTTTCCTTCCAAAGGGCAGTCTGCGGCACCGGTGAGTATTCGGCAATAGACACTTTCACACCAAACGGAGCTACCTTGTTCAGGGTCTGCTGCACTTCCGCCGCCCGTTGGTTCGGCAGCCCGGCCAGGACATACAAAATAATGGCGCGGGATGGGAAACCGGCCTGCTTCAAGGCTTGAATGGCAGCCGGTACTTCTTCGGGCTTGAATTTTCCATCCTGTTTCTGGTGAAAGTATGCATCCGCCGATTCATAACCGATTCGCACCTCCTGAAATCCCGCTTGATGCATTATAACGGCGGTTTCGAGATCGATATGATGCATATGGACCGCATTGGGAGTATAGAAACGCAGCGGAAGTTCCGCGCGTAGTACCTCTTCCAGGAGCGGCAGCAGCACTTCCTCTTTGCGCACTAACAGGGCATCATCGTAAAATGCAAAATTAACTGTTCCACACCGTCGATACATTTCACGCATTGTTTCCCACACCTGCAGATAATTGCCGGGCTGAAACTGCGGCGCGATGATGCCGGAGGCACAGTAAGTGCAGCGGTACGGACAGCCCGCATTCAGGCGCACTACCCCGGCGTCTCCCCAGACCTCCTTTCCGCCGAAAAACCCCGGGTCCGTAAGCGGCCTCGATTGCCGACCCGTCGACAAATTGTACTTAGACAGGATGCGCGGCAGCTTCTGTAGCCCGTCGCCGGCAATCACCTCATCGGCCCCGGTGTTCGCTTTGCAATGCTGCGGCAGCAGGGTGGCATAAATCCCCCCTACGACAATCGGGACGTCGGGGTGGGCTCTTCGAACCGTTTGCACCGCCTCTATAACGCCCTGATACCAATAGGTCATCTGCGAGGTTATCAGTACCAAGTCAGGTTTTGCGGCGGCAATTTTACCGGCAAACACCTCCGGAAGAATCCCGTAGCGGCTGTAATAACGCGATATTGGCTGCACTCCGGGGGGGAGTTCAGCATGCTGCCGGTGAAATTTTCCGGTTCCGTTGGGTTTCCGGCGTGTAAGTCCCAGTTCGGCTATGGTCTCAGCATCATTGTAATCCAAAGCGTTGATGAACTCTACTTCAAAGCCCTGCCGAGTGAGTTCGGCGGCTATCCGCAGCAGTCCATAGGGTTTGAAAAACAGATCAAACAGGGCAAAGTCGTATACCGGAGGCTGTATGCATAAAATCTTCGGGGGCATCTGCCCTGCTCCTATAAATTCTTGCTAGTACTGGACAATTATTGCCTATTTTGTTATCTTAACAACCAGCAGCGGCGCCGTACCCAAGTGGTAAGGGAGAGGTCTGCAAAACCTTTATGCACCGGTTCGAATCCGGTCGGCGCCTTATTCAGTATCCGCTATAGGCCGTCCATTCAGGACGGCTTTTTTTTGCTCCCTAGGATTGCCACGAGCTGCGGGAGGTTGCCCGCAAATACCGATGGAAGAACTCCAGTGCTATCACCATTACTCCGTTATCGTATGCACCGGTTCCCATGTGCCGGTTCACCTTCTCAATCGGTTCAAGGTGGTAGCGAATTTGCTCGTGTTCATCGAGTTCCTGTGCCTGGTGCCATACAAGCTCAGTCGCTAAGAATACATGTACCCGGTTGTTCATAAAGGCCGGATTAGGCGATACATCCCCCAGCGAAATCAGCGCCCCGGCTGTGTAGCCGGTCTCCTCCAGCAGCTCCCGTTCGGCGGCTTTCAGCGGATCCTCCCCCGGGTCGATAGTGCCGGCGGGAAACTCAAAAGTCACTTTATTACTGCCGTGGCGGTACTGCTCCACTATAATAAATTGCTGCCACCCCTTTTTGTTCTCGATCAGCGGCACTACGGTCACCCAGTCAGGTGCGTCCAGGCAGATGAAATCCCCTTCCCGTCCATCCGATGAGTGGCGACGGATCTGCTGTACACTGAAAATCGAGCTTTCAAGAAGAGTTTTACGGTCCGATTCGCTCCAATGCAGTTTTTCTTCTTCCATATCAGCTGAGTTTAAAGGATAAAAAAATTTTGATCCAGACTTTGCTTGACCTCTGCCGCTGGCAATTTATAATTAAAGCAATGTGGTGCTTTTAAATTTACCATTTCGAAAGTGCCTCCAATTGTGTAGACCAATATTGAGGTGGGCAAGTGAAACCTTCGAAAAAAGCGGGCAAAAACGTCGGATTTATCTCCTTTCGCATTTCCGGGACAGACGGAGTGTCATTAGAGACAAAAAAGTGGGCGGATGTGTTTAAACAGCACGACTATAATTGCTATTACATGGCCGGGGAGCTTGACACCGCTCCGGAAGAGTCTTTTATTGTCGACGAGGCCCATTTCAAACACCCTGAAATTCTAAAACTCTATACTATGAGTTTTGATGAGCAAATCCGCCCGCGGGAACTCACCGCAGGCATCCATCATTATCGCGAAGTACTGAAAACTAAGCTGTACGAGTTCATCGAGCGATTTGATATCGATCTGATTATTCCGCAGAACACCCTTACAATTCCGCTTAACTTACCCCTTGGGCTGGCCCTCACCGAGCTGATTGCCGAAACGGGAATGCCGGTGATAGCCCACCACCACGACTTTTTCTGGGAAAGAAAGCGCTTTCTCAGCAACTGTGTCTGGGATTATTTCAACTCCTGCTATCCGCCGCATCTGAAAACCGTACAACATGTGGTCATCAACAGCTCGGCTCAAAACCAACTGGCGCTCCGTACGGGCATCGCCTCTACCCTCATTCCGAATGTGATGGATTTCGAGAATCCGCCGGACGGAAAAGATCCTTACAACAACGATGTCCGCCAGGCCCTCGGGGTGGCGGATGATGAACTGCTGATTCTTCAGCCCACCCGGGTCGTACAGCGGAAGGGGATCGAGCACGCCATTGAGCTGGTAGCCCGTTTGAAGATGAAGGCTACCCTGGTTATCAGCCACGCTTCGGGAGACGAAGGCTATGAGTATCAGACCCGGGTGAAGGAGTACGCCGAGCTGTTGGGAATAAAAGCACTCTTCGTCGATGATATTATTGGCGACCACCGCGGCACAACTTCGGACGGGCGTAGAGTTTATACCCTCGATGATATATATCCCCACGCCGATCTGGTTACTTATCCGTCAATTGTGGAAGGTTTCGGAAACGCGTTTCTGGAAGGTATCTATCACCGCAAACCGATTATGGTGAATAACTACTCCATTTATTCCCATGATATAAAACCGAAGGGCTTCGATGTAATTGAGATGGACAACTTCATCAGCAACAGTACGGTTGAATATACCTGCGCAGTTCTTAAAGATGAAAAGAGAAAAGCACAGATGGCCGAAACCAATTACAACCTCGGCCTCAAATATTATTCCTACAGTGTGCTCGAGACTAAGCTGCGGCATCTGACCACTTCGATCTGGGGCAGCAAACAGTTTCGGGATATCTAACTGACTGTTTGAATCATTTGAGCCAGTACACTCCGAATCCTTCCAGCTGGTACTCTACTGTGTCGCGTTTCAGAGTGGCAGCAAACAGGTCGCCGCGGATAAGTTCGGTATAGTTGGTTTTAAGCGGCCGTGGTAAAAGGCCGATCGGCAATTCGGCGGTAGTCAAACCGGGGTTTACATTGATAAAAGTCAGCACACATTCGCTGTTATCCGGTGAAATCCTCAGAATACACAATACATTTGGCTGAGTCGGCATCACTTGCATTCTTCCGGCCGGATGAAACGATGGCTCCTGCCGGCGGATTTTCAGCATATCCTGAAACCCACTGAAGATACGGTTCCGGAGTGTTCCCGGAGTATTGAGCTCCTGCATCACCTCAGAATAGGAGAGCTTTTCACGATTGATACTGCGGTTTTGACCGGTCTGTTTCACTCCCGCGGGGTAATTTTCCGAACCCAGCACACTATGCACGTAGATACCCGGTACTCCGCGCAGTGTCAACATTAGCGCTTGACTGGCGAGAAATTTGCGGGCGCGCACACTCACCGGCAACTCTTTTTCCGCAATTGCACCAAGATAGGTAATATTCATTTCGTAGGGAATCTCACCTTCAGGAGTTGATTTATAATTGATAAAACCGCCGCGCTCTTTCGTAGTTTCTACCAACCCGTTAATTTCCTCTTCCGACAGTATCCCCTTGGCCGGCAACAAGCCGATCCCGTCATGAGAGGCGAGGAAATTAAAAAAGGTAGTTTTCCCGAGTGTATCCGGCAACTCAGAGGCCCACTTTTGGATATGGCGGGTATCCTCTCGTCGAAATGCATCCAATACCAGCGGAGGCAGACTGAACTGGTATACCATATGCGCCTCATCGTCCATATTCCCGAAGTAACTGATATTTTCCGCATGGGGCACGTTTGTTTCGGTGATTATTACAACCCAGGGTGCAGCCACATTCAGAATTGCCCGAATCAATTTAACCACGGCATGGGTTTTCTCGTGATGAATCGAAGGATGGCCCAGCTCTTTCCACAGGTAGGCGATTGCATCCAGCCGAATGATCTGTATGCCGTTTTTGATATGGAACAGCAGCACCTTGAGCATTTCCAACAGCACATCGGAATTGGAAAAATTGAGGTCGACCTGGTCGGCACTGAAGGTGGTCCACACATACTCGGTCCCGCGGTCGGTTTCAAAAAGAGTCAACAGGGGATGGGTTCGCGGACGCACTATCATCGATACATCGGTATCCTTGTCTACAGAAATAAAGTAGTTGCGGTAGTGCGGGTCATCATGCAAAAACTTCAGGAACCAGTCGTTTTTCGCTGAACAGTGGTTCAACACCAGATCCGACATCAGCTTGAAGACGCTGCCTATCTCCTGTATCTCTCTCCAGGTTCCGAGGGACGGGTTCACCTTGTAGTAATCGATTATCGAGAAACCGTCGTCGGAGGAATACGGAAAAAAGGGCAGAATGTGTATACTGGAAAAAATGTCCCGCAGTTTTGCATCGGCAAAATCGCGTAAATTCGCAAGCGGGGGCTTGCCCTCCTCTATAAAATTGTCCCCGTAAGTAATTAAAATGGAATCGCCATTGTCCAACGGCAGCTCACCCTTTCCGCGATGGCTCGGGGCCTGAATGTCTTTCTGGGCTTTGAGAATTTGGGCATGGATTTGTTTCTCGAGCTCAGCTCCCTCTTCATCTCCGTAGATATAACGGGTCAACTTTGAAATTGATTGTGTCATGTGCGTACCCTCCGGGCCGGTTCAATTGGAACCTATTTTATAAATCCATACTAATGCAAACGGCTCAGCAATTCTACCGTGATTTGATCATAACTATTTTTTAACCACACCCTCATAAGTTGTAAAAATAAAGATGCAAGAATTAAGTGCTTTAGACAATTTGGAGTAAAAATGAAAATAAAACATAAGCTTTCTGGCTCGGTACTTATAATAATTCTTGGGTTTGTGTTATCTACAACTGTTCAGTTGTGGATGCAGCAGAGAATCAACCAAGTTTACATGCTCAAGAGTCTCTCGACTGCCTCTCTCTCCGAGTGGTATCACCTGAACTCTGTAACCAAAGGTTTCTTGATCTCCCAACGGCCGGTAAAAGAACTGCAGCAGGAGTATGCTCGGGTATTCAGCGATTTTCAAACCTCGTTTTCACGACTCTCTAAGTATAACTCTTCAAAGCACTTAGCTCCCGAAATACAACAGGAAATCTCTGCCCTTTCCGACTTATGGGATATGTATGAGGTCAACTTCCAGATAATTAACGATACCACCGAGGCGATTTCGGAGGGTCGTCTGAAAAATGATATCGGCATTCAGGGGGTTCTGTCCTTTTTTATCCGCTCCATTCATTCCGACAAACTCTCACAGCGGGAGTATCAACTGCTTCAAAATATCGATTCGAATATCAGCAGCATTGAGTCTGCTGCCGCAGACTTCCAAGCCTCAATTTTCGCATTAAATACTCTGCTTGACGAACAAGCACAACAGATTTTGCGGCACAGTCGTTATTATACACTTGGAATAGCTTCGATTGTAATTCTTTTCGCCCTTGTGTTTGCCACCAGCGTCAGTTTTAGAATCAGCCGCAGAGTCCAACACGTCGAAGCTACTATGCGCAGTGCAGCCCAGCGAAATATTGCAGTGCGGTATTCCGGTAAGGCAAAAGACGAAATTGGTAATTTAGGCAGAAACCTCAATACCGTACTAGCTACGATCAAAGAATTTTTTGCAGCTTCATATACAGTAGCTCAAAATCTGGAATCGCTCAAACAGAAATTGTCCCGGCAATCCTCCGATTCTGTCTCAGAAATTGAGGCAATAACCTCTCATCTTTCGACTATTACCAAAGATTTCCATCACCTCGACAGGACGGTTAATACCGCCAGGCACGGATCCCAGCAAATTGCCGAAGTAGTGGCTACAGCTCAAGCCTCGATTCAAGATCACAGCAATCCTCTGAATACAATCAGCTCTGCCTTGTTCCATATGAACACCGCCATTCAGGATGTAGCCGATTTGACGGACCATTTCGGATCCTCATCCCGGAGTCTGCTGGAAAAAACGAAAGATGGCAGCGGAAATGTAGTACGGACTCAACGCATAATATCAAAAGTGACTAAAGAACTAGAGAACTTAGTTCATGTAAATGAGGTAATCGAAGGAATAACCGAACAGACCCATCTATTGTCTATTAACGCCTCGATTGAAAGTGCGAATGCCGGTGAAGCCGGAAAGAGTTTCGGGGTTGTTGCTCATGAAATCAAAAAACTGGCAGAAACCACGGCAAACCATTCACATCACATTGAAGAAACCTTGCAGCACATTACCGAGCTCATTCGCTCAGCAGATGAGCAGAGCACCCGCAGCGCCGCTTCATTCGAGGCTATTCAGGAGCAGGTACACTCGAATTTCGATCTTTTCACGCATCTGCATACAAAGACCGGGGAATTGCAGGACAGCGGAAATGCTATTGTTACCAGCAATCGGGAAGTGGAGAAACTCACCACCAAACTCAATGAGGAGTACAAAACCATACAGGAGATAAGTGCAAATATCCAGATAGCCATGAATACTGCCTCTACTTCCTCCGGAGAAGGCGTTACACAGATCAACTCAATCACCAGTTCAGTTACGGAGGTGGAATCATCATTACAACGGATGGCCCAGGCCCTTGAAGAGAGTCATGAAAAAACGCAGCAACTTACCGATCTGCTGCGCTCGTTCAATACAGAAACACCTACTTAAGCGACAAATTGAAAACCCCCGGCAGACACATTCTGTCGGGGGTTTTGTATATGGCAACGGACAACCGCAGCTGTCCTGCTATTAACCAAACCGGCCGCTGATGTAGTCGGCGGTTTTCTTGCTGGCCGGGTTCAGGAACAGTTTTTCAGTGGTGTCGAACTCCTCCATATAACCATTTAAGAAGAATGCCGTGTAGTCGCCTACCCGGCCGGCCTGCTGCATGTTGTGGGTCACAATAACAACCGTGTAGTTTTTCTTCAATTCATCGATCAGGTCTTCAATAAAGGTGGTAGCAATCGGGTCGAGGGCTGAGGCCGGTTCGTCCATCAGAATAACCTCCGGTTCAACCGCAATTGCCCGGGCGATACACAGGCGCTGCTGCTGACCGCCTGAAAGGGAGAGGGCACTTTTGTGGAGTCTGTCCTTAACCTCGTCCCAGAGGGCAGCCTTTTTAAGGCTTATCTCGGTAATTTCCTGCAGCTTCTCGCGGTTGTGGGTCCCGAACATCCGGGGGCCGTAGGCTACATTGTCAAAGATACTCTTCGGAAAGGGGTTCGGCTGCTGAAACACCATGCCTACGTGGCGGCGGAGCCGTACCGGGTCGATGTCCTTCTCATAGATGTTTTTTTCATTCAGAAAAATCTGACCCTCAACGCGGGTACCTTCGATTAAATCGTTCATACGGTTAAAACAGCGCAGCATGGTCGACTTTCCACAGCCGCTGGGCCCGATAATCGAGGTTACTCGGTTTTTGTAAATTCGCATTTCTATATTAAACAGAGCCTGGGTCTGCCCGTAATAAAAACTCAGATCATTTACATTAATAACCGTATCGAGATTCTGTTCAGCTTCCGTTCGCTCATCATGCTTCACAATCGATCCGTCTAATTCAATCACTGTGCTTCACTCCTATAGTCTCTATTAGGTTACTTCTGCCGTTTTTTCTGGTAAAATTTGTTTCGAAAATATACTGCAATTCCGTTCATCGATAGAATTATTACTAACAGTACTACGATAGCTGCCGGTGTCACCCCGTGCTGAAAATCTGACTGCGGAAAATCTGACCATGCATAAATTTGCAGCGGCATTGCACTGAAAGAACTAAACAATCCATGGGGAGATGAAAACATGGTAGTTGCCGCACCAATCATTATCAGCGGTGCAGTCTCACCGATTGCATTCGCTAATGCGATGATAGTCCCGGTCAGAATTCCCGGCACCGCCTCCGGCAGCACGACTGTTCGAACCATCTGCCACTTGGTGGTTCCCAGGCCCAGGGAAGCATGTCGCTGCAAATCCGGCACGGCTTTAATGGCCTCCTGGGAGGATACTATTACTATCGGAAGCACCCGTAAAGTGAGGGTAAAAGCCCCCACCAGCACTATCCCATGGGGCAGGCCAAAGGTAGAAACAAACAGGCCTAAGCCCAGTAAGCCGTAGACAATCGAGGGGACACCGGCTAAATTGGCAATATTTATCTCGATGAAGCGGCGAAAAAAGCTCTGCTTTGAATACTCCTCCAGATAAATCGCCGAACCGACCCCCAAGGGCAGCGAAAACAGGGCTACCAAACCGATTACAAAGGCCGAGCCCAGCAGAGGGGGGCGTACACCGGCCTTTTCGGCAAAGCGGGAGGGTGTATTGGTAATAAACTGAAGGTCCAGCCAGCCGGCCGCTTCATATATAACATAAATCAAAAGTGCTCCGAGGGAAACGATCCCGATAAGCGCGGCAATTACACAGAGAACTTCAAACACAATTCCCTTGATACGCTCTTTGCGGATATTATCCTCGGCAGCTCCGGAAGCAATATCTCTCACTGCCATTAGTATTTCTCTCTATATTTTCTTTTTATATACGCGCTTACCATGTTCAACACCATCGTCATCGCGAACAAGGTTAAACCAACGGCAAACAGACTCCTGTAGGCAACCGAATCTCCGGTTATATCGCTTACGCCGATTTCAACCATGGCCGCCGTCATAGTTTGTACCGGTTCAAACAGGGTTTCCCCCGGTTTCAACCAGTTCACCATTCGCGCCATGTTTCCCCCCGCAATAGTTACGGCCATGGTTTCACCGATTACTCTTGAAATACCGAGAATAAAGGATGAAACGATTCCCGAAAGGGCGGATGGAACCACCACTGATGTGGTAACCTGGAACTTGGTCACCCCTAATCCAAAGGCCGCATGCCGCAGGGTATTCGGAACCGCCCGCATCGAATCCTCGCTGATACTTGCAATTGTGGGTATAATCATAATTCCAACAACAATTGAAGCGCTCAGTACGTTAAAGGTACTCAGCTGGGGGATAAAAGACTTTAACATAGGAGTAATGTAAACCAGGGCAAAATAGCCGTATACAACCGTAGGAATCCCGGCCAGTACTTCTAAGGCCGGCTTGAGTACCGAACGGACCTGTTCGTTGGCATATTCGCTCAAATAGATAGCCGCCAGTAAACCGATTGGAATTGCAATAAGGGAAGTAACCAGAGTAAAGGTAAGGGTTCCGCTGATCAGCGGCAGCACCCCAAACTCCTCCGGCCTGATAGTCGGACTCCAGCGGGTACCGGAAAAAAACTTGAAAATAGAAACTTCGCTGAAAAAAATCGCCGAATCGGTAAGCAGTACCAATACAATTCCCAAGGTGGTAATTACCGAGAGAAAGGCAAAGGAAAAAAAGATAAACCGAACCAGGTGTTCTTTGATATCGACTCGGAATTGTTTGTGTAAATCAAGCTCCATTATACATTTCCTATAAAGGTAGTTCTATATAAAACCGCGGGAGGAGGACCCCCGCGGTATTTACACATAATTTACTGTACGTCGGCCACAGCTGCATCAAACTTGGCAAGGGATTCTTCAACATCAGCCTTGGTCATCGGTACATACCCAACCTGCTTTATAATATCGTCGCCGGTTCTTTCGAGGAAAAACCTCACGAACTCACGCAGTTCAGGACGAACAAGCTCTTTCTTGGCTACGTAGATGAAAAGGGGGCGTGAAAGCACATATTCACCGGCTTTGGCGGTTTCGATAGAAGGCATTACGCCGTTTACTTTAAGGGCCTTTACTTTGTCCTTGTTTTCAAGGTAGTACGCCATTCCGAAATAACCGGTAGCTCCTTTAGAACCGCTTACCGCCTGCACAATGGTGTTGTCCTGCTCGGTTCCCTGGTAATCGCTGCGGGAGGCTCCGCCCTCGCCCATAACCTCTTCGGTGAAGAAGTCGAAGGTACCGGAAGCGGAAGTAGGACCGTACAGCTCTATTTCGATGTCGGGCCAGGAAGGATCTACATCGCTCCACTTCTGAGCGGGGTCGTCCGGACGCCAGATGTGGGCCAGCTGTTCCATGGTGATGGTGTCCGCCGGAAAGTCTTTGTGTGCCACGATGGTAACAGCATCGATTCCAACCTGGAACTCGAGCGGCTCGATACCGTTGTCGCGGGCGGCCTGCAGCTCACTGTCCTTGATCGGGCGGCTGGCATCGTTGATAACGGTTTTGCCGGGGATAAAGAAGTTCTTGAAACCTCCGCCGGAACCGGTAGACTGCACAGGAATTTCGACCTGCGGGTGCAGTTTGCTGAACTCTTCAGCCATGGCTACGGTTACGGGATACACGGTAGAACTACCGGCAATTTTGATAGAACCGGAAAGCTGCTCGCCAGCTTTTTCCTGCTCTCCACCTGCGAACACTGCGAAAGGAACGATTACTGCGATCAATGCAATAGCAAGGATCTTTTTCATGTTGTTCTCCTTTAAGATTAAGTTTACAGGTGCAATATCGCGGTTGAATGTTAAAGCTTCGCTTGCATCGTGTGAGAAGTTTTTAATATTTCGGTTAGTCTATTGTTAATGAATTGTTATATTTCGGTTAAAGCCAAAAGGAAATTGATTCTTCCGGCGCTCATATAGTAACATAGGCCTATGCATAAGATAACGGTATTTCATTATCATCTGCTCACCGGCGGAATTACCCAAGTTATTACCTCATCGGCAAAAGCCTTAATGCTGAGTGCTTCCGATGAGTTCGATATTACCATAGTGACCGGCCGGGATGAACAGCGAAGCCAAGTTATTGATAAACTGAACCGCGAGCTGGAAGCTCAGGGCATTCAAGCTGAGATAAAAAGCGCGCACCTGCCGGAAATTGACTATCTTGTCGAGCAAAACAATCCGCCCAGCGTGAAAGAACTAACAGAAAAGCTTGCTCAGCGTTTCTCTGACAGTGTATGGTGGGTACATAATTACCACATCGGTAAGAATCCCCTGTTTACCGAAGCACTGGTACAGATTGCCCGCGAACAGCCGCAGCAGCAAATTGTTTTGCATATCCATGATTTTCCGGAGAGCGGCCGTTTTTCGAACTTGAAAGACCTATATGAATCACTCCATACGCCTCTCTATCCGCTTCGCAGAAATGTGCGCTACGTGGTTATCAACAGCCGCGACCGCGACATTCTAACCGAAGCCGGAGTTCCCGAAGAACAACTGTTCTTGCTCAACAACCCGATTGAACCAGACCGGGATATACGGATTGACTATTGGGAAGTGCAGCAAAAAATCTCCTCATGGGCTTCTGAACATACTATGAAATGGGAACCGGAGGGCAAACTGCTCCTGTATCCGGTGCGGACCATCCGAAGAAAAAACGTCTTCGAAGCGGGACTGCTTGTAAACCTATTGGAAAGCCCGGCCAATCTGCTCGTTACCTTACCGGGAGTCTCCACACAGGAACGCGCCTACTCAAACCTGGTAAAAGGTGCATTCCAAAACCGCCTCATATGCGGAAGCTGGGGCATCGGAACTCATCTTGACGAAATCGGTGTAAGTTTCCCAGAACTGACCAGATCGGTCGATACAATTATCTCTACGGCAATCCAGGAGGGCTTCGGGTTTCTTTTTATAAATAGTGTTTTGTGGGGCATCCCGCTGATTGCCCGCAACCTGGATATACTTGGTGGAATCCGGAACAACTTTCACCCGAATTCCAGCCTTTTCTACGAAACCCTGCTGGTACCGCTTACTACCGGCGACCGGGCAGCCCTCGGAGATGCATACACAAAACTGATCAACTCAGTTGCACCGCTGCTGCCGGACGGACAGGATAAGCGGCTGCACTACGAAGTAGAACGGCTGCTGGCCCGGGAACTCGTCGATTATTCGTTTCTTACGGTCGAGCACCAATACGAATTTCTCAAACACTCGGCCGAATCAGAAGAGTTTGTGAATGAACTACGCGAAATCAATGCGGAAACAGTTGCTACTGCGGAGAATCTGCTACGAGGGCCCAAGGTAAAGAACCGGGAGAACATCGTTCAGGAGTTTGGGGCCCCTGCCCACACCAGGTCTGTAAAAAAAGTTCTCGACTCTTTTAAAAACTATAGCGGGAGCAGTCAGTCCGAAGCTGAGCAACCGGAACAGCCGGCGGCTGTACCGAGCAGGGATCCGATCCATCAGAAAGTGTTGCAAGCTTTTAACCATCTCGAATATCTGCGTCCGCTGTTCTTCTAAAAATTAAAGTGCCGAAAGCATGATTTTTGTGAAATTAATTAAAAAAACCTGCTATTTTAGCAGTATTAGCATTCACGATTTCTTATAAACCAGTTCTCTCCTTGTATGATATCGATAAATAAGGTATACTAAGGACAACATTTATCATAAACCAATCGAATAATGAAAGGATACGAAATGTCAGAAAAAAACATGGTAACAATTGACGGTAATACCGCCGCAGCGTATGTTGCCCACGCAACAAATGAAGTGTGCGCTATTTACCCGATCACTCCCTCCTCCCCCATGGGAGAACTTGCAGACCTCTACTCTGCTCAGAATAAGCCGAACATCTGGGGTACCATTCCGGAAGTAGTCGAACTTCAATCCGAAGGCGGCGCCTCCGCTTCAGTGCACGGTGCACTGCAGACCGGTGCACTCACCACTACCTTTACCGCCTCTCAGGGTCTTCTACTGATGATTCCGAATATGTTCAAGATTGCAGGCGAGCTCACTTCTACAGTTTTCCATATCGCCGCCCGCTCGGTAGCAAACCAGGCGCTTTCAATATTTGGAGACCATTCCGATGTAATGGCCGCCCGCTCAACTGGCTTTGCAGAGTTGGCCTCCAACAGCATCCAGGAGGTTATGGACAACGCGCTGATAGCCCAGGCCGCTACACTTGAATCACGGGTACCTTTCCTGCACTTCTTCGACGGATTCCGCTCGAGTCATGAAATCCAGAAGGTAGAAGAAATCGCATACGATGTCATGAAAGAGATGATCGACCCCGAACTGGTACAGGCCCACCGCCGACGTTCGATGAACCCCGAAAAACCGGTTATTCGCGGTACCAGCCAGAACCCCGACGTGTTCTTTGCCGCCCGCGAGACAGTAAATAAATACTACGATGCCACTCCTGAAATCGTTCAAAAGGCTATGGACAAGTTTGCGAAGCTGACCGGCCGCCAGTATAAGCTGTTCGATTATGTCGGTGCTCCCGATGCGGAACGTGTAGTTGTCCTGATGGGCAGCGGTGCCGAAACAATGGAAGAGACTGTAGAGTACCTGGTAAACAAGGGCGAGAAAGTCGGAGTACTAAAAGTACATCTGTATCGACCCTTCAGCGCCAAGCACTTCGTCGATGCCCTGCCTGAAACAGTCAAATCGATTGCAGTACTCGATCGTACCAAAGAATCCGGTTCTCTCGGCGAACCGATGTACGAAGACGTCCGCACCGCCATCGGAGAAATGATGGAAAGCGGCGATTGCAAGCTGAAAGCCTATCCAACCATCGTCGGCGGACGCTACGGTCTCGGTTCCAACGAGTTCAACCCCGGCATGGCCAAAGCGGTTCTCGACAATCTGAATGCAAAAGCACCCAAGAACCACTTCACCGTTGGTATTTATGACGACGTGACCAATACCAGCCTGGAATGGGATGCGGACTTTTCTACCGCCGGTCAGGATGTAACCCGGGCCATGTTTTACGGCCTTGGATCCGACGGTACCGTTGGTGCAAACAAAAACTCTATTAAAATCATCGGTGAAGCCACCGACAACTATGCACAGGGTTACTTTGTATACGACTCGAAGAAGGCCGGTGCAACCACTGTCTCCCACCTGCGGTTCGGTAAAAATCTCATTAAAAGCACTTACCTCATCCAGAAAGCAAACTTCCTGGCCTGTCATAAGTTCACCTTCCTCGAACGCTATAATATGCTCAAGAACGCTGAAAAGGGCGGCGTGTTCCTGTTGAACTCTCCCTTCGGAAAAGACGAGGTATGGGACAATATTCCTGTTGAAGTACAGCAGCAGATTATCGATAAAGAGCTCGGCTTCTATGTAATCGATGCTTACAAGATCGCCGAAGCCGCCGGTATGGGAAGCCGCATCAACGTGGTGATGCAGACCGCCTTCTTCAAAATCTCCGGAGTATTGCCGGAAGACCAGGCCATCGACTTAATTAAGAAATACATCAAAAAGACCTATACTAAGAAGGGTCAGGATGTGGTTGATAAGAATATTAAAACCATCGATATGGCCCTCGAAGCCATTGAAAAGGTCGATTATCCGAAGCAGACCAAGGGCGATCACCACATGGTGCAGATCATCCCCGATGACGCTCCGCAGTTTGTTAAGGATGTTACCGGTGAAATTATTTCCGGCCGCGGCGAAGATATTCCTGTATCGAAACTGCCGGCTGACGGAAGTTATCCGCTGGGAACCACTAAATACGAGAAACGCAATGTTGCCGAAAAAATCCCCGTGTGGGATCCGGAAACTTGTATCCAGTGTGGCGACTGTTCGGCAGTCTGTCCGCATGGCGTTATCCGTATGAAGATGTACGACCCGGCCCTGCTCGACAAAGCACCTGAAACCTTCAAGAGCGCCGATGCAAAGAGCAAAATTTTCCAGGGCAAGAAGTTCACTGTACAGATTGCACCTGAAGACTGCACCGGATGCGGCGCATGTATCAACATCTGCCCGGCTCACAAAAAGGTCAACGGAGAGAAGACCGAAGACAAAGCGCTGGTGTTCGAACCCCAGCTTCCCCTGCGTGAGCAAGAGGCTGAAAATTGGGAGTTCTTCCTCAACGAAATCCCCGATTTCGACCGCAATGAGCTCAAGCTGCAGACCACCATCGGCAGTCAGCTCCTGCGCCCGCTGTTCGAGTTCTCCGGAGCATGTGCCGGTTGTGGCGAAACTCCGTACGTGAAGCTGGTCAGCCAGTTCTTCGGCGACCGCGCTATTATTGCGAACGCTACCGGTTGTTCTTCGATCTACGGCGGCAATCTGCCGACCACCCCGTACGCCACTCGTGACGACGGGCGCGGGCCGACATGGTCCAACTCTCTGTTCGAAGATGCAGCTGAATTCGGATACGGCATGCGTCTGGCAACCGACCGCAATATGACTTATGCAAAAGAGCTCCTCGACCGCGCTGTCAGCGAAGGTGCCGACGGCATCGATACAGAGGTTCTGAAGAACCTCCGCGACAACGAACAGCGCACCGAAGAAGAAATTGAAAACCAGCGCAAGTGGAAAGATCAGCTGGTAGCCAAGGCCGAAAAGAGCGGGAGCCCATTGCTGAAAGAGCTTGCATCGGTGGCCGACTACCTGGTTCGCCGCTCCGTATGGATATTCGGCGGTGACGGCTGGGCCTACGACATCGGCTACGGTGGTCTCGACCACGTACTGGCCTCCGGCCGCGATGTAAACGTGCTGGTGATGGATACAGAAGTATATTCCAACACCGGTGGACAAATGTCCAAAGCTACCCCGACCGGTGCAATCGCCAAGTTCGCAGCCGCCGGTAAGGGTTTAGGTAAGAAAGACCTTGGTATGATGGCCATGAGCTATGGGTATGTCTACGTTGCCAAGGTAGCCATGGGGTATAACCGAATCCAGACTATCCGCGCTCTGCGCGAGGCGGAAGCCTATAAAGGACCTTCAATCGTAATTGCCTACAGCCACTGTATTGCCCACGGTATCGATATGATGAAGGGCATGGACCAGCAGTCCAGAGCGGTAACCAGCGGCCTGTGGCCTCTGTACCGGTACAATCCGGAAATGGCCGATCAGGGTAAGAACCCCTTCAAGCTGGACAGCAAAGACCCCTCTTCCGATATCGAAGAGTACATCTACAACGAGGTACGCTACAAAGCCCTGCGCAGCTCCAACCCCGAACGGGCCGAAGAGCTGCTGGGTAAAATCAAGAAGGATGTCGATCGGAAATGGCAGGAATACAAATATATTGCCGACCGGCCCTTCTAATTGCATTGTAAACAATTATAAAGCAGATAGCCGCCCCCCTTGCCGGGGCGGCTTTTTTTACTTTGTTCCCTGCTTTGATTGACTTTTCCATTATAAAAAATTAGACTATGGTTGTACTCTAAGGGTAAATGAAAGTAAACCGCTGAAAAGCGAAATGTACATGTTAAAAATTAAATCAAATATTCTCTATACCTTGGAAAGGCTCGGTTTGTTCTGTATATTCAGTATACAAGTATTCAAATGGACCTTCCGGCGTCCTACGCGTTTTCGTTTACTCACCGCACATATAGAGCATATGGGGGTAGCCTCAATACCGATTATCATGCTGTCCAGTTTCGCGGTGGGAATGATTATTTCATTGCAGCTGGTAAATATTCTGAGTATGTTCCGCGCCGAACCGCTGGCCGGTTCGGCAGTAGGAATAACCATGGCCCGCGAACTGGCACCGGTTATGACGGCGCTGATGCTGATTGCTAAAAACGGGTCGGCTATTACTGCCGAAATTGGTACGATGCGAATAAGCGAACAGATTGATGCCATGGAAACCATGTCGGTGCAACCGATTCACTATCTGGTAGTACCCAGGGTATGGGCGGCCGTTATTGTATTTCCTCTGCTCACCGCAATGGCCAATGTGATTGGAATTTTAGGCAGTTATGTGGTTTCAGTATGGTACATGTCGGTTGATAAAGCTTCCTATCTTTTCGAACTTTACAGAATGGTCAACCCCAAGGATATTTACTCCGGCCTTATAAAGTCAGCGGTGCTCGGCTTGATAGTTGGGCTTATTTCCTGTTTTTATGGCTACTATGTAAAGGGCGGATCAAAAGCTGTGGGAGATGCTACCACCCGCTCCGTAGTAGCCGCCTCGGTGAGCATACTGATTGCAGATTTTATCATGACCGATATCCTCTTGAAAGTAATGTTTGGAAGACAGTTTTAATGGCTTTTAATGAACCGATAGTGGAAGTAGAAGGACTCAGCAAGCGGTTTGACGATTTGCTTGTACTTGATGATGTCAGTCTTTCTTTTCCTAACAAACAAATAACTGCAATTCTCGGGAAAAGCGGAACCGGGAAAAGCGTACTCATGAAGAATATCATCGGTATACTCGAACCCGATGCAGGCAAGATCAAAATCGAAGGGGTCGATATAGTGCCCCTGCCAGAAAAGCAAAGACGTAAATTTCGCCAGAGATTAGGCTACCTCTTCCAAGATTCAGCTTTGTTCGATTCTATGACGGTTGAAGAGAATATTGCCTTTCCCCTGGTAGAGGTATTTCACATGCGCAACCACCGTGAAATTCGACGCATTGTGCAGGAAAAACTCGAATGGGTACAGCTTCCTGGTATAGAAAACAAATACCCCGATGAACTTTCCGGAGGTATGCGCAAGCGCGTAGCCTTGGCCCGCTCGTTGGCAGGGGAACCGGAAATTTTGCTTTTCGATGAGCCGACTACCGGTTTGGACCCGGTTCTGGAGGAAAGTGTAAATAAGCTTATCAGCCGAGTGAACCGGGAATTAGAGATGACTTGTATAATTATTACCCATGATATTGTAGGCAGTTTTCAGTTGGCTGACAAAATTGCATTTCTGGATGAAGGAAAAATTCAGGTTGAAGGAATACCCGAGGATGTTGCTGATATGGCGCATCCGGTGCTGCAGAAGTTCTTAGAATACTCCTTTACCGCGGCGCACCGTACCATGGACGAAATGGAGTTGAGATGACACGACTTGTAAAAATTGGTCTGTTTGTATTACTTACCGGTACCGGCAGTGTAATTTATGTAATGCAAACCGCCGAAACCATCGATGCGCCGGATACGTATCAGGTGAAAGCGATGATAGAAAATGCCAGCGGTTTGAACCCTGGAACGCGGGTGTGGGTCTCGGGAGTTACAGTCGGCCGTGTCCGTGAAGTCGAACTTGTGCGGGGTCAAGCGCAGCTGCTAATGGAAATATCTTCAGAGGTGCCTGTGTATCGCGATGCGGTTGTAAAAAAAACTATGCAGTCGATGCTCGGGAACGCGGTGGTCACCCTCCAGCCGGGAACACCGCAAAAGCCGAAAATAGAATCGGGTGGTGTAATTTACAACGTGGTCAGCAGTACCGCCATGGACCGTACCTTTCAAACTGCGGAAGAGGTCGGCCAGCAGCTCAACGAATTCATGACCGAGCTGAACAATTTTATGGGAGAAGGCGGCGCATATCAAACCATGGATGAAATGCTGAACCTGGCTCGGGACACCGTAGATACTACCAACCGCCTGGTAGAAAGAAACCTGGTACTCCTGGCACAATCCATGGAGAATGTCGCCCGCATTACCGAACGCCTGGATTCCTCTTCAAATCAGGATGTGCAGGAGCTGTCGAAGATCCTCGCGCACACAGCCTCTATAGCAGAACGCCTGGATGTGATGCTGGCAAACCGCGATGACGATATTAACAGCTCCATCGCCACCATCAGCGAAAGTGTCGATAAGTTAAATGCTTCGCTGGCCGACCTAAACAAAGTCACTCAAAGAATCGAGCGTGGCGAAGGCAACCTCGGCAAATTCATCAATGATGAATCAATTTACGAGCGGGTCGACCGGGTTACGCAAAATGTGGATGAGTTTGTGAATTCAGCTATGGGACTTGAGGTGCAGGTGGGAGTTAAATCCGAGTACATGGCACTGCAAAATGCCGCCAAGACTCATGCGGAGGTGCGTTTGCTACCCAAAGGTAAACCAAAATATTACAGCTTCGGAGTGGTAAACACACCCGACCAGCTGAGCCGCACCACCGAAACCCGAACGATAGTTATTGATAACACTACCGGCACAGTAGACAGCGACACCACTACTACCGAAACAGAACGGACCAACGAGTTGAAACTCTCGGCTCAGATGGCCCGCAGTTTCGGTCCTCTGACACTGCGTGGAGGTATTATCGAAAGCAGCGCCGGGTTCGGTCTAAATTACCAGCCTATTCGACAGATTTCCCTGTCAACCGAGATGTTCGAATTCGGACAGGAAAATGCGCCTTACCTACGCGGCTACGGGACCCTGTTTCCAGTGTTCGATCCCGAATCCGACAATCCGCTCAACTGGCTATATATAACCGGGGGTGTTGATAACGCCCTGCATAATGCAGACCGGGATTATTTCATCGGACTGGGGCTGCGGCTGACCGACAACGATTTACGCACGGTCCTTCCCTTTGCACCTTCCCCTTAGTCCGCGACACTGCGGAAAGCTATTTTTGACTTTTTCTCTCAGATTTCTTAGATTAAAACTATAAGAAAGGAGGGAAGCATGCCGAACACAATTGACAGAGAAACCTTGAAAAAGAAGATCGACAGCGGTGAGAACATAAAACTTATCGAGGTGCTTATGCCTAAACCCTTTAATGAAGTCCATATCAAGGGGGCAATTAATATCCCTCTTAACACAATCGCCAAAGAAGCTTCGGAAAGATTCAACAAGGACGACGAAATTGTCGTCTATTGCGCCGATACAGCCTGTAAAGCCAGTCCGGCCGCCGCGGAGAAGCTCGAGACCTTCGGTTTTAGCAATGTGTATGACTATGTAGGTGGAAAACAGGATTGGATGGATGCCGGCTATCCGGTGGAAGGCAACAATGTCTGACCATACTTGATACCTCCCTATTTTTTCGGGCACCCTCACGTAGTGAGAGCGCCCGTTTTTTATGTCTTTCTATATGAACATTTTAGCCAGTTTTTGCAGCCAGGGCTTTTCCGCCAGTTCCATCATCCAGTTTTCAGAGACACGTTTGTTCATCAAAGAAACAGTGGGAAATGAATGCTGCATCATCATTATGTCAAATAGCGAGTGATTATACTGCTTGGCCATTGTCCACTCATGTAGTACTACCACGGTAGCTCCGAAGATTTTCCCCTTGTCATTTGTGACAACCTTCACAAAACCTTCCGGATGGCCGTCGGAAACATTCCAAATAATTTTTAGCTTTTCATTTATTTTTTAACATATTTTTACTGTTTTTACTATATTTTTTCAGTTTTTTTGACCGTATCACTTGATTTTAAAATCTATTCTGTTATATTTGATTCATACCAGACACGGAGGAATACAATGAAATACGGAATAACTTTAATGGGCGCAGGAACTGCACTGATCGTCTCCGGAGTAACAATTGCCGGAGTTCTTACCCTCATAACAGGAATCACATGGAGCTTTTTGGCCGTAAAACGACAGGAAGCGATGAATATGGAAGATTCTAATAATACTCGCGATTTTCCGAAGAATTCGGCCGCCTAAGCATACTCACAACATACCGGTATCTACGGCCGTGCGGGACGACCTGTTCATGCCCCGTATTCAAAGAACGGGGCGCCCTTCACACCCGGTTCCAGCGCGAACAATCCTCCGGTCTGCGGATACTCGGCGAGCTGATTCTCGTCAGCCGGAGCGCGGGCGGAGGTAACAAACAGTGTCCGGAGGTCTTTGCCTCCAAAGGCACAGGCAGTTACATGCAATGCCGGCATTTTTATCAGTTCCATTAAGCTGCCGTCGGCCGGATTCCAGCGCGTAACCGCACCTCCGCGAAAGAGCGCTATCCAAAGCATCCCTTCCGAATCTATACACATTCCGTCGGGTTTTCCCAAATTTTGCGGAACCACTACCGCCGGCTGCGGATTGCCGATTGAACCGCTGTGCCGGTCGTAGTCGAATGCCACCACTGCAAACTCATTCGAATCGATATAATACATGGTTTTTTCATCCAGACTCCATGTGATTCCATTTGACACGGTAACACCGGTTACCCGTTTCGACACGGCTCCATCCGTTGCTAAACACCACAGATTGGCAACTCCGCGAGTGCGCGAGTAGGACATAGTTCCAGCCCAAAAGCGGCCGGCCGGATCGCATTTTCCGTCATTGAAACGGGTGTCGGAGTTGTCAGCCTCCGGATCGATAATATATTCGAGAGTATCAGTCTCACCGCTGAAACCTACAAAGCCCTTCTCGGTAGCCAGAAGCAGTCCCCCGCCGGCACTCTCCTTCCGCGGAACAACGGCACCGACTTTGATGCCCAAATCCCATGATCGATTCTCCTCCCTGACCGGATCGTAGGAGTGTACCAACCCCTTGTCTATATCTACCCAATAGAGCCGCTGTCGTTCACGGCTCCAGACAGGTCCTTCCCCGAGATCTGATTTACTGTCGACCACACATTTTATCTCATATTCCATACCTTCATCATACGCTTCCACCGGCTCTCGGTCAAATATCAGAATGATTTTTCACATCATTAAAAATATCTGCTAAAATAGCAGTAAGGAGACTTGCCTATGCAACATTTATACAAAAACTTAGCTTCAACTTATTCCATAGTCGCTATAGACCAACAAACCGGCGAAATGGGCGTTGGGGTTCAGTCACACTTTTTTGCAGTCGGCAGTGCTGTTCCCTGGATTATTCCAGGGATTGGGGCTGTGGCCACACAGTCACTGGTGAATAAACAGTTCGGACCCGCCGGACTGGAGCTGCTGCGTCAAGGCTTATCTCCTCAAGCAGTAATTGATCAACTGACCGGAGAAGATGAAGGCCGCAATTACCGCCAACTATCAGTGCTTTCTGTCGATGGCAGTGTTGCCGCATATACCGGCAAAAAATGTATCCGCCAGGCAACTCATCTGGTAGGCGAAGGCTTCAGCGTGCAGGCTAACATGATGACCCGCAGCGGTGTACCCGAAGCAATGGCCGCTGCATTTCAAGCAAAAACAGTAACGGGCTCGACTAAAGCCCGACCTCCCCTGGCCCGCCGCCTGCTGGATGCCCTGAACGCCGCCGAGGCACAGGGCGGAGACATCCGCGGGAAGCAGTCAGCCGCAATCATCACCGCCAAAAGCGAATCGCTGGGCAGGATTGCCGACGAATACCTGGTAAATCTGCGGGTGGATGACCATCCGGAACCGCTGATAGAGCTCGGACGCCTGCTCGACCTGCATTACGGCTACGCCCAACTGGAAGAGGGAGATACAAAACTGGGCCATGGCGATTTTAACGGAGCCATGGAAGAGTACTGCAAAGCCCTTGAAAATGCGCCGGAAAACAACGAAATGCGCTACTGGAAGGCCGTCGCCCTACTGCAGGCCAACTTTCGTAGTGAAGCCTTCGAAATTCTGGAAAGCCTGATTCGTGAGCGGCCGGGCTGGCTGGACCTGCTGCACCGCCTGGAGGAAGCCGAATTAGCAGTTTTTCCGGAAGAATTGCTGGCGGAACTGGACCGGCGCTTCGATGGATCCTGAGTTTCGGCCCGGACAGTTGAATGCCTACAATTGAACGCAGCTCCGCCCGCATAAACGGTGAACACCCGTCTAAAGCCCAACGAAGCCGCCCGACAAGCTGTCCACCCTTTTGTTCCGGGTTTTCCCTTGCCCCGTAGTATTTTACGCAATCCTTAGCTGAATTTAAAAGCTCACCAAATCTTGACATTCAGGTGCCATTCTCGGTATTATGCAGCCTACCGGGCCTATAGCTCAGTTGGTTAGAGCACCTGACTCATAATCAGGGCGTCCCAGGTTCAAGTCCTGGTGGGCCCACAATGAAAAAGCGGTTTGTCGCAAGACAGGCCGCTTTTTTATTGTGGAGCTGGGTCCCGGCAGGACTTGATCCGGAGCGACGACGCGACCGCACAGGGAGCGCAAAACGGCAGGAGGCCGTTTTAGGAGCGGAGGCGGGTCGGAAGGAGCCGACAGGAGGTCGGTGACTGGAGACCAATGATAAAGGGAAACATCTCTCA
>CAZWDV010000045.1:0-23153 GCA_964632675.1 uncultured Sediminispirochaeta sp.
GGCAGAAATATTGCGGAATTGAGTGCATCAATCCATTCATTGACTGATGCACATGATAGATCCGGTCCTCGGCTAAGGAAGTCGTAGATGCCCACATTCGCCGTATCGAGAAGGTCAACTCCTCCCTCAATGCAGTGGTAATCCCGCTTTTTGAGCAGGCTCGCAGGGACGCTGAGGCTGCTGATGATGCGCGGCGCCGCGGCGACCCCCTCGGCCCGGATAAGCCGACTCCCCAGAATAGGATGCTCTTGCGAAGCGGCAAGATACCCGGACCGCCCCCCCCGATTTAGAATTGTGCTCAGTAGCGCGGGTCGCCCGGAGGAGCGGCTCGAAGAAAGAGGTGGCAATCTCCTTCACATAGCAGCCCCGAGTGCGTTCCCGGGGGCGACACGCGACGTGCGCCCCTACGGCCGGAGACAGAATTATCCACCCTTACGAGAAAAATGGGTTTTTCGCGTCACACTTTACATTATGATACGCCGGCACGGGCATTAGGGAGTAGAGTGGTTATAGTTAATTCCTAATACAATGCACATGGAGGTGCTGATGATGAAGCTTTCACAGATCCTAATCTTGACCGCGGTGGTAAAAACCCGGGTGGAGTAGTAGACCCTCAGGCCGGTGTTCGGCAGGACGATTCTCCTCTTGCCGTCGCTGCAGGAGGCTGAACCGCCCGTCTCTTCTCCGAGGATGGTGGCGATTTCGTGGTGCTTCAAGAGGGAGATAAAGTGTGCGGTGGTCGAAAATCCGCTGCCGTCCATCAGCACGTAGACCGAACCGTTAAAGGCGAGCGCCTTCGGCTTTCGCAGTCGCTTGTAGCCCAACATGTAGAAGGGGGTGTCTCTGTCGAAATACCGCACAGGCTCCGGGCTGAGATAGGACAAAAGGAGGGCCGCCGGCTTAGGGGTTTTTCCCCAATTCCCCCTCAAATCGATGACGTATGCTTTTGATGATAATTGGTATTCTGTTGAAGAGATTGTTGGTTACTATATAGTGGAGCTTAAGCATACAATCGAGAAATCTTTGAATAAGGCTTACGACAAAAGAGCCCCTGGCGGTGGTTTTGGGGAGTGAGTATTCTCATACGGATGATGGAGTTTTCTGTAATGTTTATCTCGGCTTTTCGACGGCTGGGGTTTCTGTTGTAGAAAAAGAAGAGCGCGCGTACGAACAGATAGCTATATTTGGTGAAGTACAGCCGGGATTATGGAAAGGGGATCTGGAAATAGCCCGGATTTTAGCCGATTCTTTGCAGGGGAATCCGAATGTGTAATTTACAGAGGGCTCACCTAATTTTGACAGGTTATGGGCTGCTGAAGTATACGATAAGCTCTTTGAATGGGTTGCAGATAGTGCTGTAGAGCTAAAACCAACAGTAAAAACAAAAGGAACTATATAACTTCCAATATCACGGGGTTTACGCGGGTACTGATTTTTTTGATTCTATTATATGCCGTACAATGGATCTATGTATTTGTTTCTTCTAGTCTCGGTGCACCAACAAATTTTATAGAATTATATATATTTATAGCACATACCTTTAATCTTGATTTCATGATCAACTGGCTTAATTCTATAACAGAAGTATTCAATTCTTTTTTGGGGGGATAACAAAAAGCTTCAGCCGGCAGTATGGGGTTTGGACCATACGCATCGCGCTGTCGATCTGGAAATGGTAACTCGAGTTGCCTCTCGGCTGGCCCGGTACGAAGATCCGTATTTCAGTCTATAGAGAGGTTCTTAAAGTAAAGCTTCCCCCGATCGCGAAAAGTCACCTCTAATACGGCGATGCTGTCGAGTTCTGCCGCCCCGACGCTGAAAGGGATTGTCCCGGCAACTGGAACGTCCTTGATGCAGTCCAACCCGCCCCATCCGCTGCTGACCTCCAGGGTACCGCCGCCGGTGGGTTTGTATTCTCTGCCTTCGTTATCTACAATCCGCCCATTGTAAAAACCTATCCACTCTTCTTGTTCCCTGCCCTGATAGGTTACAATAAAATCGGCCCAGAGCTTTGCGCCCTCTCGCCGCAGGCCGGCAAGTTCGATCTTAAAATTGTCTATGTTCTGTACGAGCTTGGGTTTACCAACTTCGGAAGCGTCCCCGGATGTTGCAGGGCCTTCGGTTTTTTCATTTACAGGAATAAGGAGTTCGTTGAGCATAGCGTTGATTTCATCCGACATTGCGATCTTTACTGCAGCTGCAGAGATAACCTTGCCGTCCTCTACAGAAAAAATACGGGCATTTATCTTTATGTATTCCTCGAAAGGGGTGATGGACCCAATGACTAACGCATCCGCCCCCACAAGGCGGCCCACTTCGGTGGCCTGTTTCTCGTCGAAGACGGCGGACATGTTCAATTGCAATTCCGAAAGCGCAGCCTCAAGTTGACTCCGCTCGACCAGGCTAAAGGAGGGGCCGGCCATGAAAAAGCCTGTAGTTAGTTCCTCCGACACGGCTTTCCCAAGGAGGGTTCTTTCATTATCAATGCGGATAAAATCGTTTATTGCCACACGATAGAGCTCCTGATCTTCCAGGCTGTGTATGATCTCGTTGGTAAGATGAGTTAAGCCCTTCTCAAAGGAATAGGTCCTATCCCCAAAGGGGAAGGATGTACAGGAAAAAAAGAAAAAGAGGATAAGGGAGAGAAGCAAACTAAAAGATAAAGAAGTTTTCATAATAAACTCCATGAAAAAGCTTATTTAGCGGCGGACTACCCGGAACCCGATATCCAAATAGATATCTCCACCGCTGCCCCACATATGGGGCGGCTGATGGCTAAACCGGGAACCGATGAGAGCGACAAAAAGCTTTGGGTGTAGACAGGAGCGCATACAATGCTAAGAATAAAACTAACTATAAAAATCGGTTTTTTCATATTCTATTAACCTCACATTATTTGAGCAGACCTATCCCCCTGTAAAAACGATACCAGTTGTAGGGTTGGGCAAGGGTCAGGAAAAAATTCATTAAGCCGTGTGTATTCATTACATCCGTAGACATTTTTCCGTTATTCCCGACTCTGACATCCGCTTTACCGCCGGAGTGAATACTGTAAAACCTGGTCATATCGGCACCGCAGTTCGGGCACACGAAATTATCGGCGCTGTAAGAGTGAGTTTCTGACCCTGTGTTGATTTTTTCATCGCCAAGCTTTGCAGAATGCTTTGTACGAGAGCCACCCAACCCCTGGTTTCCAATAAAGTCCGGTGAAACATAGGTTTTACAGGTGCTGCATCTTTTATACTTTTTGTCGAGCTGTAAAGGTTCGATCACCAGCAGAATAATGGGGAGAAAAGAAATCATGAGGATTCCAAAATCAGAGATGGCGCTACCGGGTATGAGAGGTGATTTCCACAATAGCCATACCATAGCGATCCATCCTACTGAAACCACCGTATAGAAAATCCTTGTACCGCTGAGTAACCATAAAAACCGAAAGCCGGCTAACTGAACTGCTCTTGGTTTATATACAAATCTCACTAAAAGATAGCTTCCTATAACTCCGATTGCCAATAGGATATACAAGATGTTCCACAGCTTGTCCATATTTTTTCGTGCTTCCTTCGCCTTTGCAGCAAGGGCAGCACGATCTTCTTGTGTCATAGTTTTGAGGAAAACTGTTCCCTGCATTGAAGGTAGTTCTGCGTCAGAGCCGGACTCGGCCGGGGGTGCTATTGTCACGTGCACCTTCGTAAACGTTCCGCGGTCTTCTACTCCCAAGGGCTGTTCCAGATGAATCCCCGCGTCGAATCCTGTAGCTTTTTCATTGAGTATCTCTGAATACATTCGTTTGAACGAACCCCCTTGGAAGCTGATGGGTCTCCCGTAGAGAGAACTCGGCTGAAGGCCCCGCTCGGGATTTGTACGGCTTACCTTAATTGAAACCGGCTCATCTTTCTCCATCTCAACCCACACCAGGTCGGCTCCGCGGACTTGCTCCATATCGAACTCCGCAGGAACTACTTCTCCGTTCGCTTTCACCTCCAGTGTACCGGTAACCGGTTGCTCGACAAAGGGGCGTCCGGTGAATTTTACATTCATAAAACCGGTATTGAATGGAGTGGAGTCTCGTTTACCGTTAAAATAAATCTCCAGCTTTTCGTATTGAGATAATGCATCCGGCTGGTTTACGAACCACTCATATACCGGAACAGTATATGTGCTGACCTCTTTTATCCACTCTTCACCATTCGGCTTAATAAAATAGAGGTAAGCCCGGTGGTAGACTCCCTCTTGCTCTTCGAGCTCGAGGACAGTGCCGGCAGGATCAAGCTTCGAAACCTCAATGACCGCCGGATCGTGCCCTCCCTCATTAGTATACCCAGCTCTCTTAACCCTTTCTTCCTCTGCACTCAAAAAAGAAGTTGAAATAATGAAACAAAGCAATAGTGAAAGTAGTTTTTTCATATTAAACTCCAGATTTTTTATATGAACAGCTATGCTTCTCAACTGCTTATTAGATAATAGGTAGGATACTACCTGCTGTCAATGTACCAATCAGAAAAAATAATCAAAAGCCGGTGAGAAAACGCGGCGGGGAATAGAACAAAAAGAGAAGAGTTTTCTTGCTCGTGGCCTGTCTGCGTTATATAATTCAAAAAAAAACAAGGAGAAAGTAGGTGGGTATAGAAAAACTATACGATGCATTGGACAGGGCCTGGGGAGACGATGACTATGAGAAGCTGATCGATATTTACAGCGAGCTCATACGGAACTGGGAGCCGGATCAGCCGCTGCACTACTCCGGCCTGGCAACGGTGCAGCTGTTCAACGGCGATATCGACGGGGCAACCGATACTTTGGAATATTTGGACAATAATATAGAGATGCAATCCAAAGATACCAAGAAAGACCGTGATCTGGCCTACGGATATCTCTACGCGGAGATGGCTAACCGCTGCTTCACGGGAGTCGACTACGAGCAGGGCATCGAATACCGGTATCCGGAACATGATGCGGAAGTCGACTGCGCAGAGCAGTGGCTCGAGAAGGCGAAACAGGTTCCCCCCCGGGATGAATACCTCAAGGGGCAGATCAAGACCCTTAGCTCGATCATTAACGCCTACCGCAAACAGCTCAAGAAGCGGGTATTCGTCGGGCGCAAGAGCGTCGCCTTCGGCGGTTTTGTCATTACCGTTATTACCCTCCTCTATGCCTTCAACGTCCATTCAGCCGCCTCCCTCTCCGAAGAGATCAATATGGCTATGAACATTCCCGACAACACAATCGCGTGGATTGCAAAGGTGATCGAGCAGCCCGGTGCCGCAGGAAGCGATGTGCTCGGGTTTTTCCGCGGATTTGCCGGTAATTTCGACCACTACATTCAGTTCTTCTGGCCCGGTATCCTCTACCTCGTCTCCCTGATCCTCTACATCGCCGTCGGAAGCATGCCGTTAAGCAAAGCTCAGGCCGCCTTACACAGCAAAGCTTCTGCGGACAGGGCCCGCTGGCGGGAGTTCAAGAGTGCCCTCGATACTAAGAACACCTACTACCGTGTGACGAAAACGACCCGTTACTCCGACGGAAGCAGCACGAGAACCACCTCCACTGAGAGCGACGATGCACAGGGGGCGGCGATACGCTCGACCGGCTGCATACACTTTTTTACCTATCTGATCAAGGTCGTCTTTCTGCCGATAACGGCGCTGATAAATCTGTACAGGTTTCGGATAAAATAGGAATACCGACACCACCGGCGAGTGACTCCTCTCAGTTCTTCGCGGCTCAGTTATTCGTGGGCCACGGAACGGGAATATCCTTCCAAATGACCTTGTCATCCTTGGAGTAGAAGGGGATTTCCAGGTAACTGATATGAGAGACACGTCTCGGAACGGGCCGCGTGAAGTAGAAGTCAGCCTTCATGGTAACCTGCGGAGGGAAGTCTACCCCGGAGGAGAGGCTTCCGCCGCCTCCGTGCTCGGAGAAGGAAAACTCCTCCCCCTGTTTCGAAACGATGCGGGTTTGATACGGGTAGAGCCGGAGTTCGTCTTTCGTATCACCATTGTTTATTCCCTTGAACCTTAAGGTGAGGCGGTTGTCGCTCTGCTCCACGGAAACGAGCTCCAATTCGATCTCGCCGATAGTGGTACGGTAGTCTCCCCCTCCGGATGCGGACATGCTCTTCTCTTTCGCTTCCTTAGATTCGCCTGTGCCGGCCCCTTTCCCTACCGTGAAGTGGACGTTCCCATGATACAGCTCTTTTGTGTGATAGTCGGTGAGCTCGAAGCCGATGCGGTAGGTACCGTCCGGAATGCCTTCGGGTATGGTTATCCGCTGGACCTGGGAAAAAGTCCAGGTATCATCGCTCGTCCTTTTCTTCTTGCTGTACCCCTTTGAAGTCCAGATTTTCTTTCCCGCCTCGGAGTAGTAGGTGTAAGTGTAGTATGCGAAGCCCTCTCCCCACCTTGCCGAGAGTCCCTTCTCTTCCAGGTATATCTCTATGGTCTGATTCGGCGATAGATCGGGTGAGCTGAGCTTTTCCATCGTTTCGGAGGAACCGGTGTTCTCTTTAATTATCCACGCCTTGTCGAGAGGCTCAGCTATTGCCGCCGCCGACAGCACAATAAAAATTGCCACTACACAAAAAATAAGCTTTTTCATATTCTCTCCTCTACTCCCTTATACCGCTCGGACCACGCTGTCCGAGGTAGTAAAAAAATCTTCGAGCTGGAACATCTACATGGACTCCTCGTACATGATGATGGCGTTGTTCTCGTATCTCTGCAGCTGTACCTCTCTCGTCACCTCTCGCCCTTCAAAGTATATATGGTAGTCTCTACCGTTGGTGTACCAGAGCAGCTTCTTTCCCTCGGTTAAAGGCCTTGCATTCTCCGCCCCCAGGAAGAAGCGGGAGCCCCCTCCCCAGTCATCTCCCATCTCGCCTTTTTCTTCTTACCGAAAAGTCCCATACCATACCCCTTTAATCTTTTTTAATTTCACTTATTTAATTTCACTTACAGCTAATCGGCTGTTTTGGTTTAATCCATATAATACCCCCCCTTCTCAAAAAAATTCAATTTTTCTTTGCAAAAATTTCAAAAAAAGTGTTCTTAGACGCAGCTCTTTTGAAAAAAGCACATACCATCCCCGTATAAAGACTTAGATGGCTCGCCTGCAGGAGATATCCGGAAAGAATCTCTAAGTGAAGTTTTTTTCTTGCGGCTTCTTTATTTTTGTCCTGTTGACCTTCCATGGCCAAGAGTTTTCCCAGCGATTTTGGGAAAGGATGGATTCACGAGGTGCCTCCTTCGAGGATATCGCGGCTACAGCTGCCGCCTTCACCACCGAGTCAATTGTCCAGGCGTATCGTGATTTTGTTTTTCCCCATTACTCTATAAAGAGGATACTCGTTTGTGGAGGTGGAGCGCGTAATAAAACATTGATGAATATGATACGGGAACGCTTACCGGGGGATGTTGAAGTGACAACGACGGATACCTTCGGCGTTCCCGAACAGGTACGGGAGGCTATGGCCTTTGCCCTTATCGGTCACCAATCGTTGATGGGCAAGGTGGGTAACCTGCCGGCAGTCACGGGGGCCCACGCCGAGGTGATCCTCGGTGTTTTGACCTTATAAAGCCGGGAAACCGGATGAAAACAAAAAAAAGGAGAAAAGGATGAAAAAGACATGTATCTTATTATTGACAGTCGCAATGATGGTCTTAATTGCTCTTCCGGGAGCTTTTGCCGGAGGGCAGGCCGAAGATTCGGATGAGAAGGCCCCTCCCAAGAAAGTACTTACCATCGGTGTTGATCAAGAGGCGGTGGGCTTGGATCCGCATATTGTGACCGCGTTTTCCTCTATGCGCAGGATTGACCTGCTATACAACAGGTTGGTGCGGCTGGACGAAAACCTCGCGGTGGTCCCGGACTTGGCCGAATCATGGGAGATCCCCGACAATTTGACCTACATATTTCACCTGAAGCAAGGGGTGAAATTCCACAACGGTCGAGAATTAACTGCCGAGGATGTGAAATACTCATTCGAACGTATTTTGGACTCGGAGACCGGTTCTCCAGGTCGTTCATACATTGCCCTGGTGGAGGATATAGAAGTGCTTGACACCTATACTGTCAAGCTGAGTCTTTCCTCTCCTCTGGCATCTCTGTTTTACGATGTGATTGTGGTCTGCGACCCTGCCGATTACCAATGGATCATGGACGAATACAAGCAGAAGGGCAGTCTCTCAATGCACAGCCGGCGGTATCTGGCTGGAAAAGTGTTCCGACTGATGTCGGAATATGACGGGGCAATCGCCGATAGGCCCCAGGAGACGAATGTCGCGAAATCCTATTTATGCGGTACAGGCTGGGATGGGGCATGTCGGGCGGAACGGTCTGCTGATAAACCCAAAGTACGGCTCTTGGATTTTTATTGGCGAAATAGTCACAACAATTGAATTTTATTCACATAAAAAAGTCGAGGAATCCCCCAATTCAGTCCTACATCAATTCAGTAGCTGTCCGCCGGGTTGCAGCTTGTGCAGGCAAGCCTGTCCCACTGGGGCTCTCCGCGCTGATGGAACTTTTGATGCAAATCGTTGTATTTCCTATCTCACCATCGAACACAAGGGGAGTATTCCGGTTGCGATATATGTCAGGAGGTATGCCCGCTGAACAGGAGGGTCGACTCCACGGCTGAGACTGATTTTACCCGCCATATTGCCGGCAGTCACGTGGATATATCTCATCTACTTAAAATTAGGACACGTAAGGAAATGGTGGACTATTTTGCAGGTTCTCCGGTCCTGAGGCTGGGGGTCGAACAAATGCTCCGGAACGCCTTGGTGGTGGCCGGCAACTCCGGGGATCAGCGCTACTTTGAGCAGGTTGAGACCCTCACTGCACATGAGAGCCCCATGGTGGCGGAACACGCGCGCTGGGCGTTTTCTGCACTGAAAACAAATAAAGTTTACTAAAAAAATAATAAATTACGAAAGGAGGTGCTGTTCCTACAAATATGCGGATATTGTTCCAAAAAATAGAAATTTGTGTCAAAAAAGGGAATTTTTCGCATATTACCCTTGTTGGTATATTAAAAATTATATATATTAGAGAATAAACATTAAAAGGGAGATATATATGGCAAACTTGCATACGTCATATCTAGGTATGACTCTTCCTAACCCGATTTTAGCCGGGAGTTCCGGATTGACCGGAAATCTAGCTTCTCTCAAGCGCCTTGAGGAACACGGAATCGGAGGCGTCGTCCTGAAGTCGCTTTTTGAAGAACAGATTCTACAACAGATCCGCCGGGAGACCGACAAAGGCGGCGTGATTTACGGATATGAGCAAATTGATGAGTATGTAGCTTACTTCGAGCGTAAACATCAAATAGATGAGTACATGCAGCTCGTCTCACAAGCGAAGCAAGAGCTCAGTATTCCGGTAATAGCGAGTGTGAACTGTGTCTCAACAGCGGAATGGCAGCGGATTGCCGGTCAAATTGTAGAGGCTGGAGCAGACGCTCTGCAGTTGAATATGTTTGTACCTCCATCACAGCCGGATAAGGAGAGTCGGCAGATCGAAAACGAGTATTATGAAATCATCAAAAAAGTAAAATCCATTGTCCAAATTCCTGTAACGGCTAAGATCGGTCCCCATTTCACCAATATTCTGAGCTTCAGCAGAGGCCTGATCGAATCCGGAGCCGACGGCTTGGTGCTTTTTAACCGCTATTACTCTACTGACTTCGATATCGAAAAGATGACCACCAAGGCCGGGTCCTACTTCAGTGAGACAGGCGAGTATTCGCTACCCCTACGCTGGACCGCGCTGCTGCACAAGAATGTGAACAGCCCCCTTACCGCCTCCACGGGAATTCATGACGGAGATACGGTAATCAAAATGCTCTTGGCCGGTGCGGACAATGTGGAAATCGTCTCTGCATTGTACAAACACTCACTCGGACAGATCGAGCAGATGAAATCCAGGCTCCTGAACTGGATGGACGAAAAAGGCTATGAGTCGGTGGACGACTTCAAAGGGCTGATGAGCCAAAAGCGTTCGAATGTACCTGCAGAGTTTCAACGGGTTCAATATATGAAAAGCTATGGGGACCTGAAAGGGTAACCTCGAAGAAGGAGAATGACATGCGTCAATTAAAAGGTGTCATACTGCTGGCGATAGTGCTCTCTGCGATCTGGCTCTTGCTGACCGGATCTATCGAGACGGGAGAGCTTATAGTCGGCGGTTTTGTATTGGTGCTTGCACTGATATTGTTTCGACGGTATTACGAACTATTCGGCGGGGTAAGATGTACCCCAAAGGCGCTGGTTTTGTTTCCGGTCTACCTGCTCCTCTTTATTTGGGAGTTGATCAAGTCGAATATCGATGTGGCCTCCCGTGTTCTCAGACCTTCGCTTCCGATAAATCCGGGAATCGTGAAGGTGCGCACGGATTTAAAGGCTGATGTCGGTAAGCTTGCATTGGCAAATTCCATAACTCTCACGCCGGGAACCCTAACCATCGATGTGGATGAAGACTTTCTCTATGTTCATTGGATCGATGTGAAGGACAGCTCTCCCGAGGGCGCCCAGCGACAGATCAGCGAAAAGTTCGAACGCCTCTTAAAGGAGTTTGTGGAATGATACAACTATCCCTTGTTTTGATTTCGCTGGCGATTTTGATCGCTCTTATTCGGCTTTTAAAGGGTCCTACGAGTTTTGACCGTTTATTGGCTTCCGATACTCTGGCAATCATCACTACCGGGCTCATAGTTCTGGTAGCATATTTGTTGGACCGTGTGATTTACATGGACGTTTCCCTCGTGTATGCGCTGCTGGGCTTTGTCGGCGTGGTAGTCGTCGCCAGATATTTGGGAGGTGATGCGTAATGGAGACTCTTGGACAAATCTTAATATTGATCGGTTCGGTTTTTTCGCTCTTAGGAGCGCTCGGAATCCTCCGGATGCCCGATATCTACAACCGTCTTCAGGCCGGCACCAAGGCTACCACTCTTGGCGCGATTTCGCTGATTCTCGGTGTAGGATTTTTGAATCCCGCCTTTCTCGGCAAAAGCATTCTGCTTATCGTGTTCATCGTTCTCACCAACCCCATCAGCAGCAGTACCATTGCACGCTCCGGACGGCGGGCCGGAGTACCCATGGTCAAGGAGGCTGCGGTGGACGCCTACGCTGAAAAACTCGGGCAAACCGACCGTTCTTCTGCTCAAACCGCCGAAAAGGAGGGGGGCTTATGACTTATTTAGTTCTTTTCTTGATGGGAATCTTACTGATCGCAGCGGTTTCCATTCTTTTTATCAATTCGACGATCCAGGCGGTAATCGTGATGTCGGTGGTCAGCCTGATGGCTTCGATCCTGTTTTTGTTTATTGCCGCGCCCGATGTAGCGATCACCGAAGCGGCCATCGGATCCGCATTGACCACTATCGTCTTTGTGATAGCTATCCAAAAAACTATCGGCAAAGCCGCCAAAGAAAAGGGGGATTATGATGCGTAAGGTTATAACCGTTCTCCTTTTGGCCGGTTTTTTGTTCTACTTCGGCTCTCTGGTTACTGGAATGTTTCTCACGGATGCGAGCGTGGAGCCGAGGGAGGTCGGCAGCGCAATTCTCGCTGGGGCAGAAAATGAGGCCGGATCGGCCAACACGGTAACATCCGTAGTGGTCCTCTACCGGGGTTTTGATACCCTCGGCGAGGTTACGGTGCTTTTTCTGGCCGCCTCAGGAATTGCCCTGTTGTTCGGCCATGCCGGGACAGCGAAAAAGAAAACCGGCGATTCCAAGCCTGGTTTTATTCTCCGCACCGGCGGGCGGCTCTTGTATCCATTTTTCTTTCTCTTTGGGCTCTATGTGATCATCCATGGGCATCTCTCGCCGGGAGGAGGCTTCCCGGGAGGTGTAATCGTGGCTACCGGATTTTTCGTTGCCCTCCTGACAGGAGACAATGTGAAGGTGCCGGAAGGGCTCTTCGCCTTCTTCGAAGGGGTCGCCGGACTTGGTTTTATCGGTCTCGGTTTGATTGGATTGTTCGGTCAGGAGGGCTCGTTTCTCGCGCAAGTGTTTCCGCTGGGAGATTTCGGCAGCCTCTTTAGCGCCGGGATCATACCTTTTATATACGCGGTTATCGGTATTAAGGTTTCTGCTGAACTGGCCGGTGCGGTCGGACGGTTTTACACCTCTGATGAAGGGGAATCTGTATGATACTACCTATTTCAATACACACAATACTGAATATTGGTTCTTTCGGGTTGATCGCGATCGGACTGGCGATCATCTTTGTGAAGCGCAACCTGATTATGATGGTAATCGGCCTAAATATCGCCGATGTGGGCGCAAATATCATGCTGGTGAACTCCGGCTATGTGAAGGGGAGCACCGCTCCGATTTTCACCGCCGCAGTCCGGAGCGCACAGGGAATGTCGGATCCTGTTCCGCAGGCTCTCGTGCTTACCTCCATCGTCATCGGCTTTGGAATCACCGCTTTGGCGCTCTCTCTGATCGTCAAGCTGCACAGCAAGACTTCGACTCTCGAGGTTGCCGAAATTAGGGGGCTTAAATGGTAAATCCAATTCTGCTTATTCTGATACCTCTGCTGACAGCCTTTCTCATCAATCTTGTGAACATCAAGTGGCCGAAGCTGTCATCAGGGCTTGCCTTTCTGGCAATCGCCTTGACTACCGCCCTGGCGTTTTACCTGCTGCCGGAAGTCTTACGACAACCCATGGAAGTGGTAATCGCCGGCGCACAGGCTCCTATAGGTATCAACCTGGTAGTCGGTCCTTTGGGGATGATGTTGACGCTGGTGATACTCGTCACGAGTCTTCTGGTCTCCATCTATAGTTTTGTATATATCCAGGATGATAGGAAGGGGATGTATTCCGGCTTGTTCCTGCTCCTGATTGTGGGTTCGCTCGGCATGGTGCTCACCGGAGATATTTTCAACCTCTTTGTTTTCTTTGAGATTCTCTGTATTTCCTCCTATATATTGGTGGCATATCAGCGCAATGAACATGCTCTTGAAGCGTCCATCAAATATCTGGTCCTCGGTTCGGTGGGATCGCTCTTTATCCTGATTTCCATCGCCATTCTCTACCGCGGACTCGGAACTCTCAATATAGCCGACATTGCGGCTCAGATCGGGGAGATCGGTATCGAGACCAGACTTGCAGCAGCTGTCTTCTTCACTGTCGGTATCGGCGTGGAAGCGGCAATTTTCCCGCTGAACAGCTGGCTGCCCGACGCACACTCTTCAGCGCCTTCTTCTATCAGCGCGGTCCTGTCGGGCTTTGTGATCGAAGTGGCCTTAGTGGTCCTGATCAAGCTGGTTTTCAGCCTCTTTGCATTTTCGGCTCTCATGTGGCTGTTCTCCCTTGTTGGGGTGATCACTCTGCTGATCGGAGAGTTTGCGGCTTACAGGCAGGATAACATCAAGAGAATGCTGGCCTATTCCAGTATTGGACAGGTTGGGCTTATTCTTTTTGCCCTGTCGATCGGAACTGAGCCCGCTCTGAGAGGCGCATTCCTGCAGATAATCAACCATGCAGCAGCCAAATCGGCCTTGTTCCTGATTACCGGCTACATGATAATCCGTACCGGCTCTTATGCAATCGCCGATTATCGGGGAATTGCACGGAGGATGCCGGTGAGCGGTTTTGTCTTCTTCCTGGCAGTGCTGTCCTTAGTCGGAGCGCCGCCTCTTTTCGGTTTTTTTAGCAAGTTCACCATAGTGATGGCTGCGTTGAGAAGCGGAACCGTGGTTTCAATTGTTCTGACGGCCTTTGTTCTCTTGGGAACGGTGGTGGAAGCGGCGTACTTCATCAAAGTACTTCAGCTCTTCTATCAGCAAGAGCCGTCGGAAGCAGTAGCTGCGGCCGACCGGGACGGAAAATCCGGCCGGATCGACGATTCGACGGCTGCAGCTGCAAATGGACAAGCTCTCGCCAGCGCGGAAGCCCCGGCAATCGCCATGTTTCCCGTGCTCGTGTTTGCGCTTTTTTTGGCCGGTGGCGCTCTGTTCTTGAGCGGAATCACCGGTGTCGCCGATGCCGCTGTGCAGGAGCTTTTTGTGCGGCTTGCCGGTTTGATGGCCTAATGAAGGAGGATACATGCTTACTGAACCTGTAGCATTGATGCTATTGCTGAGTATAGCGGGAGTTGTTCTGAATATCATATTGTACCGTGTGCAGTTGCTGAAGATGATCGCGAGTTTTCTGATCTTTGCGGTTATGACGGCGGTGAATGTGCAACTGTACGGCACTATTGGAGAAAGCCTGATACTGCCCGTGGTGGTGCTTGATCAAGCAATAAGCTTCACGGTCACCCCCTTGGGATTCTTTTTCAGCATGATGATCACCTCGATCACACTGCTGACGGTTATTTTTTCCCTGCAGTCTTTGAAGGGAAAAACTAATGCCGGGGGATATTATTTATGGCTTTTCATTAAGACCTTTGGAATGCTCGGAGTAGTATTCGCTGCCGATTTTTTGACCTTTTTCCTGCTCTGGGAGCTGATGACATGGGGGACCTTTTTTCTCATGCAGCAGACAGGCGGAGAGAGTTTTCGTCCCGCTCTGAAGTACCTAATATATGCGGTGACATCTTCGATGATGATCTTTTTAGGAATCGGCTTACTGTATGCCTGGACCGGAAGCTTTGGTTTTGCAGATGTGGCGACAGCCTTTCCCCAGATGCCGGCTGGTATGACCCTCTTTGTGCTCTTGATAATGATTATTGGATTTTCTGTTGAATTCGCTCTGTTTCCGCTCCATTCATGGATGCCGGAATCCTATGCTTCGACTTTTACGTCCATTACCAGTTATCTTTCAGGTATTTCAACCCGGATGGGGCTGTACGGTCTCATTATCCTGGCCTTAGGAATAGCCGGCGTTGGCGTATTGGATAGATATCAGATCATAGGGGCGATAAATCTCAGGTATGTGGTGAATGTGTTTGCCTCTCTTACCATAATTATTCCCACTTTTACCGCTCTTTTCCAGCACGATGCGAAGAGGCTGGTTACCTGGCACGGAATCGGGCAGGGCGGTTACATGATCGTTGGAATTTTCTCGGCAAGCACACTGGGAATTGCTGGGGGGCTGTTGCATGTTTTTAACCACATGACCTATGTAACCCTGATCCTCTTCAGCATCGCTGCGGTGGAGTACCGCACCGGTACCACCAACCTCAATAAGCTGGGGGGGCTCATCAAGCGACAGCCGGTGGCTTTTGTCGGTCTGCTGTTCGGAATCATCGGTCTGGCCGGTATTCCTCCGATGAACGGTTTCGTCTCCAAGTGGTTCATCTACAAGGCGCTGATCATGGAAGGCTATCCCTTTCTGGCGATCAGCGCGGTCATCGGTACCCTTGGAACCATCCTCTCGGTGTATAAACTGATTCACAATATATTCCTTGGTCAGCTGCAGCCGGAGTACAAGGATGTGAAGGAAGTGCCTTTCCTGATGCAGTTTCCCATCTGGGTGCTGATGCTCGCGGTATTCGGTACCGGGGTCTTCCCCGGCGCTATCCTATGGATAATCGCCGAGATCCAGACATCCTTCGCCTTAGTCGCAGTGCCGTACACCTTGACCGGTATCGATCCGGCGGTGGGAACGCTCAACATGCTCGTGATCTCCTCGGTGTTCATGGGCGGTCTATTGATAGCCTGGATAGTGTTTCTCCTTGGGCATAAACGGCGGCATGTAAGTCAGTACAACAACTATGCGGCTGGACACTTTCTCGACGAGACCATTCCTTACAATTTTAACTATAATTTCTACACCGGATTCGAACATATCTTCGATCCGATGAAGAAGAAAATTATCGCCCGGACTGAGCTCGCCGTCGGCGGCATGGTCGAAGGGATCGGGGACTTCCTGCGGCGTATCTACACAGGTAACTTGGCAACTTACACCATGTACATTGTGATCGCCCTGGTTGTGACAAGCCTCTTTTTGAAGGAGCTGATATGAGTACGGTTCTCTGGTTAATTTTTTACCCGATCATAGCCTTTGTGATCGGTACGCTTATGCTCGGATACGGCAGAAAATTCAACGCCCGGGTGCAACGCCGCTACGGGCCGAACATACTTCAGGTCTTCTTCGACATCCTCAAACTGATGTCGAAAAGAACCAACATTTCCCACGGATGGATGCATGACATCGCCATTCTGATGCTGCTCGGCGGAACTCTGTTGACCCTCTACTTTATACCAGTGCCGGGCTTCAATCTCTTCGCCGGATACGGCGATTTCCTAGTGGTCATGTACATTATCTTGATTCCCTCTCTCGGTATGGCGCTGGGAGTGGGGGAGACCGCCAACCCCAACGGAAGTATCGGTATCTCCAGAGCCCTGCAGATGCTTGCAGGGTACGACGTGCCTTTCGCCCTCACCTTTATCGGTATGGCGATCCTCAACGGCACCACCAACTTCTACGAGCTGATCCAAATTCAGCAGGCAGGCGGCATCGCCGGCTGGGGGCTCGTGACCAACCCCTTTCTCGGAGTGGCGGCCCTCATCGCCCTGCACGGGATGATGGGCGAGAAGCCCTTTGAAGTCATGGTGGCGCCGCACGAGATCGCCACCGGACCTATGACCGAGATGGGCGGAAAATATCTCGGTATGATGATGATTCAACACACCCTCAACGTGGTGATCGAGCTGACCATTTATATGAACCTCTTCCTCGGAGGAGCCGCCAACTGGATCAGTTACATCATCAAATTGTTCGCGCTCTTGACAGTCATCTTGAGTGTGAATGCCCTATTCGGCCGATTCCGGGTGGATGATGCGGTCAGATTTATGTGGAAAGTACCCCTCGTCTTGGCAGTGATCGGGGTGCTGTTTATCATTTTCTAAGAAGGAGCCGAAAATGAGTGAAAATCTTACCCAGCGCAAAGCCTGGGATATAGTCTTGGATAAATTAACGAAGCGGTCTCTGTGGATGCTGCACTACTGCACCGGCTGCGGGGCCATCGAGTTGCCCCCGACCATGACCTCTCGATTCGATATGGAGAGGTTCGGAATCTCAGCCATGGTGACCCCCCGTCAGGCGGATATCCTTCTGATCACCGGGTACCTGTCGGTGAAGACCTTGCAGCGGGTTATTTTGACCTATGAGCAGATGCAGGCCCCGAAATACGTGGTAGGATTCGGTTCCTGCACCATCAACGGAGGCATGTACTGGAACTCCTACGCAACCATCAAGAGTCTCGACCAGTACCTGCCGGTGGAACTGTATATTGCGGGCTGCATGCCCAGACCGGAGGCTATCATAACCTCTTTCACCGAGCTGATCGATCGGATCGGCAAGGGCGAGGCCAATTCCTGGAAGGATTATTACGACAACTATGATTTTTACCGGAAGAACCAGGAACATGTCTTTGGAGAAATAAACACCTATGTCGACATCAAAGACGACAAAGTGAAGTTTGGAATATAGGGGGCCGGCATGAATAGTGAAGTAGTCTTGATTCAGCAGTTTCAGAACGAGTTTCCCGAGTGTCAGGCCAGGATCAAGAGGGAGAGGCGTCTTGAAGTGCGGCTTCCCTCCGGCCGGTTGTATGAGTTCGCGGTGCGGATGCAGAAAAAATGGGGCTTTGAGCACTTGTCCGCCATCAGCTGCGTAGACTGGATCGACGATGGCGAGTTTGAGCTGCTATACCATTTTTGGACTTATAAGGAAAATATCCTTGTAAGCGCCAAAGTCCGTATTCCCCGGGAAAATCCGACCTTCGAGACCATTACCGATCTGTGGCAGCCCGCCATGTTTTTCGAGCGGGACATTCACGAGATGTTCGGAGTGGTCTTCGAGGGTAATCAAGACCTCGAAAAGTTCATCCTCACCGAGTGGAAGGGACCTCCCCCCATGAGGAAGGATTTCGTGACCCGTGACTTTGCCCACAGTTTTTACCACTACAAGGATTACGAACCGGAGTGGCTCACGGAGATGCAACAGCAAAGCAGTGGAGGCGAAGATGAGTAATATAGAATTAGTGAATACCGAACACCGCGAAGAGGGAGAACGTCGTCAGTACAACCTCTTCATCGGACCCAACCACCCCGGAATCGAAGGAAACTTCGCGGTAAAGCTGTGGGTGGAAGGCGATACCGTTCAAAGAGCGAAGGTTGAAGGAGGCTACCTCCACCGCGGTTTTGAAAAACTGATGGAAGAGCGCCTCTTTATACAGAATATTGCGATTGTCTGCCGTATCTGTGTGCCGGATCCCGACCCCAACGAAGCGAACTATTCCAGGGCGGTGGAGGAAATCGCCGGCATTGAAGTGCCCGAACGGGCCAAATGGATCAGAACCCTGGTCCTCGAACTGTCGAGAATTGCCTCGCACCTCTTTACCTTCGGCGGTCACGGCGGAACCATCGGCCTGTACACCATGCCGAACTGGACCATTGCCGACAGAGATCGGATCCTCGACCTCTTCGAGGAGCTCACCGGCGGAAGGGTCTATCATATCTATCAAATGCCCGGCGGAGTCCGCAGGGATTTCCCGGCCGGTTTCAAACAGAGAGTGCGGGAGGTGATGGACTACATTGAGAGCAGGTTGCCCGATTATGATGATCTCTTTTTCAACAATCCGATTCTTATCAAAAGAGCGCAGGGCCAGGGGCTGCTTCCTCGAGAGCAGGCTATACCGTGGGGCGCCACCGGGCCGAATATCAGAGCTACCGGGCTTCCCCTCGATGTGCGCAAAGACGATCCGTATGAAATCTATTCGAAGCTCGAATTCGATATACCAACCCGCACGGAAGGCGACGCCTATGCGCGTCTCATGGTCCGCCGCCGGGAGGTGGAGGAAAGCATCCGGATAGTGCGTCAAATCGTGGATAAGATTCCGGAAGGCAAGGTGTGGAACAAACTGCCGAACCCCCTCAAATGGAGGGTCGCGGCCGGAGACGCCTACGTGAGGACCGAATCTTCCAAAGGGGAATACGCCTACTACATGGTGAGCGACGGCGGCCAGCGTCCGTACCGCGTGCATGTGCGTGGGGCGTCTACCACCCATGGAGTCCACATTCTGGAAAATATTCTGGTGGGTACCCGCATCGAAGATGTATCTCAGGTGATGTTTAGTCTGGATGCATGTCCACCTGAAGTGGACCGTTAATACCGCGAGATAAGGAGCTATTGTATGGCTAATAATAAAACTTCCAAGCGCGAGAGGGGCAATATTCTGAAACCTTTCAAGGCTCTCAAGTTTCTTGGTGAAAAACCTGTAACCATACAGGTACCATATGAAATGAAGGAGACCGCCGAACGATACCGCGGTTTTCATACCAACGACCTTGATACCTGTATCGGCTGCGGCACCTGCGCCGAGATATGCGATAACGACGCCATCCGTATGGTGCCGGTACCGGGTCGGGAAAAGGGTGTCGGCAAAACAGAAAAACGACCGGTCATCGACTACGGCCGCTGCTGCTGGTGCGGATTATGCGTGGATGTCTGTACCACCAATTCGCTCAAAATGACCCAGGAGTATATCCACGTCGACCCCGATACTGACAGTTTTTTCTACATGCCCGACGAGAAGGGGATCCATCGGGAGAAATACCCGGAAGGCTATATCGCCGATGATCAAATCAACTTTCTCGACCTCGAACGGGTGGGTATGAAGGAGCTGGAAGCGGAAGAACGGAAGGACTCCTTCATCGAAATCGTGAAAGGCTTCAGCAAGGAGGAGGCTCAAAAGGAAGCTTGCCGCTGTGTGGCCTGCGGACTCTGTACGGATACCTGTCCCGCACACATGAACATCCCTGAGTACATCGACGCAATATGGAGAGACGATATTCAGGAATCCGGGCGGCAGATTTACAAAAACAACCCGCTTCCCGATATCTGCGGAAGAATTTGTACCCACAAGTGTGAAGACGCCTGTTCTCTCGGCAACCGCGGAGAGGCTATCTCCATTAGATGGCTCAAACGCTATGCCATGGACAATATCGCCGGCGACGACTATGAGACTCTGATAGATCAGCAGGTGGTCAAGCCGGTGGACAAATCCATCGGTATCGTCGGCGCCGGTCCTGCCGGACTTTCAGCCGCCTATTACCTGGTTCTGATGGGCTATAAAGTCACCATATTCGAAGCCTATCCGGAAGCCGGAGGGATGATGCGCTACGGTATTCCAGAGTACCGGCTGCCCTACAATGTGCTGGACAAGGACATCGACTTCATCAAAAAGTTAGGCGTGGAAATCAAGACCAATACCAAGGTGGGCGAGGATATAAGCATCGAGAAGATGCATGAAGAGTTCGACTCGGTGCTCATCTCCACCGGATTCCATATGGGACGCAGCACCCGCACACCCGGAACGGATCATAAGGATGTGTTTCAGGCCACCGACCTCCTTTGCAAAATTACAAAAAGCGAGGATTTCAAGGTGGATGAAAAGATCGTCGTCATTGGCGGCGGAAATGTGGCCATGGATATAGCCCGGAGTCTGGCTCGAAAACAGATGCAGAAGTATGGAAAAATCGGTCTGACTGTGACCTCACTTGAAAGCCGGGACATAATGCCGGCGGACGAGGAAGAAATCGTGGAGTCCATGGAAGAGGGCATAGTCTTCTATCCAGGACGCGGTCCGAATCAGGTCTTGGTTGAAAACGATAAAATTACAGGTCTGAAAACCGTCAAGTGTACCCGTGTTTTTGATGAAGAGGGAAGATTTTCTCCCCAATTCGATGAGAGCGATGTGATAGTTCTCGAAGGAACACAGATCGTCGAGGCCATCGGGCAGGCCCCGGATATGTCCTACCTGGATCCGTACAGCGAGCAGCTCGAGTATGACGGCCGCCGCATTAAGGTGGACGAGTATTATCAGAGCAGCCTCGGGTGGCTCTTCGTCGGCGGCGACATCATCAAAGGGCCGGATGTGATCAATGGTATCGCCACCGGCCATCAGGCCGCCATCGGAATCGACAGTCATCTCCAGAAGGTGGCCGCCAAGGAAGTGAAGACTATAGACGAGGCGATTCAATACGCCCGCGACTATGAGGAAAAATCCAGCGCGGCTCTCCGAGAGGCTCACGGCAGACTACGGCAAATTGCAAGTCAGGGAACGAACGGCGACTCGGAAGCCGCCGGCCGAGCCGCTCAGCGTATAGAGTTGATGCTTGCCGACAAAGAAGGCTTTATCGATCGCGTTTCTCAGAGCCTTGAGAACCGCAACAGCCGCATACACCTTCAGCAGACCTTGAGCAGGGAAGTACGGGCTATTGATTTTAGCCTCGTGGACCAACTTCCGGAAGTAAAGGATACTCAGGACGGATCGAGCGCTGAGATTCTCGAGCTGGTCATGACTTATCTGAGAACCGGATACAGTCTCTACAACGATCTCTTAAAGCTGAATGACAACAAGGAGCTCGAGTTCACCTTCGAGACCTTGCGCAATCGGCATGATGATTTTGTGCGTATGATGTAAAAATTCCTAGGCGGGGCGAAGAGCAACTGATTGTCATCAAAATGAATGCCCTCAACTTAGCTCAGTTATCTTCGCCCGCCGCTTCTCTTTCAACAGCGGGCGCCCGCTTAAGTCAATTCCAAAATGAAATACATCTGCGTGTTGCCTCACCCAAAAATCTAACCATAGAAGTACTTTCTTTGTGGATGCTGTGGATAAATAAAGTACCATAGCAAAACAATACTACGGTCTCAGTTCATTGGCAATGCATCACTCCATCAGGGGTGCTTTTGAGAAGCTAAAGTGTTCTGGATTATTTTGCTTTCTAAGAATCCTCTGTCTCCAGAGCCAGTACCCCTTGCTTTTTCTGCTCATAGAGGCGCAGGAGCTTGCCGACGGCTTTATCGACCAGCCGTTTTTGTTTGACTATGTGAATGTTCTTCGCTCGCTTTCTCAGCTCCGTCTTGACCTGCTCATCGATATCCTTTGATTCAAGCAGTCGGAGATAGGGGGGCTTGGGATCATCATAGATTTTTTTCACTCGTGCACCGATCCTCGTTTTCTCAATCAAGCGCACCGACGGATAATAGTTCAACAGAGGGCAAAGATGGGTATAGACCTCTTGAAGCGCTTCAAACTCCTGCTGAGTATCGAAACGATAGTAGCCGACGGTGCGTCTTACGGCCAAATCGTTTTTTTGTTCAACAAAGCAATTATCATTCTTGTGATAGGGGCGGCCGCGGGTGAAGGTGATATGATTCTCGTTCACCCAGGTCCACAGCTGATGATTGATGAACTCACCGCCATTATCGCTGTCGACACCTTTCATAGGATAGGGTAAGTATTTGTAAATGCTTTCAGTCTCTTCTTTCACCCATCTATGGGCCTGATTCCTTAGTGCTCTCAGCTCTACCCATCCAGAATATACGTCGGTGGAGGTGAGGGTTAAACAGTACTCGCCTCGGCTGCTTCCCCCGTCATGAGCCACACGATCGAGCTCGAAAAAGCCTGGCTTGCGCTCATCCCAATCGAAAAATACCCGTATGGGAATCTGGTGCTTGAGAAGCGTCCCGGCCCTGGTGGTACTGCGCCCTTTCAACTGCAACTTTTTTCGTTCCCCTGCCAGAATCCGGTCTATCGTAAAAGCATGAAGCGATATTTTTACCTCGAGACCGAAGAGGGCATTGAGAAGGTGCGGTTTTATCCGCAGCGGTACGATCAAGGGCGGAGCACCTATGAATATGTAATTACCCGCGGTCCGATTTTCGGACCAAATATGACTATCCTTGGTATTGCTCTGGTATTCCTGTTTGCCTTCGGTTTGGGCTACGGTTCGTCCCTGGCAGAACCTGCTCTTCATGCCCTAGGGCGAACTGTTGAGGGAATGACCGTGGGCATGGTAAAGGAGAGACAGCTCGTACGGATTGTTGCGCTGGGTGTAGGGCTTGGTCTGATGGTTGGAACCATCCGGATTATGTTTACCATTCCCACGGTCTGGCTCCTTCTCCCTCCATACCTTCTTCTCCTCCCCCTTACAATTTTTGGCGATGAAGATTTTGTCGGTATAGCCTGGGACAGCGGGGGAGTTACCACCGGACCGGTCACCGTACCCCTGGTTCTGGCTATGGGACTTGGAGTCGGTGGAGAGATAGGCGCGAATGACAGTTTCGGCATATTGGCAATGGGTTCGGTATATCCGATTCTCACCGTACTGGTCTACAGTCTTGTACAACGCATGCGCCAAAGGCGGCATATCCCCGAGGAGAAGGCGGAGGAAA
>CAZWDV010000046.1:0-7165 GCA_964632675.1 uncultured Sediminispirochaeta sp.
GGCCGCGGCCGGTGCGTAAATCTTCGCGGCGAAACTCGTTGTTGCAGACCGGACAGGTAATACTGTTCTTGGAAAAGAAGGTAATTGAGTCACCTGTTTTTGCACTCATCTCAGGTCTCCCTCGATAACTATCAATGCAACCGCCATATCGTGCTCATGGGTCATAGTGAGATGTATCGAATGCCCGCGATGCCGGTGAAAAGCCTCCAGGGCAGTCCCGTGTAGCTGAATATCCGGTTTTCCGTTGTGGGAGTTCACTACCTGAATATCCCGCAGTACCAAACTCCGCATACCGGTGCCAAGGGCCTTTCCAAAAGCCTCCTTGGCGGCAAAGCGGGCCGCGAGAGAAAGCACCGAGCCGCTCTTGCGGTGATGCACCGCCTCGATTTCATCATCGTGGAAAAACCGGCGCAGGAGCTTCTCGTTGTACCACCAATGCCGCATTCTCTCGACACTCACTATATCGATTCCCATGCCTAATATCATTCAGTTTCCTCCAAACGGGTAATTTCAACTTCCACGCTGGTCGGTTTGTACTTCAGTACCAGTACCCCGCGGGGCACATCAGGAGTTACCTCAAGTTCATACGTTCCTGGCTCCTCGATTTCAAAGCAGTCGAAGGTCAGCATAAACTCTTCCGTATTGATTTTCTCCAGCAGTACTTGGCTACCCTGCACCGTCATCTCGGTATCTTCGGGTACTCCGGATACCGCCAGATTTCCGGACAAGTCGAGAGCAATTAGATCGATATTTTCCACCGTTTTGAGGATTGTTTTTTCCTGAATAATACCGAAAAACTCCACCGTGTCTCCACCGGGAAAGGAACTGAACTGGTCCGGCTTTTTCAGACGCAGGCGTACAGTAAAATCTTCCGTACGCGCGGACAGATCGATCGGTTCGGTTTCAACTGCTTTCAGATCTTTCACCGAGCTCTCGAGCCCTTCAATCTCTACCGACGAGGGAGTGAGGAAGTACTGGGTCAGTTCATAGCCCTTGGCCGGATACCCGACTAAGAGCGGTTCCACCTTTACACTCTTGGAAAGTTTTTTCTCTATCTTCAAGCTGATCGTTTTGGGTTCCACCTGCAGCTCGAGCGGTTCGGTATGGGCCAGACTCCCCTCTTTCACCACCCGTATCGGTACGGTGTACCGTCCTTCCTCTTTGAAGCGCGTAAAATCGGCATGCACCTTGATATCATCCTCCAATACCAGGTTGATATCTTCACTTTGTCCCCGCAGAGTCACCCTGACAGTACGGGGATACGTTTCAGCGGGGATAAACTGCTCGCCAGTACGAATTACCAGGGGAACACTCAAAAAGCGTTCCTCCAGAGTCGCCATCTGATTAAAGAGGAACAGCAGTACTGCCGCTGCAATCGAGAGTATCTTAATGGGCCAGTTATGGGTAATCCGTTCGAAAAACTTATTAAGATGCAACTGAAATATCCTCGCTCTCTTCCGCTGACTCTCCGGATACACCCAGCAGGTTTCGCAGGGTGCGGCGGACCTCTTTCGATGAGAGATCATAATAGAGGTTCGCGTCATATGCCAGAGAAAGCGCTCCGGTCTCCTCTGACAACACTAAAATAACCGCATCAGTCTCTTCAGCCATTCCCAGTGCAGCCCGGTGCCGGGTTCCGAAACTGCGGCGGATGTCTACCTGTTCACTCAAAGGCAAAAAGCACGCCGCCGCCACCAGTTTGCCCGACTGCACCACCACCGCGCCGTCATGCAGGGGGGTGTCGAAGCCAAAAATAGTAATCAAAAGGCTGGAAGAGAGCTCTGCGTTCAGACGGGTGCCGTTATCTATCAGGTTTTTTAGACCTACCTGACGGGGAAACACGATCAAAGCTCCGCGTTTACGGCCGGCCAGTACCTCGCAGGCGTTGATTATCGTTTCGATGTGTTCGACGTTTGCCCGCGAGGCAAAGCGAAACAGCTCCCCCCGGCCGATCCGGGTAAACATCGCCCGCAACTCGGGCTGGAAGACAATCGCAATGACAATGACCAGGACGGTAGCCAGACTGTTAATTATCCACAGTAAAGTTTGCAGTTGGAAGAAAAAGGCCACTGCATAAATCAGCAGTAGAAACAGTGCCCCTTTTATCAGCTGAATCGCCCTGGTTTGGGCGATGAGCTTGTAGATTTGGTAGAAGAGAAAGGCCAGAATGGCAATATCCAGGAACGGTCGAATTACATTCTCAACTACCCACACATCGGTAAATAAATTCATTCCTCTGCACGGCTCCTACAGGGTATTCTCATCCGAGTACAGCAGTTTCCGGTTCAATTCGGATACCCTACCATTTACCATATAGTACTTGTTCATATTATTCCACAGGGTATATCCGCTGCCTTCGGCCTGCAGAATTCCCTCTAACTGCCGGTTGAGATAATTGAAATACTCCGGTTCCTCCATTGACAGCTCGTGGCCCATTAAAAAGGCCTGCACATACGGCCGAATACTGGTTCCCCTCCCCACTATTCGCTGCGCCCGCGCGGTACCCCGTCTGTAGAGTTCAAAAGCCCGATCAATATAGTCATCCTGCGAGAGAAAGCGGAAAGGAAAATGGGAAGGATAATACATCGGACAGATTACATCCACATACTCGGCTATCATACCAATATCCTGCCCGATCCAGTTACCCATTCGGTACCAGGAGTTGAACCCGTAAAGATCGGCGGAGATCGGAATATCTATCTCACGCGCAGCTTTTTTAACAAAAGACTCAATCGCCTCGGTTTTCAACATCCCCGGTTTTCGATAGCGATAGCGGGCGGTGGAGAGATCGCCGTCGGAGGGAAACCGGATATAATCAAACTGTATTTCATCGATTCCAAGCGACTGCAGTTCCCGGGCAATCTCAATATTATAATCCCAGACATCCTCACTGAAAGGGTCCGTCCAGAACTCCCGCTGCACATACCGCGTCTTTTTCTCCCCGTCCTCTTCATATTCCTCGGGTACGGTATGGCGCCAGGGAGAGTCCTCTATGGCGTCCCACAGGGCGTTTTTATTGTTGTCGGCCTGATACAGCCGTTTATCCTTGAACACCACCATCCGGCCGATCACATAGATTCCCGCTTGATGGGCCTTCTCCAGTAGTTTTTCCAGATTAAAAATGGTATGAACCGCTCCGATTTCCGCCGGCCGAGCAAGCTCCGATCCGTAGGTCAGACGGCCCCAGTCGTCTTTTACGTCTACCACAATACCGTTGAAACCGTGCTGCTGCATGAACTGAATATGCTCATCGATCCGCTTCTCAGTCACATTATAGGCGTTCAGATAGATGGCCTGAATCTCGGTGTGGGAAACGCTGCTCGGAGTTCTTTTCTCATCTTCCTGCGAACTCGACTCTGCCTGCACACTTCTGATCTGAGAGCGCAGCAGCGCCGGACGGATATTCCAGGTCGCGGTTTTCAGGTTGTAGATTCCTCGGGATCCTTTGAAATGGGCTTCCAGGGCCGGGTCATCGGTGATCCCGCCGCTGTAGCTGTTAATTGACAACAGCTCCCCAGCCTGCCGCGGCAGTGCAATGTTGATCATTGTATGCTTGTCGGTATTGTAACGGTAAATAAGCTCGTCAAAGGCCGAAGCGATGAACAGATCGTTCGGCAGACCCGAAACCATGGCCAGATCTGTGATTTCCTCGTAAAACCCCGCTCCGCGGTACAGCGCGTTAAGGTGTTCTGACTCCTTTCGCCAGCTCTCACCCCCGTCCTCGCTGATAAGCAGCCCGTTAAAAGAGGTCCCGAGGTAGATTCGCTGCGGATAGCTGGGGTCAAAACTCACTGCTGTAAGATAATCCTTCGATTTCACCGGGTAGCGCAGCGGCACTTCCGCCCAGGTACGGCCGGCATCGTTGCTGGTATACAGTGCGGTACTGGTGGTAGCCGCCACACGGTCGGGGTCGCGGTTGTCCAGGCTGAGCGAGGTAAAGCGACGGTAATGCTGCTGTTCAAAGGGCCACACATGGTCACGGGGCAAACCGCGGTTGATCGGTTGCCACTCACGCCCGCGGTTCTCCGAACGCAGAGCTCCCTTACGGTCGGAGAGGGCGTACATGCGCCCCTCAGCCCCTCTGGCGATATGGGTGAGTCTATACTCATGTCCGGAATCGGTATCTGCAACTGCCGCTGCCGGAATGAACACTTGATATAGAATAATGAGAATCAACCCAAAGCCGATGTGATACTTCTGTCTACTCAATTAAGCTACCTCTCTTTGGTACTCCTCATACGCCAGTCACAGCACAGGAGCAATCATTCTAAAAATTGAATTTCTCAGACGCCGGAAGATCGAAAGCTCCCGGATGTCTTCAAAGGTAATCTGTTTACATTCTGCAACATCCGCATTGAATTGTGCAATAAGGTCGGATGTAATTTTTGTGTCGTAAAAAAATGCATTCACTTCATAGTCGAGATGAAAGCTGCGGGTATCCATATTGCAACTGCCGACGGTCGACATCATCTCGTCTACTATCAGCACCTTGGCATGTAGAAAGCCCAGTTCATACAGATAGATATTTACCCCGGCATTTAAGAGATCCTCAAAATAAGTGTGGGCCACCCAAAAGGGTATCCGCTTATCGGGACAGCCGGTCATCATCAAGTTTACTTCAACCCCGCTGAGTGCGGCACTCTCGAGGGCATTCATGAGCGGCTGGTCGGGAATAAAATAGGGACTCTGAATACTGATGCGGGTGTTGGCGTTGCTGATAAGATGCAAAAACAGTTTCTTAATGGAATTCCAGTCGGAATCGGGACCGCTGACGACTATCTGCATCGGCAGGAAGGTTCCGCGGGACGCCGGCAGCGGGAAAAACCGCGCATCCTGCACCACATCGCCGCCGCTATTGTACCAGTCGGAGAGGAACACCCCCTGGAGAAGCTGCACACTTTCACCCACCAGACGCATGTGCGTATCCCGCCAGCGGTGGAATCGCCGGCCGCCGTCCATATACTCCAGACCGATGTTCATTCCACCGCTGTACCCGATTTGTCCGTCAATGACCACGATTTTACGGTGATTGCGGTAATTGAGCAGCCGGCTGGAGAGTATATTCATCGGATTTAGGAAGTAGCGAGCATCGATTGGGGATTCTTTCAATTCCTGCTTGAATTGCCAGCTCAGTTTGTTAAAACATCCGACACCGTCAAACAGCAGCCGGACCCTGACCCCTTCTTGCGCTTTTCTTTCCAGTATTTCCTTAATCCGGCGGCCGAGTTCATCCGAACGGTAAATAAAGAACTCCATATTTATTGTGTCCTGCGCGTTCTCCAGATCTGCAATTAGATCATCAAAAAAAGGGCCGCCCTCATAATAGAACTGCACGCTGTTATTGAGAGTTAAAATACTGTTCCCGGACCGCAGTGCCAGACTGATGGTTTTGACTATATCGTTATCCATCTCATACTCAGCGTCGACATTCTGCAGAAAGTTTTTCTGTTGTTCTAGAATCGGGCTCAGATAGGTTTTGAAGGTGCGCTCAGGCAGCTGCTTCATAATTTTCTTTTTTTTCCAGTTCACTCCGCTCAGAAGATAGAGAACTGCACCGAAATACGGCAAAAAATAAATTGCCAGAATCCAGGCCACTGCCACCTCGGGAGGCTTGTTATCCAACACTATTTGAATAGTAAGCACGATTACGAAGGCAAAATAGAAAAACAGGAGGAGAGATCCGAGATTGATGAAACTTGTCATTCTGACCGCCTCAGATGTCTTCAAAAATCTTGAGTGATATTGTATAGCAGAGTTGATTTTTTTCCAAGCTTAAACCAGTATTGACGGTGATGAATCAATTCTATCAAATTGAGATAACCGATCTGGCTTTCGGCGGAGAAGGGGTCGGCAGGATCGAGAATATGGTCTGTTTTGTGCCCTTCACCGCCCCGGGCGACGTTGCTGAGGTTGAAATAACGCAGCGGAAGAAGACCTTCGCCCGCGGCCGGGCGGTCTCCTTCGAAGCCCTCTCTACGCAGCGAGTGGAGGCACCCTGCCCCTATTTCGGGGAGTGCGGCGGCTGTCAATGGCAGCACATCGATTACCGGCAACAACTCGAATCAAAGCGTTCGCATCTGCAGCATATCCTGAAGAAAACCGCAGGTATCGAATATTCGGTTCCCCCTCCGCTGCCTTCGCCGCAAACCTACAAATACCGGCGCTCCGCCCGTCTGAAGGTAAATGCGGCCGGAGAAGTCGGGTTTTTCCGGGAACACAGCAATACCGTAGTGCCGATCAAAGGCTGTATGGTAATGGAACCGGCCTTGAATAGAGAAATTCCTGCACTGAAGGCTGAAATTACAGCAAAATTAAACTCACACAGTTCCCCTGTTCCGGCGGTGCTGCCTCTGGAAGTAGAACTTTCCTCTGAAGAGGGCGCGGTCGCCGACTACAATCTGCTTTACCAGGGCGAGCACTCTAAACAGGGCTTTCTGCAGGCCAATCGCAGGGTAAACCGGATGCTGCAGGATTTCGTTCATCACCATATTGACCGGCTCACCTCGGACGGCGATACAGTCCTGGACCTGTTCTGTGGGGACGGCAATCTCTCTCTCCCGCTTTCCGGTCTGGGGGTAAATGTAATCGGCTACGATATTTCGCAGCCGGCTATTACAAAAGCACAACAGCAGGCCACGCAGGTACCCTCCGGCGGCTTTACCTACCAACGGGCACCATATGAGAAAATCATAAGAACTATCGCTGAACAGGCCCCCGACATTCAAGCGGCTATACTCGACCCGCCGCGACAGGGTCTGGCCGGTAAGGCGGACACTATCGCCACAATGGGATTCCCGGTGATAGTGTATATCTCCTGCATTCCGGCGATACTCGCCCGGGATTTACTCTATTTTATTAAGGCCGGGTACGAAATTGCCGCGATCCAGCCGATGGATATGTTTCCCCATACCTATCACCTCGAAACGGCAGTAGTGCTCACACTGCCCGCATAGACACCTGCGAGGAGCAGAACATGAGTTCGGAGAAGATTCACCGGGCCAAACAGGAATTGCGCCGTACAATCCGTGGCCGCCTTAAAGAGTTTCCGGTAGAAGCGCGGCAGGCTGAATCACGGGCGGTAGCCGAAGCTTTTATCGATATGCCGGAATGGGAGAGGAGCGAAGATGTCCTACTGTTCCTGTCCATGTCCGGTGAAATCGACACC
>CAZWDV010000046.1:7265-22776 GCA_964632675.1 uncultured Sediminispirochaeta sp.
CGCGGAAAAGGCTATTATGACAAATGGCTGAACCGGCACGCCGACCTGCTCACAACAGTCCGCAGCCCGGGCACAGGCACCGGATGGCTGGTCCTGGTAGGTATCGGCTTCTCGGTACAATTAATTGATGAGGTGCCCTGCGCTAGGTACGATAAAAAACTCCCCCAATTGATAATCGGGGGAGCCCATATTCACTGCAGCCCGGCCGCGTAAATATTCTTTACACCTTATTCCTTGGCCAGACGCGCATTGATCTCAGCGGCAGCTTTGCGGCCCTGCCCCATGGCCAAAATAACCGTAGCGGCGCCTAGGACAATGTCACCGCCGGCATACACCCGGTCGATAGAGGTTTGCAGGCTGTCGTTCACGACGATATTGCCCCATTTATTTGTCTCAAGGTTGTCGGTGGTGTGCTCGAGGAGCGGGTTCGAGTCGTTCCCGATGGATACGATTACCGTGTCTACATCGAGGATGCTCTCACTGCCCTCGATTGGAATCGGTCGCCGGCGTCCCGAATCGTCCGGTTCGCCGAGTTCGTAAGTGAGCAGTTCCAGTCCTTTTACCCGGCCGTTTTCGTTGCCGAGGATCCGCTTCGGATTGTGGAGTAGCATAAACTCGATGCCCTCTTCCTTGGCGTGATGCACCTCCTCGACCCGGGCGGGCATCTCTTTTTCGGTACGGCGGTAGACCACATAGACTTTTTCGGCGCCCAGGCGAACTGCAGTTCGCGCAGCATCCATGGCCACGTTCCCGCCACCGAGTACCGCAACCCGTTTAGAGTGGTAGATGGGTGTATCGGCATGCTCTTCATCATAAGCTTTCATCATATTAGAGCGGGTCAGATATTCGTTGGCACTAAAAACGCCGACCAGGTTTTCACCTTCAATATTCATAAACTTGGGCAGTCCGGCACCGCTGCCGATAAAAATGGCATCATACCCGTCTTTCTCTATCAGGTCGGTCAGTTTGCGGGTACGTCCCACTAAAAAGTTGGTTTTCAGTTCGACTCCCATTGCGGTAAGAGTATCGAACTCTTCCTGCACAATTGCTTTCGGCAGTCGGAACTCGGGTATTCCGTAAATCATTACTCCACCGGGTTTATGAAAGGCTTCGAAAATGGTTACCTGGTGCCCGGCCTTCCGCAAATCGGCAGCCGCAGTTATACCGGCCGGCCCCGATCCGATGATCGCTACTTTTTTACCACTGTCGGAAGCAATCTCGGGAATCGATTTTTTACCGCTTTCCCGTTCCAAGTCGGCCACATAACGCTCTATCCGGCCGATGGATACTGATTTGAGAGGATCTTTGAGGGCCTTACCAACCGTACAGGTAGCCTGGCACTGGGACTCCTGCGGACAGACCCGGCCGCAAATTGCCGGCAGCAGACTGCTCTCTTTTATAATCTGAACCGATTTTTCATAGTCTCCGGCTTCGGCGGCTTTCACGAACCCGGGTATATCAATGGCAACCGGACAGCCCGCGATACAGGGCGCATTCTTACAGTTCAGACAGCGGGCTGCTTCTACCCGTACCTGGTGCTCGAAATAACCGGTAGCTACTTCATTCATATTCTCTATACGTGCATTCGGATCCTGGTTCGGCATCTCCTGCGGGGGGATCTTCATGCGGTCTTTGTTTTGCAACTCTACGCCGTCTATACCTGCAAACAGTTCGTCAGCTTCGCGTTTCAGTTCTTCGGGAGCTTTCATTTCGTCTCCTTCGCTTGTTTAGATTCAATGTGTGCATCGAGGCGACATTTATGTGTCTTCTCCTCCTCATGGTTTTTGTAAGCACCTAAACGCAGCATCATGTTGTCAAAATCAACCTGATGACCGTCGAACTCCGGGCCGTCGACACAGACGAATTTAGTTTTTCCACCGACTGTAACCCGGCAACCGCCGCACATCCCCGTTCCGTCGACCATAATGGTATTGAGAGAAACAACCGTCGGAACTCCGAAGGGACGGGTAGTCTCGGCAGCAAACTTCATCATAATGGGAGGCCCGATTGCTACCACCTGGTCAGGGGGATCCTTTTCACAGATTTCCTTCAAGGGCTCGGTAACCAGGGCTTTTCTACCGTAACTGCCGTCATCGGTTACCACAATCAGTTCGTCAGCAATGGCCTTCATCTCCTCTTCCATGACTACCAGTTCTTTATTTCTGGCGCCGATAATAATAATCACCTTGTTGCCGGCAGCTTTCAGCGCCTGGGCAATCGGGTGCATAGGTGCAACGCCGATTCCACCGCCGACACACACCACCGTACCAACCTTTTCAATGTGGGTGGGTTGTCCCAGCGGACCGAGCACATTCTCGATGGTGTCGCCCGGTTCGAACTGCGACAGTTCGATAGTTGTTTTACCGACAGTCTGGAAGATGATCGTTATGGATCCCTCTTCAGGATCGGCATCTGCAATGGTGAGGGGGATCCGTTCACCAAAATTTGTATCTTTTTGTATTATTACAAATTGACCAGGTTTCCGCTCTTGGGCTATTAGCGGGGCTTCGAGCTTCATTTTATACACCTGATCGGAGAGCTGAAGTTTCTCAAGGACCTTATTCATACAATGCCTCTCACTGCTGATTTAGAATAAACGGCAATGCGCCGGATACTTATTGTGCCGCCGTCACATATACCGCCCATTCAAGTCCCTATTACAACGTAAAATTTCATTTATTACAAGCGTATTCACTTTATATCAGCAATTCTAAATCTGAAAATTTTAATAAAATTTTCAGATTTAGAATTCTCACATTTTGTTTAAGATGAGCAACTTAGCTTAAAGATTTTGATGTAATTCTAATTTTGGAAGTTCTATAACTTCCAAAATTAGAATTACTGACTTTATATACTATAAAAATAGTAAAATTTCTATATAGCAGTTACAAACTCAGCAATTTTGGCAGCCACCTCTGCCGTACCGGCCGGCTGCGCTTCTGCAGTCGAAAGCATATCAGCGGTGTATATGCCGATCTGAAAGCTCTGTTCTACGGCGCTGCGGATGGCCTCAGCTGCAGCGGGCAGTCCCAGTCCGTATTCACACATCATAGCCGCCGAAAGAATCTGGGCAACCGGGTTGGCTTTACCCATTCCGGCAATATCGGGGGCCGAACCGCCGGCGGGTTCGAACAAATGCACTGCGTCACCCAAAGATGCGGAGGGCAATACTCCGAGAGACCCGGGCAACGCGGCCGATTCATCGGAGAGGATGTCTCCGAACAGATTACCCGTGAGGATTACGTCGAACTGTCCGGGATTGAGGATTAACTGCATGGCCGCATTGTCCACATACATGTGGTTGAGTGCTACATCCGGATACTCACCGGCCATCTCCGAAACTACCTCCCGCCACAACAGAGAACTGTAGAGTACGTTGGCCTTATCAACCGAGGTGAGCTGCTTCCGGCGAGCCCGAGCCGCTTCGAAGGCAACTTTTGCAACCCGGCGGATAGTCTCTTGGTCGTAATACATCGTGTCCAGGCCGTAATTGCCTTCTCTGCGTTTTGGCTCACCGAAGTAAATCCCCCCTGATAGTTCACGAACAGTCAGGAGATCTACCCCGTTTTGCAGCCGCCGGCTGTTGAGCGGCGAGAGATGGGTAATTTCAGGATATACCCGCACCGGTCGTAAATTGGCATACAGTTTGAGCTGCTTACGGAGGGCCAGCAGTCCGCCCCGTTCGGGTCGTTTTTCCGGCGGCAGAGAATCCCACTTCGGTCCCCCCACACTTCCCAGCAGCACCGCATCGCTGCGGCGGCAGATTTTTAGTGTCTCAGCGGGCAGCGGTGTATCACAGGCATCCAGGGCGGCACCTCCGATCAACCCCTCTTCATACTCGAATTCAATTTCATACTTCCGGCTTACCGCCGCTAATACTGTTTCGGCCGCCTGCATTACCTCCGGTCCGATACCGTCTCCCGGCAATACGGCAATTTTATATCCCATCTAAGAGCTCCCTTCGAGTACCCGCGCGGGGGCCAGATTTGCGGTGGCATAAGACAGCCAGCCGCCGCTGCGAATGATCTGCTGCAAAAAATCGGGGTAAGTATTGATCTGGTACTGCTTCTCCCGGGCAGAGTTGCTCAATTTTCCGGAGCTGAAATCTACCCGGAGGAAGTCGCCCTCTTCGATTTCATCTGTATACGCCAATTCAACAATCGGCAACCCGATGTTTATGCAGTTTCGAAGAAATATCCGGGCAAAACTCTTGGCCACTACACACTGAATTCCCGCCGCTTTAATTGCGATCGGCGCATGCTCCCGCGAGGATCCGCAACCGAAGTTCTCACCGGCTACAAGGATGCTCCCCAGAACATCATCCTGCCGCCCGAAGCCCGGCCGGGCATCCTCCATGCAGTTTTTCGCCAGTTCCTCCGGATCGGTAGTCGAGAGGTAACGGGCCGGTATAATTTCATCTGTATTTATATGGTCCCCGAATTTGAAGACCTTCCCTGTTCTTATCATGCTCTTCCTCCAGTTATTTCGGCGAGAGCCGGGTCATTCTGTGCAGCTGACAGCCGTTGCAGCGCAGCACTGTCAGGTCCGGATATATATCCCTTTACGGCCGTAGCAGCGGCGACTGCCGGCGATGCCAAATACACTTCACTGGTGGAATGGCCCATTCGCCCGACAAAATTCCGATTGGTAGTCGATACCGCCACCTCTTGCTCCGCCAGTATGCCCATGTGACCGCCCAAACAGGGGCCGCAAGTAGGCGTAGAGAACACGCAGCCCGCCGTCACAAATTTTTCGGTCAGTCCTTCGCGCATCGACTGCAGGTAGACCTCCTGTGATCCGGGCAGTATGATGCAGCGGACTCCGTCGGCCACTTGAGCATCACCGAGAACCGCGGCGGCGGCCCGCAGATCTTCGATTCTTCCGTTGGTACAACTGCCGATGACCACCTGATCGACCTGCACTTTTTCAGTTTCGAGTTCGCGAATAGTCACTCCGTTTTCCGGGAGAAACGGCCGGGCGACCGTCGGCGCAAGTGTGTTGAGATCGATTTCCAGCGTGCGGCTGTAGTCGGCCCCTTCGTCGGCAGCGCGGGTTTCCACGGTGATACCACGGCCGGATTCGTATGCCTGAGTTATCGAGTCGACCGGAAAAAGTCCGGCCTTGCCGCCGGCCTCGATGGCCATATTACTGACGGTAAAGCGGGAATCCATACTCACTGCGGCCACTCCGGGACCGGTAAACTCGATTGCCTGATAGTTAGCCCCGTCAACCCCCAGTAGAGAAATAAGATGCAGGACCAGGTCTTTTCCGGATACTCCCGGAACAAAGCGCCCAGTCAGCTCTACTTTGATCGCTTCGGGTACTTTGAACCACGCTTTTCCGGTAAAAAAGACGCCCGCCAGATCGGTAGAACCTACGCCGGTAGAAAAAGCCCCTAATGCACCGTAAGTACAGGTATGGCTGTCGGCTCCGACCACCAGATCGCCGGACTTTACCAAACCCTGCTCCGGCAGCAGCACATGCTCAATCCCCATTTTTCCCACATCGAAAAAGTTCATTATCCCGTGCGCCCGTGCAAAATCTCGTACCATTTTTACCTGCATGGCCGATTGAATATCCTTGTTCGGGGTAAAGTGATCGGCCACAAAAACGATCCGCTCCGGATCGTATACCGCCTTACCCTTGAACTTTTCGAACTCTCTGATTGCCACCGGGGCGGTAATATCGTTTCCCAAGGCAACATCCACATCCAGCAGCAGATAGTCCCCCGCTTTTACCGGGCGTCCGGCTTTTTCGCTGAATATTTTCTCTGTAAATGTCTGCGCCGTTTGCGTACTACTCATGTTCTCTCCCCATGTCTAAACCGAGGCGCCGGCGGCATTCGCCGCCGCACTCTTCACTTCGGCACCATTCACAACAGAAACCTGTCCGTTGGAAAGCCGCTTGAGCACAAAACGGTTGACCGCGTTCAGATACGCCAGAGCCGAGGCTTCGATAATATCTGTAGAAGAGGCCTTGCCGGCAAACAGCTCGCCGTCAATGTCGAGCATCAGCTTCACCTGCCCCTGGGCATCTTTCCCCGAACCGACCGCCTGAATGATATACTCCTCCAGCCTCGTCTTAATTTTGCAACATTCATCGATGGCATTGAACATAGCATCTACCGGTCCGTCGCCGGTGGCGGTAGCTACGTACTCCGCGTCCTTCTCTTTCAATTTTATGGTTGCCGAAGGTATCAAGGTGTTGCCGGTGTACACATGAAAATAGAGCATCCGGTAGCCGTCGATCATCCCCCCCAACACATTGGAGACGATGGAAAACAGGTCTTCATCATACACCTCTTTCTTCTTGTCCGCAATTTCGGCAAAACGCTCGAATACCTTCTGGAACTGCTCTTCCGTCAGCCGGATATTGTACTGCCGCAGCTTCTCCTGCAGTGCATGTTTTCCGGAGTGGCGGCCCATCACCAGACTTTCACTGTGGCGGCCGATGGTAGTGGGATTCATGATCTCATAGGTTTCACGGTGAGAGAGCACCCCGTGCTGATGGATCCCCGACTCGTGGGTGAACACATTATCGCCGAAAATCGGTTTGTTCCGCTGAAACAACAGCCCGGTCAGGTTCTGCAGCAGCTTGCCGGTAGGATACAAAAACTCTTTTTTAATGCGGGTGTTCACGTTGTACAGATCACGGCGCACCTCCAAACCCATCACCAGCTCTTCGAGAGCACAGTTACCGGCCCGCTCACCAATTCCGTTCAGGGTCACTTCCACCTGGGTAGCTCCCGCCTTCACCGCCGCCAGCGAGTTGGCCGCCGCCAGACCAAGGTCGTTATGACAGTGAACCGAAAGATCCACCGACCCGTCCTGAAACTCCGGCACATTTTCTACCAGCCATCTGGTGAGCTCTCCGAACTCCTCCGGCATGGCAAAACCGACGGTGTCCGGAATATTTATGGTAGTTGCTCCGTGGGCAATCGCCGTTTTGACCACCTCCAGCAGAAAATCATTTTCAGTTCGGGACGCATCTTCGGGGGAAAATTCGATTTTGTCGAACAAAGTGCGGGCATAATCGAGATGCTCTGCAATCGCTTCGAGTACCTGACGGCGGTCTTTCTTGAGCTTGTACTCACGGTGGAGAGGGCTGGTGGCAATAAACAGGTGCAGCTTCGGATGGGCGGCATCCTTGACTGCCTCGTAGGTTACATCTATATCCTTTTCCACACAGCGCGAGAGCCCGACAACGGAGGCTTCCTTGAGAATTCCTGCAATACGGCGAACCGCCTCGAACTGTACTTTGGAGGACACCGGAAAACCGGCTTCAATAACATCGACCCCGAGGTTCTCGAGGGCTTCCGCCATCTCCACCTTCTGATCGAGGGTCATCGACGCACCGGGCGACTGCTCGCCGTCTCTTAATGTGGTGTCAAAAACTTTAATGTACCGTGCCATATACCTGCTCCTTTCCATTCTCGGATTTCTGTTTGGCTTCGTCTTTTTTCAATTTATAGATCAGTGAATCTGTCAAAGCCTGCCATGAGGCTTCGATGATGTTTTCAGAAACTCCGACCGTACCCCAGCTGGTTTCTTCATCGGAGGTGTTGATAATTACCCGGGTCAGGGCACATGTTCCCGACTCTTCGTTCAAAATACGTACCTTATAATCGGTCAGACGGGTGTTTTTGATATGCGGGTAAAACTTTTCCAGTACCTTCCGCAAGGCCTTATCCAGGGCTTCGACCGGGCCGTTCCCGTCGGCGGAGGTATGTTCCACCGCTTCATTGTGGCCCTGCTCATGAGAAATGTGCTCGGGAACCGAGGCTTTGATGGTCGCCTCGGACCAGGTATTCCCGTCACCGTTGTTCCAGATCATCACCCGGTACCCGTGCAGGGTGAAGTACTCCTTCAGCGAGCCCATCAGAGTCGCCGAAAGGAGTTCAAAGGAGGCTTCGGCGCCCTCGAAATGGTACCCCTGCGATTCCAGCTCTTTAACTTTCTGCACGATCTTGCCAGCTGTCTCGCTGCTCACTTCCTGTCCAAGTCCCATGCTTTTGGTTTTTTCAATGATGTTACTCTTGCCGGATAGCTCCGAGACAGTAGTAAAGCGGGCGTTACCGACTAATTCGGGATTGATATGCTCGTAGGTCTGCGGATTTTTTCGCACCGCCGACACATGAATTCCGCCCTTGTGGCTGAAGGCGTGCTGACCAACGTAGGGCATATGCTCAAACGGAGTAGTATTGGACATCTCGGAGACGAAGTGGGATACATGCTGCAGTTTGCGGATGTTGTTCTCGCCCACCGTACTGTAGCCGTGCTTTAGACTCAGATTCGGCAGTACGCTGCACAGATTTGCATTGCCGCAGCGTTCGCCGAGCCCGTTGATGGTGCCCTGCACCATTCTGGCGCCGGCCCCCACTCCCAGCAGGCTATTGGCCACCGCGACATCCGAATCGTTATGGGCATGCACCCCGACCGGCAGCGAGTAGCGGCTGACCACCTTTTCGGTTTCCCGCTGAAAATCTCCGGGCAGGGTTCCGCCATTCGTGTCGCACAGTACCAGCCAGTCGGCACCGGCATCTACAGCCGCATTCAGACAGGCCAAGGCATACTCGCTGTTCGCCTTGGCCCCGTCGTAATAGTGCTCGGCATCAAAGACCACCTCGTCTACCCGCTCCTTCAAATACTTTACCGAGGAGTGGATCATCTCGAGGTTCTGCTCGGGAGTTACCCCGAGCGCTTCAACCGCATGCAGCTCCCAGGCTTTACCAAATAGGGTGATTACCGGAACATTGCTGCGCAGCAGCAGATCGAGATTACGGTCTTTTTCAGCGGTGGTGTTTTTCATACGGGTCGAGCCGAAGGCGGCCAGGCGGGCATTGCGCAGTTTGATGGATTGGGCCTCCTGAAAAAACGCCGCATCCTTGGGATTCGAACCGGGCCAACCGGCTTCGATGTAGTGCATTCCCATATCATCGAGAGTTTCCATTACCCGCAGCTTATCGTACAGTGAAAAAGTGACCCCCACCGACTGGGCCCCGTCCCGTAGAGTTGTATCGTATACCAGTACCTGATTATTCATAGTTCTCTCCCTATTTTTGCAGCCAGGACATCATGGACCGCAGTTTTGCGCCGACATCCTCTAACTGATGCTCTTTTTCGAGCTGCCGGGTAGCCTTGAAGGAGGGCGCCCCGGCCTTGTTCTCCAATATCCAATCTTTGGCAAAGCGGCCGGTTTGAATATCCTTCAAGATTCCGCGCATCGACTGCTTGGTCTCTTCGGTTATGAGCTTCTCCTGGGTTATGTAATCGCCGTATTCGGCGGTGTTGGAAATCGAATAACGCATGTAGCCGAAGCCGCCCTCGTAAATCAGGTCGACAATCAGTTTCATCTCGTTGATGCACTCGAAATAGGCCATTTCAGGCTGATATCCGGCCTCTACCAGGGTCTCGAAGCCCGCTTTCATCAGCGACGTAACTCCGCCGCAGAGAACTGCCTGCTCGCCGAAGAGGTCGGTTTCGGTCTCTTCGCGAAAGCTGGTGCGAAACAGTCCGGCCCGGGTACAGCCGATTCCTTTGGCATATGCCCTGCCGAGCTCATCGGCCTTGCCGGTGGCATCCTGATGTACCGCAATAAGTCCGGGAACTCCACGGCCATCGGTGTACTCCCGGCGGACAGTGTGACCGGGGCCCTTTGGTGCAATCATTATCACATCTACATCCTTCGGCGGCTGGATCTGGTGAAAATGGATTGAAAACCCGTGGGCAAACATCAGCATATTGCCCGCTTCCAGCCCCGGCTCGATCTGCTCCTTGTAGATCTGCGGCTGCAGTTCGTCCGGCACCAGAATCATGATCATGTCGCCCATCCGGGCCGCTTCCGCCGGTTCGACAACCTTCACGCCGTGTTTTTCAGCCTCGGCGCGGCTCGAACTGTCCGACCGCAAACCAACTACCACTTTGCATCCACTCTCGTGAAGATTCAGGGCATGGGCATGTCCCTGACTCCCGAAACCGATAACCGCAATAGTCTTATCCTGCAACAGGTTGAGATCCGCATCTTTGTCGTAAAAAATTTCTGCCATCTTCTTTCTCCTTAACTCCGCATTGATTTGTTTTCAAAAATTTTATTTAAAACTGCCGCCCCCGAATCGACTCCAGCCTCGCTCGAGCCTCCTTCAGGTCGCGCCGTTTTTCTCCCAGCGATCCATTGCCACGATTCCGGTGCGGGCTACCTCCACGATCTGGTTCGATGGAAACAGGTTGATGAAGGAATCCACCTTCTCGCTGCTTCCGGTTATCTCCACTACAAATCCGCTCGTACTGGAGTCGAGAATTTGTCCTTTGAACACATTCACCATTTGCAGCACTTCATTGCGCTCGCCCATCGGCGCTTTCAGCTTGATCAGTCCGATTTCACGCTCCACCTTGCGGGCCGGATGGATAGTCATGATTTTAACCGTATCGATGATCTTATAGAGCTGTTTCTGTATCTGTTCGATACTGCGGTCGTCGCCTTTCACGATAATTGTGAGACGGAACATATCCTTCTCTTTGGTCGGCCCGGCGGCAATACTGTCAATGTTGAAACCCCGCCGCGTAATCAGGCTGGTGATTTTTGATAACACGCCCGGATGGTTCAGAACCAGCAGTGAAATGATGTGGTCTGTTAAGATAGTTTTGTCTTCGCCCATTCTTCTCTCCTCCTACATTTTACGGATAACTTTATCCAGGGGTTTTCCGGCCGGAACCATTGGCACTACATTCTCTTCGCCCTCAACAACCGCATGCAGCAGCATGCTGTCCTCGCTTTCGGCGAACTTCTTCATCGCCGCATCGGCCTCTGCCTGCTTTTCCAGTTTGACCGCGGGAATCCCCATCGCCTTGGCCAGTAGACAAAAATCGGGGTTATCACTCATACGGGTGCCGGAATAGCGCTTATCGAACAGCAGCTGCTGCCACTGCCGCACCATCCCGAGGTAACTGTTATCAAGCAGCAACATCTTTACCTTCAGTCCGTACTGCTTGACAGTGGCCATCTCCTGCATATTCATCTGGAACCCCCCGTCCCCGGAGACAGCCAGCACCTGTGCATCGGGATTTCCCACTGCCGCACCAATTGCCGCCGGCAGGCCGTAGCCCATTGTGCCCAGACCACCGGAGGTCAGCAGGCGCCGGCCCTTGCAAAAATGAAAGTACTGGGCCACCCACATCTGGTTCTGGCCGACGTCGGTAGCCACAATTGTATTTTCCGGAAAATATTTCTGCGCCAGCTGTATGAGAAACTGGGGTTTTAAGGTTTCGCTGTTTTCATACTCGAGCTGATGCTCTTCGCGGTACTCTTTTAGCTCCCGGACCCACTGTGTGTATTCTCCGAAATCCTTCTCGCGGTTCAGTTCTTCCAGGACCCAGGTAATCGGCCCTACTATCGGCAGATCGATTGCAACGTTCTTGCCGATTTCCGCCGCATCGATATCTACATGCACAATGCGGGCTTGTTCGGCAAACACATTCGGATCACCCATGATACGGTCGGAAAAACGCGACCCGAATACCATCAGCAAATCACAGTTCTGCAGGGCATAGTTTCCATAGAGCGAACCGTGCATCCCGATCGGACCGTAGTTGAGGTCGGCATTCTCCGGAGCCACCCCGTGTCCCATCAGGGTCGTAACCACCGGAATACCAAATTTATCACAGAAATTGTTCATCAATTCGGTTGCGCCGGCGCTGTTTACTCCACCACCGGATATAACCAGGGGCTTGCGGGCTTCGCGGATGTAGTTTTTCAGGGTTTTTACCTGGCGGGGATGTCCGCTGTCCTTGGGCCGATATCCGGGCAGGTTCGCTGTAACCGGATACACAAAATCGGTTTCATCCATCTGCACGTCCTTGGGAATATCCACCACCACCGGACCGGGACGGCCGGTAGTTGCCAGATGGAAGGCCTTTTTTACCGTCGGAGCAAGCTCTTCGACATTCTTTACCAGAAAATTGGCTTTGGTAATCGGCATAGTGATGCCGACCGTATCGGCCTCCTGAAAGGCGTCGGTACCGATCATCGAGGTAGACACCTGCCCGGTGAACACTACCAGGGGAACCGAATCCATGTACGCAGTTGCAATTCCGGTGATGGTGTTGGTGGCCCCCGGCCCCGAAGTTACCAGCACCACCCCGGGTTTACCGGTGGAACGGGCATACCCGTCGGCCGCGTGGGTGCCGCCTTGTTCGTGGCGCGGCTGAATCAGGCGAATCTCTTTCCCATGGGTATGGAGTTCGTCGAAAATGGATATCACCGCTCCCCCGTTATAACAGAACAGCGTATCAATGCCCTCTTTTTTCAATGACTCAACCAGTATTCTTGCACCTTTCATTATCTCCTCCTCTCAAATCACTTCTTTCTGCAGAGAATAAAAACAGGCAGTTATCTGGTGAATGCTTTCGACTTAGGATTAGACCGGGGCCCGGCTACACGTATACTAATACCAGGCATATACGTATAAGCCGGGACGGATGAGTCGAGGCAGCTTCACTGTTCCTGTTTTTACCCGCTGCGGGCTGCTGTTTAGCAGCTTGCAGGGGCCGTAGTGCTACGGCAGGAACAATGGAACTCACCCCGAGCTCCACTGATTAGCAAAATAATAATACCGATTAGACTTAGTAGCAGGTTGGCAATTAGGAGAGACAGGACTGATGCAATAATGATGATGAGGGCGATAATGGAAATGGAAATAGCGATCATCACGTTCATTATTGCATTCTGCATACTGTAATCTCCTAAAATTCACGAAAGTTTATGATTAAAACGAACGCTATCAGCACTGTTCTGTTGTGTCAATACACCTTTGCAATTTTCATGCTTTTTTTACATAAATATGCAGGCATTCGGTCTGAAACCGAAGCCGACCACCGGGTAATCAGCAACCTGCTCAGCCGCTTTACCAGTGTAACAGGGATACCAGGCCCGGTAATCGGCCCGCCGCGACGAGTCCCCACTGCAGGGCGACTGCCGCCAGCGGCACTACTATACGCCCCCGCGGTCCGGAGCGTCTTCCCCCGACAGTACCGGCGGCGGTTTCCCCGGAGTATCCCCCGGCGACAAGCTGCAGCAAAAACTCGTCGATGTCGATTAACGCACGTTTGATATTCTGCCTGAAACCAGCTCTGCGATCGCGAACCACTCGATAGGCAGTCAGTTCTTCAAAATAGAAGAAAACCCGGTATAGCAGAGCACCAACCTGTCCGGGAATCGGCAATCCCGACGAAACCGCATATCGCGACAGATAGACCAATCCGACCAGATTCAGGCCCCGTACAAGCCCCTGCTCGAGTGCTCCGGCGGTAATAGGGAATGCGCCGATGTAGGTAAGCACTTCCCCCAGAGGAGTAAGCAGCTGGGCTCCCGTCACCGCCGCCACAATAAAAACCCCCGGCAGGATACGCACACGCTTCCCGAGATACACCGAGGCCGCACCGAACAACACAATATGGAAAAATTTGAAGGGAACCAAACTCTGCATAAGGAACGGCGGCACCATTAAAAGCCCGCTTACGAGGCGGACCACAGGCGAAACAACCGCAGACGGAGGCTCACCAGGCGAAGGCGCGGCTTGTCTGTGGGGTCCCCCCGTCGCGGAGCCCGGCGTAGCGGCCAGCCAGCGGGAATGCTGCAGAAGCTGCCCAGCCAGGGCTCCGAGAACTGTTCCGGTGATTGTGCCGACCAGAAGAAACAACGGGGCAATTAGCCAGGTGCTGCGACCGAAGATGAAGGTTGCGGCAAATAAAAGCTGGGCAATGTTACTGGCAAAGGCTCCGAATACGCCTATCCCCACCAGCGATATCCGGGTGGGATACCATCTGCGCAGCAGCAGCATTACCACCCCTGAGGATATACTGCCGGCGGCCGAGAACAGAAATACGTAGGAGAAAAGGGTTCCCGAAACAATTCCCTGTCCGAATATTTTTAACAGAATTAGAAGAATAAAATCCCGCCGAGGGAACATCGTCAGGGCAACCAACAGGGGCAAATTTGCCAGACCGATTCTGAAAAAAGGAATCGGTTTCGGTATTACCAGTTCAACAATCGAGAGAAACAGCGCCAAAGCTGCAAACTGGGCCACCCGATCTAGTCCTTTGGAATACACCCGCCCTCCTACAGATCGTCCATGTAATCGCGGATATCGTAGTTGCGGCTTTTATCAGGAGTCTCGATTTCAATGAGCGAAGTGAGATACGGTATTATATCATCGGCCTGTTTGCGTGACCCGTCAAGAAACTGGAACCAAGCCCTTGCGTTTCCGCTATTTTCAATTCTGTATTCAGCGTAATATATTTTCTCCATCGGCAGTTCCAACCGATACCAGCGGCCGGAGATAAGCGATTCGTTCATTCCGTATATCCTTTTCTACCCGGGAATCATATACATGCAGGGTATATTCTGAATTGAGTATGCGCAAATGCGGTTCAATCCCCGATGTACAAATGATTTCTTGATCTTCTGTTATACAGAGTACCTCAAAAAAGGGCATCTCTTCAACCAGAGCGATTCCGCTGACAAGTTCACCGGTAGCTACGGTGTAGGTCAGAACCTCGGATGCATATGCATCCGGACCGATACACACCAGTGCGACCAATCCGTTTTTCGCTGGAAACCCCGAGCTCAAATCGATAAACAGATGCTCGGATGCATACAGAGTAACTATCGCTCTGGTTTTTAGATTGTTCAGAGTGAGCACCGGTTCAGAGTGTCTCTCTGCATCCGCATACAGCACTTCCTTCGGATAGGTAATTCGGGAATCTCCGTGGACAGCTTTCCGCACAACTCCTTTTGAAATAATTATATCGCCAATCTCATTCTGCTGAAACAGTTCCGCCGCTCTGTCGACGACATATCCGTTGAGTCCCGGCTGCATTGTTATTTGCATCCCGGCATCCGGAATATACACCTGACGCATTCCTGCGTTTACACTTATTCTTCTGAAGTTCACCTGATCGAGGAGCGAATAAACCAGGCTGCGCGCAGGCTGCTGCTGTTGTTCCGCCGCCTTACGCCAGAGATCGTACAGGGGAGCAGCGCTGGGATCATAGCGTCCATCGGAAAGTTGGGCAAAATTCAGGCTCTTCCGAAGGATACCGATTACCTTTGGATGAACCTGTACCGGACTCTGTCCGGCGGATGAATTGATTTTAACTACATGTGAGCCGGCCCCCTGGTCAACCAACAGCTGTTCATGTTCCTGAACCAGTTCTTCCGCCTGCTTCAAAATTCGACGGGAAGGTTTCCTTTTCGCCGTAAGCCAGCAGTCTTCGCCGCCGATTTGTATCCGCTCCGGCCCGCCATCCGACGAGCTCCGGCCGCAGCCGTACCCAGCAACAACTCCGACTATCAGTATGAGTAAAAAAAACCACCTGTAAGCGGGCTTCGGTTTCATACTCTACAGCATGAACTGCTTTACATAGAACCGTCAATCACAATTTTAGTGGGTAGAAAGCTTCAAATACAGCAATTCTAAATTTGAAAATTTTAATAAAATTTTCAAATTTAGAATGCT
>CAZWDV010000047.1:0-22360 GCA_964632675.1 uncultured Sediminispirochaeta sp.
TTCGGAACTACAAAAAAAATTAACTCAAGATAAAGCTGGTAATTCGGCTGTAAATCTCGATGGCGAGAAGTATCAGGCTATCTGGTATACAACCCCAATTGAAAATTGGATTATCCTTTCTGTGGTTAAAAAGAGAAATCTATTTCATATAATATATCTGTCGAGAAGGTTTTTGTTCTTAATTTTACTGTTTTGTTATTTCACTGCTTCTTTAGTTGCGTATCTCATGGCCTCGCATTTTTCCCGCCCGATTCAGACCTTAGCGATGGATATGAAAAAGGTTGAAACAGGAGACCTGTATACTTACTCGAAAGTAAATAGCAATGATGAAATCGGAAATCTGTCCAACCGATTTAACAGCATGGTAAAAAACATGCGGGAACTTCTGAGTAGAAATCTCTATATTAATGAAATGAAGCAAAAGGCTGAACTAGAAGCTTTACAGCATCAAGTAAACCCGCATTTTATCTATAACAGCTTAGGCACGATCAGATTTATGCTGCGACTCGAATCAATCGAAAAGACAGAAAACGCCATTGTAGCCCTCAATAAAATGCTCCGTTATACTCTAAGCGGTCCCGATTACTTAGTCTTATTGAGCCAAGAGATTGAAATGACCCAGAATTATATCGCCATTGCCGAGAAGCAACTGAAAAATTCCCTGCAATTGAAGTATGAAGTGCCGGAGGATGTTCTCACACTTTATATTCCAAAGCTAATCATACAACCTTTGGTCGAAAATGCCATTTTTCACGGAATAAAGCCAGCCAGAAGAAAAGGATTTATTAAAATTACAGCAAAAAAGCAAAACCAAGATCTACAAATCGAAATTAGCGACAATGGAATAGGATTCTCCTTCGATTCCATAGAACATTTGAGAGAAAAACAACAAAATAAAACCATAGATTCAAACCACAATGGAGTTGGACTTCTGAATATACATGACCGAATTGTTCTTAGGTTCGGTTCAACCTACGGCATACATATTCACCAACAAGGTGGCAGCTTGATTTCAATTAAACTTCCGGTTTTGTCTACAAATATCGAAGGAGCTGATAATGCGCCTGTTACTAGTAGATGATGAACCCTTAACAGCAAAATGGATTGAGTCTGTACTCAGCTATCCCGATTCCGAATATCAAATTGTTGATACTGCATATGACGGATACGAAGCTTTAAGAAAAATTTCGGAAACACAAGTCGATACTGTAATAACCGATATCAAAATGCCCGAGATGAGTGGTCTTGATTTAATCCGGGAGATCAAGGGGATCAATAATAATATACGAATACTCATTATCAGCTCATACAGCGACTTTCGATTTACATCAGAGGCAATTCGGCTGGGAGCGGATGATTATTTGTTAAAAAGCGAGATTTCAGAAATAGAATTAAAAAGTGCTCTTAAAAGAATTACTTCCATTACCCAGGAGCATAGCTACGATTCAGGGGCCAAAGAGGTAAATGAAAAGCAGAAAAACCGACTGCTATTGTCTCAGCTTAATCGCTTATGTAGTGAAGAGTATCTACCTGTGGAAGAGCGTGACTCAATTTTTCAAAAACTCAACATACACAGTCCCCCTGTGTTTTGTATTTTACTAAAAATACAGGCTTCACGGGCACTGGATAATCCAATAGGTGAACTGTATAAATATGTGTGCTCGCATAAACAGCTTTTAGGAGATCATATTACTGTTATCGCAGTAAACTCAGAACTCATATGCATAACCGGTCAAGCAATGAGCATAAATACTGTGCATCCTGAAAAAAAACTTCTCTCGGGGATAACGGCAATTTTACAACAAATAAAGCAAATCCACAGTATCAATATTCATTATGGCCTTAGTTCTATCCGTTCATCAGCTGAGGACTTTCACACTCTTTATAAAGAAGCTGAAACAGCCCTGGAATTGAATAGTTTCTACAAAGAAAAAGATCTCTCCTCGCTTCGAGGACTTAGTCTTACAGAACTTCAAACAAATAGAAAAGACATTGAATTATTGATAAGCGAAGTAAAAAGGGAGCTCAATTTAGAAAACTGGATGTATGCGTTACAAAAAGCCGAGGCCATTGTAAATTCTATCGAAAACGAGCTTCCGATTACCGGAGGCGATGCAAAAGAGATTGTTTCTGAATTGTATCTTCATCTCTCTGAAAATTATAGCTCTGCTTCAGTGATAGCTCAAATAAACAGCTGTAACTCCTTTGAAGAGCTGAAGGAACTTAGCAAAGAAATTTTCTCTCAGTTGCAAACTGAAAAGAAAGAACCGCTCTCCGGAAAAAATATCACAATAGAGAAGGTATGCAGCTACATTGAAAACAACTTCTATGATTCACAAATGTCGCTTATAAGCGTTTCGGAGTATATCGGATTAAACAGCACCTATCTTTCCGATCTATTCAGAAAAAAAATGGGAATTACCTTTCAACACTATCTATCAAAGATACGTATTGAGAAGGCCGAGTATCTTCTTGAATACAGTAATGCAAGCATCACCGAAATCACCGAACAGGTCGGCTTCCACAGCACTAGTTATTTTTCCAGATTTTTTAGAAAAAGTCATGGTATTTCACCAACCGAGTACCGTAATCAAAAGAAAAGGCAATAAAATCCAAATTTTTGTCTAACACCCTGAAAATTGGACAAGCAAATCTGAACAATGTCTGCTTTCCTATGTAGATAAACTGGGTCTAAGCTGTATAAAACAACCAAGAAAAGGAGAGTTTTATGAAAAAACTAACAATGGTGCTCCTGTTGCTTATGCTCACAAGCATGCTATGGGCCAATGGGCAACAGGAACAGGAAAGCGGCGAACCGGCAACTAAGACCGAGAAGCTGACAATATTAAAAGCCGGTGCAGAATCCACGTGGGATGAATATTATAAAAACTCATTCGAGCGCTTTAAAGCTGCGAATCCCGATCTTAATATCGAATTCGAATACTCATCTGTAGGCTGGGCAGAGGCCAATACTAAAATCAATCTTATGTATGCCGGCGGCTCGGCTCCCGATATTATTGCAGCTGCAGTCGGTTATCTTGCGGTGAGAGCGAGTAAAGGCCAGTTTATTCCTTTAGAAGATTACTTTGAATCATGGAATGAAAAAGATCAATATCAGGAAACAGCCTATAATAAGGGGCTTTATAAGGGCAAGTTCTATGGCTTGGGCTATCATTGGGATCCCCGCATCTTTGTATACAGAAAAGATCTTTTTAAAGAAGCCGGATTAGACCCGGAACAACCACCCACGACTTGGGATGAATTGAGTGAATATGCGGTTAAATTAACAAAAAAACAGGGTGATATTGTCACTCAAACCGGTCTTGAAATACCAAGTTCACAAACTCAGGTATTTTCCTACATTTTCCTCAATCAAAACGGCACCATCCTAGCTAATGAAAAAACAGAGCAACCAAAATTCGACTCCTCCGCAGGAATTGAAACCTTTGAATACTTGGCAGATCTTTACCAGAAGGGAGTAAGTGCACCACATGCCGGTAACAAACCGGCAGAAAAACCCTTTCTAAAAGCTACTGCGGCGATGGCGTTTACTACTCCAAGTCAGCTCAATCAGTTTGAGAAAAGCCATCCGGATTTAGCAGATGATTTGGGATTTGTCTACAACCTGAAGAAAAAAGAAGAGGCCACTTTTGGAGGTATGTATCAGTACTTCATCAGTAACCAATCTAAAAACAAGGATCTGGCTTGGAAGTATCTTACCTTTATGTTGTCTGAAGACGAAACAAAAGCTCGTATTGATGCGGTTAATTCTCCTCCCACTCGAGAAGACACAATGGATTACTTCATGGGCAAATCTAGATTTAACCAGGCGATCATGAAATCTGCAATGATTAGTAAGCCCTGGCCAAATGTGGTGTGGTCGGCCTTATATAGAAGACATCTTAACGATGTAGGTATGAAGACTTTTCTCGGTGAAGCATCAGCAGAAGAAGCTCTGGTGTATCATCAACAGCAACTCGAAAATGAACTAGCGGAATAGCCTTTACACTATTTACTACCTACCGAAATCACTAATTGATTTCGGTAGGTTTCTATTTCATACGCTCAGGAGAAAACTCATGGCTGTTTCAAAAGGAAAGTTCTCTAAAGATGCAAAAGATGCATATATTCTCGTGCTCCCTTTCTTTATTTTCTTTGCCGTCTTTATTTTAATTCCCGTTTTTAACATTTTACGATACAGTTTTACAAAGTATGATCTATTCGGCGATCCGGTTTTTGTGGGATTACATAATTTCAGGTTTATGCTGAACGATCCAGTATTTTTACAGTCTCTTCGCAACACGATTGTATACACTACTTTCACTGTCATACCCGTTTTGATACTTGGTTTTATAATTGCAAATCTGCTAAATAACCGCTCCATAGGGGCAAAAAGAACCCTGCGGGTGTTGTTTTACATGCCCTATGTTCCTTCAATGGTATCTATGGCGGTGGTGTGGATGTGGTTTTATGATCCGATTACCGGTATTTTTAATCACCTACTTACTGCTATTAATCTAACTCCCCAAAGCTGGCTCTCGGATCCCGACTTGGCCCTGCCTTCAATAATTGCAGTGAGTATTTGGCAACAAATCGGGTATGCAATGGTTATTTATCTGGCGGGTTTGCAAATGGTCCCATATTCCATGTATGAAGCCGCCGATATCGAAGGTGCCGGTCCACTAAGAAAAATAGTGAGTATTACCATTCCCATGGTAAAGGAAACTACCTTTTTCTTGGTGGTTGTTCTAATAATTCGAAGTTTCAATGTATTTGGTCAGGTTAATGTTATGACCTCAGGAGGCCCTTTAAACAGGACCACCACTATCATTCATCAGGTCTATTTACGCGCCTTTTCAGATTTTCGGTTCGGATATGCCAGCTCAATGTCATTTATTGTCCTACTCATTGTAGGTTTGATTACTATTTTAAACTTCAAGTACGGGAGGACAGCCCATGAAAGGGAGCAATAAAAAAAACTACCTCGTGACAGTCTTACTGCTTCTCATCGGGATTGTTTTTATTCTTCCAATTGTGATGATGATCTCGGGCTCATTGAAAACTATAGGAGAAATAAATTCGGCACATTTTTCATTTTTTCCAAAAATCCCACAATTTCATAACTACATTGATGCAATTCAGCAGGGCATGTGGATCAGATGGATTTTTAACTCATTATACGTCACTTTCCTGGCAACAGTGATAAGCCTTCTTCTGAATTTGATGGCCGGTTATGCATTCGCAAGGTTAGATTTTCCTGGGAAGGGCATTATGTTTACTCTGGCCTTAGCTGGACTGCTTATGCCCCCGCAAGTCACACTGGCTCCGATGTATATTATGATGTCGAACTTTCCCCTAACAGGCGGAAACAACCTATTTGGAGATGGGGGTACCGGTTTTATAAATACTTATGCGGGATTGATAATTCCGTTTATTGCCGGCTCTTTCGGGGTCTTTTTAGCCCGGCAATTCTATTTAGGATTCCCCTCCTCTTTAGATGATTCTTCCCGCATCGACGGATGCAACCGACTTCAAACATTTTTTAGAATTTATCTTCCACTAAGTAAGCCTTTAATTGCTTCGCTGGGAATTATTAAGGCTACTTTTACCTGGAATCAGTATGCATGGCCGTTAGTAATTACCAATAGCCCTAAGATGAGGACCGTTCAAATCGCCTTAGATATTTTCAAGGGTGAAGATTTCGTAGAGTGGAACCTACTGCTCGCGGCAACGACCTTTGTTGCAGTACCACTACTGCTTATGTTTCTAAAATGGCAGGATGCATTTATACAGGTAAATGCTTCTTCAGGTACTAAGGGATGAGTGAAAAGAGAGAAAAGACTATGTCATCAAATCAACCGAATTTTCTTTTTATAATTACCGATCAACAAAGGGCCGATACATCAGGAATTCCCGGAGCGGCAGTCAAAGCTCCAAATTTACAGAGACTTGCATCTGAGGGAATTAGATTTACGAATACATTTTGCACCGCCCCTCACTGTTGTCCATCGAGAGCTTCCCTACTTACTGGCCTGTATCCCTCTCAACACGGTATTTGGAATAACGTGTTGAACGATATGGCATTAGGTACAGACCTAAGGGCCGGAGTCAGATTATGGAATGAGGAATTGCAGGAAAATGGATATGAGAACCATTTCTTTGGAAAATGGCATGTCAGCGGAACTGAATATCCGCGGGACAGAGGCTGGATAGAGCACACCGCATCTGCCACACCTGATGACCGGCATGGACTTTATTGGAAGGATTATCAAAAGCTTGCAGCACAGGAAAATGTCCCCCGTGGCACAGGAGAGATAAAAAACTCGGGATATGAAACAATGCAACTCTTCAGAGAAATAGATTCGGATGAGGGAGCTCATGACAGAGTGATAGTTGACGAAGTTCTCAATCAACTTGATCTGCTTAAAGATAAAGCGACCCCATGGTGCATCTACGCGGGTTTGTTCTATCCACATGATCCATACGAAGTTCCTCGGGAGTATCTTGACAGATTTCCTTTAGATTCAATCGAAGTCCCTGTATCCATTGATGATGAAATGCGGGACAAGCCGATTGCATACCGTATGATCAAGGAAAAAGTGTTTAATCAAATGGACATAAATGAAAAACGAGAGTGCATACGTCACTACTATGCCTTATGTTCATACGTCGATGATCAAATCGGGCTCTTACTCGACAAGTTAAAGCAAACAGGTATGGAAGAGGACACAGTTGTTATTTTTTGCTCGGACCATGGCGACTATTGCGGAGAGCATGGTCTTTTCTGTAAAGGCGTACCGGCCTTCGATAGTGCATATAAAGTTCCACTGATAATAAGATATCCACAAAAAATCAAGAATAAAGGTAGAAGTGAAGATAGTCTTATCTCCCTTACAGATCTGCGCCCAACGATTTTTGATCTGGCCGGCATCAAACATAGTAGTGAAGCATATCCCGGTCGAAGCCTCATCCCGTTTTTGCATAACACCCAGCCGGATAACTGGCGTGAGAGTGTATATATGCAGTGCAATGGAGTTGAGCTTTACTATACGCAGAGGATTATAAGAACGCAACAGTACAAATTAGTATACAACGGCTATGATACCGATGAACTCTACAATTTAGACAATGATCCGGAGGAAATGCAGAATCTTGCTTCCCATTCTGAATATCAAAATATAAAACAGGATCTCTTCAAGCTCCTTTGGCAGAAAGCTTATGAAGTAGGTGATGGCGTTATTAATGGATATTTCACAGTCCGCATGGCCGAGAATGGCCCTGCAGTTGCATTTAGTTCAGAGGATCAGTAGAGTAATATGAATAAACCCAACGTTCTGTTTATTTTAACCGATGACCTAGGCTGGAAAGATCTTGTGTGTATGGGGAGTAAGTTTTATGAAACCCCCAATATTGATCGAATAGCTGCTGAGGGCATGCTTTTTACCGATGCATATGCAGCTGCACCGGTGTGCTCTCCCACCAGAGCAAGCATATTAAGTGGAAAATATCCCGCACGAATCGGATTGACTCATTATATCGGTGGACCCGGACACTGCGAACCGGGAGCGGAGAAGGGAAAAATGTTGTCTGCGCCCTATGTTCCTTTTTTACCGCTCAGCGAAAAATCAATGGCCTCTACATTTAGACAACACGGCTATAGAACCTGGCATATCGGCAAATGGCATCTGGGTTCCGAAAAGTACTGGCCTTTGAAGCATGGTTTCGATATTAATATTGGTGGCTGTCACAGTGGCCAGCCACCGGGTAAAAACGGCTACTTTGCTCCCTGGGATATACCAACCTTAGAACCAAAAAAGGACGACGACTACCTCACCGACCGTCTCGGAGACGAAGCGGTACACTTAATCAGCCAAAATAACGATACTCCCTTCTTTATGTATCTGAGTTTTTATTCAGTGCACACGCCAATCATGGCCAAATCCGATAAAATAAAAAAATACCAACAGAAAGCACTCGATCTCGGTTTGGATAATGAAATTGCATTAGTTGAAGGGGATTGGTATCCCTGTGAGCATAAAAAGGATGAGCGTATCGTACGACGGATAATACAGTCTGACCCAGTGTATGCGGCAATGATTGAACACCTTGATGAGAATGTAGGCAAAGTGCTCGATGCGCTTGATGCAAAGGGAATAGCGCAAAATACCATAGTAGTTTTTACCTCCGACAATGGAGGCTTAAGCAGTTCTGCCGGTTCCCCTACCTGCAATGCTCCATTGGCTGAAGGCAAGGGATGGATGTACGAAGGCGGTAGTCGTGAACCGCTGTTCATACGGTGGCCACACATAATTGAGCCTGGTAGTAGAAGTAACGCCGTTATCAGCAGCCCAGACTTCTACCCTACCCTACTAGAGGCATGTGCGCTGCCGTTAGAGAAACAGCAACACGTCGATGGAAAAAGCTTTTTACCAGTTTTAAAAGGTGAAGAAACACAGCACGACCGCGGGGCAATTTTTTGGCACTATCCCCATTATGGCAACAATGGAGGCGAACCTGGCTGTTCTATTCGCAAGGGAGATTGGAAACTCATTGAGTTCTTCGGTAGAGGAACCGAACTCTACAATCTCAACACCGATTTATCCGAAAAATATAATGTCATCAATGACTATCCCCGTATTGCACAAGAGCTGCTGAGCGAACTCCATGCGTGGCAGAAAGAGGTAAACGCGATAATTCCAGTTGAAAATCCCGACTGGGAACCCTGGCTGGAAGCAGATCTTAAATCTATCGATTAGTCTATTACACCGTGACAGTTCTTCAGCTTTTTTCCGCTGCCGCAGAAGCAGGGATCGTCGGGCGAAAGGTTGAAAGGAGGAATTCCCTCCGCTTGAAAACCCGGCTGGTTGGTACGAAGGTTGTGCTGCACACCCTGAGCAAGCTCGGAGAAGGCGGCAATAGTCTTGTCAAAAAAATAGCGATGTCCGCGGCACAGGTAACTTAAAGAGGCAGGGTCGCGATCGCTTACATAGCGTAATTTCGGACAGTCCCCGGAGCAGAGCTGCAGATAGGGACAGTCCCTACACGCATCGTTCCACTTGCTTTTCATGGCGCCGAAGCGATGAAACAGGGGCGAAGCGGTAAAGTGTTCCCACCCGTCCTCCCTAATATTTCCGAGACGCCACTGCGGCTCCACAAAAAAATCGCAAGGGTATACATTGCCATTGTGCTCCACCACAAAGTACTGGTCGCATTTTCCGCGCATGGTGCAGGAAGAGTACTCACCGGCGGCTAAAAAATTAACGATATTATCAAAGTTACGGATGCTTATCCGCCTTGCTTTGCGCGGGTACCAGGCCTGAAACAGATCTACCAGAAACCGTCCCCAGTCCGCGGGGCCGACAGTATACTCGAGGGGGGTTCCATCCGCATCGAACTCCACACAGGGTATATACTGCTGATAATTGAATTTGTTGCGGGTAAAAAAATCGAACATTTCCTGTGCCCGGTCGGCGCTGGTGGCAGTCACCATGCTGAGAATGTTGAAATCGGCCCCGCTGCTGCGCAGATGTTCAATGCCGGCCATTACTTTGTCAAATGATCCTTGTCCGGCTGCATCGAGGCGGTACTCGTTATGTACCTCCTCCGGACCGTCCAGACTTACACCTGTCAGGATTCGGTTTCGGGCAATAAACTCGGCCCACTCCCCGTTGATCAAGGTTCCATTGGTTTGAATAGTGTTGGTTACGCTGCTGCCCTCCGGGGCATAGCGGCGCTGCAGCTCTATAACCCGCTCGAAGAAGTCCAGCCCCATCAGAGTCGGTTCGCCCCCCTGCCAGTTGAACACATAGGCCGGCTGAGGCGTACTCATGTAACTGCGAACCAGGCGCTCAAGCACCTCATCGCTCATGCGGTGGGCTTTCTCAGCTCCAAAAAGCTGCAACTTCGGCAGGTAAAAACAGTACCGACAGCGGAGATTACAATCCGGACCGGCGGGTTTTATCAACAGAGAGAAGGGCTTGTGAGTCTGAGTGCCGTTTCGGGCTGTACTTTTCGCTTTACTGCCGCTCATGTTCTAAACTCTACCATATCCGGCGGCTGCGAGTCAGGCCACCAGGGTTACTAGAGCTACCAGGGGAGCCCCGCCCTGCACCGCCCGGCGGGCTCTCATGGTTGAGCCGACTTATACAACTTCATTTTGAAAAATGCTGCCGGTCAACGCCGGTTACTCCGAGCAGCTCTGCATATTCCAGCCTGATAAAATTCAAATATGAACGCCAGCGTGTGTCCGTTGCAAATACCGCATCCATTTTAAGCACCGCATCTTTCACTATTTCGGCATATTGTAGATTGCTAAACAGATTTGCCGGATATTTCGAACAGTCAATGAGGTAAAGCTCATCCACTGGGTCAGAACAGTTGTAGGTAAACATATAGATCTGATCGTCGGAAGCCTTAAATACCATGCCAACTGCCGGATTGGGCATCACATGGCTCCAGATTTCACAAAGAATGGGTGTATCCGGTCGCGGTTGGTCCTTCAGGACAGTTTCGATCAAATCAGTTCCATCCTGGCGCTCAGCGTGCGATATGCCGGCGAGACCGAGCACAGAGGGCGCAAGGTCGAGCAGTGAAACCGGTTGGTTATCAACAGAAGTTCCTTTGCCAATGAATATACCATCTCCGTCCCAAGATGCCGCCGGCTTTGTTATAAAGGGAACCCGAATAACCCGCGGGTTGAGATAAGCCCCTTTGTCGATCAGCCCACTCTCACAGTTCATTTCCCCGTGATCGCCGATGAAAAACATCCAGGATTCATCGTACAATTCTTGCGCTTTCAGAAAATCGAACAAGCGACCGATGGCCATATCTATTAATTCAAATTGAAGGATATTGGCAATGATGTATTTTTTTACTGTCTCCGGATCTTTCAAGCCCCAGTTTTTGCGGTACATACCGTAAATACGTGGCTCAGAATAGTCAGGCCCGTCCTGACTATCAAACGGCAACCCCGCATCCATGAGCCGCTGGAAGGATTCTGGAACACTTACCTGCGCTTCAAGCTCCGCCCGTCGTTCTTCGAGACCATGTGGAATAGCAAAGGGCTGATGGGGTCCGAAAAAGTCGAGCTGGAGATAGAGCGGCTGCCCTTTTTCACTGCTGCGAATCTTCTGCATTGCCTTTTCGACCAAGAAAAAAGGATAGGTAGCCTCGACTGGAAATTCTTTCCCGTCCTGTCTGGCAATCCATCCGCCGTAGTGATTTCCCGGGCCCTCACCCGATGGATCAACTCCGACAATCTCCTCATCAAACTCAAACCTTTGCAAGCCGAAGCTGTGCAGATAGACGAGATAGTCGTCATCGTCAAACCAAGGCGGCGACCAGCGGTCCCAGGGAGCATCGTTTTCTCCGAATGTATCGATAAATTTATGGGTACCAACATGTGATTTTCCTACATGCCGAACAGTATACCCGGAACTCTTGAGGTATTCCGGAAAAAAGATGTCCGAATCCCGCAAATGGATAACATGACCATCGTGTGATCTTTCACTGTTAGTGGTGATATAACTGTAACGCCCGGTCAAATAAGAGGCCCGCGAAGGAGTACACAGAGGTGAAGTTGAAAAACAGTTTGAGAAAAACACCCCATCCTGTCGCATACTGTCGAGATGCGGGGTTTGCAATGTAGGAAAATTATCAAACTGCTGATAGAATTCCAGCGGAATCATATCTACACTTATCAGAAACAGATTCGGTCGGGCCGCCCCTTCATCAATCTGGTACGGCCCACGCCCGCTCAATTCATCTATATATCTTTTGTTCAAAATTCATAACTCCTTTTTCTTTTTCTAAATGGCGATGACTGCCGTCTCTACGGCTTCGAATTCCATGTTGATATTTTCAATCCGGTCGCATTAACCCTTCACCGCACCTTGGGTAAGACCGGCTATGTAGTAACGCTGCAACAGAATAAAAATCAAGACAATCGGCAGCGTGGCCACTACGGACCCCGCCATCATTTCGGTCCAGAAATACTCGTATTCACCCACATAAGAAAGTAAAAAACCAGGAGCAATGGTACGCATCTCCATGCGAGAGTTGAGAGTTAACGGAAACAGGAGGTTGTTCCATCCCTGAAGGAAGGAGTAAAAGCCGACAGTTACCACTCCGGGCGAAACCATCGGGAACACAATCCTATAAAGAATGATGAAAGGACCGCAGCCGTCCATAACCGCCGACTCTTCAATTTCCACCGGAACGGTGTCATAGAACCCCTTCATCATCCACACACTGAAAGGCAGGCCGAAGGTAGTAAAAGCCAGTATCAACCCCATGTAGGTATTCAATAGGTGAAGCTCTTTGAAGAACATATATAATGGAATCAGAATCAGCGTGAGCGGAAACATCTGACTGGCCAAAATCAAAATCAGACTCAATCGTCGTCCTTTAAACTTTAGTCGCGACAAGCCGTATCCGGTCAGCGAGGAGAGTAATATGCAGATGAAAGTAGTAGCCCCACAGACTATCAAAGTGTTCTTGATATAGATCGGAAAGGCTGACCTCACATCAAAAAGCTTCTTGAAGTTTTCCCAGGTTATTTCCGGAGGGATCCAGCTGGGCGGCAACGCAATTGCATCTCCGCGAAACTTAAATGCAGTTGAGATCATCCAAAAAATCGGAAAAAAGAGCACCACAATTACTACCAGCAATAGCAGATGGTCCCAGATTCCCCGCAGTGTACGTTTCGTTCTAAAACTCAGTGCGCCCATATTAGTACAACTCCTTTTCAACCAGCCGCATATAGCCGTAGGCAAATACTACTAACAGCAGCAGCCAGATAACACCGACGGCCGAGGCATAACCGAAATCCCACTCAACGAAGGCCTTCTTGAAAACATAGATCACGAAGATATTGGTGGAGTTAACAGGTCCGCCTTCAGTCATACTCCATATAATGGCAAAATTGTTAAAGTTTTGAATCATCATAAGGGTAGTACTGATCACAATCATATTTCGCAGCCAGGGCAGTTTGATGTGCCAAAAGGTATCCCAACTTGATGCACCGTCTATCTGTGCTGACTCAATCAATTCACTGGGTATGGTCTGTTGTCCAGCCAGCGAAGTAGTGAGATGAAAAGGAAACTGATTCCATACAGAGGCGATAATAACCGCCAGCATGGCATAATTACCTTTGGTAAAAAAGTTGATAAAATCATTGATGATGCCGGCCTGTTGCAATGTATAGTTAATGATTCCCATCCGCACGTTAAACATAAACAGGAACAAAAAGCCGATTACTACATACGGTACTACCCAGGGGGTGAGCAGCAAACCGCGAAAAAAGTTGCGCAGCTTTATATTTCTGTTCAGCAGAAACGACAGACTAAAGCCGATCGAAAACCCGCCTACTACAGTAAAGAAATTGAAAATGATGGTATTCTTAAAGGCTGTCCAAAAGACATTATCTTGAAACAGCTCGGAATAGTTCTGTAATCCGATAAAAGCTACTTCCTGGGGACGCAGCAGATTATATTCGAACAGACTCAGTATAAAGGCCCGTATCATCGGATAGGCAACTACCATTAAAAGGATAACTGCTGTGGGTGCAAACAGGGTGGTTACGAATAATATCCGTTTAGGATCGGACTTTTTTCCAACTACTACCAAATCATCACTCCTACATAAGACTACATAAGCGCGGAGGAGGAACAGCTTCCTCCTCCGCATTCAACGCTACCGGGTCTACCAACCGTAGATCTTGTTAATTTCCTGCTCGAGTTCAGCAACAATCTTATCGATCGGCTCATTGGTAAAACAGGCCTTTTGAATTCCCAAGGTGGAGATAGTCTCCGCAGCCTGGGAATATTTTGGATTGAAGGGAATACCTGCTGTATAGGGCAGGACTTCTTCCACAAACCCGCGATCGGCAGGGTCGCTGAACTCATCAGCATACGCTCCGTCTACCTGGTCCTTCAAGGGCAGAATTGCACCCATCGGCAGGATGTATTTTTCAATCACGGTTTCGCTCGAAGTTAAGAATTCAATAAACTTCCAGGCCGCTTCTTTATCGGCGCATTTGTTGGACATTGCCAGTTGATGAAAACTCATTGCAGTATTCTCTCTTTTACCGAAGGGGAATCTGGCTACGCCGTAAGTCTCGTTAAACTCTTCATCGCTCATGTCTTCGGCAATGCTGGACATAATGCCTTTGATGTAAGGTCCGTCGTATGCATATACCAATTGATCTTTTGCAAAGGCTTCGCGGAACTCACGCAGTTTCCATCCGCCGGTGGTGTAGCCCTCATTGACCATCTTTCGGTACCAGGCCAGAGTTTCCTTGAACTCAGGTGTATCGATACCGGCACGGCCGTTTTCTAATGGAGTGGCTCCGAAAGCCCACATCCAGGTCCATCCATGGATCACACTGTACTTGGGGGCGGCGGTAAATACTTCCAAAGTATCTACATTCTGTCCTTCATAGTGCTCCTTCAGGATATCCAGATGGGCCAGCAATTCGCTCCAGTCGGCTGCAGGCTCATCGATACCGGCATCTTTGAGCAGTTTTTTGTTGTACCAAAAACCGAAAGGAGTCACACTCCAGGGAACCGCAATCAGCTTGTCATTATAACGGCTGGCCTCCAAGGTCGAGGGCCATACCCTTTCCAGATATTCTTCTGATGCGTAGTTCTCGAGGTTTTCGAGTTCACCCATTCCGGCCAGTTCATACGGCATCCAGGCTTCCTGCTGAATAATGTCGGCTGGATTTCCACCGGCTGCCATTGTCACCGCTTGCTGTGAAATCTGTCCGAAGGGCACCGGGATATTTTCAATCTTGATATTGGGGTTCTGCTTCTCGAAAATCGCAATACACTCGTTAATAGTTGCGCGAGTTGCATCTTCCGCTGAAGCCCAGTTTACAAAGCGAAGTGTCACCTGCTCTTCGGCTCCCTTGGCAGCTCCTTCCTGTTGGCCACCAGCCCACGCCATCTGCATTACACATAGAAATGCAATCAGCACCAATACGGTTATCCGTTTTACTTTCATATAGCCTCCTTTGACGTTTCCCGCAAAAATTGAACTAAATTCAGTTTCACTTTTCAAGTTAAATATCTTAGTACGATATTAAGATTGAATTTTTCTACTGTCAAGCATAAAACAACCAATTATTCGAAATTTTTAGCGTTCTTTTATTGCATTACGATATTTGACTTTTTTGCCGGAACAGGATACACTAAACCAAAATGAATCTAACAGATAATGAGAAAAAGATAATCACCCTCCTCTCCACCTCTTACCCGAAAAGTAAGAAAGATATCACCAGAGAATGCGGCATCGGTTGGGCGACTGCAGTCAAAATGGTGTCACGGCTCGAAGAGAAGGGTATCATAGAGTGTGTCGGTACCGGAGTAATGGAACAGAACGGCGGAAAGAACGCCTATGTGTATCAGCTATCCTATAAATATCCGCTCTCAATCGGTATCGATGTAGAATATCTGAATACCAACCTCATTCTACACAACCTTAAGGGTGATGTACTCGGCTCGAAACACTACAAAACTCCTATTAAACCGGGGATCGATGAGTTAAAAGCCTTTCTGGGCTCCTGCATCGAGCACTTCATGGATGAACACAGAGATTACTGTGGAAAAATTATTGGAATTGGCATCGGCATGCCGCTTTGGATTCTCAACGATACCCAGCGCAGCTTTAATGAAATAGCGGAGTTTCTTTCATCCAGCACCAACCTGCCAGTGCAAATTGAGAACAATATACATAACTATGCGATTCATGAGAAATGGCACGGAAACGCCCTTCCTTATCGGGATTTTGTAATAGTGACAATTAGAAACGGACTCGGTTCGAGTATTTTTTTCAACGGTCGTATTGTAAAAGGTGCCCAGGGAGTTGCCGGCGAGATTGGACACCTGCAGATGGATAAAGACGGACAGCTGTGCCATTGCGGCAAGAGGGGTTGTCTTGAAACCCTTATAAATCAGAATATTCTCTACACTGAATACGTTCAACAGGTTCTGAAGGAACGTCTGAATCCGGATGCATTCACCGATGAACTTAAGATTGCAGAAGGACTGGCCGATCTGATGTCACAAGTCAGACAGGGCAATCCAACGGCCTTAAAAATAGTTGAACAGCCGATCCGCTACCTTTCAATCGGCCTTGCCGCCCTTACCCTCCTACTCAACATTCCAACAATCTTCATTGTGGCCCATTTTGGAAAAGACGGGGATGCGATTCTGCCATTCATCGAGCAGGAGCTGTACCGTCAGGTAGTTCCCAATACTACCATCGATTTGCGCTACCTCCCACTACAAGAGCTCAGTTTCACTAAGGGTGCATCACTGCTTAACTTCAGTGACTATTTCACCGATGGCTGACCACGCCAGATTCCGCGCACCCGTGCCTGTGGCCGTGCCCGACCTTAAAGCCCGGCAGGCCGCACCAGCCGGCCCACCATCACCGCCTGTCCGCCGACCGGCGGCCGCGCAGCTCGTACTTCCACTCGTAGCGCAGCGCCTTTAGCAGACTGAAGACCATAAAGACCATTACGATGGTAAACGGCAGGGCGGCCACAATCGCCATCCGCTGCAGGGCCTCCAGGCCGCCGGACATCAACAAAATCATGGCGGCCACCGACTGCAGGATTCCCCAGGTCAGCTTCTTCGACATCGGAGGGTTCAAGTCGCCGTTGCTGGTCATCATACCCAGCACAAAGGTGGCCGAGTCGGCGGAGGTAACGAAGAACACACTCAGCAGCAGCACTGCAATCAGGCTCAACAGATTACCGAGGGGCAGATAGGTGAACATGTCGAAGAGCACCGTGGTCACATCGGACATAGCCGCAGCGGCCAGATCAACGCCGTGGTTCAGCTGCAGATCCAGGCCGGTGGCCCCAAATACTGCGAACCACAAAAAAGTCAGCAAAGTCGGCACCAGCAGCGCCCCGGAGATAAACTCCCGGATCGTCCGGCCCCGAGAGATGCTGGCCACGAACAGGCCTACAAAGGGCGACCAGGAGATCCACCAGGCCCAGTAAAACAGGGTCCAGGATTTGGTCCACTCGTAGCCCTCGAAAGGATTGGTCGATAAACTCAAAGTGACAAACTGCGACACATATTCGCCGATGGTAGTAGTGAACACGTTCAGAATATAAGAGGTGGGTCCGACTACGAATACAAAGGCCAGCAGAAGGATCGCCACCAGGACATTGGTCTTGCTCAGAATCTGAATCCCCGTATCCAGGCCGGTCATGCTCGAAATCATATACAACACCGTGACTACGGCAATAATGATGAAGGTGACGGTATCGGTAGTCGGCACTCCGAACACCGCATTCAGGCCTCCGTTGATCTGCAGCGCCCCCAGCCCCAACGAGGTCACAATTCCGAACACCGTGGCAAAAACCGCCAGCACATCTATCAGCCGGCCGATCCCCCCAAACACTCGGTCACCTAACAGCGGATAAAAGGTGTTGGAAATCAGCGGCGCCATACCGCGCCGAAAAGAGAAATAGGCAATCGAAAGGCTCATCACGATGTAAATGGCCCAGGGTTGAACGCCCCAGTGAAAGAAGCTGCGCACCATCGCAAAACCGGCCGCCGTGCCGCTGCCGCTCTCGATGTATTTCGGCGGATTGGCAAAGTGGCTGAGCGGCTCGGAGACTCCCCAGAAAATAAGCCCGATCCCCATACCGGCGGCAAAGAGCATGCTGAACCAGGAAAAGTAGCTGTACTGCGGCTTTTCGTTGTCTTTTCCCAACTTGATTCGGCCATACTTACTGAAGGCCAGAAACAGACTGAATACCACGAAACCGAAAGCCGCCAGCAGATAGGCCCAGCCGAAGTGCTCGATAATTGCACCGTGCAAAGCCGCACTCAGAGCATCTAACTGCTGCGGCACCACAATACCCAGGGCAACGAATGACACCACCAGCACCAGCGATATGACAAAAACCATCGTTCCCTTTTTCATGAGCGGCCCTCCAAATTCTCCTGCACCTCCGAATAACGAGGAATAATTAACACCGAGCAGGGGGCGTTGTAGCTTACCTCTTCGGCCGTCGACCCGAGCACCGGTCCCATACCGCTGGTGGAATCGGCCTTGCCCAGCAGTACTAGGTCAGCCGAAAGCCGGCGGGCGATTTTCACGATCTGCCGCCGCGGTGAACCGAGCACCGAAATTTGCCGGCTCTCCGGCTCCGCCAACCCGCTCAGTCGCCGGGTCTCTTCCAACCGCTCAGACACAGCATCGCGTCGCTGTTGCTCAACCACAGGGTCGGGAGCCCGGCGTCCAACATACAGGAAGATCACTTGATCGGGGTGAAACTCTTTGTTGCGAATATAGTCGATAATGATGTCGTTGCTCCACTGCAACGAAGTCGGATACAGCACTCGGTACAGTGCATCGTCCTTGACTTTGCGCGACAGCTGCTTGTAGACAAACACCGGCACATCGGCCTGCCGAATCACATCCTTGACCGTACTGCCGAGTATGGCCCGCTTCAGCCAATTCTTCCGCCGAAATGCAAAGCTGATATAATGAACCTCGCGCTCTTCCGCAGTATGCACAATCTCCATCTGCACCGATCCGGGCCGCAGCGCCGTTTCAACTGTAAATCCCAACTCCCCGACCCACTCGGCCGCCAACGCCAGCTTCCGGCGATGATGCTCCCCCGCCGAACGTGTATCAGCGCCGACATGCAGCAGCACCACCTCGTTCGTTCCCAGGGTTTTCAAAAACGCCGCCATCTCGCTCAAGTGCTCCTTCGATTCATGCAAATGCAGTGGAATCAGTACTCTCTTTAGCATGCGCCCTCCAATTTAATTCTCTGAAGCAATCTCCAGAAACACTGGGCAGTGGTCCGAGCCCATCACTTCGGACCGTATTTCCGATCTCCTCACCTTATCAGAGAAGCCCGTGTTCACACAGAAGTAGTCCAGCCGCCAGCCAACGTTCCGCTCGCGGCCGCGGGTTCGGTACGACCACCAGGTGTAGTTCTCCCCCTCGGTGTTAAACATACGGAAGGTATCGGTGTAGCCGGCATCCAGGAATTTGCTCATCCAGGCCCGCTCCTCGGGCAGATAGCCCGGGTTTCCCTCGTTCTGCTTCGGCCGGGCCAAGTCGATCGGCTTATGGGCAATATTGTAGTCACCGCACACTACTACGTTTTTCCCGGACGCAACCAGCGAATTACACATTTCCAGCACCTTATCGCAAAATCCGAGTTTATAATCCAGCCTAGCCCCTTCGCTCTGGCTGTTGGGAAAATATCCGTTGATCAGGACAAACTCCGGGTACTCCAGCACTAAGGCCCGCCCCTCGGCATCAAACTCCGGTGCATCCAGCCGGTTCACTTCCAGGGGTTTCTGCCGGCTGTATACCGCCACACCCGAGTACCCGGCTTTCTCCGCCGAGCTGAAAAAAGAAGAGTAACCGTCCGGAGCAGTCAGCTCATCGGTCAGCTGGTCGGGTTTGGCTTTGGTCTCCTGCAGACAGACTATGTCGGCAGATTCACTCATCATATAGTCGAGCAGCCCCTTTTTCTGGGCCGCCCGGATTCCATTGACGTTCCACGATACGATTGAAATACTCATGGGCTTTAGAGTAGCGGAAACCGGCCGACGGTGCAAGCCGCGCCATATTTTTATACCGGTCGTTACTACTTCTGTGGTAGCTTGCATCGGCCGAATAATCTTACTACTATGTGTTGCATACTTTAGAGAAATAGGAGCAAATGCATGCGCATCGGAATTGTCGGTCACATCGATGCCCGTGTACCGGTTAGGAATTAGTCGAGCAGTTTTCTCCACTCGGGGGTGTCTGAGCCTACCAGAGAGGCAAAGGCATTCTGCAGCTGCCGCACCTCAGCCTCGATTTCTTCAACCGCCAGGCCTTCAAGGGTAAGGAAACCTCCGGCGGTACGGTCATGTCCCCCCACATGATCCGGATTAAGGGGCAGCTGTTTTATAAGGTCTCCGGCGTTTACTCTGTCACTGCCGGTCCGGATTGATAAAATCAGCTTGCGTTTATAACAGCCGGTACACAGAACCGCCCCGATACGCTCGTGTTTTAGAAAGAAATCGGCCATTTCCGCCACAATTTCCGGATGCCAAATGGCAGTAAGATGCGCAGTAATGATATTTCCAAACACATAGGCGTTGTTCAGGGCGTTGCCCAGCTGCTGAAAATAGTAATGCGGAAGGTTGGCGTTGATAATTTCCGACAAAATACGGATGCTGGCCCGCACATACACCGACAAATAAGCCCGGATATCCTCGCGGGCCGCCTCACGATACATATTCTGGGTTTCAGAGGAAATTGCATAGGCTAACGCGGTAGCAATGCCGGCCGGAATATCTATTTCGGCGGCATTCAGCCAGCGGATCAGGATGGTGGCGGTAGCGCCGATATCGGGGTCAATGACCACCAGCTGGCCGTGAGTGTCTTCGCGGCGCGGATGGTGATCAATTACAATATCGCAGTCAGATTCGGCCGTCAGCACATTATTGCCGGCTCCGGGCTGGGAGTCTACCAGGGCTATGCAGTCATAGCGAGTGGGCTTTATCCGGTTATACTGTTTCAGCGGAATCTTGAGCTTGTTCACCATGGCCCGGTTCTCTGCACGTGCAATAATACCGCTGTAGGCGATACTGGCATTCACACCAAAACGCCGCTTAACCAGCAACTGCAAAGCCGCCGCTGAAGCAATCGAATCAGGATCGGGATGAGTGTGGGTGATAATAAGCAGCTCTCGCCGACCTTGCACAACCGCCCCAAGTCTCTCGATAAATTCATATGATTTAGAATCGGTAATTATATTCTGCTTATCTGACATATTTCACCCCGCTACTGAATAGTCTTATAGATTTAGCCCCGAGAGTCAAAGCTCATCTTCCGAGTTCGATTCTCTCTCCCCTGGCAGCTGCAGCGGCCGCTTCCCTGCCCGACGGCGAATCCATTTGATTCCCTGTTGAATCTTTGGCTGCCGCACCAAGCCCAATTCCAGCCGCCGCTTCCCCGGAAAGTTGAGCAAGAGCACCCCGATAAACATGGTCAACAAGCCCTGACCGGGAATGAACAGCATGACGAATCCCGACACGATACATACGATACCGGCGGCATTCTTTGCAATCAGCAGCACCAGGCGTATCACCGGATGCCGCTTCCCGAACCCGAAGACCGCGGGGCGGGAGTGCATAAAATAATCCCGGGGAATAGACATAATCAGCCAGGGAATTGCCAGGAGTGTACCTACAAACAGCACCAGCGAGGCTCCGCCGAGCAAAGTTAGGAGCATACTGTTTTCTGCCACAATGCTGTGCAGCGTGTTGTACACGCTGTGTAACTGTTCCATAAGGCACTTTAACATAGATTTTGATTTACAGTATCCCAAAATCCCATTAGAATGGTACAGCAATAAAGAATTACACTAATATGAAACCGGCAGCATTTGGTAAGTTAAAAAAGAGAATGTTTTTTATTTTATTTCGTCACTCAATTAAAACCTGGCTAAAACCTCTGTTCGACGGTTTGGCGGCGCTGGGAGTCTTTCAGAAAAGCTACACTCACGATTTTGAAACCCCCAATATTTTGTGGGAAAATATGGGCTACTCCTCCAAGGAGATGACGAATACTCTGTGGCAGCGACAGTTGCATCCCGGCGACCGGCAATGGCTGCCGAATCTTCTAGAGGAAATACTGGAAAAGCAGAACTATTATGAACTTCCGGAATACCGCATTCTCACTAAAAGCGGAGAGCCTCGCTGGATCGTATCCAAAGGCTTTGTGGTCAGCCGCGATGCACAAGACAGAGTACATCACCTGATAGGAATAGATTTTGACATTACCGATCGAAAACGGACTGAAGCCGAACTCAAAAAGACACAGCAAGCCCTTGAAGAACGGCTCACCGAAATCGATATACTGCAGAAGGCTGCCGCTGTCATCAACTCTTCCCTTGAATGGGACAAGGTCATTTCCAACGTGCTGGAGCAGGCCCAGCGCATAGTGCCCTACGACACGGCCTCGGTATTCATACTAAACGATCAACAGTTGATTCTGGTTGCCGGCAGCGGGTGGGAGAAAGCCGAGGATATCAACGGCATCGCCCTGCCGATCCCCGGCGATAACCCGAACACCGCAGTGATAGAAAAGCAGACACCCCTCATAGTGGATAATCCGAACTCGAAGTATCCGCATTTCTCAGATTTCGGTATGAAGGACATCGAGAGCTGGATGGGCATCCCGCTGATTGTGCGGTCGGAAGTTATCGGTATGATCACCCTGGACGGATTCGGCGAAAATTTCTTCACCGAACAGCACATCCGTAGCGCCAGCATGCTGGCCGACCATATCGCAGTGGCCCTGCAGAATGCCCGCACCTTCG
>CAZWDV010000048.1:0-22205 GCA_964632675.1 uncultured Sediminispirochaeta sp.
ATGATGAGGCAGCCATTTAAAATTGCTGCTGATGATGAGTAAGGCGGGACTTCTTGACCTGAAACAGGCGAAGGGATACAGTGAAGCACAAGGAGAGGGTAATGGCGGAGAAGGGACATTCGATAGTATTGCGAGCAACCGATTTGGACGGATATTTGACAGAAGAAGATCACCAGCAGATCGAACAGATGAACGAACTTTACAGTCATGCTATGGAAATTTTTGACGTATTGTCAAAGACATCCAACGAACGCCGGCTAACGGAGGCCAAGCAGAAACTTATCAAGGTATACGATGCGATGGGTAAGCAGATGCAGAGTATTGTGCAGGCGGAACCGCGTATCCATGTGTACTCCTTCGACACCCCCAAAGAGATTCACGGAGAGGCGTCGCGGCTTATCTCAAAGCTGCGGAATACCAAAACTCAGCACCAGGAGTTTCTATATTATATTCAGCGGGCATATGAGCTGCTGTTCAATCTGGCCTTTACCGAGCGGGCTACGCATAAGAAGAACTATCTGATTACCCAAACCCCGGTTACTAATCCGGTGCAGAACTATGCGGTTCACAAGATTCCGGATGTGGACGTTGATATTGAAAATACGGTGATGTGCGTAATGCTGCGCGGTTCTCTGCTGCCGTCGATGATTATGGGCAAGGAGATTCAGGAGTATTCCTCCTCGAATTACGTGACTCCCTTTGCACTCTTTAAGATACAGCGGGACGACTCCAAGAAGGAACACAATATGGAGTACATCCTCGACCTCGACAAATCATTTTTCAGTCTCGACGAACTGCAGGGGAAAGACCTCATTTTTGCAGATCCAATGAATGCAACCGGCGGAAGTCTGGTCACCATCGTGAAGTATCTGCTGAACCAGGGGGTGGAACCGCGTTCAATCAAGTGTCTGAATGTAATTTCCGCGCTCAAAGGATCCGTACGGATTGCACGGGCGCTGGAAATGGCCGATGTGTACACGCTCTGGATGGATCCGGTTCTGAATGAAGATGCGTACATCCTGCCCGGGCTAGGTGATGCCGGCGACCGTCTAAACGGACCCGATACAGAGGAAACCCCGCGCAATATTATCCAGCTGATAGCCGATTACGGGTCAAACATTGCGGCTTTGTATCGTGCACAGGTCCGTAAGATCGAAGAGACTGTCCTGGGAAGATCATAAGCAAGCGGGTACAGTATGAATAGGGCAACGACCGGAGGGATGGCGACCTACATTTTAATCTGCTCGTTTATTTGGATAGCTTTTACAGGCTGTCAGACCAAGCCGTATCAGCAAGAGCTGGCCGAAACCTACTACAATCTCGGAAATGCATATATCGAGCTCGAGCAATGGGATGCGGCGGAAACCGCCTTTGCCCGGGCTATTGAGATAATGCCGGAGATGTACCGGGCGGAGTACAATATGGCCAGAGTGCACATAAACAGCCGGAATTATAAAAGTGCCATCGATATTCTTGCCAAACTATTAGAACGCGACCCGGAGAACATCATCTTTCTGGAAACCCTGGCCTGGGCCGAGGTGAAGCGGAGCAGGCTCGCCAGAGCCGAAGAGATCTATCGCGATCTGATAGAAAAAGATCCGGCTAACTGCAATGTGCGTTACAACCTGGCCCTGATGCTGCACGACCGGCAGGAGTACGCCGAGGCCTATTCACTGCTGCTAGAATGCGTTCGGAACCAGAGTGCAGACTCGGAAATCCTGCTTCAGATAGGAAATCTGGAGCAGGAACTGGGCTGGGGAGAGGGTGTCGGCTGGTTTGAAAGGGCCCTGGAAAAATCTCCGCAGGATACAAAGGTTCAGCAGAGTTTAGCAGACACATACGTACAGCAAAGCCGTTTTACAGAGGCATTGGAGATGTATCGGCGTTTGGCCGGCAGTTCCCAAGGCTCCGAAAGGGGACGGTACCTCCTAAAGCGGGCGCGTATACTATTTTTAGAATTGGAAGAGCAGGAACAGGCCCGCGGGGCCTTCGAATCGGCCCTGCAGGCAGGTTATAAAGATGTTGCGACTTTAGCCGATTTCTATGCTGCGATAGTCGAGCAGGAGAACAGTGAAATGCTGACAGGCGTAGAGTCGCAGCTGCGTGCTGTGCAGCTGCTGGAACCGGTGCAGGCAGCGGCCGGCCGAAACACTCCGGCCGACCAGTAATATCAGACGGTTTATTTCAAGTTATCGATTTTTTTTCGAACCTGCGCAAACACCTCATCGGCGGAGGGTTCGGCATCAATTGACATCAACGCATCTTTTTGAGAATAGTGTTTGATAAGCGGGGCCGTTTGCCGTTCGTACACCGCCAGACGGTTTTCTATCGCTGCGGGTTGGTCGTCTTCGCGCTGGATGAGCGTTTCACCGGTCTCATCGCACTTTCCCTCTACTCTGGGCGGGTTGTAAAGTACATGATAGACACGACCGGACTGTTTGGCAATTCTGCGGCCGGAGAGGCGTTTTACGATGCTCGCTTTACTCAGCTCAAAATTGAGCACTGCGTCTATACGGGCAAACTCGGCCAGCGCTTCGGCCTGCGGTATGGTGCGGGGAAAGCCGTCCAGGATAAAACCCTTCTCGGTATCTCCCTCCTGCAGTCGCTGGCGTACCATTTCAATAGTTAATTCGTCCGGCACCAGTTCACCGGAATCGAGAATTGCCTTTACCTTCTTTCCGAGATCGGTTTGATTCTGAATATGTGCACGAAAAAGATCGCCGGTTGAAATGTGGGGAATCTGATAATGCTCTTTCACACGGACGGCAATTGTACCCTTACCGGCCCCCGGAGGGCCGAGAAAAATGAGGTTCATATTATTACTCCTTCATCATCATGATTGTGCGGGACATTCCTTAAGGCTTGATCCCAGCTTGTAGCGCAGTCCTGGGAACAGAACTCGGCGTACTGTGAGTCGCTGACCATAAAAAATTTCCCGCAGTTTTTACAGTGTGCAAATTTACGGCTGCATTCCGAACTGCAAAAATAGTGCTTATAGGTTTCTGTCTCGCGTACAAATTTTCCGCAGTTGCGGCAGCGTACATATGCATCCAGCTTATCCATTGACACACTATACTAATACAAAAACAACACCCTGTACAGAACAGATAATTTAATGGATCAATTTTACACTCATTAGGATTCGTTTGTGTGTCAAAATAACACAAAAAGCGGATAAACAGATTTTTCATTTGTACTACTTTGACCCACATCTTGGGCCACAATTGATTGAAATGTAGTGGTGTTAATTTGATATAATTCATTATAAAAAAATGAGATAAATAAGAAAAATTTAAGTTGGTACGAAAATTGCTATAATATATGTAGGAAGTTAGATCGGTATAAGGAGGATCATTATGGACTTAGTTCGATGGAATCAGAAAAGAGATTTGAATCCAATGGGTGAGTTCGAACGCCTGCAGGACGAGATCAATAAGCTCTTTAACTTGGATTATCCGGGCCGCAGCGGCTTATTCGACCGAACCTTGTCGCCGGCAATCGATGTAATCGAAACGGGCGAATCGGTAGTGGTTCGCTGTGATATGCCGGGAATCCGTCAGGACGATTTAGATTTGTCGCTTGCGCGTAACGTTCTGACAATTAAAGGTGAAAAGAAGCCCGAAGAGAAGCGCAGCAACTCCAAGAGTTATCGCAATGAAACCTGGAGCGGTGCGTTCCAACGCACTATTTCACTTCCGGATAGTGTGGATCCTGAAAAAGTCGAAGCTTCGCTGCGGGATGGGGTCTTGGAGATAAGAATAGCCAAGCGCGAGGAAGTTCGCCCGCGCCAGATTGATGTAAACGTAAGCTAATCATAGAAGGAGGAATAATATGGAACTAACAAAAGAAAACCGGGAACAGCGCTGTGTAAGTCCATTAAGCAAAATAAGCGAAGAAGAAGGTAAAGTAGTACTTCAGCTGGAAGTGCCGGGAGTAAAGAAAGAAGACGTAAATGTGAGCATTGAGGATGATCAGCTAAGAATCTACGCCCCGCGTAAGGTAGAATCTTCCGAGAATGGAACGTATCTTCTCCGCGAGAGAAACTGCGGAGATTATGAAAAACTGTTTACAATTGATAACACCATTGATCGGGACAACATCGATGCAAAAATGGAAAATGGTGTGTTGACTATTACTCTGCAGTTCAAGGAAGAAGTGAAACCCCGCAAAATCAAAATAAAAGGCTAAGTAGGCAGCCGTCGGAACACAGATAAAACTTCAAGAAGGGAGTTCGATTAGTAAACCGGCGGCTTTTCTTATTTTAATATTCAACAACTTGCGATCGGTGCAGTTCCTGCATCTGGACAAATAAAACGGCCAGTCCCTCGGACAGATCTTCGCGTTTAACCGCCACGTTTTCGGGCACCTGAATTTCAGCAGGACTGAAGTTCCAGATACCGGTTATACCGGCATCGATAAGCGTGTCGGTAACCTTCTGTGCCGAGACCGCCGGGACGGCAATTACGGCCAAACGAATATCCTTGCGGCGGACAATTTTCGACAGCTCGTTCATCGGATATACCGGAATGTTGTAAATAGTAGTTCCGTGTTTTTTCGGATTGGCATCAAAGGCAGCCTCGATACGCAACCCCCGGGTTTGAAACCCCTCGTAGCCCATGAGAGCGGTACCGAGGGAGCCGGCTCCTACCAGGAGGGTCGCTGTGTTCTCGTTCCATCCGATAAAGGAACGGATTGAGTTAATAAGTTCGTTGATATCGTAGCCGACCTTCGGTTTGCCCACAATTCCGGTAAAGGCCATATCTTTACGAATCTGAATAGGTTTTAGATCGAGCTCTTCGGCAATATCGGTTGCGGATACGGTTGTTTTGCCCTTGATTTGAAAGGTCTCGAGTATATTCAGGTACCTAGGCAGTCTTCTCAATGAAGGGAGCGGTATACTATTCAATTTTTATTCCTTTCAGCTACAATTTATCGATACAAAAAGGTATCAAACCGATATTGTAGTGTACCAGACTGCCGGTAGATTGACAAGTTTTATTTTGTTGCCAAATATGATAGTATGGGGCCGGTTTTTACAACAGTATGTATTAGAAAGGAAACAATATGCTTACAGCAGAAAAGGCTCTTGAATTAGTTCGACACAATGTATTCGATACGATCGGCTGCACCGAACCAGTTGCGATTGCATATGCCGCTACGGCAGCCTATCAACATTTAGGGGGCGCGTTACAGCGGGTCGAGGTCGCCATCAGTGTGAATGTGTTTAAAAACGCAATGGCAGTCGGTATTCCCGGCTCGGATAAAAAGGGTATTCAGTTTGCAGTTGCTCTGGGACTGGTGGCCGGTGACTGGAAGAAAAAACTCCGTCTCTTTGAAGGAGTGCAGCCGGAGCATCTTCAGGAGGCCGGCAGATTGGCCACATCTGAATTTATACCGGTGAATCTGGCAGAAGTAGCGGAAAAAATCTACATCTACACCAAGGTTATTACAGATAAAGGCTTTGCTGAGGCGGAAATTATCGGGGCCCATGACAATCTTGTTTCGGTCAAAGTAAACGGCGAACAGACTTTTCCCGAACAGAGCACAAGTAACAATAATAAGAGCTCTTCTCCGGAGCAAAAAGTGGCGGAAGTAGATCAAAGCACACTTGAAGGGCTTTCGATGAAGGAGTTAGTTGAGGCGGTGCGGGCTATTCCGGAAAATCAGCTCGCTTTTCTCAAGGGTGCGGTCGATATTAATGTTGCCGCCGCTGAGTTCGGGTTAAAGAATGCTCCCGGTATGGGGCTCGGTTCCGGAATCGAAAAGCTTACTAAGCGGGGAGTGCTGGGGGAATCATTGGCAACTACCGTCGAAAAGTACGTAGCAGCGGCTGCCGACAGCCGAATGAGCGGGATGATGCTTCCTATTAAAGGCTGCGGAGGTTCGGGAAACCACGGAATAGCCTATTTTCTCGGTACAGGGCTTGCGTATCGTGAGTTTCAGGCGCAGATGCAGACCAGCCTCGAGCAGACCCTGGCAATGGGGCTCTTACTGGTCAAATATATTAAAGCTTATACCGGTTTGTTGACGCCTACCTGTGGAGTGACCGTAAGTGCTGCTCCTGCAATTGCGGCTGCGCTTATTTTCGCAATGGGCGGTACTCCGGAGCAGATGACCGCGGCAGTTAAATTGATTTTGGGCAACATTGCCGGAATTCTGTGTGACGGCGCCAAGCACGGATGTGCACTAAAGGCCTCTACCAGTGCCCGTTTCGGAGTTGAAGCGGCTTTTCTGGTGATAGAAGGGGTTACCATACCCGCCAGCGACGGAATCGTGGGTACCGATCTTCCCGACAGTATGAACTTTCTGCGACAACTGCAAAATAAAGGTCTGACCACCGCCGATAAAACGATGCTGCAGATTCTAATGGAAAAATCGGAGAGAATAGTCGACGCCCAATAAGAACAACCAGTAAGATTACTGCGGCTGGGGAGAGTGCAGAAGTGAACGGGCGGCTCTCTGGAAGGCGGCGGAGGCCGGGCGGTGCTGAAAACTCACCAATACCCCCAAGCCGCTATTTACCGCCTCATGCACAAAATTGCTGGTCAGCCGGGCATACACATCCCGGGCTAGAGGATCGTCGCCGTTCGATCCTTGTGTTTGAAGCAGCAGGTTCTGCAGCTCGAAGGTTGTTGATACTACCTGTATCTGACGGATAACCAAGGGAAACAGCCGTTTTATGAGGGCCAAATATTTTTTCCGGTAGGTGTCGGTGTGGTTGATAATGCTGGAAAGCTGGGCATACCGGTCGCGCACCAGCTGCCCCTGTCGGTCGCGCTTTTTCGGCACAAACCGGGTAAGTGTATCTACAATCTTGTCAGATTGAAACAACTTATACATAGAAAAGTAGAATAACAGCAGAGCCGACATATTTTTAAGTGCTGGAAAAGTGCGAATTTCTTCCTCCAGAAACATGAGTAGGGCACTTATCTCGCGGTCAAGCGAGTGTCCCGGGTCTTTGGCCTGGGATTGAGTAGCGGCAAACGAACCGGCCTTATCCTCCTCAACCGATTCCTTGGCTTCAAGCAGAGCAAGCGCCTTAATAAGCTGCCGGCGGGTACGGTTGGACTGACAGTCGCTGAGGTACTGCAGTAAATCGTGCTTCTGTTGCGGGGTAAACAACTGGGAACTTTGTTCGATTTCCTCCCCCGTTTCAGAAAACTGTTGCTTGAGAATGGAGTGCAAATTGGTGCCGAAGTTTTTTAGTGCGGTCTCTGGGTCGAAATTCGCCGGCAGACTGCGAATGAAGGAGTGTAGTAACTGGGTGAGATATGGTGAGACCGCTAATTTTAAGGGAATACTCTGTAGCAGCATATCGTAGATTGCTTCGATAGTTGACTGCAGATTTCGGACCAGTTGCAGGGTAACTGCGGGTTCGCCACGCAGTAGATCCAGACTCGGGTCTTCGGGAATGTAGGCGCAGTGGGACAACTGAAAGTGTGTAGGATCTACCTGTTCCTCTACCGGCATATTGCGGTTGTAATTACCGATGAGGTCGGTCGGGTTAAAATGGGATGCGTGAAAAGTTTTATAGCGGTTGTGCCACAGGAAGAATTTGCTACTGTCGGTATACTCCCGGGCGTACCGCAAATAGGTTACCGCTGCAATATGGGCGGCCGGCTGCGGATTGGTTACAATAACTATTTTGTCGGCCAGCCTGAGGTATTGGAGATTTTCGGTTTCATCGGCTCCAGCGGGCAGGTCCATTACGATTAGGTCGTATTCTCTTTGCAGCTGCTCGAGATAGGTCTCTTTTAAACTGGTATACAAATCGATAACCGCTGACTGGCCAAGTTTTGAGGCGGGGAACAGCAGGTCGAGGTTGCTGAATACTTTTATAGTGTAATCGGAGTAAGGGCGGGCGGCCGTTATCTTCTCCGGTAAAGCATCCAGTTTTTTGTAGGGGATCGAGAGAATTTCAGCGATATCCGAAAGCGGGTCGAGGTCGATCAAAGCAACTTTCTGCTGTTTCCGGGCGGAGAACAGGGCCAAGTTTGTAGCTGTAGTTGTTTTTCCGACGCCGCCCTTACCTGAAGCAATTGCGATAGTTATAGGCATACTATTATGTACCATAATTTAGCCCTTCTGTACAGTAATGGTTTTTTTCGATTATTTTACGGGCTGTTATATTTTAACGCTGTGTGTTATTATTAAATAAAAAGAGATCGATTGGAGTTGTGTTCATGCAGTTAGATGAAACTTCAGTGCAGAACAGGTTGCCCCTGGACGTGGTTTATAATCACAGTCTTGAGATTGCCGAAATATACAAAGATGCTCCCGAGTATGTGTCGTTGTATATTCGCGAGCTGCTGCGAAATAACGGCTATTATGAGAGTAAGGATAAACAAGTTGCCGAGCTTCGGCAGATAATCGAGAAAAACGAGAATCGAGTAAAGCAGGGCGAACAGTCGGAAGAGCTGAAGCGAATCCGCAGTTTTATCCAGGAGCGGGATGCAGCCCTGGAACTGCAGCGTGCCTCCGAAGAGATCAGCTTCAGAAAGAGAATCGAGGAGTATTATCTGCCCAAGCAGTTGGTGAACGCTATACTTGAGAAGGGCGAGATTCCCACTACAACAGCAGAACAGTTCGTGGGCATCGGTTTTATAGATATTGCGGATTACACATTTTTGTCAAAATTCTTGAGTCCGAACGAGAATCAGACCGTTTTGAACGGCCTGTATGCCGCTTTCGATTTTGTATTGAACCGCCACGGAGGATATCTGAATAAAATCGAAGGTGACAGCCTTATGTTTCATTTCGGCGGTACCCTCGACCCGAATGTCCGTGAATTAAGCCCTGAGCAGCAGGAACGCTACATCGCCCGCGAGCTGTTTTATACCTGTGTAGAAATGCAGCGGGTTGCTTTTCTGTTTAATCAGGCGAACGACCGATTTCTGTTCAACGAGGAGCGCGGTACCCGCGAGTCGATTTCAAAGGCCTTCGAAATCATTCGAACCCTGCGTACCAGCAACGAACTCTCCCCTTCGATCAACGCCTTTTTTCAAATTCGTGTACGGATCGGTGCCAATATCGGCGAAGTAACGGTGGGCAATTTCGGCCCCGAAGGTGCCAAACAGTGGGACATTATCGGCGTACCGGTTATCAAGGCCAAGCGTATGGAGTCTACCGCGCCGGTGGGCGGATTCAGAATATCCGAAGAGTTCTTTAACGTGCTCAAACATACCGGAGCAGTGGACGAATACTATAAGCGGTTCAAGCGAGAAGCCGAGGCTCTGTTTGGAAGCTTCAAGCACATTACCATGGATGAGCTGTTCAAGTTTGGTAAAGTAACACTCAAGGACAAGCACAATGCGATGTTCAACACCTACAGTGTGCAGGTGAATCCCGGTTTACCGGAAGCTATCATGAATCAGGTCGACCTGCTTATCAACAAGGGGCAGGAAGGGGCCCAGCGTATACTGGACATGCTCAAATACTACCGCGGCAACCGTTTTGTCATTAATGGGCTGGAATCGGTATTCAAACGGCGCGGAATCTATGTTCGCAAACACGATATTCTCAAATTGGTCCTGCCGAGCCTTTACGAGCGCATTTTGAATGATCACAGCGGTGCGACCGAGGCGGCACACAAGGAAATAGAGAAGGATTACAGCCTCTACAATCTGTTCGAACTGCTCGGGAAAGTACAGGATACTGTCAAAGTGGATCAGCTGCCCGAAAGACCCGGCTTCGATTTTAACTCTTACGACCAGCACATTGACAGCATTCAGGAGTGGATGGAGTATGAAAATACCTACCGTGAAAAGCGTGTGTACCAGCGCACTTATTTCTACAATTTTATTTTTCCAATGGTCTTTTATTCCATCCAGGCCTGTATTTTCGAATTCCAGCAACAGGCGGCTGAACTGACCGAGCTCAGTGCGGCCGATGTATCTTGAGTTTCGTCATCTTGCGGAACATTTTAATCAGACGGGCCGCTTCTGACTCTGACAAACCTGAGCGGCTGAAAATATCCCGGAAAAATCTTCCCACTTCCTCTTTTTCGTTTTGCTTAAAGAAGCCGATCTCATCAAATGAATCGGTGACGACCCGGCTCATTTCAAGCAGGCGCTGCTGATCGACGGCCTGAAATGCCTGCATGGATGGTCGGTACTCCCTCGAAAGGGTGTAGGTGAGCACCTGCACGGCGTGAGACAAGTTGAGGGAAGGAAAGGATTCAGAGGAGGGAATGCGCACGGCAACATTGCAATGGGTCAGCTCCTCATCGGTAAGACCGTCGGACTCACGGCCGAATACGAGGGACACCGTCCCGGCTCCCATATCTGCGATATGGCCGGCCAACTGTTCCGGTAAAAGTGAAAAGTATTTACGGTATTTTCCGCGCCGCCGGGTTATTCCGGCAACAACGATACTGCCGGCAACCGCTTCCGGCAGAGTCTGTACAAAAGCGGCCCGGGCAAAGACGTCTTTGGCATGCAGGGCAAAGGTTTTTACCTGGTCCAGGTTAAAATACTCAGCTGTACGGCCCACGATTACAAGCCGGGAAAACCCCATTGTCTTCATAGCCCGACACACCGATCCGACATTTCCCGATGTTTGCGGTTCGACGAGAACCACCTGAAAGCGTTGTAATTCTGTTTCCATTTTTCTTGACATTAATTCTCACTAAAGGTTACAATGGTAAATGTTGTTTATTATATTGAACGAGAATGTATCTGTCAAATGGATGGAAGTGTAAAATACCGAAGCGATATGATTGAAAATGCGCCTTTTCAAATCGGGCGTAATATTCAAGAAATCAGACGAAAACTTAATATGACCCTCGGGCATCTCTCAGCTCGCAGCGGCGTGTCCAAGGCTATGCTCTCACAGATAGAAACCGACAAGGTCAATCCTACGGTTGTAACTGTGTGGAAAATCGCCAATGGTCTCAATGTGGACATCGATGTACTGCTGAAGGGCAGTGAAGAGATTGAAAAGAAGTTCAATATAAGCCGGGAAAACGAAATTACCACAATTGATGCCGAAGAAGGCCGGGTTCATATAAGGGTTCTCTCACCGTTCTCAATGGTTGAAGATCTCGAAATGTATTTACTTACATTTGACGGCGGGGGCAAGTTGGAATCGGAACCCCATTTTCCGCAGACCGAGGAATTTCTCAGTATTATCAAAGGGACGGTCGAGGTGCGGGCCGGGGCACACAGTACCGAGCTGCACACCGGTGACTTTATAAATTATCACTGCGACGTCGATCACGCGATTTACAATAAATCGGATGAGCCTGCAATCCTCCATATGATCGTTCGATTTAGTAAACAAGGCTGAACTGCCTGATCATAATATACTTCCTATAAATGGCTGTCCGATATGAACTTCAGACAGCAATTTTCTTGTGCGTAGTGTGCGTAGCAAGGCGGCCCCGCCCGTTTACAGACTGGGGATATCTTCCAATGAAACCTCCTGTTGGTAATCTACGCCGGGCACATCGAAGCCGTGTATGCGCAGAAAGTCGGCGCGGAATCCTTCCATATCCGCCAGCTCGTTCAGCGTTTCTTCGGTTACAGTATTCCAACGTCGTCCGACTTCTTCTTGGATATCCGCGCGCATTTCAAAATCGTCCAGCCGAATACGCTGTTCGCTGTCGGTGGGAACGTTGCCGCCGTTATAAAGACGGTTGCCGTACATGCGCACTATCTGTTCTATGCAGCCTTCGTGCAGCCCTTTGTCTTTCATGACAGAAAAGAGCAGGGATATGTAAAGGGGGACTGCCGGAATAACTGCGCTGGCCCGGGTTACTACCGCCTTATTGATGGACACAAAGGCTGCACCGCTGTCCTTCGCCAGTCTCGAGTTCATACTGCGGGCAGTTGCTTCCAAATGCTCTTTGGCCTTCCCAATGGTTCCCGAGCGGTAAATCGGGTGGGTTACCGCCGGTCCGATATAGGAGTAGGCCACCGTCTGAAAACCCTCGGCTATCAGGCCGTTCTCTTGCAGATAGTTGACCCATAGCTGCCAATCCTCACCCCCCATCACTTTGACGGTCGAGTCGATCTCATCCTGATTCGCCGGTTCAAGACTTACCTGAGAAATGGTTTCGTTCATAAAGTCGACCGAACGGGTAGTGTAGGTTTCACCGATGGGTTTGAGGGCGGATCGGTACATATGGCCAGTATCCGGATCCGGACGAACGCCGGAGGCCAGACTATAGACCAAAAGATCAACTTTCCGTCCGCGTTCCTTTAAGAGCGTGCCGACCTTATCCCTGGTTTCATGGGCAAAAGCGTCGGCGTTAAAGCTGTGCGCAGACAAACCCTCTTTTTCTGCAAGCGCGTCAAAGGCACGGGTATTGTACCAGCCGGCAGTGGCCGGCCGTTTTTCAGTTGCCTCTCTCTCGAAGGAGACACTGACGGTTTCGGCTCCATACCCGAAGGCCGCGACCAGCCGGGAGGCCAGTCCGTATCCGGTAGAACCGCCGATAATTAGGGCGGTTTTCGGTCCTTTATCACTGCGTGTGCCGCGACCATTGGCGGCCGGCTGCGGTGGAGCGGTGTCTGGATCGGCACCAGCTGTAAAGTCGATTTTTTCTACAAACTCCTTCTGCAGCTGTACCTCCCGCGCGCATCCGGCCGGGTGCGCGTTCATGCAGATTCCTCCGCGTATTTTCGGTGCTATCATAGATTCCTTCCTTTTACTTCTTTTGTGATGTGTCCACCAGGCAGAGCCACTCCGCCTCTGCGGCCAGCTCCTCGCCGACAAAGGCCTTACCCTTCTGTTTAAGGGTTTGCGGGGTAACCCGGAGGTTTTCTATTTCAAAACGAACTTCTTCACCGGGTTTTACCTGGCGGCGGAATTTTGCTTTTTCAACGGTAGCCAGGAAGAAAAGAGCGTCACCCAGGGTGCCTTGGGCATTTACACCGGCCCCGCCGCACTGGGCCATCGACTCGATTAGCAGCACCCCCGGAACGACGGGATATCCGGGAAAATGGCCGGTAAAGAAAAACATGTCATCGTGAAACAGTTTTTTTCCGACTATCCGCTCATCGTCATAAGATTCCAGTTCATCGACAAACAGAAACGGCGCGCGGTGCGGCAATAGGTTCTCTATCCCACTCATTCACTATACTCCTTTATCAGTATTACCCCGTTATGACCGCCGAACCCGAGTGAGTTGGAAATAACGGCGCGTACCTGGGCTTTAATCCCCTGACCGGGTACATAATCGAGGTCGCAGGCTTCATCCGGCTCATCCAGATTGAGAGTGGGGGGAATAAAACTATCGCGGATGGCAAGCATTCCAATTATGGCTTCAACGCCGCCGGCAGCACCGATCATATGGCCGGTCATCGATTTAGTGGAGGATACTTTCAGTTTATAGGCATGTTCTCCAAAGGTCTTTTTGATGGCCGCGGTTTCGATCGGATCGTTGGTGGGAGTACTGGTGCCGTGGGCGTTGATATAATCAATATCTTCCGGCTGCAGGCCGGCTTCGTCCAGGGCCATTTTCATTGCCCGGGCAGCGCCGTTTCCCTCGGGATCGGGAGCCGTGAGGTGGTATGCATCACAGGTCATACCGTAACCGGCTACTTCGCCCAGAATGACGGCTCCACGCTGTTTGGCATGTTCGAGCTCTTCCAGAACCAGAATACCCGCACCTTCAGCTATCACAAAACCGTCCCGGTCCTTGTCAAAGGGGCGGCTGGCTATGTGGGGAGTTTCATTATACTGGGTGGAGAGCGCTTTCAGTGCGCAGAAACCGGATACTCCGAGTCCGGTTATACAGCCTTCGGCTCCGCCGGTAATCATTACATCAGTCTGGCCGTGTTGGATAGCCCGCATCGCCTGACCGATGGCATCGGTACCCGATGCGCAGGCGGTGGTAACGGTGTAGCAGGGGCCGTGAAAGCCGTAGCGTATGGCAATATGACCGGGGCCTTCATTACTGATAATTTTGGGAATGGTCATGGGAGGAACTCTGCGCGGCCCCTTATCGAATAGGGTCCGGTGACCTTCTTCAATTATTTCGAAGCCGCCGATACCGTTGCCGAGTATCACGCCGGCCCGTTCGGTATCGATTGCATCGGATTCGAGTCCAGCCTGCTGCATAGCCTGCACTGCACCGGCAATTGCATACTGGCTGAAAAGTGCCATCTTACGGGCATCTTTTTTGTCAATGAATTGGGACGGGTCGAAATTACGTACTTCGCCGGCGATTTTTGAGGGGTATTCCTCAGGATCAAGCCTGGTGATGGCTTCTATTCCAGATTTTCCCGCTTTGATATTGTTCCACATTTCATCTATCGAGTGACCAAGAGGGCTCACTACCCCCGTACCGGTAATAACTACTCTTTTCATATAATTATCTCCTCTGCTTATTGCAAGTTACATTGCCAGTCCGCCGTCTACTACCAGAGTTTGTCCGGTAATATAACCGGCTGCATCCGAGGCTAAAAACAGCACCGCTGCTGCAATTTCCTGGGGAGTACCGGTACGTCCGAGCGGAATTTGTTGTGTAAGGGCCGTACGGGCCGCTTCATTCAGGTTTTCTGTCATAGCTGTTTCTATATAACCGGGGGCGACCGCGTTTACCCTGACCCCCCGGGAGGCCACCTCGCGGGCCAGACTTTTGGTAAAACCGATCAATCCGGCTTTGGAAGCACTGTAGTTAGTTTGTCCGGCGTTGCCCATAATTCCAACTACAGAGGATATGTTGATAATAGTTCCTTTGCGGGCCTTTAACATCGGCCGAACTATCTTCTTACAGGTAGTATACACAGAGGAGAGGTTGGTTTGCAGCACCGCATCCCAATCCTCATTCTTCATGCGCATCAACAAGCCGTCGCGGGTAATGCCGGCGTTGTTGACCAGTACGTCGATTTCTCCTTCCCTCGTGAGAATAGAATCGATTACCCCTTCGAGGGCGCTGCGGTTGGTAATGTCGGCTGCATGCCAGCTGTAGCTTCCGCCGGCTTCACCGGCTTTATCCTGCAGGTTTGCTGAACGGCTGCTTTCCGAGCGGCTCAAGGTGTGTACCTTGGCCCCCGTATGTACAAACGATTCGGCAATAGCCTCGCCGATGCCGCGGGAGCCGCCGGTTATTACTACACATTTTCCTTGAAAGTTCATACTAATTCTCCTATCACTTCATCGAGCTTTTCGCGGCTGTCGGTTGGACGACACGCTATACTCTGGTCGCTTTTCTTCCACAAACCGGTCAACACCTTGCCCGGTCCGGTTTCAATACACATCGAATAGCCGTCGGCCCCGATTTCCGCCTCTTCGCGGGTCCACTGCACAGGTGACGTTATTTGCAGAATTGCATTGCTGCGCACATCTGTAGAACTTTTCAATCGGCGACCGGTGACATTGGAGTAGAGCGGCTTTGCAGGATCATGCAATGTGAACTCCGCCAGATAATTTTCGAATTCACTGCCCGCCTGCAGAAGCAGGGGCGTGTGAAAGGGGCCGGAGACCTTCAAGGGAATGACCCGGCGGGCGCCGGCTTCTTTGAGTTGTGTTGCGGCCGTTTCGATTGCCGCGGAATTGCCCGAAATTACAGTTTGCTCAGAAGAGTTGTAGTTGGCCGGAAAAACTCCATCTATGTGCTGCAAAACATCTTCGACCTTTTCCGCCGGCAGCCCGATTACCGCTGCCATGCCGCTGCGGCTGCCGCGAGCCTCGAGCTCTTCGGCGGTCGCGGCCATCAGACGGCCACGTTCCATTACAACGGGGAATACTTCGCGTTCTAAAATAACGCCGGCATCTACGTATGCCGACCATTCGCCGAGACTGAATCCGGCCGCTCCTGAGGATTCTACCTTACTGGCCAATAAATATCTTCGTACTGCGAGGTTCATCAATGTAATTGCAATTTGTGTAGTCTGTGTCTCTTTTAATTCACTTTCATCGGAATCAAATAGGAGAGCTTTTGTGTCGCGTCCGCAGGCGTCGGAAGCCAGTTCGAAAAGTTCTTTCACTGCCGAACTCGCCTCATAGAGATCTTTCCCCATACCGGGGTACTGGGCCCCTTGACCGGGATAAAGAAAACAAAGCTGCATATCTTTCCTCCGCGTTTACTTGTTTCTAACCATATCGAATTAGGGGATATCGGTCAACGGCCGAAACTTAGGCCAAAAAAAGCGAGTTGGAAGTTTTGACAGTTCAAACTCTTCCTATCAAACTCTTCCTACCAGCGCAGGAGATTGCCGCCGTAGGTCAATCCGGCCCCAAAACCGGTCAGCAGCAAAGTATCGCCCGTTTCCAGTTTCCCCTTTTCGAACATTTCATTCAAAGCGATCGGAATTGATGCCGCCGAAGTATTGGCGTATTCGTGAATGTTGGTGAAGAATTTTTCCATCGGCAGTTTCAGTCGATTCGCAGCCGCCTGGATTATGCGAATATTTGCCTGATGAGGAACGACCCACTTGATCTGATCAAACTCCATATTGTTTCGCTCCAGGAGGGATTTGATTATTTCGGTATTTACCCGCACGGCAAAGTTATAGACCTGTCGTCCGTTCATTTGAATATAGAGATGCTCCTCTGGTGTAGCTTTTCCATTGAAGGGTTCCCGGGAACCGCCGGCTCTACGTACGAGATGTTCGGCGCCTTTTCCCTCTGATCCGAGAATTGAATCGATTAATCCACGTTCAGGGTCATCACTCTCTGAGAGCACCACCGCACCGGCTCCGTCGCCGAAGAGCACACAGGTGTTACGGTCTTTCCAGTTAGTAATGCGCGACAGAGTCTCAGCTCCAATCAGCAGTACATTGCGGGCGCTGCCGGCGCTAATCATAGCCTGCCCGGTTTCAAGACCATACACAAATCCGGTGCAGCCGGCCACCAGGTCGAAGGCTGCGGCGTGACTGAGTCCGAGCTTCTCCTGAACTATCGAAGAAGTTGAAGGAAACCCGATGAAGTCAGGGGAAGCCGTCGCTAAAATAACTAAATCAATATCATCCGGACTTACTTTGGCGCGTTCGATGGCGAGTTTACCGGCATTGACTGCCAAGTCACTGGTAACTTCCCGGTCGCTGCACAGATGCCGGGATTGTATGCCGGTGTGTGATTGAATCCACTCATCGGATGTGTCTACTATCTGGGCCAATTCATCGTTGGTCATTCTCTTTTCTGGAATATAGGCACCAATTGATCGAATATATACGCTCATAAATCCTCCTCGTGTTCACGTTCATACCCAAAGATACACACAACGACATACTTTTTCCAATTCGTCAAGGGGCGCAATATGCAAGTTCTGCCCAACAGGGTGGAAAAAAAAGCTAAAAAGCATTACATTTCGGTTGACGACCGAAAAGTACTATGATAGCTTTCGCTGAAATTTGCGATCAACCGTTAAAACCGGGAGGAACGAATGAAAAAGAGTGAAATTGTAGAATTGATAGAAAAGCTTGATGATAGCTCTCTTGCAGAAATGTACATAAAAGACGGCGAGTTTGAACTCAGCCTCAAAAAAGTAAGTGCCGTTGCACCGCAGGCCGTTGTACAACCAACCGCTGCCACACCGATGGCCGCGCCCGCCCAGACAACCCTTGGCTCCGACCAGGGTTCCGAAGCCCCGGAGAAGGATACGGAGGTCATCACTGCCCCAATAGTCGGTACCTTTTACAGGTCCGCATCGCCCGATTCTCCCCCGTATGTGGAGGAGGAAATCGAGGTAAAAACCGGGGACACCCTTTGTATTATCGAAGCGATGAAGGTGATGAACGAACTGGAAGCCGAGTTTGATTGCCGTATCAAAAGTGTGTTGGTTGAAAACCAGCAAATGGTTGAATACGGCACACCGCTATTTGAAATCGAGAAGCTCTAGTATGGTGAAGTCGGTATTTATTGCAAACCGCGGCGAAATAGCGGTGAGAATAATCCGAACCCTGAAAGAGATGGGAATAGAAGCGGTAGTCGGTTATTCGGAGGCCGACCGGGAGTCGATGGCTGTGGAGATGGCCGATAAAGCAGTGTGCATCGGTCCGGCGGAAGCCAAAAAAAGTTATCTGCACAGTTCCAATCTCATTTCGGCGGCCCTGTTTGCCGGCTGCGATGCGGTGCATCCCGGAGTAGGGTTCCTGTCCGAAAGTGCCAAGTTTTCCCGGCAGGTGAAGGATGCCGGGCTGGTGTTTATCGGACCGGAGGCGGAAACAATTTCTTTTCTCGGCGACAAGGTGCAGGCCAGAAAGACGGCTGAAAAGGCCGGTCTGCCGATTACCCCGGGAAGCGACGGACCGGTGGAGGACTTGAAGACTGCGGAGGAGTTCGCCGAGAGGGCCGGATATCCGGTTATCATCAAAGCCGCTTCCGGCGGGGGCGGAAAGGGAATGCGAATAGTGCGCGACCATTCGGAGCTGGAATCGGCCATGCGAATTGCAACACATGAAGCTGAAACCGCCTTTTCCGACGGTACGATTTATATAGAAAAATACCTCGAGAACCCGCGGCATATCGAGGTGCAGATACTGGCCGATATGTTCGGCAATGTGATTCACCTCGGAGAGCGTGACTGCTCACTGCAGAAAAACCACCAGAAGGTTTTAGAGGAGAGTCCGTCGCCGGGAATTGATCAAACCATCCGCGATCGCATGTGCCGGGATGCGGTAAACCTGTTCAAGAGTATCGGGTACAAAGGTGCCGGTACCATTGAGTTTCTGTTTGACGGAGAAAACTATTATTTTATGGAAGTAAATGCGCGTGTGCAAGTGGAACACCCTGTTTCAGAGTTCATCAGTAATGTAGATATCATTAAGGAACAGATTCGCGGCTGCAGCGGCGAGGCGCTGGATTTGCGGCAGGAGGACATCCGGCTTGAAGGGGCCTCTATCGAGTGTCGTATCAATGCGGCGACCCCCGGCCGGATTACCAGGTACCTTCAGCCGAGCGGCCGGAATGTCCGGGTCGATTCGTTTCTGTATCAGGGGTATATGGTTTCGCCCTTTTATGATTCCCTGATTGCCAAGCTTATCACCTACGGGCGCGACCGGCGCAGTGCAATTGCACGGATGAAACGGGCGCTTGATGAATATGTAATCGAGGGAATCGACACCAACATCGAGGTGCAGAAGAAGATACTCAACAGTACCCTTTTTCAACGGGGGACCTTCGGTACTTTCGGGCTCTCCCAAATACTTGAGGAGTAGCGTATGGGGATATTAGATAGATTCAAAAAATATTCAGGTCAACCGCAGCGTGAGAACCGAGTGCGCTGGAGAGCTTCCGGTGCACGCAAGGGGCGGGCCGCTCAAAAAAAGAGCGAGCTGGCTTACATAGAAGAAAAACACGCCTGTCCGATCTGCCATCGTCATATCGACGATAAAATTCTCAAAGAAAACATGTATGTGTGTCCCGGCTGTAACCATCATTTTCAGCTGGCGTTGAAAGAGCGCATTTCAACCGTCGCTGACCCGGGTACCTTTAAGGAGTTCGATGCCAGCATCCGCTCGGTCGACCCGATAGAGTTTCCCGGCTACAAAGAAAAACTCGACAAAGCCCGCCAGAAATCGGGACAGAACGAAGCGGTAACTGTCGGAACCTGTCTGATAGAGGGGCGGGCGGCTGCACTGGGAGTGATGTCGTTTGCGTTTATGGGCGGGAGTATGGGGGTTGCCGTAGGCGAAAAGGTGACGCGGCTCCTGTTGAAAGGCGTAGAGGAAAGACTTCCGGTTGTTCTGTTTGCTGCATCCGGCGGTGCCCGGATGCAGGAAGGTATCTATTCACTGATGCAGATGGCCAAAACCAGCCATGCTATAGCGCTGCTGCAGGAACAGCGTTTGCCCTTTTTCGTAGTACTGACCCACCCGACAACGGGAGGTGTGACAGCTTCATTTGCAATGCTGGGCAACGTGATTTTAGCCGAGCCGGGAGCACTGATAGGCTTTGCCGGGCCGCGGGTAATCGAGTCTACCATTAAGCAGAAACTGCCGGAGGGTTTTCAGCGCTCCGAGTTTCAGCAGCAGAAAGGGTTTGTGGACATCGTGGTTGATCGTAAACAAATGAAATCCACCCTCTCGTTTTTGATAGATACCCATATACCGCGCCGGGAGGTGAGATAGTTATGCCTGAACTGAATTTTCATAAAAAGCTGAAGGAATTGAAAAAGCTGGCCTCCGAAGAGCATATGCAGGTGTACGAGGACCTCTCTAAAATTGAACATAAGCTGTTCGGAGGAAAGGGAGATGCTACCGCCTGGGATAAGGTGATCCTGGCGCGTCATCCGGAGCGGCCGACCGCCCTCGATTACATTGATCTTGTTTTCGATAATTTTATTGAGCTGCACGGCGACCGCCTCGGCGGCGATGACGCGGCTCTAATTGGCGGACTCGGGTTCTTCGAAGGTATTCCGGTTACGATACTCGCCCAGCAGAAGGGGCGCAACCTCAAGGACAACTTGGCGCGCAACTACGGTATGGCCCAGCCGGAGGGCTATCGGAAGGCGCTGCGCCTTGCCCATGAAGCGGAAACCTTCGGGCGTCCGGTTATCGCTTTTATCGATACACCGGGGGCCTATCCCGGTATTTCGGCCGAAGAAAAGGGGATCGGCGAAGCCATTGCCCGCAATTTGAAGGAGTTTTCGCGGCTGCAAGTGCCGGTAATTTCAATTGTAATTGGCGAAGGCGGTTCCGGCGGAGCACTCGGGATTGGAGTAGGTGACCGGGTATTCATGCTGGAGAACTCGGTGTATTCGGTTATTTCACCGGAAGGCTGTGCATCGATTCTTCTGCGGGATTCCTCCAAGGCAAAGTTGGCCGCGGAACTGATGCGCATGACCTCCCGTGACCTTCTGGAACTGGGGGTAATTCACGGTATCATCTCCGAGGGGGACGGCGGTGCCCATAAGGACCCTGCCAACACGGGAAGGTATATTCAGGAAGCTCTGGCTCAGCATCTGCCGATATTGATCGGTAAAAAGACCTCGCAACTGCTCAAAGATCGCTCGCAGAGACTGCTTTCAATGGGGCCTTTCTATGAGCAACAGGAAGCGCGTTCGAGCCTGTTGTCCAGGGTTTTCGGTAAACGTTAACCGATTTCTAAAATAGAGCATAGTTACATTTCGTTCAAATAAATGCTATATTGAAGTGACTATGAGAGTATCAGCTGTTTCAACAGGACTTCTTGGAGTTATTGCAGTTATAATGATGGGGGCTGTCCTAAAAATGATGGCCTCCATTCTCCTTCCTCTGATCATTGCAATATTTCTTTCGTTTATCATTGCACCTCTGGTAAATATGCTCGACAAGATGCATATTCCCAGAGTTTTGGCATTGATTTTAACCCTGCTGGTTCTTTTCGGGGTGATGTTTTTGATCTTCCTTTTTCTGCAGACTAGCGTAAACTCTTTCATCAAGGAGTATCCCAAATACGCGACCAGATATACCGAAATAAGCTCGCAGATCGAAGCGATGGTCCTGCAGCGATTCGATATATCCTTCAATTTTTCAACTGACATCAACTGGCAGGGGGCTCTGCGAGATTATCTCGTACGTCTTTCCGGATCTCTTATAAATTTTTTCAGTTCTCTGATAATGATTATTATTTTTCTTATTTTTCTGTTACTGGAAAAACCGCTGTTCAAGTACAAGCTGGCGCGGGCCTTCGATGAGGAAACCGGCCGGCATATCGGTAGAATAATCGAGCACATCAACCAACAAGTCGGCCGCTACATAAATCTGAAATTTTTTATCAGTTTAGCCACGGGGCTGTTCGTGTGGTTCTTTTTGCTGGTAATAGGGGTCGACTTTCCGATTGTCTGGGGGGTGCTGGCTTTTCTGTTGAATTTTATCCCCTCGATTGGTTCATTTGTGCTGGTTGTAATCACTATTACTATGGGGGTAGTCCAGTTCTATCCGGATATGGGTAAAATCAGCATAGTTGCCATTATGATGATTGCAACACAAGTAACCATCGGGAACTTTCTCGATCCCCGCTTGCAGGGCCGCCGGCTCAATATCAGTCCCCTGCTGATTCTGTTTTCCCTTATCTTCTGGGGCTGGATATGGGGAGTAATGGGAATGTTTCTCTCGGTACCGATTATGGTAGTTATCCAAATTACATGTGAAAATATTCCCCCCCTCCGGCCAATTGCAGTTATGATGGAAAGCGGTCATGCCAAGCCGAACGAGCCGCCGGTGAGTATGCATTCTAAGGGAAAATAGCGGCCCGGTAAAAGCACGCAAAAACTATTCCGAAACAGTAATTCTAATTTTGGAAGCTCTATACCTTCCAAAATTAGAATTACATCA
>CAZWDV010000049.1:0-21620 GCA_964632675.1 uncultured Sediminispirochaeta sp.
TTATATGAAAATTAAAAATAACAACCACTTGGAGTTGACCTGGCGGTGAATACTGCAAAGATGTTGTTGCAATGAAAAAGTGGAGTTACAATGGTTACAGGGAATGGGCTATATCAACACACCGCCGAAAACCCCGCCTCCGCCGATAACTGCAACATTCATTTCTATCTCTCCTTTACCCGCTTCTTTCGCCAGCCACCCGGGTAGGTATTCGATTCAGTGAACCAGCTGTATAGACCAGCCTAACTATAATTGTCAAATACCAAATGCAATAGTACAAGGTGTAAACGGAAAAACGAGCACACAGCAGCTAATGATCGATTTTTAAAAATACTGGTAACAGATACCCGGATCACCGGTGTTACAATAGTAGGAGGATTAAAATGAAGCATACTCACATACAAACATCTTTTAGCGTGATGCTGCTGGTACTAACAATATTGACAGTTCCCTCACTGCTGGCGGCCGATGAGGGAGGCGGCGTGGGCGGAGCTTTTTGGGGCAGTCAGCGGCTGGCTTATCCCTGGGAGAACGAATCGGAACCGTACTTCGGTGCCACCGATCATCAGCTCGGCTATGTCGGCGGAATGGGGTACGGTATCGACAGTGACGGACATGTGGCCGGCGGTTTCGGAGTCGGTTTTTCCGAAAACGGCGAGGGTGAAGATGGTTTCTCCGGCGGTTTCGGCGGATTGATTTCCGGGTACCGCTTTATCGATAGACCACTCAACGTGTTGGGACTTATCTATGCCGGTGTCGGCGGTGTGAGCGATCCGAGTTCTTCTAATTCCGTGTTACAGGATGGTGTTTTAGCGGTTATGGGAGAGGCAACCTTAGAAGCCAGCCTGCCGCTGCTGTTTTTCCATCCTACCGTATACATCGGATATCAGGCCATTGCCAGTGTCGGGCACGGAAATATCGGCGATGTGTTTCTCTCTTATGCGCCGACTGTCGGTTTTAGAATGCTTTTTGGCACCCAGTAGCCTCTCACATTGCCATTCGGCGGCACCTTTATTTTTCGGCGGTTTAAAAATCTGGAGCGCGCCCCCGCGCTCCATACCCGCAGCACTGATCCGGCTCCGCTCCTCCGCTCACCCCGCCGAGCAAGTTGTGTAATACCGTGGAAAGGATCAGTCTTTATGCCGGCCGGCGTTTACGTCGATAATCTCGCCGGTGACAAAATCGTTTTCCAGCAGATAGATGACCGTGTGGGCTATCTCCTCGGGTGTAGCGATACGACCGAAGGGGGTGAGCGTAGCCAGCTTCTGTTTCACTTCATCGCTGATCAACTCGGTGTCGACCGGGCCGGGGGCGATTGCGTTTACGGTTACCTCCGGGGCAAGTTCGGTGGCCATGGCAAAGGTCATACTGCTCAGGCCGCCCTTTGAGGCTGCGTAGTGGCTGCCGAGTTTACCGCCCATCTTCGCAGCGATTGAGGAGAGGTTCACAACTTTACCTTTGTTTTTTTTCAACTCTCCAACGGCGGCCTTTACACAGTAGAAGGCGCTGGTCAGGTTGCTGTCTATGACGTTTTTCCACTCATCCAAGGTGATCTTTTCTAACTGCGTGTTGTTTCCGTTGATGCCGGCACTGTTGACCAGAATATCTATGCCGCCGAAGGCCTGGCCGACCCCTTCCATCAGTTTCTGTACTTCTGACCAGTCGCGCAGGTCGGCGCCGAAGGCCTGGGCTCTGACCCCGTTGTTTTTGGCGGCGGCCACAATTTTTTCGGCTTTCTCGCGATTACTGTGATATACGACCGCTACATCCGCCCCTTTTTGAGACAGAGCTATGGCCGTGGCGGCACCGATCCCACGGCTTCCGCCGGTTATTACTGCTCGTTTGCCTTTTAGATTCATGTTACTATCTCCTTTCTATACACAAGATACTGACAGATATATCTTCCCGTCAAACCAAGGGTCCTCCGATGCTGTATCCTGCAGCCGGCAGATTGCAGCGAGTTGGCCAATGTCTATAAGATTGAATTTTTTCCATTTAATTATTCTTGTTGCTGCGGTACCGTTTTAATAAGGGCTGTCGGTCCGTACCAGCTGTGCAGATGTGCTGCTTGAGTTGGGTACGGTCGAGGGAGCCGAAATTTTTTGATAATTCGCGGTGGACCCTTTGTATTTCCGGCTCGATGTGTTCACGGCCAAACTGCGGGGCGTTTTGGGCGAGGCGGCAGATTAGTCCCTGCACGTTAAAATCTGAATGTCGGTTAGCGAGCATGCTGTATTGTGACGCACTTCAGCCGCGACAGAAAGTATTTTTCAAGAAGACAAATACTGCAGTGCCGCGGGGAGCGGCAGATTGTTCTGCAGGAGTGTTTCGAACTCCCGAGGGGGAAGGGCCTTACTGAAATAAAAGCCCTGCATGCGATTACAGCCCATGCGAACTAACAGGTCGGCCTGCTGCCGGTTTTCAACACCTTCAATTAGGATTTTTTTGCCGCGCACATAGGCCATGTGCACTATATGATCGAGAAATTCGCGGTCTTCATCGTTGTATTCGATGTCCTTCACAAACTCACGGTCGATTTTGAGTACCTCCGCCGGCAATTTTTTGAGATACTGCAGAGAGGAGTTTCCGGTACCGAAGTCGTCGATGAATACCTCTACTCCTATCTGCCTGAGAGTATTGATACGGCTGATAGACTCATCTATGTTGCGGATGCTTTCGTTTTCGGTTATCTCTATTTTGAGAAAGCGCGGGGGAAAGGAGGGCGATTTGCGCAGCGCCGATTTTACGTTAGTAATGAGATCGGGGGAAGCGAACTCTCGCGATGAGAGATTGAGAGAGATGTAGATACCGTATTTTCGGCTCCATAGTGAAAGCTGTTCACATACGGAAAACATGATCCATTTTCCGATTGCAAATATGAGGTCGGATTGTTCGGCCAGCGGGATAAACTCCATCGGCGAGATATGGCCGAGGGTGGGGTGTTCCCATCTGAGAAGTGCTTCCGCTCCGACTATTTTGAAGTTTCGATCAACTATCGGCTGATACTTTATGGTAAAATGCTTGTCTTCCAGCGCGCGATGGGCAGCGCTGTTGAGTTCGATTCTCCGCAGGGCCTGTTCGTAAAGGTTTTCGTCATATAAGGTGAACCATGTGTTCAGGCGGTCGGATTCCATCATCGCCGAAAGAGTTTTTTTAATGAGCTCTTCTTTGTCTTCGCTGTCGTGGGGGTACACCGCAGCACCGATTTGGCAGCCTACTATTATGTCGTGTCCGCGGAAATTGTAGGGAAATGTAACGGTGTCGAAAATCTTTTTTGCCATATTGCCGGCATCGAGTTTATTATCGACATGGGAGAGCAGCACTGCAAACTGACGGCCGTCGAAGTGAAACACGTAATCGCTGGCGCGCATTTCGGACTGGAGTCTTACCCCCGTATTCTCCAATAGGATATCGGCGATTTCGCGGCCGTACATCTCGATAACCGTTTCTATGTGTTCAATTTGTATAAACAGGAGTATCAGCAGATCGTGGCCTTCACTGTGCTGGGCACGATCAAGCTCTATTTCTAAGATAATATCGTCCTTACATTTATTAATTCCGTCACAGTAGGTCTCATTCACGAGTTCGTACACGTATTCACGATTGATGAGCGTAATAAAATCCTTCGAGTTATCGATAATGTACTTATATCTTTCTTCCATGACGATAGTATTAAGTATAGCGTGAAAAGTAGAATAAAAAAATATTAGTAAGAATCTCCTGGCTTTATTGTTTGACAGGAAGGTAGTTGTTCCATAGTATAGCTGTAATATGGATATAGAAGGTATAGAGAGACATACATGCGAAAAAAGGTAGGCAAAGAGGCGATTCTTCGAATCGTGTTCTCCGAGCTGTACAAAGGCAATACAGATCTGAATATCAGAGAAATTGCATCAAAGGCCGGAGTGAGTATAGGATTGATGTACTATCATTTCAAAGATCTTGATGCAGTGTATGAGGAGATTCATGCCCTATATTTGCACAATGTTGACCAAATACTGCAACCTTTTAAGGGGAAATTGCCGGTTCTGTGTTACGAAATAACGCATCAGCTTATGTATATAGAGTTGAATCAGCTGCATCCGAAAATTTCGCAGCTGTTCATAAACCGCTTGGACAGCTATTTTGTTTATCTGAAGCACGCAGTAGAGAGTATCTTTCAGGAATTCGGCCTCCACCTGTCCGCTGCTCAGTTACAGATAGAGGCACGATTCTATGCAGGGATGTTGCGAGGCATTTCGCAGGTTCTGCTAAAAGATTCGGAAAAGTATGAACCGGTTGAACTAGTGATTCTAATATTCAATCGAATGTTAAGTCCTTATGGAGTTTCGAGCGATATAATCGAGAAATGTAAACCTGAAGCACTCGAGATTGTTAAAGATGCAATGAAGGAAAAAAGCATTTCGCAGTGGTTTTTTCCTAAAAAACAGGCATAGAACCTGCCATTTGGGACAAAAAGAGGATATATTTGTAAAGAGAGGTGCCGTATGCAAATAACCTATCTTGACGGTCCCCGTCTTAAACGGGCCCTGATTGCCGGCAGCCGCCGTGTGCAAAAATATCGTGATCAACTCAACCGAATAAACGTGTTTCCGGTGGCCGACAGTGATACCGGAACCAATATGGGAGTGACGCTGCAAGCCCTTACAAATGGTCTCATAAAGAGTGCCGATCAAACTCTTCCGAGCATTAGCCAAAGTGCCGCTGATGCAGCCCTCTCGGGGGCCCGTGGGAACAGCGGGACAATTTTATCACAGTTTTTTTACGGTTTAACAATCGGTATCAACAAGCAAAAACGAATCACCACAAAGGCGTTCGGTCAAATTGTACGTGATGCTGTTGATTACACCTACGAAGCGTTATCGGATCCGGTAGAAGGTACCATTCTAACGGTGTTGCGGGTTTGGGCCGAGAACCTGGTAGAAAAGAGCCGACTTACCAGCGATTTTGCTCAACTGTTCAATGAAACCCTCGGAGCTGCAAAAAGAGCTTTGCAAGAAACCCGCGATAAGCTTCCGAACCTTCGCAAGGCAAAAGTGGTTGATGCCGGAGCTCTGGGGATAGTGCATCTGATAGAAGGTATAGTGAATTTTATCGAGGGCGGCCGGATAAGAGAAATTGAGCAGACAAATGTATTCGAAATAAACGAAACTCCGGACATAGCTCATATCGAAGAAGAACTGACCTACCGATTTTGTACGGAATGTATGATACATGGTAAAGAGATAGAGCATCCTGCTCTGCGTTCACAGCTATCGGCACTCGGCGATTCTTTAATAGTGGCCGGATCTTCCAGCAGCACAAAGCTGCACATTCACACTGACAATCCTGAGACTGTATTTGATATTGCCAGAGGCTATGGCGAGCTTGAAGAGCAAAAGGTAGATGATATGCACAAGCAGTACGCTGCTGCCCACGATCAGCAGTCGGAAATTGCCGTTGTTGTGGATTCTGCCTGTGATCTGCCCCCGGAGGTGTTAGAAAAGGATTTCGTGCATATGGTGCCGGTTAAAGTCCTTTTCGGGAAAGACAGCTATATAGACAAGCTGGCACTAAGCCCTCCACGGTTTTACAATTTGCTGCGTACCCGAAGTGATGTGATCGGTACAACCTCCCAACCGGCGCCGGCGGATTTTGAAAAAACCTTTGCGTTTCTCAGTGAGCACTATCGCCATGTGGTCTATGTTGCTCTGTCAGGAGCATTGAGCGGTACCATTAAGTCTGCCATAAGTGCTCTCGAACGGCTGGAGCATAGAAATTCAATTCATATTATCGACTCCAAAACTGTTACCATCGGAGCAGGTTTGATTGTACGCAGAGCAGTTGAAGCGGTTGAAAACGGAAAAAAAATCCAAGACGTACTACAGCTAATAGAGAACCTGGTCGAGCGTACCAAGCTGCTCATAACTATTCCTTCACTGGAAGCCCTCATTCGCAGCGGACGTATAGGAAAAACCAAAGGCATTATTGCCCGAATGATGGGACTGCGGCCGCTGCTCACCCTCAATTCCGAGGGAAGGGTAGTTAAAGCCGCTATGGTACACGGCGCTGAGAAAGGGAGAGAAAAGATAGTTGCGCTGATGCAGCGTAGTATCGCCCGGGACAAGGAAACTGATTTCGCAGTTGCCCATGTAGATTCTGCGGATACCGGCCGTTGGTTTCAACACAGAATCGAAGCAGAGTTTCTTCCTGTCCGGGACACATTCGTACTGGACGCTTCTCCGGCATTGGCTCTGCACACCGGTTTCGGCACCGCAGCGGTGGCCTACATAGAACCATAATGAATTTTCTTTTTATACTACTACTCAGCTATCTAATCGGCTCGTTTCCAACCAGCATTGTAGTGGGAAAACTGTTCTTCAAGAAAGACATTCGAGAATACGGCTCCGGGAATGCCGGCGGTACCAATACTGTGCGGGTGTTCGGCTGGGCCGCCGGTGTGCCGGTAATACTTATCGACATTGCTAAAGGGGCTGCCGCTGTGTTGTGGATTTCACAGATACGCATATTCGATACAGGTTCTGCAGATCTGTTTTCAGCGGCCGCCGTTGCATTCGCAGCCGGAGCGGCCGCTGTGTGCGGACATATCTGGTCTGTGTTTGCTGTGTTCCGCGGTGGAAAGGGAGTGGCGACAGCCGCCGGTATGATTGCCGCACTGTATCCAATCGGCTTCGGGGCAGCGTTGATTGTGTTTGCCGCGGTAGTAGCTCTGACCGGAATTGTGTCGGCCGCATCAATCGCTGCAGCGGTGCTTTTTCCGGTTATCCTGTTGGTAGTCGATGGAGCCGGAGTGAGTCAGGTGCCGCCGCTGCTGTTGTGGATGTCAATTCCAATTGCTCTTCTGATTCTGTTTACCCACAGAAAAAATATTGGCCGGTTACTGCGGGGCGAAGAAAAAAGATTGTTCAAAAAAAAGTAGCCCAGAGAATGAAAGAAAGCGACCTATTCGATCCGATTAAAACATATTTACAAGGACAGGGTTACTCAGTACACGCAGAGGTGAAGAACTGCGATGTAGTGGCCAAAAAAGGCAACGAACTGATTATTATCGAACTTAAGAAATCTATCAGTTTGAATTTGCTGGCGCAGGCAGTGAAAAGAAAAGCTATGTCTGAATCCGTGTATATTGCAGTACCGCTCCCAGTGGGGAAGCAGGTTCCGCCGAATTTCCGACGTATAAAAGAATTAATGCGAAGGCTCGAAATCGGCTGCATTCTGATTGATTTTTTAAAGACAAAAGCAAAAGTGAGAATAGAGCTCCAGCCACTGCCGTTTACTCCCAGAACTTCTCATCAAAAAAAGCGGGCACTGCTGCGGGAAATCGACGGCCGGTACGCCGAGTTTAATAAAGGAGGAGAACCGGTAGCGGCCGAAAAAATAACCGCCTATAAACAGCAGGCACTAAGGATTGCGTATTTCCTGCAGCAATCCGGCCCGGCTTCCCCGGCTCAATTGCGGAAAACCGGCTGCTCCGACAAAACCCAGATAATTTTATCGCGCAATGTGTACGGTTGGTTTGAACGGGAGAAGCGCGGAGTGTATCATTTGCACCCGGCCGGAAGGGATGCACTGCGGCATTATGCTGGAACATTAGCTAACTTTAAGAGTATAATTGCATATGCAGAATAATAAGAATCAACAATCGCTTTTTTTTGTATATACAGCTTTGCTGTGTGCGGCTTTTTTTTGGGGGAGTTCTTTTCCCGCCACTAAAATAGTGTTACAGGGGTTTACCCCGGTGGCGTATGTATTTTTAAGATTTTTAGGTGCCGCGATTATTTTCGGCCTGCTGATGGTACGACGCTACCGCCGCCTCCCGAAAAGCGTCCATTTTAAATTAATACTCATGGCGTTTTTTCAACCGACCCTCTATTTTCTGTTTGAAAGTGCTGGACTTCAATTTACCTCCGCATCGAGCGCTTCAATGATTATTGCCGGTATTCCCGGGGTTGTTGCACTTTTAGCAGGTTTTTTTCTCAAGGAGCGTCTCAACGCGCGGCAGTGGGCCGGGGTACTGCTGTCGATTGCCGGGGTTATTCTGCTGGCAGGCTTTGATGATAACCCTACATACACTGACAGCAGCCTTCTCGGCAACGGACTGGTTATTTTGGCGGCCCTGTCAGCCTCGCTTTATATGATTGTAGCCCGGCACCTGTCAGCCGATCTTTCGGCAGTGGAACTGACCTTTTATCAGGTGTTTTACGGGATGCTGCTGCTCTTGCCGGTATTTCTGATTCGTATTTCGGCGGTACCATGGCAGCAGATAAATCTCCCGGCTATCGGTGCTTTGGTTTTCTTGATTCTAGGGGCCACTTTGGTAGCATTTCTCGCGTATAATTTTGCACTTACACGAATTGATGCTTCAAAAGCAGCTGTATTTCTCAATGGTGTTCCACTATCGGCAATCTTAGTTTCGTGGGTTCTGTTGGGAGAAAGACTTGGTCTCCTGCAGTTTGCCGGCGGCTTCATTGTCATTTTAGGGGTTACCCTGACCAACTGGCGTGCAAGAACCGCCGGGCGCCGGAAAATACTTCATTAAATGAAGGCGTTTTTAGGTTTCTCTTTGATTAAAATATTATTATAATTGTAATGTAATGTCTGAAAAAACCCAGAATGCCTTATATAGGTCGAACAATCCCTACCTGCTGCAACATGCCGACAATCCGGTGCACTGGAAGTTGTGGGAAACCGAAACATTCGAACGCGCTACGCGGGAGCAGAAACCACTGTTTATTTCAATTGGATATTCCACCTGTCATTGGTGTCATGTAATGGCCAGAGAATCCTTCGAGGATGAGGAGGTTGCCAACTTGCTCAACAGGGTATGTATTCCTATCAAAGTAGATCGCGAAGAGCGGCCGGATATTGATAGTTTTTACATGGATATCGCCCTGAAAATGAACGGAGCTGGGGGATGGCCGTTGACGATTATTGCGACCCCGGAGGGTAAACCATTTTTTACGGCTACTTACATTTCCAAGCAGGGTATGCCGGGTAGGGCCGGGCTGATGGATTTGCTGCCTGAAATTGAGAGACTTTGGCAGGATGAACGGGAGAAGGTACTACACTCCGCTAATTCGATTATGAATGCGGTTCAAAACACAAAAAACACAGAAATTCCCGAGGGCCCTGTTGTAGATTCTGTTATACAATACGATTTGCCGGATATAGATGAGCTCATTCAACTTCTCGAGAAATCTTTTGATTCCCAGGCGGGAGGTTTTGGAACCGCCCCCAAATTCCCCCAAGCGCACCTCCTGAGTTTCCTGCTGCAGCACGCCCATCGATCAGAAGCACATAGCGATAAGTTGCAGTTAGTAGAGCAGACTTTGAAGAGTATGCGCGCAGGTGGTATATATGATCAAATCGGCTTCGGTTTTCACCGGTATGCAACCGACCGCTATTGGCAGGTGCCGCACTTCGAAAAGATGCTTTATGATCAGGCACAGCTGCTTTTACTGTATACAGATGCATATGCCGCCACCCAGAGACGAGAGTACCGATCTACCGCCGAAGAAATAGTGCAGTTTACTGTCGATAAATTGGAATCGTGGGAAGGGGCTTTTTATTCAGCCCTTGATGCCGAAAGTGAAGGACGGGAAGGATTGTTCTATCTTTGGAAATATGACGAGTTATCGGGCCTTTTAAGCGAACCGGAAAAAGAGATTCTGAATGTGTTTAATGTAGAACCGGACGGAAACTGGCGCGACCCGGTGAGTGGGACGAATGAAACAACCAATATTCTCTACGCAAATAGCATAGAGGCTGCCCAGAAACCGGTGGAGAATTGGGATGCGGTACGAGAAAAACTCTATGAGCACAGAGAGCTCAGAACGCACCCCGGTACTGATGACAAAATACTCACCAGCTGGAACGCTATGATGATACGCGCTTTAGCCAGGGCCGCAAGGGTATTCGAGAAAGAGCAATTCTTTGCTGCCGCCACCAGAACCGCCGAGTTTCTGTTTTCTACTATGCAGACAGCCGACGGTACTTTGCTGCACAGCTACAGAGGCGGTGTTGCAAAAGTGAAAGGCCAACTTGAAGATTATGCTTTCTTTATTTCCGGACTTATCGAACTATATTTTTATAACTTCCAGATAATGTATCTGCAATCGGCAATTTCATTGATGAACACCGCCTTGAATGAGTTCGAAGATACCTCCGCAGGAGGGTTTTTTGTTGCAAATGGTGGAGGTGAACCGCTGCCGCTGAATACAAAATCGGTGTATGACGGGGCTATTCCTTCGAGCTATTCAATTATGATTGAAAATCTCGAGTTGTTGTTCCGAATGACAGGGACTATCGGGTACAGGGATGCCGCATTACAAGCGGTGAAGGCCCATAATGAAGAATTAAAGGCGGCCCCTACTGCCTGTTGTATCGTCATAAACTCGACCCATAGACTGTTTGCGGAGCATGCCCGTGAAATCGTAATAGCAGGCGAGGGGGATGAGGCCCAGCGTATGCTACTGGCACTGCGTAAAAACTATCTGCCTGAAATAGTGGTACTCCATAAAACTGATAGCAATGCAGATGCGCTTGCAGAAGTTGCGCCGTTCACAAAAACGCTGACTGCACAGACACCAACATCTGTAGCAGCATATGTGTGCAGCGGTTTCACCTGTGAGCGGCCTGTTCAGACCGCCCACGAGTTAATTAAATTACTTACTGTTTCTACGTAGAAATTCAACCATCTGCCGGGATCGCAGTAGAGGGGTAAATCGCAAGAGTTCTCTTTAGTTTGATTTAAAACAGCCGGCCGGGTTATAATTTGAATTCGACAATGGCAGTGACACCATCTTCTTCATTGTATATATCAAAGCGCCCGTTCAGCTGGCTGGCCAAATTGTTCACCAGCAACAGTCCCAGAGATTCGTTGTTGTGCGGGTCAAAGCCTTCGCTTAGCCCGGTACCGTTGTCATGAATAAACAGTTGAGCAGTATGAAACTCCTGCAAAAATTTTACCGATATATAGCTATCAGTTTGATTCTTGAGGCCGTGATCTAAACTATTAGAAATAAGTTCGTTGATTATAAGTCCGAGAGGTACAGCAACAGTAAGGTCTAAATGAATCGAAGGTATTTCTATGAAGGTTCGTACCGGAGTAGCGTTCGGATTATACATGTTGATCAGCTGAGCAATAAGATCGTTGAGATAACTGTCCAGAAATACTCCTGAGAGGTCTTCAGTGTGATACAGCTGCTCATGCATCAATGCCATACTCTCAACGCGGTTTTTACTTTCGGTGAGGTGTTTTTTACTGACTCCATCGCTCAAAAAGGTTGTCTGAAGATTGAGTAAACTGGCTACGATATTCAGATTATTTTTCACCCGATGATGAACCTCTTTCAGCAACCCCTCTTTTTTCTGTAGGTCATTCTTTATTATTCGTTCAGCTTCTATCTGTTGGGTCACGTCCTGTATCATCACAATAATAGAACGATAGGTACCGTAAGAGACGGTATTGAATCGGAGTCGAATAAAGCGTCCATCCAAATCAATCGCTCCATCTATACCCAGGTCGATCTCTTGGTTATCGAGCGAAGCGGAGAAATTCTCAATTTGGGTCTTGATGTCATCGGAAAATAAAGTTGGAAAATAGGCTGTCAGTAATTCTTCACGATCCTTTTTAAAAATGGCGGAACCAGCATTATTTACGTAGATAATCTGTAGATCGGTGTTCAATTCAAAAAAACCGTCGGAAATACTGGATAGCAATACCTCCATATGCTGCCTGGAAAAAAGCAGCTCCTTCGTAATATCGCGGTTGTAAATTTGATCGAGGCCGATAATGTGAGTGGAGACGGCATCGGGGTTGGATTGCAAACTTTTGATTACATCGATTATATACGGTTTCATTATGCGAAAAGGCATCTTGGCGACATACGCATCAGCTATTTCACGAAAATTAAAATCAGGTTCTTCAGCAGCAATAGCGGAGATAATTACGATACGTGTATCAGAGAACTCCGCATGTCTCCGCAAAAGCCGGCAGAGTTGCTTGCCGTCGATATACGGCATAATAAGATCGACAAACACAAGATCAGGCTTAAACTGTCGACCCGTAACAAGTGCATCAACAGCATTATCGACGGTTTTGACATTGTAGCCTTCTTGAGTGAGGATTTCGCTCATAAACTCCAGCATGACCGGATTGTTGTCGACTACCAGAATCTTATTCATAATTGCGCTTCTAATTCCGCTTTAATTGTAGCATACAGAGCAGCGAGTTTCTCATAATTATCATCTAAAGAGCGCGTATCGCTTGAAGTATCCAAAGCTTGCAGTTGGAGTCGTTTGGCTGTATCGGCCATATGGGGAAATTCCATATTGGATGCGGCTCCTTTAATGTGATGGGCTAAATCTGCGGCTTCCTTTCGGCGGTTGCTATCGAAGGCCGCTTTGAGTTTCACCATATCTTTATCAGTATTCTCAATAAATAAGCTGCACAAGTGTTTATACGCCTCTATACTTATGCCGATTTCGTCGGCTGCGTTATGCAGATCCATACGTAAAATATAATCAAAAAATTCATTTTGTTAAAGAACTTTCAGAAAAAACAGTTTTATCAAAAATACCAAACAATAAAATTGCATGGTGTCGCATATTATGGTATCTTTTATACAGCATATCGGTCACGGACCGACAAATTCAAATTAGAGGCGTACTATGGCGGATACAATACCAAGAATGCTGCAGGAAATTGCAGCTGCACACCCAGATGTTACTGCTCAGATGAGCAAAGATATCCAAGGAAATTTTCAAAACAGAAGTTTTAATGCGCTGTATAAGGAGGTGAGCACTTTCGCCGCCGGTCTTCAGAAACTGAAAGTAAAACGGGGCGATTATGTCGGTTTGATTTCGGAAAACAGAGCGGAATGGTTGGTTTCCGATCTGGCATTGTTAACCCTGGGGGCAGCGGATGTGCCCCGTGGCAATGACAGTATGGCACAGGAATTGGCCTATATATTGGGCTTTTCCGGTTGTTCCCTTGTAATAGTAGAAAACGAAGAACAACTGAAAAAGGTGTATTCAGTAAAGGCTGAAATACACAGTTTAAAACAATTTTTAGTACTGGACCCGGATTTCGATAAAGAGAACAGCATCGATACCGGACGCATTAAAATAACAACGTACGCAGAAGTAAGGGCAACTGGAGCCGAGCTGCTCGAGCGCAAGCCTGACTTGATTGAGCAGGAGATAGAAAAGGGCCATGGAGAAGAGACCGCAACAATTATCTTCACCTCCGGCACAACGGGTGAACCGAAGGGAGTGGTACTTTCTCACCGGAATTTCCTGTATCAGGTCAGCTGTATTCCCGACCGTGTGGATGTAACCCCTGGGGATATCTGGATTTGCGTCCTGCCCGTATGGCATTCCTTCGAGAGAATTGTGCAGTATATCGCCCTCGGCAGTGCATCAGCGCTGGCCTACTCAAAACCGATAGGACAGATAATGCTGGCAGATATGGCCGCAATAAAACCGCAGTGGATGGCTTCGGTCCCGCGCATCTGGGAAGCAGTACGCGCCGGAATCTATCGCAAGATTAAGCAGGATGGCGGAATCAAGCTGTTGATGTTTAACTTTTTTGTAGCGGTTGGAGGAAGCCATAAACGAATATCCGACCGGATATTCGGCCGGGCTCCACAGTTTAAACCGCGATCAAAGGCAGTAGACCTGCTGCTGAATATCATACCATACCTGTTGATATGGCCACTAAAACTGCTTGGGAATGTATTGGTATTCAATAAAATCAAAACTAAACTGGGCGGACGCTTTATTGCGGGTATATCCGGAGGTGGAGCTCTGCCACCCTCAGTCGATTCTTTTTTCGGTTCCGCGGGCATACTTTTGCTGGAAGGGTACGGGCTTACCGAAACTGCTCCGGTATTGGCAGTTCGCAGTCAGTTTAATCCAGTACCAGGAACCGTTGGAAAAATGCTCGAGGGTACCGAGTGTAAAATTGTAAGCGAAGCGGGCCAGGAACAGCCGGCTGGAACCATGGGCACTATTCACGTCCGCGGGCCGCAAGTGATGAGCGGGTATTACGAAAAGCCCGATTTAACTGCCGATGTACTCACCGAAGACGGGTGGCTGAACACAGGAGATCTCGGTATGCTCACCATTCGCGGTGAATTAAAGATAACCGGCCGAGCGAAAGACACGATAGTCCTTTTGGGGGGAGAGAACATCGAACCACTACCAATAGAACAAAAAATAACCGAAAGCGAATATATCGATGCTGTGGTGATAGTCGGACAGGACCAGAAGTACCTCGGTGCTCTGATTGTACCCAATGCAGCGGCAATAGAACAGTTTGCGGAGGAAAACCACATTCCCTACAATCAAACAGCAGATTTGCTCGATTCGGACGACATTCGTGAACTCATGGACGGAGAGATAAACTCGCTGGTAAACGGCAGAACCGGATTCCGCGCTTTCGAGCGGGTCTACCGCTTTGCAATACTCAAAGCCCCCTTCGAAGTAGGTGATGAACTGTCGGCAAAACAGGAAATAAAGCGCCACGTAATAGCCGAGAAATACCGCGATCAGATTGAAGGCCTGTTTAAAACCTAAGCCTTTGATTGACAACACATTCGAATATCCCCACACTAAGGATGGGCTCATGGCAGCCTTTAGCCTCGTCATAAAAGGTAATGCGAAGTGGACCTACACAAGTCAAACGATATCTTTCAGCGGTATCTAAAGCTGCGGACCGCTGCCGAAACGCTTACATCGGAATTATTCGATACGTATCGCTCTGAAATTACATGTGCCAAGGGCTGTTCTGAGTGCTGTGATGATATCAGTGTTCTGCCTATCGAATGGTATCTGTTACGTAAGTGGTTCGAAGAACACCATCGAGAACTCGATGCAGTAAGGCGGCCACGTTATTACGGTGAAAACCGCTGCCCCTTTCTGCATAAAGCGGATAAAAGTTGCAGTATTTATCCAATTCGGCCGATTATCTGTCGGGTTCACGGCTTACCGATAAGATATACTGTCGAGGAATACGATGTAACCGGACAGAGAGTGTTTCGCGCAGCACCGGAATATAGCTTTGCCTGGTGTGAACTTAATTTTATTGGTCACAATCCGAAGGAATCCGAAGTTTCATTTGCACCGAAAGGTTTTATCGATATGGAATCGTGGAACCATGCATTAAGAAAATTAAACAGTGAGTTTCTGGCAGCTGTCACTCCCGAAGAGTTACCGGAGAATGTAGGATGGTTTTCACTTTCAACTCTGGTGGAGTAAAATGCTGTAGTAAGGATGTACTCTGCTATTCTAATAATAAAATATTAGTAAAAAACTTACAGAACGCTAATATGTCGGCGTTACTCTACAGTAAATACTTTCGAAAGGGGTTTTAGTTATGGGCGACTCGGCGGTTTCCGCTCTCACTTACAAATTACATAACGGCACAGTTAATTTTCCATACACTTTTCTTCGTGCCCGGCGCAGCTTCAGTCGCACCTTCATGAGAACGTTTTATTCTTTACTTACCAATACACAAGTGGAAGGGGTCGAAAACATTCCGGCCGCGGGACCTTTACTGGTCCTTCCGAATCATCTTTCAAACCTGGACGGACCTTTGGTTCTGAGTATGTACCCGCATACCCTCGAAATGGTAGGACCGCGCGACTTCAAAATGGAGCCCTTCAAGACGATGATGATGTCGGTCTACGGCATGACTCTCATAAATCGGGGATATACCGATAGCAACGCGGTGAGCAATATTATTACTCATTTGAGAAACAAAAAACACCTTTTGCTGTTTCCTTCAGGTGGTATGTGGGAAAAGCGCAGTTTTCAAAATAAACAGGGAGCCGCCTATTTCTCGCAGCTCACACAAACACCGATACTGCCGGTGGGTATAAGTGGAGCGTACCTGCAATCCCACAGAACTTTGACCATGCATAAACCGAATCTCGTACTGAGATTCGGAAAAGTACTCGACCCGATTTCAAAACAGGGCAGTAAATTCGAGCGAGAAGAACAACTGCAGAAAGGAAACCGCAGCCTTGAAGCCGAGATGTTCAACCTGCTGGAAGCGGACGAGCAGGAGCGGTATCGGCGCTGGGAGCGAGAAATATACAGTTTAGAGATTCGATTTAAAACAAACCGGGAAGTGCAGTTAATCACACACTATTCACAGGGCGCTTTTCCGCGCTTGGCGGAATTTTGTAGTAAACCAAATCTGTTCAGGCCGATGTGGCGACATGCCAAAAAGAATATGGATCCCTTTCTCACTGGCAGAGTAAGCCCCGTAGAACAGGTACGGGCTGCGGCACAGGATCTGTTAGAAAACCTTACCCAGGAATTTTCACAGTATCTTCGGTACCGCTTAGGTGAAGATGCTCATGAACAGACTATCCGCGAGATCGGGGAGTTACAACAAGTATGCGAAGCGGCTGCCAATGCCGGTGCAGAGATACAACTGGTACCGACCGCGTATGATCCGCTGACGCGGTCGATACGCACGAAACCTTTAGTGTGACCAACAGTAAATCAGAACAGCAGCTCCTCAGGAACCATTTTCATCATCAGGCAATAAAAGAGCGGGCAAGCACATTCTACAATTACTTGAACTTCCGGTTGTTTTTAGATTGGCTCCAGTTCAAGGGTAACCTTAATGCAGGTACCCGGCCCGCTTTCAATTTCTACTGATCCGTCGTACTGACGAGCATATCCCTGCACTAAGGTCAATCCGAAACCGTAGTCCGTAAAAATGGTAAAAGAAAGCCTCATTTGTGAATCGAAAGATTTCAGACTATAATCTAAACTAACAAGAACATAGGGACTCCATTATGAAAAAAAAGATTCTCCTTGTCGAAGATGAGGCTCTCATTGCAATGAATGAAGCCAAAATGCTCAAAAAACATGGGTATGAGGTTGTAACCGTTTATAATGGTGAGAAGGCTATCGAAACGGTAGACTCAGACTACAAGATTTCCCTCATTCTCATGGATATCGACCTCGGGAAGGGGATGGACGGAACTGAAGCGGCCGAGGAGATACAGACTAAAAAGGATATCCCTGTTGTCTTCCTTTCCTCTCATACAGAACCGGAGGTGGTAGAGAAAACCGAAGGGATAACTTCTTACGGGTATATAGTTAAAAACTCGGGAGAAACGGTAATATTGGCCTCTATTAAAATGGCATTTAGACTGTTTGATGTCAAAATGAAAGAGAAAGAAAAAGAAAGACTACTGATAGAAAGCAAGGAGCGGTATAAACGAATATTTGAAACTGAAGAAGTGGCAATAGCTTTGAGCAGATTGAAAGATGGGGTATATATCGAAGCAAATCCAAGGTTTGAAACATTAACAGGATATTCTTATGACGAAATAGTGGGGCATTCATCTCGTGATTTGAATTTCATGTCGTCATCTTATCGAGAAGAAATGGCTTCACAATTAAGAACTTATGGGTATCTAAAAAACAAAGAGTTGACGTTTCCCACAAAACAAGGGGAAATGCGCACGATTCTATTTTCAATAAGTAAAATTTCACTGAACGATCAGGATTGCCTGTTAGCAGTTATGTCCGATATAACAGAAAGAAGAAAAGCTGAAGACCAGACTGAGAATCAAAATGTTTTTCTTTCTGCAGTCCTGGATAACATCAAAGAAGCAATTATTATCTGCAATGAGAAAGGAAAAATCATTCGTTTTAATGAGTCGGCCCGTAGACTCCATGGTTTACCTGAAAAACCTATACCTCCAGAGCAATGGGCAGAGTACTATGATCTCTACTATCCTGATGGGCTTACCCCTCTTAACACAGAGGATGTACCTCTTTATCGTGCACTGAATGGGGAAGATGTAGTTAATATTGAGATAATGGTTGCTCCAAAAGACAAGGAACCTCATATTCTAAGTTGTAATGGACATCAAATTATAGATAACGAAGGCAAGAAAGTCGGTGCTGTAGTTGCCATGCACGATTTTACCGAACGCAAGCAGGCTGAAGAAAAATTGCGTTTGAAATCTCGGTTCATAGATCGGATAGCAGAGGTATCTCCGGATATCTTCATTATTTATAACAAAGATGGTGAGTTTTTAGAAATAATCACCGCTAAAGAAGATAATTTATTCTTAAAAAGAGAAATGTTGATGGGAAGTAAAATATCTGAAGTTCTTCCTGAGACAGCTGCTTCTCTCATTATGCAAGGCATAGATGGGGCCTTATCGACTAATTCACTTAAAGTGGTTGAGTATGAACTTGAAATAGAAAATAAGAGGTTATATTTTGAAGCTCGTATAATACCACTGGAAGAGGATAAAGTTCTTGCACAAATAATTGAGATTACTGAACGAAAGCAGGCCGAAAAGGCTCTAAGAGAAAGTGAAAAAAAGAACTCGGCAATATTAGATGCTCTGCCCGACCTTATGTTTATTATTGACTGTACCGGAACATATTTAGATTATTATGCATCGAATGAATACGATTTGTATGTTCAGCCCAAGCGGTTTATCGGACAAAAAATGCAGGATATACTGCCTAAAGAAATCTCTCAACACTTGTTTCCTTTGATAGAAAAGACACTCTCGACTAACGAAGTTCAGATAGGTGAATATGAACTCACCGTATCGGGAGAGAATAGAGCTTATGAGGCACGATTTTCTACATACGATGAAGATAGAGTTGTAGCAATTACGAGGGATATCACCGAACGAAGAAAACTGGAAAACCAACTAAAGAAAAATGAGGAACGCTTTAAGACAATTTTTTATAACTCTGAAGTATCTCTTTTGGAGGAAGATTTTTCAAAGGTCAGAGAGATTATAGAAAACTTAAAGGAGAAAGGAGTAAGTGATTTTTATCACTATTTTGATAAAAATCCGAACGTCGTATGGGACTTAGCAAAAAAAATCAATGTAATCGATATAAACGATGCGACGCTTCGGTTGTATGGAGCAAAAACAAAAGCAGAGATGTTGGGTTCCCTCGATAAAACTTTATATCTAACTGAGAATACTTACGACCTTCTTAGAGATGAGTTTGTGGCAATAGCCGAAAAAAGAACAAGTGTCAAAGGAGACATGAAGACTAAAAGTTTTTACGGGAAAGTAATCGATATTACCATGAGTGTGTATTTGTCAAATGAAAAAGATATCAAGGTAGTTGCTATTAATGACATAACGCCATACAAAAAGGCCATAGAAGAAAAAGAGTTCCTCATGAAAGAGCTCAACCACAGGGTGAAAAATAACCTCGCCATGGTCTCTTCTCTTATCAATCTGAAAGAATCAGAAACCGAGAGTGATTTTTCCGACTTAAAAAGCAGAATAGATGTAATCAAGTTAGTTCATGAGAAACTCTATCAGCACAATGATATAGAACATATTGAGGTAAAAGAATACTTTCAAGAACTTTTGGAAGCGATGTTTTATTCTACTTCAAGGTGGACTGTTAAAATAATCAATAATGTTGAAGATATAAGTATTCCCACAAAAACTGCTATTCCATTAGGACTGGTTGTAAACGAGATTGCTACAAATGCAGTAAAATATGGGTTTACCGATTATAAAGAAGCCCGGTTCTCTATAGATATGAGAAAGGACACTGGTAGAAAGTACTACACCCTCACCCTTTCGAATACTGGTAATCCATTTCCAGAAGAAATTGGACTGGAAAACCCGGAAACAATGGGCCTACAGTTGATATCTACCTTGGTAGCTCAGTTGAATGGTACTGTAAAACTGAAGAAGAAACCTATTCCTGTCTTTACTATAAGATTTCCGATTGGGTAGGAATAAGTTTCATAATGTCATAGCTGCATATTTAGAACAGAAAACGGCAAAATAATTAGAGACAAATACAATTTATAAATAAATAGAAGAGTATTGATTTTTATACCGGAAAAATGTAAGTGTAACCCACTTTCCGCAGTTGAGAAGCGGGAAATTTAATATACATTACAAAAATACTAAACATATGTCTAGTATTAATTGAACTGATTCCATGTCATACTTATCCTCTAGGGAGGGGCGTATGGCAAAGAAAGAAGGGAAACTACTGCAGCACCTTGGTATCGTAGCCGGGGTATGCAAGGAAATCGGCATAGCCGAAAAAATCGATAAGCTCGTCGAAAGACCGAAGAGAAAGGTGAGTATCGGTAAGGCAACGGAGGCGATGATTGTAAACGCTCTTGGTTTCACCGGCCGCGCGCTCTATCTCACCCCACAGTTCTACAGAGGCAGGCCAACGGAATTACTTCTCGGAGATGAGGTGAAGGCCGAGGACCTGCACGACGACTGTCTTGGTACCGCTCTCGAGGCACTCTATGAGAATGGGGTAACCGAACTCTTCTATCAAGTTGCCTCTCAGGCACTTAAGCGTTATGGGGTAGAGCACCGCTTTGTTCACCTCGACTCAACCACCTTTAGTCTGCATGGCGCCTATGAGGCAGAAGAAGGCGAGGAAGAAGGGCCTGAGGTTGTCTCAATCACCAAAGGCTTTTCAAAGGACCACGCCCCGGAACTGAATCAAGTCGTCCTTTCGATGATGACCACCTACGGCTCATCTATTCCTGTGTGGCTGGAGGCCTTAAGTGGTAATGCAAACGACAAGGTGAGCTTCAGAAAGAGCATCAGCGAGTACCGCCGGCAGTTCAAGGCGAAGGAGCTTCCCTATTTCGTGGCCGACAGCGCCCTCTATACAAAAGAGTCTCTGAAAGAGCTCGAAGGGGTAAAGTGGGTAACCCGTGTGCCGGAGATTATTGGAGAGGCGAAGGAGCACATTCTCGCCTTAGAGCGCACTCAGATGGGTGCCTGTGGGAATGGGTACCACATACAAGAGGTGCAAAGCACCTATGGTGAAGTTGCCCAGCGTTGGCTGCTCGTCTTCTCTGAGAAGGCATATGAGCGAGAGAATGCTACACTGGAGAAGAAAATTGAAAAAGCATCCACAGAGAAAAAGAAAGAGTTGTGGCATTTGAGCAATAAGCCCTTTGCCTGCGAGGCTGATGCACTCGATGCGGCGAAAGCCTTCCAGAAGAAACTACGCTATCATACCCTTGCTTATCACATCGAAAAGAAACTTAGCTACGGGAAAAGAGGTAGGCCTACGGCCTCTGATGAGCCTGTAGGTGAGAGTTGGTACATACTGGGAGAGATCGAGAAAGATATCGAGGCAGTAGAAAGACAGCGCGCCTTCAAAGGGGTGTTCATCATCGCTACCAACGAAACAGATTCGAAAAAACTCCCTGCTGATCAACTTCTGGAGGTATATAAAGCCCAGGGCACCTCAGTGGAAAGGGGATTTCGGTTTCTCAAAGACCCAATGTTTTTTGCTGAGAGTCTGTATCTGAAGAGCCCGAAGCGGATCATGGCGCTGTTGATGGTCATGGGCCTTTCCCTCTTGGTCTATTCTCTTGCCGAAAGAAAACTTCGCCGAGCGTTACAAGCACATGGGCAGACGATCAAGAATCAAAAGGGCAAATCCTACGACCGTCCAACTATTCGCTGGGTGTTCCAAATCTTCGAGAATGTCTTGCTCTTTTCCCTTCATAACGATGGCTGTACGGAAAACATGGTGATGAATATGGAAGATGATCACCACACGGTTATAAAGTGCTTAGGCCCACCTTTTGAAAAAATCTATTTTTT
>CAZWDV010000050.1:0-21499 GCA_964632675.1 uncultured Sediminispirochaeta sp.
TTAGTTCAGCATCTTGCTTGACCGTTGTCAGTGGGATTGCTACACTTTGCTAGTACACAACATATGAATACTGAAATCTTAGGCCAATTCTTAATCTCACCGAACTGGTTTAGAGTAATTCTGGCCGTTGCCCTGTTTATATATGCTATCCGCTTGCCGGTTCGACCCCCCTGTTTTAAAGCTTTTGTTTCCATACCTCTGGTTTTCTTAGTTCGCGATGTGACACTCTTTTTCCACCAGACCCAACTTATTGTACTGACCGCCGAGTTTATTGTCATGGCAATCTATCTGTGCTGGGTGTGCGGATACCGTAATCGGAACGACGGACGGATATATGTAATGGCGTTTAGTCCGATTATGGTGCTCATCACCGTGCTGGCGCTGGCCTCTGCGGAAGCACCGCTGTGGGAGGTGCTGCACACCCTGATTGTATTGGTAACTTTTATCTTTTTAATGCAGCAGGTGTATAACGTATCGACAAAAAATGTACATGAAGCCGAGTTCGTAGAGCACATGCGGGGCTATTTTTCGCTTTATTACGTGTTGATTCTCACGATTGAAGTATTCGTAAATGTGGACTCGATGATATTTGCCGGAATATTGCTGCCGGCCACCTACCTGGTTCACTTTTCTGTATTCCGCATGTATTACATTCAGGATGCTATCGAAAAAGAAGAGAACCTCAAGTTTACCCGTTCATATATTAATTCAGTTTTCGATTTCATCAAAAATATCAACGAAGCCCTCTCCGAACACAGTGCGGTACAAAAGGTGCTGGACTTTGTGATTGCCTCGGTAATGGAAAACACCCATGCCGATGGCGGGGTTATTCTGCTGTATAGCGAAGAAGACCAGAAACTGCGCGTGCGCAGTTTATCCGGATACTACCCGCCACCTTTTCGGGTACCTGATATCGTTACGCAGAAAATAGGTAAAATCGATGCCTACTTCAAGTCGAAACCGCTTACCCTGAATGATACTTACATCGGACGCGCCGCGCGCGAACAGTCTCCGCTTTATATACCGAATTCAGAAAAAAGCCCTGAAATCAGCGATCTCATCAAGGACGATATTAATTTCTGCAGTTCCCTCATCCTTATTCCTCTCTCTGTCTCGGGACGTCTGTACGGAGTTTTGAGCATTATCTCTCGTGACAGAGAGCATCGCTTCAGTGAGCAGGACTTCGAACGTACCCGGGTCTTTGCCGACTACACCTCTCTGACCATCGATGCACTTTATAATTACGTTGAACTGGTCGAAAAGCGGGAAATCGAGCGTGAAGTAGAAATTGCCGGCGGAATTCAAAAGAATCTGTTTCCAAAAGAATTACCCCGTGACGAACGTCTGACTATATCCGCCCAAACTATACCCGCCCGCGGGGTTAGCGGCGACTATTATGACATTATCCAGTTTCCCAACGACAATCGTCTGGGCATACTGGTCTGCGATGTGGCCGGAAAAGGGATTCCTGCCAGCCTGGTAATGGTCATGATACGCACCATTCTCCACCTGATTGCCGGTGAAACCCGCAGCGCCAGCGAATTTGTCTCGTTTATTAACCGCGGTGTCGCCGGAAACGTCGGCATAGAACGGTTTGCCACCCTCGCATTTCTCATTCTCGACCCATACAACGGCTCGGCGGAGTACTGTAATGCCGCCCATCATCCACTGCTGCTGTATAAGCCCGGTGAGGCGACCTTTCGTCAAATCGACTCGGAGGGAGTGCCGGTGGGCATCGACGCCACCTGGAACTACCCGCAGACATCTTTCCAGGTAGAAAAGAACGATCTGCTGATATTCTACACCGACGGCATTACCGAAGCGATGAACTCTCGCGACCAGCAATTCGGATTTGAGCGTCTGAAAAACGTAATTGAACACAACTGTTCCCTTCCCCCGGACGAACTTAAGCAGAAGATTTTCTCTTCAATTGACGAGTTCGTAGACGGGGCCAGCCAGCACGATGATGAGACCCTTATTATTGTTCAGAAGAATTGATGTCTGTATCGAATAGTTTTTGTCCCCAGGCACTTTCAAAAATTTAAGATATTTGAAAGGCCAAGGCTATTTCTTTATTGTCAGCAGGAGGCCGAGGACCACCGAAAGGGCTACCGCGAATAGAACCCGCAGCTCTTCGGGCAGCAGAAAAGTCACCGTATGGGCCGGGATCCAGAAGAAGGGGATTGTTTTTTTATACACGAATCCCCACATCTTCTCCCAGTTTATATTCTTGAGCAGCGGCAGCAATGCAAGCCCGCGCAAGGGAAATTTGCCTTTGTTTTGGGCAATATAGGTATCGGTAAGGTGATGGGCCATCATCATAATGGGCGCAAAGATGATGTTCATGAACAGGGAGATCGTAAAAGCATTCAGCAGCTTCAGCCCTACCGGCCGGGGAACGCTTCCGGCAAAAAAGAGTCCGGTAACTCCGTGGGAAAAAATACCGAAGGCAATCCAAATAAAAATCCCCAAGATACCCCAAACGATCGCCTTGGGAAGCAACCCGAACCGGGCGGGCAGATAGGAGCCCTTCTGGAGCCGCGCGACCAGCATTTCCCCGAAAGTTGCCAGAACCGCAAACTTGAGAAACGACAGGGTGGCGGGAAACCGCAAATACAGCTCACCATACTGCCGATAAGATACCGGGTGAATGAAGACAGCGACCACCGCCGCAATAAACAAAACCGCTGCTATATCCAGTTTGACGAATCTTGGTGTTGGATTTGCCATAATTATTTTAAGTATAACATTTACGGTATAAAAATGACAGAGTTCAATCTAAATTCCCGAACTGTTGAGTTTTAGAGTTCAAATAGCACCATTTTTCGTACAGCTGGGTTAGGAGCCGGAAGACCAGCTTTCCAGGTAGTCATGTTGCGATTTTGACAGCTCGTCTATCTCCAGACCGAGCGAAGCCAGTTTCAGTTTGGCCACCCCCTGGTCGATCTCCTCGGGCACACTGTAGACCTTAGCTTCCAGCTGGCCGGCCTCGATCAAATACAGCAGCGAGGAAACCTGCAGCGAGAAGGTCATGTCCATGATCTCGGCTGGGTGGCCGTCGCCGGCCGCCAGGTTTACCAAGCGCCCCTCGGCCAGCAGATAGACCGAGCGGCCGTCGCCCAGGTCGTAGCGGCGGATATTGGTGCGCACCTCATCCTCGCGGGCGGCTACCGATTTCAGGTCGGGTTTGGAAATTTCTACATCGAAGTGGCCGGCATTACAGAGAATCGCCCCGTCTTTCATCTGCTGGACGTGCTCCTTGCGGATGACGTCATTGCAGCCGGTAACGGTAACGAAAAAGTCGCCTTTGGAAGCAGCCTTTTCGAGGGGCATAACTTCAAAGCCGTCCATCCAGGCTTCGGAGGCTTTGATGGCATCGATTTCGCAGACGACTACCCGGGCGCCGAGCCCCTTGGCTCGCATTGCTACCCCTTTACCGCACCAGCCGTAGCCGATAACAACAGCAGTTTTGCCGGCTACCACCAAATTGGTAGTGCGCATGATGCCGTCCCACACCGACTGGCCGGTGCCGTAGCGGTTGTCGAACAGGTATTTGCACATGGCGTCGTTGACGGCCATCATTGGGAACTTCAGGTCCCCCGCCGCTTCCATTGCCCGCAGGCGGTGGATGCCGGTGGTAGTCTCTTCGGCGCCGCCGATGATGTGCTCTATGTGTTCGCGGCGGCTGGAGTGCAGGGTTGCGACCAGGTCGCCGCCGTCATCGATAATCAGGTCGGGTTCGAAGTCGATCAGTTTGTTGACGAAGCCGTAGTACTCTTCGGTGGTGGCGCCGTACCAGCTGTGGACTTCGATTCCCATCGAAGCCAGTCCGGCGGCCACGTCGTCCTGGGTTGAAAGGGGATTACTGCCGGAGATGATAACCTCGGCTCCGAGGTCGCGGATTACGGTGGCCATGTAGGCGGTTTTTGCTTCGAGGTGAAGGCAGATGGCTACCCGGCGGTTTCGCAGGGGTTTTACCTCGGCGTTAATCTGCTTGAGTTCGTTCAGGATGTCCATTCGTTTGGCGACCCACTCGATCTTTTTACGGCCCTGCGGGGCGAGATCGGGGTTGCGGAGGGAAGACTCTTTGATTTTAGATTTGTGTCCGTTGTTATCCGGCATAGCAATACTCCTCGTCTTTTCTAAACTCGCGGCTCTATTTCTGCCGACGCCCCGCATTTCTATAAAAGTGCATTTTTTTAAAAATTAATAAAAACTGCCCAGCCATGCGGCGGCGTAGATGCTTTCTATTATAACCCACTGCGGCCATGATAGAAAGCGGCGATTTGAACGGTGACTTGAATGGTGTCAGCGATGGCGGACCAGGCCAGGGCGTACACCAAGTGCAGGGAGGTGTGAAAAGCACTAAAAAGTATTACTTATTTGCTAAAGTTTGCCCGGATTGTGGTACCGGGTGCGATGTCCTCCGTAAGCCAGACGTTTCCGCCGATCACCGCGCCTTTGCCGATCCGGATGCGGCCTAGCAGGGTTGCCCCGGAGTAGATAATGACATCGTCTTCGAGGACCGGATGGCGGTCGATTCCCTTAATTGGGCGGCCGTTTTTGTCGAGGGGGAAGCTGCGGGCGCCGAGGGTGACCCCCTGGTAGAGCCGTACGTTTTTACCGATGATGGAGGTTTCACCGATGACAACCCCGGTACCGTGGTCGATAAAACAGCGTTCATCGATCCGTGCCCCGGGATGAATGTCGATTCCGGTTTTTGAGTGGGCAATTTCGGTAATGATACGGGGTATCAGGGGAACTTCCAGTTCATACAGCACATGGGCGATGCGGTAGTTGGTAAGGGCGTGCAAACTGGGGTATGCGAAGATGGTTTCTCCCACGCTCTGGCTGGCCGGGTCACCTTCGTAGGCCGCCACCGCATCGGTCGACAGCAGGTGGCGAATGGCCGGAAGTTGTTCGATCAGGTGCTGTACGGTCTCTTCAGCCTGAACCTGACAGTCGGTACAGACTCCGGTTGTGCGGTGGCCGCACTCGAAGCAGAAACCCCGGCGGACCTGTTCCGAAAGCTGGTGGTAGACGTTATCCAGTAACGCCCCAATGTGGTAGTGCAGCAGCCGGTCCTTAATGCCGGGGTCGCCGAAGTATCCCGGAAAAAGCACCGCCCGCAGCTCTTCGATTATTCTTGACAGTACCTCTATCGATGGCATGGGCACCTGCTCGAACCCGTGGTGATAGATGCTGCTCAGCACTTCGCTGGTCGACAGCTGCTGGGCGATTTTCTCGATGAAGGGCTCCTGCTCGCTGATGTCGGAGTTGGCTTGATGGGTGTGGTTTTTCCCGGCCATAGTTCAATCCTGCTCGAAATCGTACAGCGGGGTTGAGAGATAGCGCTCACCTCCGGAGGGGAGCAGGGCGACGATCAGCTTGTCCCGGTACTCTTCGCGGCCGGCGAGTCTCAGGGCCGCCGCTACCACCGCTCCGGAACTGATACCGCAGAAGACCCCCTCTTCGCGGGTGAGGCGGCGGGCGGTATCGAAGGCCTCGTCGTTACTGACGGTCAGAACTTCGTCGAAAATTTCAGTGTTAAGAATGTCGGGGATAAATCCGGCCCCGATTCCCTGGATTTTGTGTGAACCGGGTTGGCCTCCGGAGAGCACCGGCGAGTCGGCCGGTTCAACGGCGATGACCTTGATGTTACTGCTTTTCTGTTTCAGCTTTTCGCCGGTACCGGTAACAGTACCTCCGGTTCCGACTCCGGCAACAAACGCGGCTACTGTTCCGTCGGTATCCTTCCAGATTTCCTCGGCGGTTGTGTCTCGATGGGCCTGCGGGTTGGCCTGGTTGGTGAACTGGCTGGGAATGAATGTTTTCTGCAGTCCCGAGGCCAGCTCCTCGGCGCGGCGGATGGCGCCTTTCATGCCCTCGTCGGCCGGGGTCAGTTCCAGCTCGGCCCCGTAGGCCCGGATGATCTTGCGCCGTTCCTGCGACATACTATCGGGCATCACTATGATGAGCCGGTAGCCCTTCACGGCACAGATCTGAGCCAGGCCGATGCCGGTATTGCCGGAGGTAGGCTCTATTACCACCGTCTCGGCATCTACTTTGCCCTCTTTTTCGGCGGTTTCGATCATAGACAGGGCAATCCGGTCCTTCACCGATCCGGCAGGATTTTTATATTCTAATTTTACCGCGATGTCGGCGGGCAGATCTTTGGTAAGACGGTTAAGCCGCACCAGCGGGGTGTGTCCGATTAACTGGTTTACGTTATCGTATATGTTCATACTCACTCTCCATTAGTTAAAGAGTAAGTACATGGCCGTGAGGAGTCAAGTTATTCATACTCCACCCGGTGCAGCCCTTGGTATACATCGTTCCGCCGAATCGAATATTCGAGCTCCCAGTCTCTGTAGCGCGCGTCGATACGTATTTCGAAATCGAGCAGCTGTAGAGTGCTGTTCTGGCTGCTTACACTTCCCTGCGCAGGTATCGGCACTCGAAGCCGCTGCGCGGCGTCATTCAGCTGGACCTCCGCCAACAGTAGTGGCTGGTCGGCCGCATCGGCGGGCCGGTACGTGACTGCTCCCTGCATTGTGTGACCTTGGCGGTCGACGAAGCTGAACTCATCTATATGGCTGAAGGACTGCAATTCGGCCTTGGATTCAAAAGATTTCTCTTCGCGGACAACCCACTGTAGTGAATAGAGGATTTCATTGAAGTGGCGGCTTTCGTCCCGAATAACTGTACGCGTTCCGGGCTTTACTTGCACCTCGGTCTCCCAGTCATGGAATTTTATTTCCGGCAGATCGATCACTCCGAAGTTGCGGGACAGATGCGTACGGACGGTGTGCGGTCCGGGGCGGAGCTTGTCGGCGATGAAAGGATCGGTGGGATCGCCGGTGGTGTAGCCCACAAAGTTGTCATCAATAAATATTTCCGCGTTTATAAGTGGGGAATATACGGCAATTATACCAGGCTCCTCGTTCCGCATGCTGATAATCGAACGGCTGCCCTCTTCAGTGGTAAAGACGATCGATCTGCCGGTCAGAGAGCGGACAGCCTGCTCGGCCAGGCGATGGATGGTGTTCTCATTAGTTCCGCGTTCGCGGAATACTGTGGCCTCGCCGTCGGAGACTCTCAGAAGCTTCACGATGAATATGAGCTCGTCGCCGAGATGCACGAATTCTCCGTGGAGCAGATAATCGGCGCTGGTAAGCGATTCTATCTCTTCCGCAGCCGCGCTGCTGCCTTCGAACAGGCCGCTGAGGGCCAGTTTTTTCTCCTGCAGCAGGGCATCGATTTCCTCCCGGCTTACCAGCTGCAGAGAAGGCACTGAAGAGAGGTCGTACATCAGCAACGCTTCGGCGATTTTGCCGAGATAGTCGGAACGGATGTCCGCGGTGCTGTTCTCGAAGGGCAACACCGCCACCGTTACGGGATCTGTTTGGGCTGTGCAGGGAACCAGGGCCAACAGCACTAAAATCACGGCTATGAACATACGGTACTTCATCATCACCTCCGATCTACACTATAGCGCGTAAAAAAAGATAAGTACATTGAAAATTCGGGCTCTTGATAGTATGCTGTTAGCAGTATTCAGCTAAAGGAGGAACAGGTATGCGGAGTGGATTACGGTGGGGGGCGGCACTATTGATGGTGCTGTGTGTGCTTGCTGCTGCGGGTGCTCAAGAAGTGTCCGAAAAGAAGGATATTGCAGTTTTTAACTTGAGCTACTCGGATTATTCGATTCCAAGCGGAGCTTTGGGGCTGGTTGACCAGTCGATTCAGAATGTGTTCATAGAGCTGGGACGGTTCAACATAATCGGAATGAAGTACCGATTAGAATTGAATGAAATCGATGAGTTTATAAGCAAGATTAAAGAACTCAAGCAGGAGAATGTTGAAGTACCCGAGGAAGTGCGGCTGGGCGAAGAAACCTTCACCGAGGCAGATTTTAACAAACTGGTCGGCTCTTTTATCGTAGTAGTTCCGGTTATGTCGTATTACAACGTGTATGAAGAGGGCAACGATTATCAGGCCGAGATCCAAACCTCCTTTACTTTTATTAAAGTTGACACTGCCGAAGCCTTTGCCAGCTTCCAGATCGATACCAGTGCCAGCGGAGAGAACTCCCGTAAAGCGGTAAAAAGTGCTGTCGATATGATTCCCATCCAGCTGCAGTATGAACTGCGCAGCATACCCGAATTCCAGCTGAAGACAGCTATTATCGATGTAGCCGGCAATGAGTACATAATGGAATTCGGCCGCAATATGGGCGTTCAGGTCGGAGATGAGTATGTAGTTACCCGGGATCTGGTACTGCCGTCAGGATATACCCGCACCGAAGAGGTCGGTCTGTTTGTTATCAAGAATGTCAGCGAGCAGGTTTCGACAGCCAAGAGAGTCTACTCTAGCGAAAGGACCGGTATCGGCGACCAGATGGTGGAAGTTCCGCGGCTGGGGGTGAATGCTACCATCTACGGACACTATCTACCGGTTGAAGATGACCCCGGCACCGCCGCGGAAGAGAAAAACCGGTTTGTACTGGGTCTGCGTGGTGTAGGAACCCGCGGTTTTTACAACTGGCGTCCTGTAGCCGGTGTTGAAGTACCGCTTGGTGACAGTCTGGCTATCTGGTTTCCGGTTATTGGTTATGCCGGTGTTGAATACAATGTTCGTATAGGACGGCTGAGCTTGGTTCCTTCCGGCGTAGTCGGGGTTGGCTCAATGGTTCCGATTATCGGGACCGAGGAGTTTAAAGAAGATTTTGATTTTGTATCGAGTTTCGGAGGAACCGTCCAGATTGCCGCTGATTACTTGATAAACCGCGATACGAAGATCAATCTGTATGCCGGTTATTCAATGTATATTAGTCTGTTTGATGACAGTCTGTTGAATGCGCTCACCAGCGATGGTTTAACCAACCCAGCGGCTGTTCAAGGCTCCTTCATCGGTGCCGGTATCACCTTTAAGCTGTAGTTTCCGGCTGAGTTGCATATAAAAGGGGGGCGCTGTTGGAGTTGGCCTGCGGCCTCTCCCGTTAAGAGGAATAATTTACATATGCGGAAGTTATTGTTGTGTGCCGCCACAGCAGCCTTGATTTTAATGAGCTCCTGTTCCATAAACAGAATGGCCACCTCGATGGTCGCTGACGCGGTTGCCTCCCCCCAGGGAACCTCTGTTTTCAGCAGCGACGGCGATCCGCAGCTGGTAAAGGACGCCCTGCCCTTTGCACTGAAGATGTATGAGAGCCTGCTGCAGAGCGATCCCGACAACCGGGCCTTGCTCGATGCAACTGCCGAAGGATTTATATCGTATGCAAATGCATTTATCCATACACCGGCGGGTATGCTCGACTACCGGCAGCTCGACCGCCAGAAGGAGATGCTGCAACGGGCCCGCAACATGTATATCCGTGGAAGGGACTATGCACTTCGATCAATCGAGGTGGATTACCCCGGATTCCGGAAAGCCCTTGAGTCCGGTGAGGGCGGAGAACAGCTGCAGCAGATGAGCAGCGGCGACCTCCGTTCGCTGTATTGGGCGGCGGCCGGCTGGATGGGTGCTGTTGCAGCGGCGGGCTTCGACATGCAGCTGCTGATGACACTTCCGCGGCCGGTTGCATTGGCCGCGCGCGCCCTGGAGCTGCAGCCCGACTACAAAGACGGGGCCCTGCACTCTCTTTTCCTTGAAATCTACGGAGGAATACCGGATGTACAGATGTTGTACGGCGCCTCTGAGCTGGGAAGCTACACCGAACAAGCCCTCTCCGAGTACTATGACCGGGCCGGCGCCGCCCAAACTGCTCAAACCGCTCAAAACGATGCAAATAGCCAAAGCGCCCAAGCGGCCCAAACAGACCAGTCGGATCAGACCAGCCCCGTCGGCCTCGAGCAGAAGGCGCGCTTCCATTTTCACCGCGCAGTCGAGTTGAGTAAGGGGCAGACGGTTGGACCATACGTTGCCCTGGCCGGCAGTTTTGCGGTAAAAAACCAGGATGCCGCGGAATATCGCCGTCTGCTCGAACAGGCGCTGGCTATCGAGGTGGAGAAGTACCCGAACCGCCGGCTCGAGAACACGATTCTGCAGGAGAAGGCCCGCTGGATGCTCGACCACATCGAGGACAAATTTCTAGTCTTAGATTAGATCCGGAGACAAATAGAGCCGTACCATAGTTCCATTTCCATTCGAGAAATCCGTCTCGAGGTGGCCGTCAATCTGCAGTGCAAGAGATTTCATTATGGAAATACCGCTGCCCGAGGGCTGAGTTTCGGTCTCCGGGTTGAACTTCCTGTGACTGTGCGTTTGAACGTGAGAACTCCCAACCCCGTTGTCTCGCAGTGTCAGTGCCGGCCTGTCTTCATGTGATCCGAAATGGATCGAGAACACACATTGCCCGGTATGTTCGGGAGGAAATGCATATTTCATCGTGTTGGTAAAGCTCTCGATTGCAATCAGGGCCAAGGGAACCGCATACTGCGATTCGAGCGGCACGTTTTCTATATTGGATTCGATAGAAATTTGCCTTTCCTGGGAGATCGGAAAAGCCTGGAGTATGTGAGTAAGTTTTTGAAATAGCTGTTGGGAATCAATCGTGCGGTGGTCGGAAGTATCGTTGGCGCTCAACAGTTGAAAAATCTGATTGTACGCTTCAACAACTGATAAAATCTGGGAACAGGCGTAATGGGCCTCATCTGATTCAAACCGGTCCATTTTTATGCGGATCATGCTGTTCAACATATGCAGAAAGTTAGTGGTTCGGTGGCGTAGTTCCTTCAGCCGGATCTCATTGTCATACATCATTCAGGCACCTGGGCGAGACTCTGCATAAAATTGGCGATCGACAGCCGTTTGCCGATGAGTCCCAGCTTTTTGCGGATATTGTGGCGGTGAAAGTCTACCGATTTTTTGGAAATAAACAGGTAATCGGTAATCTCTTTCGATGAAAGTCCCTGCAGTATAAACAAAGCAACCTCCTGCTCGGTCTGGGTTAGCCTGTATTCGTAAAAGTGCTTGTAAAACAGGCGGTGATGGTGCAGATGCAGCAAATACGCCCGCTCTTTAGAGCCTTTTTCATAGTGTTCGAAACTCGGAAAAGAAAACGCAGTTTCCACGGGCTGGCCGGAATCGCCGGATATCACCGGTTCTACCAGTACAATGAAGCTGGCCGTGCAGTGGTCCGAGAGCGGAATTACCGTTTCACTCAGCATTCCTTCCAGTACCGGTGTAAGGCCGAATTGGAAATGTGATTTGATCGCTCCGCCGCTGTCGATTGTGCCGGCTTCGATCGGGCATTCGCCGCAGGGGCGGGGCAGGTTCCAGAGCACCGCGTAGCAGCAGCTACCTATCAGTTTATTTCGTTCATTCTCCAAACCAGCTTCTTGCGAATACAAAATATGTCGAATCACATAGCCTTGATCAACCATTAGAGCAAGATGGCTGCAGTCGGCTCTCTGCGGCTTCTGTTTCACTTAAAGCACTAACACCTTTATAATCTACAATTTTACCATTAACTGTGCCGATTATAACTGCTAATTTCACATTCAAATATACCAGTTTTGTACTAGTTTAAACTTAGTGGATGCAAAAATGCCCGCAAGACAATCTTAGTGATCACAATTTATCTTAAATTCTCCTGCGGATGGCCGAAAATCACTATAGGATATTAATATAAGCGAGGTAAACGTATGCAGCAGTACATCGTGATGGGAAACGGAGAATATAGAACCTATGTCGACGTGTTGGAAAAAAACAGCCGCGGATATAAAGTACGGATGAAACAGGAACGGCGCTGGGGTTTCAAAGAGAATGTGCACGAAATAAGTAGGAGCTTGTTTGAAACCTGCCTGCGCACCGGTTATTTTAAAGCAGTAGAAACCAACGAGGTTGCGCGATACGCGTAAGGGATAAAGTATGGGTCTGGTCTTATTAATTAGTTCCGAGCAAAAGGTGCGCGATCGGGTTAAAACCGCCTTCGAGCAGCGTAAGCCCCAAGGGTATTCGGTGAAGATGATCTCGAACCAGGAACGGGCTCTGGAGTCGCTCAACTTCGAGCTGCCCGAGGTGGTTATCATCAACTGTGAAGACCCCAGCCTCAACTATCGCGAGATCGTCGAGGCGGTTAAAAAGGATGCCTGGCTGCACAGCTTTGGAATGATCGGCCTGTACGAGGGACAGGGCCAGGACGAAAAATCGATTATCGCCGAGTTCGGCGAACTGAATCTGTTGGTTATGCTGGATAAAAACCGGATCGTCAGCCATCTCTCGAAATCGGTTTCCATCATCCTCGAAAACCGCCAACTTATCTTTCAGCGCGAGCTGGCCACTCACCTATCCAGCCACTCTTCCGGCTCCTTCGAAATCGACAACGACCCTTTGGCAGTACCCGTCTACGCCGGTATTTCCGTTACCAGCCTTATGCAGCAGGGATACTTGGCTCCGGAACACAAATTCAAGCTGCAAATGGCCCTGGCCGAGCTGCTGATCAACGCCATCGAACACGGCAACTGCGGTATCACCTACGATGAAAAAAACGCCGAGCTCTCCGGCGGAAAAAGCGTGGTGGACATTATTCTCGACCGCTGCAGGGATCCCGAAATCGCCGTGAAACGGGTGCACTTCGAGTGGGAAAGCCACCGGGATTACTCTTCCTTTACCATCCGCGACCAGGGTGAGGGCTTCGATGTGAGCAAGGTACGCAAACAGATTGAAGGGCAGGACCACATGCGCCCCCACGGCCGCGGCATAAGAATGGCCGAGTTCTCGGGCGCCGAAATCTCCTACAACGATAAGGGCAATCAGGTGCAGCTCACCTTTCAACACCCGGAATACTCCGAACGCGGTACACCGGAAGGTTTTGCCGGTGAAGATGTACTGTTCACCAAAACCGGCGACGTAGTGTTCCGCGAAGGCGAGAAGGGCGACTTTCTTTACTACATCTCCAGCGGCCACTTCGTAGTTACCCACAAAAGCAAAACCGTCGGCGAACTTTCGCCAGCCGATGTCTTTATGGGCGAAATGTCCTTTCTGCTTAACAATCGGCGCAGCGCCACCGTCACCGCCGATAAAACCGGCAAGCTGGTGCGGATCTCCCGCAAATCCTTCGTACAGGCCATGAAGAACTATCCCCACTACGGAATCTTTCTTTCAAAACTCCTGGCACACAAGCTGACCCGTTCTAACACCCAGCTCACTCAGCTCTCGTCTTGAGTAAGATATTAATGGAGTAAAGGCCGCATCAGTTCCGCCACTCTTCAGCAGGAAGCGCCGCATGCTGCGGCAGCAAACCCACAAATTCGGCGGGTGATTTGGCGTGCTGCACCCGCGCAGTGGGAATGCGGCTTTGCATATATTCAATTTGTCGGGGGGTAATTGTCCAGCATGCGGAGGCCGGACTCTGCAACCATACGGCAATATTCATTCATAATAGTGTAATTCTGAAAATTTTGCTAGTCAATACTCCCTGAGAGAGGTGCAAGGTGTTGCAAAAAGTGCGTATTAGCAGGTAGTATACTCTCAAACCAATAGTTGAACATCGATAAAATAATAAGGAGAGGTGTATGGATCTGAAATACGATGATGTCTTAAAGGCCAAGATGAGCGAAGAGAGTTATAAGAAGCTCATGGCCCTCGAAAACCAGAAGGTCTACGACCATGTAGGGTATTTCGCCGAGCACTGCAACCCCAAATCCATTTACGTATGTGATGACAGCGAAGCTGACGAAAACTATGTACGTAAAATGGCAATTGAGAAGGGCGAGGAGCACAAACTGGCGAAGGACGGTCAAACTATCCACTGGGACGGATACGGCGACCAGGCCCGTGACAAGGCCAATACCAAGTTCATGGTGTACAAAGAGAATCTCGAGCGCATGAAGTCACTCAACAGTGTAGAATACGAAGAAGGTCTGGCCGAGATCCTCGGTATCGCCGAGAACATTATGGAAGGCAAAGATGCAGTAGTGAAGTTTTTCGCAGAAGGTCCCACCTTTTCCGAATTTACCCGGCCCTGTATTCAGTTTACCGATTCCTGGTACGTTTTGCACTCCGAGCAGATTTTGTACCGTAACGCATACGAGCACTTCAAAGCTATGAAGGGCCAGACAGAGAAGGACGATATTTATCGTTTTATTCACTCCGCCGGTCAGCAGGATGAACGCGGATGTTCCGTAAACCTGGACAAACGCCGAATTTACATGGACACCCAGAACAATATTGTGTACTCGATGAATGCTCAGTACGCCGGTAACTCCGTAGGCCTGAAAAAGCACTCCATGCGTCTGGCCATCAACCAGTCCGGCCAGGAAGGTTGGCTCTGTGAGCACATGTTCCTGATGGCAGCGGCCGACAACGATGTAGATCGCAAAACTTACTTTGCCGGTGCCTTTCCCTCGGCCTGTGGTAAAACCTCCACCGCAATGATTCCCGGCGAACAGGTGGTCGGCGACGATATCGCCTACTTTCGTAACATCGACGGCGAGTTCCGTGCGGTAAACGTAGAGCAGGGTATTTTCGGAATTATCAAAGAGGTCAACGCCGAAGACGATCCGGTTATTTTCCAGAACCTGCTGATACCGCAGGAGCTGATCTTCTCCAACGTACTGCGCGGCCCGGACAACAATCCGTACTGGATCGCTATGGGCATGGAAACCCCGAAAGAGGGAGACAACCACTCCGGTCCCGGCTGGTACGAAGGTAAAAAGGACTCCAAGGGTAATGAAATCCAGATTGCCCACAGTAACTCCCGCTATACCATGCGTCTGGACTACCTCGACAACTTCGACAAAGAGGGGTTCGAGGACAAGCGCGGCGTGCAGGTGCAGGGCGTACTGTACGGCGGACGCGACAGCGACACCACCGTTCCGGTGGAAGAGTCCCGCAACTGGGAAGAGGGAATTGTGCTGAAAGCCTCTACCCTTGAATCCGAAACTACTTCAGCCACCCTTGGTGCCGAAGGTGTACGTAAAGCCAGCCCGATGGCCAACCTCGACTTCGTTTCTTACCCCTTGGGTGAGTATACTATGAACAATATCAATTTTGTGAACGGTATGAAGGTCGAGCCGAAGGTATACTCCACCAACTACTTTCTGAAGGGTAAGGACGGCAAGTTCATCAACCCGAAGACCGCCAAAAAGGTATGGCTCCACTGGGCTGAAAAGCGCGTACACGGAGAGCTCGGCGGCTATGAAACCCCGACCGGCATCATTCCCACCTACGAGGACATCTCCAAGCTGTACAAACAATACATGGATGCCGAGTACGATCGGGCTACCTATGAACACCAGTTCAGCTTCCGCTGCGACAAGTGGATCGAAAAACTTGAAAGAACCAAAGAGTTTTACAAGAAGATGGATGTCCATACCCCGCAGGAGCTGTTCGACAAATGGGATGCTGCCATCGAAAAGATCAAGTCCGCCCAGAGCACATACGGCAACGTCATCAAACCGGGTGAGTACAAAGGTTAATTTTCGATTGAAGATGTAAAATACCGCCGCCCCGGAGTACTAACTCCGGGGCGGCTATTTTTTTTGCCAAAGCTGATGAAATTTAGGCAAAATCTATTATAATTGCAATAAACAGACGCATGATAACAGCAGTGAGGCTGTGATGAACATGAAAAAAATATCGAAAAAGTATACTCAACTGATTATTGGGATGGTCTTTCTGATAGCTGCCATTGTTGCGGCAGTAGTACTGCAGTTATCAGGTATTCAAAGGGTCACCCGCGAAAACCTCGAACAGGAGCAGATGAACACTACCGCAGCGCTTGTGCAGGATATGGAGATGGGCTTTTTCTCTAAATACAACGAGTATATAACGGGTTTGGCCAAGTCTGCGCTATTAACTGAGGCTCTGCAAGCCGAACCGGCAACTGTACAGGGTGTGCTTAATCTGGCGGTAAATAGCACCGATGTAGATATTGCGTATGTGCTTGACACTCAGGGCATATGTACGGCTGCAGTGGGCAGGAATGAAAAGGCTGCTGCAATGGTCGGTGAGAGCTACGAATTTCGCCCCTACTTTCAGAACGCGGCTCAAGGGAAATTCCATGTAGGTTTTGCCTCCGGCGTCACTACCGGGGAGATCGGAATATATTTCAGTGCGCCTATCAGAGTGGTTAACAGTATTGTGGGAGTAGTCGTGTTAAAGACCAATCCTGCATTTTTGAAGTATACCCTCGAATCGGAAGAGCTTCCGTTTGCATTGGTGAGCGCAAATGGGGTGATAATTTCTGCAAATCGGAATGACTGGCTCTATACGGGGCTGTATCCGCTTTCAGAGGATTTACTGGAGCAGCTTTCGAGGACCCGGCAGTATGAAGGGCTTTCCCTGAAAGCCGAAGGTATTTTGCCGCCCGGATTCGACCTCCAAGCTTCCGGGGAGTACAACTCCGGATTGTCTGTTCATATAGAGCCGCTTTCCGTAATGGGGTGGAAACTTGTTTCAGTGGCGAAAACCGATAGTGCAACCTTCTTTTATCCACAGCAGAAATACTTTTTCATTAAATCTTCCATTTTTCTGCTGATTATTATCATAACTGCACTGGCCCTTTTCCTCAACTATCATACCGGAACTGCTTTGAAGGCAGATTTGCGGAAGCTCTTCACGGCCGTAGAACAGTCGCCGGGAACGGTTGTGATGACTGATCCCGAGGGCAGGATTGAGTACGTAAACCCCAGCTTTGAGAAGCTCACCGGATATTCCCGAAAAGAGGCAATCGGATCTCGCGCTTCGATCCTCAAGTCGGGCCATCATGATAATGAGTTTTATTCAGATTTGTGGCGTACTATCGAGTCGGGAGGAGAATGGCAGGGCGAGTTTTTGAATCGCCGTAAGGACGGGATTTCTTACTGGGAATCGGCGCTCATCTCTCCGGTGAAAGATCGTCGCGGGAAAACGATCAGCTATATTGCCTTCAAAGACGATATTACCGAACGGAAAATGCGTAATGAAATAGTTAGCAGGCGGGCCCGGGTAGATGAACTCACTCAAACCCTCAATCGCCGAACCGGTATAGAAACATTGAATCGTACATTTGAGCAGTGTTATTCCAACGGAAGCAGCTTTACAGTTGGGTTTGTCGATATAGACGGGCTGAAAAAAGTCAATGACACCTTCGGACATGAGTCTGGCGACCGTCTCATCAAGGCCGTTTCGGTCGCCATAAAGCACCACATCCGCGAATCAGACTCCCTGTCCCGCCTCGGCGGTGACGAGTTCCTACTAGTGCTGCCGGGGTGTACCCGCGAGCATGCCGAAGAAATCTGGGAAAAAATAGTGGACGAGTTTGGTCAGATCGGCGATCCGGAGGGCAGATTCGAGATTTCTGCGAGTGTCGGCTTTGCCGAAATGAAGGAATTGAAATTACAGGAAGATATTGAAGATGAGTCGATTCCCCGCGAGCTGTTGCGATTGGCAGATGAACGTATGTACCACCGCAAGCAAACTGCAAAATCAGAATAATGTGTATATTTGGTTTTTATAAGCCGGCAGACATGTTAAAATAAAGGTATAGGGAGACTCTGTATGAAAGTACTGTTTATCGGCGGAACCGGAACTATTTCAAGCGCATGCATCCGTGAGGCATTGCATAAGGGAATCGAGGTGTATGTGTATAACCGCGGCACTCATAACGATGAGCTGCCGGAAGGTGTGCAAGCTCTTCAAGGAGATATACGCGACCGTGCTCAGACGGTAAAAGCTCTGGCAGGCTACCGTTTTGATGTAGTCATCAACTGGGTGGCCTTTACCGAAGAGCATGTGGCCCAGGATATCGAGCTGTTTACCGGCAAAGTCGGGCAGTATGTGTTTATCAGCTCTGCTTCGGCCTATTCCAAGCCGCCGGCCGGAACGTATGTCTCTGAGGGAACCCTTTTGCGAAACCCCTATTGGGAATACTCTCGTAATAAAATTGCCTGCGAGGAGGGGCTTGTAGAGGCCTGGCGGAACACAGGTTTTCCCATAACCATTGTGCGCCCCTCACACACCTACGGCGAGAAGATGATTCCCTCCATTTTCGACCGCGGTCCGACCATAGTAGATCGAATTATGAACGGCAAGCCGATTATTGTTCCCGGCGACGGAACCAGCCGCTGGACTCTGACGCACAATAGCGATTTTGCAAAGGGATTCGTAGGGCTGCTCGGCAATCCAGCGGCCATTGGAGAAGCCTTCCATATAACCTCAAATGAGGCCCTTACTTGGGACCAGATACATCAGATTCTCGGTATGAAGCTGGGACGTCCTGTAGAAATAGTTCATATGCCGGCCGATTTTATTTGTGCCCGTTATCCGGAGTTTACCGGTCCGCTGAAGGGCGACAAAATCCATACTGCACTGTTCGACAACACCAAGATTAAGCAGTTGGTACCTGCTTTTCAGTGCACGACACCTTTCAATTTGGGAATCGAGGCTTCTCTGCACCGGCTGCAGGCGCGTCCGGAGGAGAATGTGATTAATGAAGATCTAAACTCCAAGCTGGATGACTTGATTAAACACTACAAGGCTATTGTTGAACCCGAGGGGTAAAAGTGCAATTCCCTTGGCCCACTGGCCTAGAAACAGCGGCCCCCGTGCTCTTTGCGGCATTCCGGCTGGTTACAGCGGTAGCAGATTTCATTGTCCAAAGCTTCTCCATTGAAGTAGGCGCGTAAGTTGTCGAGGGAAGTCCGGGCAATGTTAGTAAGCGCCTCTTTAGTAAAAAATGCCTGGTGACTGGTGACCAGCACGTTGGGAAAGGTCAGCAGGCGCGCCAGTTTATCGTCTTCAATGGTCTCATTCGAGAGATCTTCGAAAAAGTAATCGTCTTCCTCTTCGTACACATCCAAACCCGCGCTGCCGATTCGCTGTTCGCGGAGGGCGTTGAGCAATGCTTCGGTATCAACCAGCTGTCCGCGGCTGGTATTGATGATCATAACCTCACGCTTCATTTTTTTTATCGATTCGGCATTAACGATGTGGTGGGTTTCAGGGGTGAGCGGACAATGTAGTGAAATAATGTCGGAGTTTTCATACAGTTCATCGAGACTCACATAACTGAACCCATACTGCTCTTCTACGTCGGGTTTCGGCCGGGCATCGTAGGCGATTACCTGCATGCCGAAACCGCGGAGTATTCCCACTAAGGTCAAACCGATCCGTCCGGTTCCGATAATACCGGCGGTTTTGCCATGCATATCGAAGCCAAGAAAACCATTGATCGAAAAGTTATTGTCCCGAGTACGGTAGTACGCCCGGTGGGTTTTGCGGTTGAGCGAGAGCATCAGAGCTGCAGCATGTTCGGCGACCGAATAGGGTGAATAGGCCGGCACCCGTACCATGTGTACGTTCTGATACGCCGCCTCCAAATCGACATTGTTATACCCCGCGCTGCGCAGGGCGACTATTCCGACCCCCATCTCTTTGAGGCTGCGGATTACTTCGGCCGACAAACTGTCATTTACGAAGGCACATACCGCATCGAAACCCTGGGCCAGTGACACACTGTCGGCGTTGAGGCGGGTATTGAAATACTTGATCTCGAATTGCTGTTTAGCCTGGTTAGCTGCATCAAAAAACTGCTGGTCGTATGGTTTTGCATCAAAAAAAGCTATCTTATTTAACATAAACCCAACATACTTATTCTACGGCGGTAAGACAAGGAATTAAAATAAAAAACGGCCGCCCTTGCGGACGGCCGGACAAATACTCTTATGTGTGAGCTTTCTGGGCGGCTTAACCGCCCGTCATAATCGGTACAATGGACAGCAGCACACCGGCGGCGATTGCCGAACCGATAACTCCGGCCACATTCGGACCCATAGCGTGCATCAGCAGGTAGTTCTGCGGATTTTCTTCTTTTCCTACCTTGCTGGCAACGCGTGCGGCCATCGGTACGGCTGAAACACCGGCCGCACCGATAAGCGGGTTGATCGGGTGTTTGCTGGAGAGCTTGTTCATCAGCTTAGCCAGTAGAAGGCCGGTAGCAGTTCCGACAACGAAAGCCGCCAGACCGAGTATCAGAATACCGAGGGTTTCTACATTGAGAAACTTGTCGGCCTGCAGTTTTGAACCAACTGAAAGGCCCAGAAAGATGGTTACTATGTTCATCATCTCGTGCTGAGCGGCCTGAGAAAGGCGTTCGGTTACACCGCACTCCTTCACCAGGTTACCAAACATCAGGCTTCCGATTAGCGGAGTGGCGGAGGGCAGCAGAAGTATCGCCAAAAGCAGAACCGCAAGAGGAAAAAGAATTTTCTCGGTTTTGGTTACGTGGCGCAGCTGCTCCATCTTTATCATCCGCTCTTCTTTAGTGGTAAAAAGGCGCATAACCGGCGGCTGGATAATCGGTACCAGCGCCATGTAGGAGTAGGCGGCCACCGCTATCGCACCTAATAGGCGCGGCGAGAGCTGGCTGGCCACGAAAATCGAAGTAGGGCCGTCGGCCCCGCCGATAATTCCGATTGCTGCGGCATCGGCTATATTGAAATTAAAGCCCGGGAGGCCTGCCAGCGCCAGCGAACCCAACAGTGTGGTAAATATACCAAACTGTGCCGCAGCACCCAGCAGTGCTGTCTTGGGGTTGGCGATGAGGGGCCCAAAGTCGGTCATCGCTCCTACTCCCATAAATATCAATAGCGGAAATACTCCGGTACTGATTCCAACTGCGTAGATCATGCCGATAAAGCCTTCTGCGCCGGCAATCCCCGCCAGCGGAATGTTGGCCAGTATGCCGCCGAATCCGATCGGCAGCAGCAGGAGGGGTTCGAACTTTTTGACAATTGCCAAATAGATCAGAACCAGTCCGACAATAATCATTATTGCCTGGCCCAGTTCAAAATTCACCAGGCCGGTAGACATCCAAAAATTATATAGTGCTTCACCTAAACTCATAGACGACCCCTTACGAAATAACCGCGAGAAGTTCGCCGGCTTTCAGTTGATCACCCTGTTTTACGCTGATTTCGCTGATTGTACCGGCGGCGGGTGCGTGGATTTCGTTCTCCATCTTCATTGCTTCAAGCACCATGATCAAATCACCTTCCTGCACGGTATCGCCGACGTTCTTTTCGAGCCGCAGAACCAAGCCGGGCATTGGCGCATTCACCTTATGGGTTTCGCCGCTGCCTCCGGAGGCTTTACCGCCGGCGCTTTCATCGGCCGCCTGCACATCAATTGCATAGGAAGTGCCGTTTACTAGGGCCTTACCGTCTTCGAACTTTACAGTGTAGGGTTTGTCGTTGACCTTGACCGTGTAGGCTGATGCACCGGCTGCCGCAGCTTCTCCTTCAGCTGGTTTACTGTGGTCGATCTTACGAACATTGGTGCGGGCTTCTCCCTTGAGGTACTGGATGCCCTTTTCTTTACAGGTAGCTGCAATAAAGAGGTTCTCTTCGGATTCTTCAAGGTTTTCCTTTTGCAGCATCTTGCGGGCCGATTCGATACCCTTGGTTTCGTCACGGTCGTTGATGTCGACAACCATTTCAGTGGTCGGTTCCCGTTCAAGCTGCTCAGATGCCAGTTTCACGATTTCCGGGTCCGGTTCTACCGGAGTTTTACC
>CAZWDV010000051.1:0-1990 GCA_964632675.1 uncultured Sediminispirochaeta sp.
GGGGGCTTTGGGGTTGCGCGCATGGTACAACTTTTCGCTCATCCGTGTGGGCACATAATTGTCTTCGGCGCCGTGGGTCAGCAGCAAAGGGCAGGTGCTGGCAAGTGCGTCGGCGGCCGGCTCAACCCGGTAAAAGTCGAATTTGGCTTTACGGCGGATATAGCCCCGTACGATCCACAGCACCACACCGTTCAGCCGGGCCGGAAGGCCCATTTTGAACAGCTGGTGCACCAGCTCTCCCCGCATACTGGTATAGGGGCAATCGGCAATGGCCGCAGTTACCTGCGGATCGTCGGCCAGGTACTGCAGAACAGTGGCCGCTCCCATCGACTCGCCGTAGAGCAGGGTGGCGGTTGCATGCCAGCGGCGGCGGACCATGGTTATCACCGCGGCCAGATCGCGGCGTTCGTAAGCTCCGTAAGTTGCAAAACGCCCCTCGCTCTCTCCGTGGGCGCGGTGGTCATAGAGAACTACGTTCCAGCTGTCGTCCAAAAAGGGTTCGAGGTACTTGAACATCCCGTAGCGGGTCCAGGTGATGCCATGGCAGAAGACTGCGGTGCGACCGGCCCCTTTGTCCAGCAGCTGACCCTTGAGGGACAGGCCGCCGGACACTACCACTTCGAACGACTCCCATTCCAGATCTATCTCCTGTGCAGAAAACTCCTCATTCAACAGTCCGAAACCCAGGGTGTAGGCAGAACTGTGGCGATGCTGGTAAATGACTTTGCGGCCCATGTAACTGGCAACTGCGAAATACGCAGCCGATAGCAGACCGAGCAGCGCAACAACTACCCACAGAAACGCCGTATCCATCTTACCTCTACTCCTCCGTATTCAAAACCACCAGCACTTCCCGCTCGCGGTACAGTAAGAATAATAACAGACCGCCCACTAAAAACAACAGGGCGGCAATGGCCGTCAGCCGGATGCCGATGTCGTTGGCACGGCTCTGTCCCAGCAGCAGCAGACTCGGAAAGAGGATTCCCCCGACCATCTGGCCGAGCTTCGACATGAAGGTGCGGGCCCCGAAAAAGATACCCGCCTTGAAAGTGCCGCGGCGGCGTCCGTCGGCTTCGGCTATGTCCGCAATAATGGCATTCGGCAGAATCCCGAAGATGGCCATCGGCATGCTTAGCAGCAGAATTAGCGCGTAGCCCTGGGCCCGCGGGGTAATGGGCATTCGCCCCAGGAAGAAGACAAAGCAGTACACAAAAATAAACAGAAAGAAGGCCACAATGAGCAGGCGCCGTTTACCCGTGGCGTTGGCGATCAGGTTGACCGGCACGTAGAACACGAAGGACAGTCCGAACATCAGCACCTGCAGGGTCGAGGTAAAGGCCTCCGGCAGGGCCAGCAGAATGGTTACGTAGTAGACCAGTCCTGTGCTGGCGATGGTAATGGCGATCCAGTAGGAGAGATCGGAGAGGGCGAATACCCGGAAGTTCCGGTTGCCCAGACTCGTCTTGAGCGCTTCGAATATTCCCTCCGATGAAACGTGCTGCTCGCAGTAACGCTTTTCATCGATAAAAATAATCGGCAGCAGCATGAAAACGAATCCCACTACCGCGAACAGGGCTACCGTCAGCTGAAAGGCCGGCGCCGGATCCATACCGCGGTTTTCGAATAAGCCCTTAATGGCGTATACCTGGCTGCCGATAGCTGTACCGACTGCCCAGGTAATCGAGATGAGGGTGGACAGCAGCAGCCGCTCTTTGGGGCTATGCCCCAGTTCGGACATCCAGGCGAAGTACGGCGTGACGTACATGGTCATAAACCAGTAGAAGATAATTATTGTGGCAAACACCCAGGCTGTATTGAGCATGGTGATACCGGACTGCGGCGGAAAGAAAACCAGAAAGCTGAGCAGGCTGAAGGGCAGGATGCTGAGGGTGAGAAAAAAGCGTCGTCTGCCCATGGGGTGGGTAGAACGGTCGCTGAGGCCGGCAATCAGAGGGTCGGTGACCGCATCGAAGAGCCGTCCGGCGGCATA
>CAZWDV010000051.1:2090-21227 GCA_964632675.1 uncultured Sediminispirochaeta sp.
TCCGGCGGCATATAGTAATAGACCAGCAGCATTCCCGGGGCGTAGCTGGTCAGGGCCCAGCCCAGTTGTCCCAGGGCGTACATTATCTTTTTCCAGGTCGGCAGCGGTTCGGGCCCGCCCGGATCCGCAGAAGGGGCGGTGTTATCTTCGGAGTTATGTGTATTTACTTTCATGGTGAAAATAATATCCCGGTAAGGGCGAGGGGTCAAGGCTGAAAAGGGGCCTATTCAGCCAATTGACCGAAAATTTGACATATCTATTCCCACCGGCATATGATACATGTATGGAGTTACAAGTAGAAATAATTCGGCTGATTCAGGAGCTGCGTTCTCCTTTTCTTGATGTAGTCTTCCAGGCAATAACTATGACCGCCGAAGAACTGTTTTTCATTGTACTGGCGGCCTGGTTTCTCTGGTGCGGGAACAAGCGGCTGGGCTACCGGGTCGGGTTCGCTTTTCTGGCCAGCGCCGTGGTGAATCCGCTGCTGAAGAACAGCTTCCGCATCGAACGGCCGATCGGGGTGGAGGGGATCGATTCGCAGCGTCTGCACACCGCCACCGGATACGCTTTTCCGAGCGGACACACCCAGGGGGCCACTGCCTTCTGGACCGGCATGATGACCTGCGTGCGCCGGCGCTGGATGTACCTGGTCGGCACTGCTCTGATAGTTCTGGTCGCTTTCTCCCGCATGTATCTGGGGGTTCACTGGCCGGGCGATGTCATCGGCGGAGTGGCGGCCGGAGTGCTGACTGTGCTGCTGGTAAACCGGGTATTCGACCTCGCGGCCCGTCGCCGCAACAAACTCCTCCTGCTGCTAATTGTCCTGCCGCTGGGTGTCGGACTCCTCCTTTTTCAAGACGAGAATTACATTAAGCCCTTTGGTTCGCTGTTAGGGTTTTGGCTGGGGTATGTGCTAGAGGACCGCTACATCCGTTTCGAAGTTCAGGCTGCATGGTGGCTGCAGGCGGTCAAGCTGGTTGTCGGTTTGGCTCTGCTGGTAGGCATCCGGGCTGGGCTTAAAGGGCTGTTCGCTGTGCTGTTTCCAGCCGACTTTATGGTGGCTGACCTAATACGCTACTTCTTTGTCGGGCTCTGGTTAACTGCCGGGGCACCATATGTGTTTACTAATTGTATCGTACAATATAAGAGAAAATAGTAATTGTGTTATATTTTAGTTGACAAATGTATGCTTTACTTCCATACTTTGAGTTATGGAAACGCAGTCAAACGCTAAACATAAATATTTGGAAATCGCCGATATTATCCGTCGCGATATAGTTGCCGGAGTATATGCGGTTGGTGAAAAAATCCCGCCTATCCGCAAGCTGTCGGAAAAGTACGGGGTGAATCCGCAAACCGTGAACAAAGCTACCGCCCATCTGGCCAGTCTCGGCTATCTGCAGCCGCGTCAGGGGGCCGGTTCAACGGTCACTATTCCGTATGAAGAGGCGCCGACCCGCTATATCGGCATGCTGGTGGACCGCACTCGCAGCCATTGGCTCACTGACCAGGAAAATCCTGAAAACAGCCATAGCCGCGATATCTACTTTTCCTACTTCATGCTGATGAACAATAACAAGATCAATGCGGATTTCATCATATACGATAAAAGTGTCGAACAGGTGCCCGAAGAGTTCAAAGAAAAAGCACTGAAAGCCTCCGGATTCTTTGTGCAAGGCAGTCTGCCGCAGTGTTATTTTGATTATTTAGGACAGCACGAGATTCCTACCGTACTGATAAACCGAAATCTTCCCAAAAGGGCCTCCGGAAAGTTCGGATCGGTGCTTATTTCAGAAAATAAAATCAGTGATATGCTCAATTATCTGGTCAGCATGGGTCATAAAAAGCTTCTTTTTGCCTTTTCCAAGGAATTCGAGAAGAGTGAAGTCTATTACCGGCGCTATACCCAGCTTGAATCGGCTATTAAGAGCTGGGGCAATTCCGATATCCGCCTGGAGGAGTTTGCTTTCGATGCACATGAGCATGAAACAAGCGATCAGCTGCGCGAATATCTGCAGGACGGGTTTTCGGCTGCTTTCGGCTACAACGATGTGTCCGCACTGCGCCTGTATGCCCTTTTGAATGCTGCCGGGCGTTCGATCCCGGAAGATTTCTCGGTAGTCGGCTTCGACGATATCCTGGCCAGCAATCTCGCCAGCCCCCCGCTCACTACACTCAGAGTCAACCGCTCTTCGCTGGTGCATGAAGGGTTTGCGATTATGGAAGAGTTGATGGCCGGACGAGCACCGGTTTACTTGGAAAAAACCCTGAAAACCGAGATGGTCATCCGCAAATCCGTGTTCGTAAAACAGTAGTTTCCTTTTTCACTACATATCGAAAACCCCGCGAAACTCGATCCGCCGTAATTAGCGAAATATCAGGGTAAATATAAATCAATATTGTACGGTACAAAAAATAAAATTGTGTTATATATATGTATAAAAAGTGTTGACAAATGAATGTATTGTGCTACCATAAAGTATAATCAATTTGACGAGGAGAGTGCATGCGCACTGCGATCAAACCGGAAAGGCGCCACAACATGTGGATTGCTCTTTTCATGCTGCCGACCATGATTGTGTTTCTCTTGTTTATACTGTGGCCGATAGTTGCCAGTATTTACTACTCCTTTTTTCAGTGGAATGGAATAGGAGAGTGGCCGAGTTACTATGTGGGCTTGCGAAACTATCAGGATTTAATCGGGGATAGTCATTTTTGGAATGCTTTTAAAAATACTGTAGTATTCGTAGTGCTGAATAATCTAATTAAGCTTCCTTTGACTTTAATTATCGCGTACATGCTGAATAATCCGCGTCTCCGATTTTCTAATTTGTACCGTACCGGACTCTTCCTTCCAATGGTAAGTTCAACCGCAATTATTGGTATAGTAATGACCTTTATACTAAATCCCTGGAACGGTCCCCTAAATAAGATGTTGATGGATATCGGAGTACTCGGAAGGCCGGTTGACTGGCTGGGAAACATCAACATGGCGATGCTTGTAGTTATTCTGGTGGAAGTGTGGCACTACTCCGGGCAGTATATCATCTATTGGCTGGCGGGTTTACAAACGATTCCCAAGGAGCTTTATGAGGCGGCTGAAGTGGATGGGGCGAATTCGGTGCAGACCTTTTTGTTTGTTACTATTCCCGCCCTTAAACCGGTTATCATTATTGTTACTTTGTTGGGAATTGTGATGTCCCTTCGGGTGTTCGATATTGTAATGGCCATGACCGGCGGCGGGCCGGCTTTTTCTACCGATGTAATCGGCACTTTTATCTATAGAAATGCCTTTGGAACAGCTTCACCACGAATCGGCTACTCTTCGGCTGTGGCGGTGCTCTTCGGAGGACTCATTATGGTACTTGGAACCCTGCAGGGAAAAATCGTCGGGAGGGGCAACCATGGCTAAAGCATCTTCAGGTGACTATCTGCGGCGACTTATGCAGCGCGGTTTGCTGCATGCGGTATTGATACTGTTATGCATAATCTGGTTATATCCGATTGTGTGGATGGTATCGGCCAGCTTTAAGACAAACGCCCAGATGTGGAACAACAGTGCCGGACTGATACCGTCTCCTTTACAGCTGGATAACTACGTACGGGCCTGGACTACTTCCAACTTTTCCATCTACTTTTTGAATACAGTGATATTTGCAGTGAGTGTCGTGGCCCTAATTGTATTTCTGGGTTCAACCAGTGGATATGTCCTCGGACGGTTTAAGTTTCCTGGTAAACGGTTGATTATGGTGCTTTTTATAGGTACTACCGTAGTACCACGGGCGACAACAATTATTCCGCTATTTCAACTTGCGGATATGCTGGGCATGCTCAACAGTCGTATCGGATACACCCTGGCCTATACCAGCAAAACCCTTATAATCGCAATCCTGCTGTTTATCGGCTTCTATATCGGGGTTCCCCGTGAGATGGAAGATTCAGGGGCAATCGACGGCTGTAATTTTTGGCAGCAGTTTCGCCATATAATGCTGCCTCTGGCAAAACCGATTATCGGCACTGTAACAATTTTAAACACAATCGGTGCCTGGAAGGCCTTCATGATTCCTCTGGTTTTCACTTTCAGCCGCCCGAATTTGCGCACCCTAGGTGTGGGTATGTACGCCTTTATCGGCGAATTTTCCAGCGACTGGGCTGCCATGGCAGCGGCTGCATCGATTTCGATAGTGCCAATGATGGTGGTTTTTCTACTGTTTCAACGCTATTTCATAGAAGGATTAGCGGGGGCAGTGAAAGGATAAAAGGGGGGGACGGCTTTGCAAAAGCTATGAACCACTCTAAAAAAATTATAGGAGGAGAAATGATGCGTAAGAAAAGTATCATGCTACTGGTAGCACTTATAGTGCTGATGACTCCGGCTCTGTGGGCAGGCGGTGCCCAGGAAGAGGCGGCTGAAGGCGAGAAAGATCAAGCAGGTCCGGTTACTATTACCGTGACTAACTGGTCCCAAGAAAACCAGGCCTTTTTTGAGGCTGAAGCTGCGAAGTTTGAGGCTGAACATCCGAATATCAAAGTAAACTTTGAAACCTACGCACAGGACCAATATCAACAGACCCTGCCGCTCTCTTTGAAAAGCGGACAGGCCGCAGACCTGTTCTGGTTGTCACCGGAGATGAGTGCGATGGATTATATCGCCCAGGATTGGATTCGACCAATCGGTGATTATATGAGTGACGATTTTCTATCGCAGTTTGATTCTCGTCTGTTTCAAGAAGGAATCATGAAATACAACGGCGAACTGTATACCCTGCCCTTCGAAAACCGCTTTGTAAAACTGCATGGACTGCTTTTCTACAACAAAGATGTGTTTGAAATGGCCGGTCTTGATCCAGAGAAGGATATACCCGAGACCTTTTCCGAATTCCGCGAAGTTTGCGCCGAGATCACTGAAGCCGGCGACGGCAAGTTCTATGGAATCGCTTTTCCCGGAGTCGGCAACGGCATGGACCGCCCACTGCAGGGATTCCTGACTACCGGTTGTCCGGCCTCCGGCGATATTCGCTACGGTCGGCCTGGATTCGATTACCGCGATGGAGAGTTCAAAATTGAAAATGACAATCATTTGGAAGTGTACCGCCTGTTACAGGGTCTTTTGGACGACGGCAGTGTGGCGCCGGGCTGGAGTTCAATGAAAAAAGAAGCCGCCCGCAGTATGTTTGGAGAGGATCGTGTCGCCTTCTACTTAGATGGAACCTGGATGCCCCGTGTGTGGAATTCTATGGGCTACGAAGATCTTAATTTTGGCATCTCCTATGTCCCGGTCCCCGACAACGGCCGCCGTGCATACCGATACATGAGTCTGGCCAAGGGTTCGGTGTACATGTCTTCACAAACCGAAAATCCGGAAGCCGCTGCAGAGGTATACAAATGGCTCCACGGAAAGGAGTTCCAGAAAGCTAACTTTGATAAAAACGGTGTATTCCCCGGAAATAAGCAAGTTGATACCAGTAATGCAAACTGGTACCAGAAACGGTTCCTCGAAATTGCAGATGAGGTTGTAAAGAACCACCCCGAACCGGTAACCCAGAATCCGGACGCCGGTAAGGTTCAGTGGCCGTCGGTTTCACCGGGAATGGGCGAGATATTCAGCGCTTCCCTGTTGAAGGGTGAGGACTACTTTGTTCAGCAAGCCCGGGAATGGGACAAAAAGATGGCCGAGCAGCTCAAGCGTAATATTGAAAAAGCCAACGCAGAAGGTGCCGATGTAGAAATGGAAGATTTCATTTTCCCCGACTGGGATCCGATGCAGAATTATTAAAACACAGGGGATAAGAAAGGTTCTTACCCCCTGGTAAGAAGGCGGGGGCCGGCAAGTGTGAGGCTTACAGCCCCCGCTCCTCTTCTAAATATACTAGAAATAATGCAGAACTCCAATGGAACTACTGGCAGATGAAGTGCGGAAGGAGAGAAGTGTGACCAGAGAAGAATTAATTGAAAAAACTGTCGGACAGATGTCCGTAGAGCAGAAGATAGGTCAATGTGTAGTGGTAGGTATGTCGGGAACGACGATTACCAACGACCTACGCGAAGCAATAACAAGGTATCAGTGCGGAGGGGTCCGATTATCTCCTTTTTACCGGATTTTTCGCTATTTCAGCGATGAGCGGGCCAAGCAGCAAGATTTAGGGCTTGATTATGTGCCCTCCCTGCAGAAGATAGCCAAATCGGGCGAGCCTCCCTATTCGACTCCGGCGCAGTTCGTGGAAATGCTGAATGAACTGCGGGAGCTGGCGGCAGTGCGCAACCCGGGCATCCCGCTGCATATGGTGGTAGACCAGGAGGGTGATACCAGTAAGGACTACAGCCGTGGAGGCGTCGTGCAGTTTCCCTCAAACTTGGGTATTGCCGCGTCCGGAAGCCCACAATTAGCCTATGAGGTGGCCCGGGCAGTAGGACTGCAGATGAAGGCCGCCGGCCTGGATATGATCCATTCGCCGGTGGTGGATGTAAACATCAATCCGCAGAATCCCGAGATCGGACGTCGGGCCTTCGGTGACTACCCTGAACTGGTGGCAGAATACGCAATCGCCATGCTGCGGGGTTTTAAAGAGACCGGAGTTGTGGCCGCTGCAAAACACTTTCCCGGCCGCGGCGATAGCGCCACCGATGCTCACCATGCCTGTCCGAAGCTGGAGGTTGACAATCAGCGTTTTCATGCAGTCGAGCTGCTGCCCTATAAACGGCTGATCGAGGCCGGTATCGATGCCATTATGGTGGCCCACTGCATGTATCCGCACATCGACGGTGATACCATATCCACCGTATCGCGTCCAATTGTCACCGATCTGCTGCGCAATGAACTCGGCTTCGAGGGGGTCATCACTACCGACAGCATGACCATGGGCGCCCTGATCGACCGCTACGGAGTGGGGGATTCCTGTGCCCGTGCTCTGGCCGCCGGGGCGGATGTAATTCTGATGAAGGCCGAGAACCAGTGGCGGGGTGAAATGTTCTACACCATCCGCAAGTGGGTGGATGAAGGCAAGATAGATGCCGGCGAGCTGGATGACAAAGTGCGCCGAGTTCTGAAAATGAAATACGACTACGGCCTGTTCGACACTATGGGAATGACCGAGCCGGAACTAACCGATGCGCCGTTTACCGACCCGATTGTGGTGCAAACGGCCAAAAAAGCGGCCCGCAGCGCCATTCTGGTGCCGAAAGATGAGCTCGGCGTACTGCCGCTGAAGAAAGCGGGCCGGGTGCTGCTGATCAATCAGCTGAACAGCGTGAAAAGCCCCAACGACCGCTGGGACCATCCGGCGCTTTTCTCTGAACTGCTGGAGGCGGAGTGGCCTGCGCTGCAGACCTACGAAACCGATTTTGCCGGCAATGAAGAAGACAATACGAAGGTGGTCGAATTTGTCAAACAGGATGAGTGGGACCTGATTATCTGCACCAACTTCTACGACCGCTCGGCAGCGCCGAACACCTATGTAAAGCAGCTGATCGATGCCGGCTATCCGGTGCTGCTGATCACCAATACCCCTTACCAGATCAAAGCGAGTGGGGGAATGATTACCGATGCCAAGAGCATCATCCTCAATCTCAACCTTTCACCCGAAGGACTGCGTACCACCCGGGACGTGCTGTTCGGCTGTGTCGAGCCGCAGGGGCGCTGGCCGCTGTCTACCTACAATCCCTTCGGCCTTGAAGAGGCGAATGCTAAGGGAGGCCGAAGTTGAAACGCATAGAATTTCAGACACCCTTTGATTATGCTGCATCTCAATACTCCGGATTTACCCGTGCCCACTACGACGAAATTTTTACCCAGCTGATAGCCGCCATCATCAACAACAGCTCGCCGGGGGCCGCCCGGCAGCTGATTCCCGGCCCCCGCAGCCATCACGGCCGGCTGGCCGATGAGCTGGAGGGCTTTACCCGCTCGTTTATCATGGCCGGCCCCTGGCTGGCCCAGCGCAGCGATCCGGGTTTCGAGCTGCAGGGGCGCCGCTACGATGTAGCCGACTTTTACCGGCGGGGCATCCTGAACGGTACCAATCCGCAGCACCCCGAGTACTGGGGCGATATTACTGATTACGCCCAGCACCTGGTCGAGATGGCCTCGCTGGCCTGGTCGCTGTATCTGGCCCGCACCCACATCTGGGACCGCTTTTCCGATGCGGAAAAGCAGCAGGTAGCCGACTACCTGTATCAGTGCACCCAGGCGCAGTATCATCAAAACAACTGGCTGCTGTTCAACGTGGTCACCAACGCGGTTCTGAAGAAGCTGGGTAAGGCTTACAGCCAGGAGCAGATCGACCGGAACATCGCCGCCTGCGAGCACATGTATATCGGCGGCGGCTGGTACCGCGACGGCGATATCAACCGCATCGATTATTACAACGCATGGGCCTTTCACTACTACTATCTTATCTACACCATCCTGGAGGGCGACGAACATCCCGAACTGGCGGAAAAACACAGAAACCGCATAAAGGAGTTTGCTCGGGTCTTGCCGTACTTCATATCTGACGACGGCAGCGCGCCCTGTTTCGGCCGCTCGATGATTTACCGCTTCGGCTACCTGGCCCCGCTGGCGCTGGGCTACTCACTGGGAGCCCTCGACATCTCAGCCGGTGAGCTGCGGACTATGTTCAATATGAGCCTGAAATTCTTCTTCTCCCAGGAGATCTTGACCGATCTGGGCCATCTTTCGATGGGCTTTCTGCGGCCGGCGGAGGGAGTGCTGGAGCACTACAACTGCGGCGGGTCTCCATACTGGGCGGTCAAGGCGCTGAATATCCTCATGATTCCGCCGGAAGACAACTTCTGGTCGGCGCCGGAAGAGCCGCTGCCGATTCACCGGGAGAGCTTCTCGGTTCCTCTGAAGGCAGCCGGCCTGCTGCTGGTCGGTGACCACCGCAGCGGGCATATTCAGCTGGTGAATCACAAGTCCTATCACGACAAGGACGAGTACAACGCCAAATACACCAACTTTTCCTATTCCAGCATTTTTACCTACGACTCCCGGGCGGTGTACGGTTCGTTCAACAGCGACTCCAGCCTGCAGTGGTCGGAGGACGGCATTTTTTTTCATCAGCGATGGGAAATGGAAAACCTGTACTGCGAAAAGGATTTTGCCGCCAGCCGCTATCCCCTCCACGAAGTCGATCCCGAGGGCAAAGCAACCACTTGGACTATCGTAAAAGACGGGCTGCTGGTACATATTCATCAGATTGAACCTTCGCAGTCGGGCATTCGATTTCGGCAGGGCGGGTACCCCCTGGGTTTTGATGCGGGTACGCCGGAGCTCTGCAGTTGTCCGGGGGCAGAGATTGCCCGAATCGGTGACCGTTACAGCCTGCTGGCCAATCTGAGGGGTTTTACCCGGCAGGTACCGGCCGGCCCCTTTCAGGACCAGTTGAACGGGGTAAACACCCGCTACGTGCGGAGCGTAACCCCGCGTCTGGAGTATGTAAGCGCCGCCGCCGGAAACTTCCTGCTGGCCTTGGCTGTGTACGCCAACCGCGGATGCGAAACCGAGGCCCAACTCCGTGCGCTGATTCCCACATTCTACCAGCAGGACAATTTTGTGCGACTTGTCTTTCACGACGGTGAGGAAGCGGTGCTGAATACCGGCGAGCCGAAAGCGCTGAGTTTTAAGGTCGGTGGTTTGAAGATTGAGGGACAACCGCGGCTGGTACGGGTAAAGAACGGCGAGCTGAACGGTGTTATCGGCGCATGAACCTGGAAACGGGCTGCGTCGTTGGTTTTACTCCGTCTCCACCCGGTTCTTTCCGCGGTGTTTGGCGGCATAGAGGTATTCGTCCACCCGGTGGATGAGTCTTTCGATAGTCTCATCCACTGTGTAGGTGGCTACGCCGGCGCTGATGGTAATCGACTGACTAATCGAAAAATCGAATTCGGCAATATCGGCGCGAATCTGTTCGGCAAGTTCACGGGCTCCTTCGATTTCGGTTTCCGGACAAATAATGAGAAACTCTTCTCCTCCCCAGCGTCCGGCAATATCTGTGCTTCTGATTCGGTTACGTAGTAAAGCGGCAATTTTACGCAAGACAGTGTCACCGGCCGGATGACCGTAGTTATCGTTCACCGATTTGAACCAGTCGATGTCAAACATTATTACTGAAAGCGGCCGCCCGTAGCGCTCTGCCCGCTGGATCTCCGCTTCTAGTTCCTGGTCGGTTTTATGCCGGTTATAAAGCCCGGTGAGCTGGTTTACAGTAGAAAGCCGTTCTAACTCCCGGTTTTTCTGTTCGAGCAGTTCATAAGCCTCCGAGATTTGCGAGTGCAGTCGTTTTACTTTGTGTGCCCATAGCATCACAATCAAGATGAGGATAGCTGCTCCGGCCAGCACCTGCCAGAGCAGGCTTCGGTCAATATTCTCCTCCATCTGTACGACAACCCAGTGATCAATAATTTCAGATTTTTTCTCTTCATCAATCGACATAACTGCATGATCGAGAAGTGTACGCAGGCTATGATCGTAGCGCAAAGTTGCTGCGGCTATGGGGAGCTGCTCTTTTATAGTGCCGGTTATCCTAAGATTGTAGAAATTGTGCTGCTTAATAGCATAAGCTATTGCCGGCACTGTCCCGATAAATCCGAACATCTCATTATCCCGTACTTTTGTAAGCCCGGCTTTTACCGATTCTACTTCAACAAACTCGACATTCGGATAGGATGATTTAAGCTGCTCGTACTGACTGGATGGAGGCATTATTCCAATGTGCTTATTTTGTATATCGCTTAAATCTCCAATGAAAAACTGGCTGCCGCGGGTGGCAATAACCATTGGAAGACGAATATACGGTTTTGTAAACGCCAGTGTGTCCTGGTATTCACTTGTGGGAACTATGGCCGGTATTACATCGGCTTGAGCGGTGATGAGCGAGGTGATCGATTCTTCAATGTTCTTGGCATTGAGCTGTTGAAAAGGAATGTGCAGTTCCTGGTGAATATGGTTGAATATATCCGGTGCAATCCCCTGCTGGCCCTTCAAGTTGTCATGAAAATCGATCGGATACCAGTCTGTGCGTCCGCTGAGACGGATTCCTCCGTACCTGTTTCTGTATTCCTTTACCAGTGCCTGGTCCTGGGGTGAGAGGGACTCCTGCATCCGGTCGGGGGTGAAGCCAACCCAGCGGTCCTGTAGTTGTTTGTATTCCGCCGGAGTGATTTGATTCATCCCCTGCTGAATAAGCGAATGGAGTTCCGGTAATTCCCGGCGTACCCCAATACGCAAATCCTCGTCCTCTATACCCTTCAAGTTGATTCGGCCGGCCAGCTTGATGTTTTCGAGCATGTACTGTTTGCGGATGTAGTTGCCGATGTTAATATTGGTTACCACCGCATCCACTTCTCCAAAGGAGAGTTGTTTCATCAGCTCGCTGGTATCTTCGATTTCTTTTATTCGAATTTCTGAAATCTCCTCCAGATAGCTGCGGTAATACACCTCAGTCTCAATCCCGACCGTTTTTCCCTTCAGATCGTTTACACTGCTGTACTGAAACTCGTTTATCCTGGTATATACAACCGTAGGTAACAGGTAATATGGATCTGAAAACAGGGTATATCCACTACGTTCTTCAGTAAATGAAATGCCAGTGATGAGATCGACCTCACCCTGGCGAAAGGCGGTGAAATTCTGCTTCCAGGTTCCCTGCACAATTTCGAAGTCAATTCCCGTTTTCTCTTCGAGCAACTCCAGATAATCAATGGTAAACCCTGAGAGCTGTTCATTTACGAGGAAGGAAAAGGGCGGAAAATTGTTCAGTAAGGCCGCTTTCACCGGCGCGTTCATTTGAACTGCTTCGGTAGTTGTTTGGCTTCCAGCGGGAGCAGTAATGAGAAAAAGGTAAAAGATAATAATTACCTGAAGAGTTTTAAACCGCATGAACCCGCCTGTGTTTATTCCTATAGTTAGGAATTGATTTTATACTCTAATGAGTAGCAGCGTCTATTTCAAGAGTCAGCGTGCTCCATTTTAATATGTAGATACGGCAGTAAGAGGGTTGCACCACTACACAGAATCCCGAGTCCAATAAACGAGGTACTGAAGTGGCCCCGTTCGCCGAGGAATCCCATAATGGTAGGAGTGGCGCCGGCGCCGATTGCGGAGGCGAAGGGGATAATTAATGAGAAGGCTACATTTCTGGTTTTGGCAGTAGTGATATTAGAGACGGTGGTGTTAAATACTGGAAAAAAGCCCGATACGATTACCGGTTGAAAAAACACCGCTATCAGCAGCAGAGAGCCTTCGAGTAATCCTAACAGCAGGCCGAACCCGCCGGTCAGTAATAGGATTATTCCGATGAGTTTTTTCAAACCGAAGCGGTCGGCCAGTATTCCGGCTCCCAGAACAAAGGCAATTGCACTGACCCTGGAAAACCCAACCACAGTGTTTACAATTTTCGGATTCATTCCCTTATCGGATATCAGATAGGTCGGTAAAATTGAGTATACTCCGATTGCAGAACTGGCGGCCAGCACCAGAAAGAGGGCCATGATCCAGAATGCCCGGTTATTTAGAATCAGTTTCAGATTGCTGAAGTTTGGTGGTGCACCCGCGAAATCACCTCCACGGCCCCAAATGAAGTAAAGCAGGCCGTTCAGCCAGTTGGCGGATCCGATAAGTAACAGTACCAGCTTCCACCCTATTAACGGAGCTGCAAAACCGACCACCAGAGGTGCCAGTACGAGACCAAAGTTCGGTCCGGTTTCGTGCACACTGATCGCTTTCCCCCAGTGCTTCCGGCTGGCGAGATTGGTGACCGAGGCCAGACCGGAGGGAGCATACAATCCGGCACTGATACCCAGGAGTGCTGCGGCACACTGCATCAGCACAAAAGTCGGGCTGAGGGCGCACAGCATGAGCGAGAGTCCCAACATGAACTCGTAGAGAAGTATAGTGCCGCGGTGATGCAGACGGCTTGAAATGAACCCGGAAAATACCATACTGCTGCTCATACTGATCGACATAATCAGGAAAAGTGTACTCGACCGTCCGTGGTTCACTCCGAACTCCTCTTCGAGCACCGGCAGCAGCGGGCTAAAAACTCCCCGCGAGAGAAAGTTATATAGTACCATCAGCATGAGAATAAGAATCGGACCAATATGAAAATGCGTATCAGTGTGTGAATTCATACCTGTGTAAAGTACACCCTGTAGATGAGAATGTAAATGCAAGCCGATTCAGCAATTCTAAATATGAAAATTTTATTAAAATTTTCATATTTAGAATGCTCACATTTTATTTAAGATGAGCAACTTAGCTTAAAGATTTTGATGTAATTCTAATTTTAGAAGTTATAGATCTTCCAAAATTAGAATTACTGAAGCCGATTGTGTTTCCCTCCGCTATGGTCTATCCTAATTATAGGAGTGAAAGGAGGTTGATGTGTTTTTAGGTCCGTCATTTGTATGGGGAGTTATCGGACTCCTGCTGATTGCATCTGAAATGCTGATTCCTGGGTTTACAATATTTTTTTTCGGGCTCGGTGCATGGATTGTTGCATTAGTCGCGCTAGTTTTCCCTTTCCTCGAAGGCAGCTTTGCCTGGCAGATACTTATGTGGGTGTCTGCCTCGGTACTCTCGTTTGTCCTGCTACGGAGAAAATTCACCAGGCTTTTCAAGGGAACCCTTCTCAATCGCCTGCCGCCGGAGGGACTCGGGGAACGGGCGGTAGTGCTGGAGCCGATTACACCGGAAGAGCCCGGAAGGGTGCGGTATCGCGGAACCAGCTGGAAGGCGGTGAGTTTTACGGAGAGTTTTGAGAAGGGCGATGAAGTTGCTATCGTCGGAGAAGATGGAATTACTTTAACGGTCACAGCACCGTTTGATGAGTAAATTACTAAAGGAGGATGTATGAACGTTGTGTTTGCGTATCTGCTCGCGTTTCTGGTCATTGTAGTCTTTTTCAAGCTGATCAGGATTGTACCGGAGCAGGAGGCTTATGTTATTGAAAAGTTTGGCAAGTACCAGACTACCCTTGGTTCGGGGCTGCACCTGATAATTCCGTTTATTCAGCAGGTTGCCTATAAGCACATACTCAAGGAGGAGGTGCTGGATGTCGACCCGCAGGTGTGCATCACCAGTGATAATGTGCAGGTGACTGTGGACGGGCTGCTTTATCTGCGAGTAATGGATCCGGAAAAAGCCAGTTACGGGATTGATAATTACCGTTATGCGACCGCGCAGCTTGCGAAAACAACCATGCGGTCGGAGATCGGTAAATTGGAACTCGACCGAACTTTCAGCGAGCGTGATGAGATTAATGACGCCATTGTAAAAGCCCTTGATGAAGCCTCCGATCCGTGGGGTATCAAGGTGACCCGGTATGAGATTAAGGACATAAGCCCCACCGAAACCATCGAAAAGGCAATGGAACAGCAGATGCGGGCCGAGCGGGAAAAGCGGGCCGGTATTCTGGCCAGCGAGGGTGAAAAAAGTGCCCGCATCAATATCTCCAAGGGCGAGCGGCAGTCGTCGATTAACCTCAGCAAGGGGGAGCGACAGAAACGGATAAACGAATCCGAAGGCCGTGCCCGGGCTATTGAGATAACCAGTGAGGCGACCGCCGAAGGGTTGACCCTGGTTGCCGAAGCCTTGAAACTGCCGAAGGGAAAATCGGCGATGTCATTGCGGTTGGCCGAACAGTACATTGAGCAGTTCGGGTCAATTATTGAAACAGCTGAAACCTCGGTACTGCCGGACGATCTGGCCCGCCTGAAGTCACTTATCGATACCGTCACCCCATCCCTCGGCGGTAGCCGGCCGCACCCAGCGTCCGGTAGCCAGAGTGTCGAAGGAGGTAAGGCATGAATCCCTTTTTACCCTTGTTTATCTTAATAGGTCTCTTCCTTCTTTTTGTTCTGTTAACTCTGATCAGAAGTATCAGAATTATACCAGCCAAAACCGCATTGGTGATCGAGCGGCTGGGGAAATACTCCCGAACTCTCGAGGCCGGGTTTCATGTATTGATTCCGTTTATCGAGAAGGTCCGTTATAAACACAGTATGAAGGAACAGGCAATCGATGTACCTGCGCAGGATTGTTTTACCCAGGACAATGTAAAAGTGCGGGTAGACGGAGTGTTGTACATGAAAGTGGTAGACCCGCGCCGGGCGAGCTACGGCATTACTAATTATGAATATGCTACCATTCAGCTGGCCCAGACAACCATGCGCTCGGTAATCGGACGACTCGAGCTGGACCGAAGCTTTGAGGAGCGGGAATCCATCAATGCTCAGGTGGTCAAGGCCGTCGATGAAGCCTCCGATGCGTGGGGAGTCAAAGTTTCGCGTTATGAAATACAAAACATTAACGTTCCCCATGGAATTCTCGAGGCGATGGAAGTACAGATGAAAGCCGAGCGTGAAAAACGGGCCGCTGTGGCCCGCAGCCTCGGCGAGATGGAGTCGAAAATCAACTACTCCCAGGCTGAAATGGAAGAGGCGATCAACCGTTCCGAGGGAGAGAAAGAAAAATCCATTAATGAGGCCGAAGGGCGCGCCAGCGAAATCAAAGCCCTGGCGAAATCTACTGCAGAAGGGTTGCGCAAGGTGGCTGCAGCGGTGGAATCATCCGGTGGCGAGGACGCCCTGGCACTGCGAATTGCTGAAGCTTATATCTCCGAACTCCAGAAGCTGGCCCGAAAGGACACCAAGCTTATGGTTCCCCTCGATCTGTCCGATATGAATGGAGTTATGCAGAAAATCGAGCGCATGGTAAAGCAAAAGTGAACAACTGAAATGTCCGTTTTTCGGTCTGATTGCAAAAATTCCAGCGCACTACTATACTAGCTGCGTATGAGCGTATGGCTGTGGACACTGATATTCCTTGTAAGTCTGGCGGTTTTGATTAAATCGTCAGACCTTTTTATTGTATCTGCCGAAGAGATCGGAACCTTTTTCAAACTGCCGCCCTTCGTTATCGGTGTTTTGATCATAGGTTTTGGTACGAGTCTTCCTGAACTCGTCTCAGCCTTGGTCTCTGTAAACAGCGGGGCCTCTGAAATTGTAATCGGGAACGTTCTCGGATCGAACATTACCAATATATTTCTCATTGTCGGTATTGCCGGTTTCGTGGGTAAAGAGTTCAGTGTCACTTACGATGTAATGAAAACGGATGTCCCCTTTTTGACGGCGGCAGTTTTTCTACTGGCTTTTATGGTATGGGACCAGGAGTTTACTACCGGCGAAGGCATTCTGTGCCTGGTGGGGTTTGTTTATTACCTCTATTACACCCTACGGAATCCTGAGCAGTTGCAGGAAATTCTCGAGCTGGAAAAACACCCTATCCGTCCGAGAATACGCCAATGGTTCATTCTTCTGCTTTCACCTGTAGGGATCTATTTTGGAGCCCGTTACACTATCGATGCGGTAGTGACTATTTCCCGGACACTGTTAATTGCGCCTGAGATAATAGCGTTGAGTGCCATTGCCCTGGGTACCAGTCTTCCCGAGCTGATAGTAACCATTTCAGCGGCGCGTAAAGGCAAGCCGGAGATGGCTATCGGGAATGTGCTTGGGTCGAATATATTTAATACGTTATTGGTGATGGGTGTGCCTGCCATGATAGGAACGCTGCGGATCCCCGATTCCATCATTGCTTTTTCATTGCCCCTCTCTCTGGCGGCAACTCTCATTTATATTGTAATAGTATTAGATCATAAAATTAACCGTCTCGAGGGCGGCATTCTGCTCATGTTTTACGGCTTCTTTATTCTGCGGCTGTTTGGCTTTGCCTAGGACCTTCAGTCGGCAGACGGATGATAAAACTGGACCCCTCACCCGCGCTGCTGCGAACCTCCATGGTACCGCCGTGGTTTTCCGTAATGATGAAATAGGAGATGGATAGTCCGAGGCCGGTTCCTTCTCCTACGGGCTTGGTGGTAAAAAACGGTTCGAATATCCGCGATCTGATTTCCTGCTTAATGCCGATTCCATTGTCGGATATTTCTATCCGTACCATTTCCGCTTCCCGATTCACTTTCAGTTTGAAACAGGGGGAATAACTGTTTCCTTCGATTTTCTGCCGTTCGAACATCGCCGCAGCACCGTTGCGCAGAATATTAAGAAAAACCTGCCGAATTTTGCCGGCTTCGCACGGAACCATTGGAATGGGGGAGGCATATTTTTTCTCAATTTTAATCCGCTTGAAATCGGTGCTTTTTCTCAGGTTGAATTCTATTGAGGCCAATTCGACAGTGCTATCGAGCAGCATGAGAATATCGTGACTTGACCTGCCGGCATCGCTGCAATGGGCAAAGTTAAGCATATTCAGGACAATCTCTTTGGCATGTTTACCGGCCTCTCTGATCATCTCCAGCTGCTGAATTATTTCTCGATCACCGACATATGCTTGCAGTGCATCCAATGAAAGTCCCGCCTGTTCTGCTGCCCGGCGATTAGCCGGGTTTTCAGTCTTAAGGCGTTGGATGGCGACCTGCGCATTTTGTACCATAGCGCTGAGCGGGTTGTTGATTTCATGTGCCATACCGGCCGCCAGCCCTCCAAGCGACAACATTTTTTCGTTCTGAATCATCATCTCTTCAAACTTGCGCTGTTCGGTCTTATCATCTACTCGGATTACCGCTCCTTCTGTTTCCTCGATGATCAAGGGATATACCACAATCTCCTCATAACGGCTTTCCTGTGCTTTAGTTCCATTGGTCTTTAGGATGTGTTCAATTTTTTGCTGTTCTATAGCACTGTTTATCTTCTCCATCTGCTCGGTAAAACGGGAAAAAACTTCGTTGAAGCGTTTTCCTATTGCCTCTTCGGCACTGAGGGTGCTTTCCTGTTCGGCTTTTAAATTCCAGTTGGTAATATAACCTCGCCGATCTACCCCGACAATAATCGACGGCATTGAATTGATGATCCCGACAATGTAGTTTCGGGCACTCCTCAATTCCTTTTCTGCCCGGTGTCGCAGAAGGATGTTTACTATTAATAATGAAACCATGACTGTTAAGAAAATAATTACAGCGAAGATGGCAATAAAAAGATTACGGTACTCTCGTATGACCGAATAAGGTTTATTAATAACGATGCTTTCCTCCGGCAGCTCTGCGTCAACAAGGCCGAAGCGCTCGAGTTGGGTGTAGTCGAAGGCGTAAGTGTAAGGATTGCTCGTGCGCACCGGGATCTTGCGTACGGGGGTGCCGGCCAGAATTCTTTTTGCCATTTCACCAGCCTCAAAACCTTGCTTGTAGCCGGAAATCAGCTTTCCCCCAACGACGCCCTGACCGAGATAGAAATCCCATAAACCGTAGACCGGCACCGGTGAAGCTTTCATGATGAGCTGTGTACCTTGTTGCCAATCATAGAAAGTGCCTTGTGCATCTCTGAAAAAAAGTGAAAATAGTATTACCGCATCATCGGAAAGTGTTTTCAATTGGGTCAGCAGCTCTATCATGGTGAAGTCGTACCATACAGTAATTTTTTCGAATTCCTCCTGAAAGGAAAGGCTCTCATATGAAAACTCTTCTTGAAGTCGCTGACCGGTGGGAGTGTTGTCGGTGATAAAGATCAATTCTTTAGCATGAGGGTGGAGTGTAGTAATCAGACGCATGTTTTCTTCAAAATGCACCTTTTCGATAACTCCAGTAATATTTTCACCGGCCTTTTCTAGGGCCTCTTCGGGATAATTGAGTCCGCAAAACACTACCGGCGTGTATCCGAAAATCTTGCGTCCCGCGCTGGTCAGGAAGTTAAAGGCATTGTTATCCGAGCAGATAATCAACTGGAAGTTATGCAGGGCAAACTTGTATTCTAGTAAATCCGAAAGCAGTTCGAGGTACTCCTCACTGTATTGATGTTTCGTGTTCATGTATTCGACAAACAGGTTAACTCGGTCTCCGAGGGCTGCACTTACCCCGGCGCTTATGTCGTCCGTCCACTTGAGTCCGGAGTGATACGAGTGGATGAGCAGAATGTTTTGACCGAACACTTCCACACCCTGCCCGGCTTCTTGAGCAGAAATTGCGGAGGTCATCATGAGTACACAGAAAATGAGTGCTGCCAGCCGGAGTTTGTTCATATCACCTAGAAATAATAAGCGAATTAAACCGGATGAGCAAGCTGATTATTTAGACTACAGTAATTCTAATTTTGGAAGCTCTATACCTTCCAAAATTAGAATTACATCAA
>CAZWDV010000052.1:0-21114 GCA_964632675.1 uncultured Sediminispirochaeta sp.
CCAGACAAGCTAACTAACTAAAGAGCTTACAGCTCACGCGACCCCTAAACCGACCGCTGAGCCTACAGCAGCTTCTGCCCTCCTACTATAACGATCCTGATATACGATGGGCGCACCCATTTCGGCTCACGTTTTTTCTTCTTGCTCTCGTATTCTTATTTTTTCGGTGTTGGCTGTTATAAGCGCAGCTGTTTCTAAGTAGGTTTTATAATTGCTGATGATTATCTTCACTACCTCGCTTTGATTCTTAGGACTCATTGCAGTCAATCGAATAACATATGAGAAACGCAGCTGTCGATGAGAAATCTCATATCTTAACTTACAGATTTGTGAAGCGTTTCTATTCGTTCATGCGATACAATGTTCTGCGCATAGAGTATACATGCTCGAATATCTTCTTTTTCGAGAAAAGGGTAATTTACTAAAATATCCTGTTCCGTTGCACCGTCAGCCATCATACCCAGAACATGCTCTACAGCTACCCTCGTATCCCGGATTGTCGGTTTCCCGGCAAATGTCTGGTTATTCGTTACAATTCTCTCTTCTATAAGATTTTTACCCATTTTCTCACCTCTTCTTTACTCATTCTCACACATCAGGTACTATTTCTGCTTCTATACGCTTATTAGGTACTTTACCCGTACCAAAAGTATCAACCGTTACTGAAACAGGATACGGAACACCAATCGCGAAACGGCCTCTGTAGTTATAAGGGGCAGGAGGCACGCATGGCGCAGCACTTCTACGATAGCGGAATGACCGAACGCTTCCGCCACCCTCTCTTTATACGCTCCCTCTTAACCGAAATTATCGCAGAACCATGGGTGGAAACGCCTGGGCCCGTTCCGCGGATATGCGATTTTATAATTCGTTTTCTTCAATACCGGCAATCTTCATTTGATGTTTCAACAATCCGATTTTGAGTGGACTATTCCCATGAATTGGAACGGATATACGAGCCTGAATACCTGTTTTTACGTAGATGTGATGACTACCGTTGATGCGCTTCAACACCCAACCTTTTTTCTCCAGAAGTTTGGCAAACTCCTTACCGGAAATTGCTTTCACACAGCAATCTCCATGATCTTATCTTTTTCAGTCAGTTCGATATCCTGAGTATCGATAGAAAGACATCCCTCAACAGCTTCATAGATGTTCTTCAGCAGTTCATCAAAAGTCTCGCCCTGAGTAGCACAACCGGGTATTGCCGGCACCTCTGCCCAGAAACCGCCTTCATCTGCCTCATGAATAATAGTTTTCAGTTTCATTCAGAACCTCCACGACACAATTGCTCACATACAATAAAAAGCATACACCAGCCATAAGTAATAAACAAGCACAGCTATTCTCGTATCCCGGATTGTCGGTTTCCCGGCAAATGTCTGGTTATTCGTTACAATGCTCTCTTCTATAAGATTTTTACCCATTTTCTCACCTCTTCTTTCCTCATTCTCACACATCAGGTACTATTTCTGCTTCTATGTCTCTCCTGGCTGCATTAAGCAAGCCCTGACGGGGGCTGCTCGCCCGACCACCTTAGGTGGTCGGATGCCGGTAGGTCACAGCAGAAATTAAACAGTAAGCCTTTGATTCCTATTTACTTCTGCAAAATTTTCTTTTTTTTGCTTGATTAGATCCAGTTCCGAATCTCCCGCACGGAAAGCGCCTTGGAATTCAGCACCGAGGATCTGTTCCAAGCGAGCGAGCGTTTTCAGATTCAATCGTTTATCACAAGAAAAAAGCTGCGATACAAAACTTTTGGAAACCTTTAATTTCTCGGCAATATCGCTTCGTGTTATTTCTTTTTGCTTCATAATATCCGCTACACTTGCCAATATATCCAATTGAATCCTGTCTGCCATAAAATTGATACGTTCTTTGTCGTTTTCGAAGGCGAAAAGCCGCGTATATTCATTCTTCTCAGAACTCATACTCGAATCCTCCAATGGTTTCTATAAGAGCCTTCTGAACTTTTTCCTGCGCCCCTGGATAGTATGAATAATCTCTTGCTTATTTTCTAAGTCTATATTCAACTCGACCTCTATTTTATCATTCCAACCAATTTCATGGGCGTACTCATCTATAGGAAACTTTTCGACTCTCTATTCATGAATTTAACCTATAAGTTAACTTTTTCAAGTTTTATATGTATATATAGAACGAATTGTAGTCTTTTCCTACTACTTTACTTGTTTTTGGCTTCTACGGCAAATCTGCATCTCCCCGCGTCAGGGATCGGAGCGGAAATCCCGCAGGCGGCGCCCGGCGGGAGAAGCGCCGCCGAGGAATTGGAGCGAAGAGCCCGCCCCCTATCCCCCGCACCACCGGCGCGGGGGATAGGGGCTGGTCGCGACTTCGTTGCTGCTCGCCCATGCATCCAGGGGTGACGCCCAAAAATTATCCTCGCCTTATCCGTGGAAACGAAAAAGTACTTCTGCGCACATGTGTGAGGGCCGACAAGTTGAGCACCTAGTCGAAGGGTTTCTCATTTTTGTAGAGCGACCTGAACTCGGACGACAGCGAATCTACGGCAAAGGTTTTTAAAATCCCCCTCTCTATACCCGATTGAACTCCGGAGGTCGCGCACGAACTCGGCAAGGTTGTTCTCGCTCTGGTCTCCCACATAGATCTTTTTTGGACCTCGACGAAAGAGCTCCGCGCTGCGGCCAATATGATTAGTAAACCGTAAACCTCTGACCCCTAGGCTATAGGCCCATAAAAGGGTTATTAATTGTTAACTGCCCTTCGACTATAAGACCGTTTTGCATATCTTCGGTTATCAAAGTACGGCAACCGTGCTCAAGGGCTGTAGCGATAATCAAAGCGTCATAAAACTGAAGGCTATAAAGCCCCATCAATCTAACAGCTTCAATTTGCGTTTGTAAGCTAAATTCAGTGATAGATAGTGCACTACTAAGCTCAGTAAGAACATCAATAACCTCCGCAGAGCTTTTTGAGAATTTTTTGAAAAGGGTATTACATAATTCATTGATAACTTGGTTCGAAATAAGGAGCACATTCCTGTTCATTTCAATAATTTCCCTAGCTTTCGCCTGTTTTTCCTTTTCATCAACTGAGTAGACATAAATGAGAATATTGGTATCGAGAAAAGCTTTATCTGGCATGGGACTCCTCTCGATTAAATCTAAAACCCTTTGTGTGCAGGGCAGTAGCTTTAAAATTTATCTTGCTGGAAGAATCCTGAGAAAGGGAGGGTGTATTTTCCAGTTCTTCAAAGATTTCAACTTCGTCTTTTGGAAGATTTTTAAGGAAATACAGCACTTTGTCTATTACTCTTTCATTGATCCGTAACCTAAGAGTTTTCATTTTTTCACCTCCACAGGTAATAATTCGCCGGAATGTAATTTGATGTTACTTCCCCGTTGACGAATAATCTCGTACTCATAGCGTTTAAGTAATGTTATTAGTCTTTTATAGTCGCAGTCTTTAGGAAGCGGGGGCTGGTCATTCACTTCGTTCATTGCTCGCCCAGGGCGGGCTGCCGGAAGGACACAGCAAAAATCAGTAAACTGCTAAACCTCCGACCCCTATCCTATCCGAAACACCTCATTGCGCCCCTTCAGCTCCTCATAGCTCCCATTGTCGACAAACTCGCCCTTCTCCATGACATAGATTACATCGCAGTCGCGCAGGGTGGTCAGGCGGTGGGCTATCATTACTATCGTCTTTTTGTGGGCCAGGGTGTGGATGGCATCCATTATCGCACTCTCGGTGCGCCCGTCCAGGGCGCTGGTGGCTTCGTCCAAAATAAGTACTTCCGGGTTGTGGTAGAGCGCCCGGGCAATGCCTATGCGCTGGCGCTGGCCGCCGGAAAGACGAATGCCCCGCTCGCCCACCACCGTCTCGTAACCGTGGGCCAGCTCTTGCCGGATAAAGTCGTCAATATTGGCTATCCGGCAGGCCCGTCGTACCGCCTCCTCGTCCAGCTCGGCCGTCGGAACCCCCAGGGCCACATTGCGCGTTACCGTGTCGTCGGCCAGGTAGATATCCTGGGGCACGTAGCCCAGGCGCCGCTGCCAGAGCCGCTGGTTCCGCCCCCCTATCTCCGCCTCGTCCACCAGGTAGCGCCCCTCCTGGGGGCTGAGCAGGCCGAGGATAATATCTATAAGAGTGGTCTTGCCGCAGCCGGTGGGTCCGACAAAGCCCACGGTGGTATTCTTCGCTATCGTGAGGTCTACCCCCTTGATAACGCGGGCCTCGGTATTCGGGTAGCGGAAGGTGAGGTTCTGTAAGCTTATCGAGTGCTCGAAGGGCATGGGCTCGGCGGGCTCGGTGCGGGAAGGGGGCTGCTCCTCCTCCACCTGCAGGTTCTTCATGTCTTCGTACAGCACATCCACCGAGGCGGCGGCGCTGCGCATCTTCGAGACCGACTGAAAGAGCATTTGCAGGGCCGGCATGAGCCGGTAGCCGGCCACCGCGTACAGGGAGAGGACCGGCAGGACACCGGCCACCGTTCCCTCGGCGGCAAAGAGCACCAGGGCAATGGCCAGGATGCCGCCCAGGGCCATAACCTCCAGGATAAACTTGGGCACCTTGCCGATAATTGCCGTCTTCGCCTTCGTCCGCTCGAAGGTACGCACGTGGGGGGTGAAGCGGCGCATGTAGTCCCCCTCGCGGCCGGCCAACTTGACCTGTTTAATGCCGCCGAAGGCCTCGGCGGCAATGCGGAAGCGGTTGCGGTTCGCTTCCACCCGCAGGGTCCCGAGGCGGCTGAGGCGGTGCTTTACCACCCGGAATAAAAGGGTGTAGCCCCCGCCGAGGACGGCCATGGCGATAAGGGCCACCAGGGGGTCTACCGCGACAAGAAAGGCAATGATGATCAGGGCCATCATCCCCTTTGCCACCACCTCCAGGGCCGGGGTAAGCACGCCGCCGGTAACCTGCCCCACCTCGGAAAAGACGTTTTTCGAAAGCTCGGCCCCGTTGCGGCCCAGGAAAAACTCGTAGGGCTGCTCGAGGTAGCCTCGCATCAGGCGACTGGTAAACCAGGCGGCCACCGACTGCACGTACATGTGCTGCACATAGACCATAACCGTCATAAACAAATTCGCCAGAACGAACATCGCCAGCACCCCGACCCCCGCCCACAGCAGAAAGGTCGAAAGGCCGGGAGAGCCGAAGGCCCGGTAGACGCGCATGAAGGCCTCGTGTTCCTCGACCACCTGCGGGTCGGCCAAAAGGCGCATAAAGGGCATGATGGAGGCAATGCCCCCCACGTTGGCCAGCGCCCCGACAAAGAGGACCAGGGCCACCAGGAAGAAGCGCTTTTTGTGGGCGCGCGGCAGGAGGCGCCAGAGTTTTGATAGGGTTGTGTTGGATAGGGTGTGTTTCATATGTTTTGTTGTGTTTTTCCGCTTACAAGAGTGCACAGGAAGGAACGCACCGACAAACGGTCATCCTTCTTGCTGACCACCATACCCGCTAGTTACAACCGATTTAGAACGTCCGAATCGGTCGCACGGATAGTGGAGTGCCTTTTCCGGTAGTCCCCTGTGTGCCGTCCGTGAAATTCTGTGAATATGCATTTGAGGCATCAACTTCAGAGGAGGACCAATAGCCGGCACTATCAAAGCCCTCGAGAGCACCGCGTTCAACCTGCAAGAACAGCATCGACAGCTCGCCCCGTGAAGGCAGAAACCAGTCGCCCTCTTTGTCGCTGCGGTAGTCGCGGCACCGTTGGGCAGCAATATCAGTAGATCCGGCCTGGATAATAATAGCCTCGGAGTTATCGAACCCGCTGCCCAGTTTTGTTTCAGTAGTAGCCTCTGCATCTGTAACGTCCGACCAAGCATAGGTAGGATCATCGGCAGCCCCATTCCAGTTTGCCGGAGCTACCTCGAAACCGTGCAGGCCGTCGCCGGTCACATAGAATACCGTTCCTACCCCGCTGGGGCCGGTTCCGCCGATAGTATAATAGCCGGAAACTTGCGTATCACAGCTGGTTAACATCAGTGCTATAGTGAGGGCAGCCGTAATAAAACCCAATTTTTTGATTGATGACATATCTATTCTCTCCTCATGAAAGTCAGTTGGAAATTACTTCTTTTACTTTATATGGTACATCTTCGGTGGTGCCGAAGTAGTTTTTCGCCAGCATATCCGCCATCAGGCCCGATACGAACAGCTGCACCCCGCTCAGCAGCAAAAACATGGCCAAAATCGGCAGTACGTTCTTAAACAAATCGTTCCCCTGTACATATAAGGTAACACCAATTACCGACACTATCAGGCCTAGAAAAATACTCAGCATACCCAGGCCGCCTAACAGATGCAGGGGCCGCACGGCGAACTTGTTCCAGAACCACACCGACAGCATATCCAAAAAACCCTTTATCGAACGGCGCCAGTTGTATTTGGTTTTTCCGGCGGTCCGCGGGCGATGGTTCACCTCCAGCTCCCCGAGGGTAAAGCCTTTAATCTTCAATACCGCCGGAATAAAGCGGTGCATCTCGCCGTACAGGGTAACCCCTTCGAAGCACTCGCTGCGGTACACCTTCAGGCTGCAGCCACTGTCGTGAATACCATCATGCACCATCAGTCTGCGCAGAAAATGGGCCCCCCGGCTGAAAATACGCTTCATAAAGCTGTCTTTCCGCTTGCGTCGCCAGCCGGAAATCATGTCTTTGCCGCTCCGCTCCAGTTCCTCTATTAGTCGCGGAATATCCGCCGGGTCGTTCTGCCGGTCGCCGTCCATAGTCACAACTAGCGGATACTGAGCCTTTTTCACCCCCGCATCCATGGCGGCGGTTTGCCCGAAATTCTTTCTAAAACGAATACATGTCACCGGCGCCAGACCCTGAATTATCTCGAAGGTTCTGTCATTCGACCCGTCGTCCACAAAAATAATCTCATATTCATAGCCATTGGCCCGGCACACCTCGTCTATCTCGCGGTGCAGGTCGGCCACATTGCCCTCTTCGTTGTACATCGGCACTACTACCGATATTGCTGTTTTTTCTTTCATACTTTACACTCTTGCAACTACAGTCTTTCCGCCGTAGACCTTCTGCCCCACCTTGGCGGTTATCTCGATGTCGTTTTTCGCGATAAACAGGTCGGCCTGGCTGCCGCGGTCGATAAAGCCCAGCTTGGCGGTCTTTTCCAGGGACTGCCCCTCTTCCACATGCAGCTTGATTTTATTCACGAACTTGTCGGCAATCAGCACTACCAGGGTCTTCAGGTCCAGACGTTCAATTAGCAAGGTGGCCCGTTCGTTTTCGAAATGGAAGCGCTTGGCGAACAGGTCCACCGCCTTGTGCAGTAGCATGAAGTTGATGTACTCCCAGCGGTCCACCATCGGCAGGTTGGTCTTGGCCTGATGGCGGTACACCGCACTCACCTTGCCGGCCATGGGGCTGTAGTTGAAGTGCACGTCCGCCGGGCTCATGTACACACCCATCAGCCAGCCCTCTTGTAACTCGCCGCCTGCGGCAAACTTGGTTACCTCGCTCAGCTCGATCGGGGTGCCCAGCTTCTCGGATACTATTTTCCCGTCCTGCACCTGCCGAATGTATATCAAGCGGCCGTCCGCCGGCGAAACAATCGCATTCGGGTCGGCGTCGTCGGGACTGCGCTGGGGGTCGCGGTAAAAGTGAATCTGCTTCATGTAGTAGTAAATACCGATCCACAACACAGCCCACAGCAGGCCGAGCAGCGCCAGCAGCAGCCCACTCCCGCCGGCCGGTATGCCGATCAGCAGGATAAGGGCAATTCCGAAGGGAATTATTATAGCTAACTTTTTCATGCTCTTTTCCTTTGTTCCTCTACGCCTTACAGCCGCTCGTCCGCCGTCTCGAGGGGCAGAAACGACTTTACGTCGAAAACTGCCCCGTCGGCGTCCAGCAGGCCGCGCACATCCATTGAACCGAACTTGGTATGCGCCACCGCCAGGCAGACCCCCGCATAGCCATCGCCGTGCAGTTCGGCCTCGTTCGATACCAGTTCGATGCCGTACTCGTCGCGCACCTCCTCCGGATCGGCCCAGGGGTCGTATATGTCTACGGTACAGCCGTACTCCTGCAGCTCGCGCACTATATCAATTACCCGGCTGTTGCGGATGTCCGGGCAGTTCTCCTTAAAGGTAATCCCCATCACCAGTGTCCGGGCGCCGGCAATCCGCACGCCCTTTTGAATCATCAGTTTGATCAGCCGTCCGGCCACATAGCGGCCCATCCCGTCATTTATGCGCCGGCCCGAAAGAATGACCTCCGGGTTGTAACCGATGGCCTGAGCCTTGTAGGTCAGGTAATACGGGTCTACCCCAATGCAGTGGCCGCCCACCAAGCCGGGGCGGAAGGGCAGAAAGTTCCACTTGGTGCCGGCGGCCTGCAGCACCTGCTCGGTATCGATCCCCATCTTTCTGAAGATGAGGGCCAGCTCGTTGACAAAGGCAATGTTCAGGTCGCGCTGAGCGTTCTCGATTACCTTGGCCGCCTCGGCCACCTTGATGCTGGCGGCCATGTGGGTTCCGGCGGTAATCACCTTGCGGTACAGGGCATCCACCCGCTCGGCAACCTCGGGGGTCGAGCCGCTGGTTACCTTCTTTATCTTGGCCACCGTGTGTTCCTTGTCCCCCGGGTTGATCCGCTCGGGGCTGTAGCCGCAGAAAAAGTCGCGGTTGAACTGCAGCCCGCTCTCGGCCTCGAGCACCGGCACACACTCATCCTCGGTACAACCGGGGTACACCGTGCTCTCGTAAATTACCAGGTCGCCCGGCTTCAAGGCTTTGCCAACAGTGGCGCTGGCACCCAACAGGGGCCGCAGGTCGGGTTTCTTGTGTCCGTCGATGGGAGTAGGAACGGTCACCACATAGATAGTGGCCTCTTTGAGCACGTCCAGAGCATCGGTATAGGTAATACGGCCGGCCACCGCAGCCAGCTTCTCCGGCTCTACCTCCAGGGTATGGTCGCGCCCGGCCTGCAGCTCCTGCACGCGCTTAGCGCTGATGTCGAAGCCGACTACCGGGTAGTGCTTGGCAAACTCAACTGCCAGCGGCAGCCCTACATACCCCAGTCCGATTACTGCAATTTTTGTGTCTTGGTCTTTCACTTTGGTCTCGCTTGATTGTATTTATTGAAATCTCACCGTTCATAGCCTGAACAGTATCTTCTTACTATGAAAAGGAATAGTTATTCTCTCCGTTTCCTTTTTAAATATCTTATGGCTTCCTTGATATTGCTGAGAGCCTCTTCATAAGTGTCTCCCTGTGAATAACAGCCCGGCAACTCCGGAGAATATGTAAAATAACCAGACTCATCATGTTCAATCACAACACTTACTTTATTCACCATACCAACTTCCATCTATTTCAAATGCCGATCAAAAGAAATTAAACACGCCCATAAGGGCTGCGAGCAAGGTAAAGCCGATACTCATCGTCCATAGAATTTGTGAAAATCGTTTTTCGAAGCTTTCGAATCTTGTTTCCATTACTTCTCTCAGGCTTTTGAGCTCTTCCTCAACCCGAACCACACGTTCAACCAGGTCAAGCTCGCGCTCACGACGAACCTCACCCATCCACTCGGATAAATGCGACTTTACGTAACTACCGATTTTTTCCAGCTCTTTTTCACCCAATTCCATGGCCGGTTCTCCCATACTTTCCTCCTCATACTACCCGTTTCTATGTAGTAAGAAGGGGATACGTGCATCTCTGCTTCAACCTTGTATTAAATTTTAACGTCGAATGAAAACAAAAACAAGTGAAACCAACCCCTGCAACCAGGGGCCCGGGAGGCGCCTGAAAAATTAGACTAAAGTCAAAGCAGACTATCCGGCTGGTCCGGCCGCACGCCAGCGCGGGCCGACGGTCTCAGCGCTGCAGCACTACACCCCCACCCCGATGTAGGTAAAGCCCAGCTCTTCGAGCATCGGGCGGTTGTAGATGTTGCGCAGGTCGAAAAAGTAGGGCTGCTTGAGCATCTTTTTGACCCGCTGCAGGTCGAGGTTGCGGAACTGGTTCCATTCGGTGAGGATCAGCACCGCATCGGCCCCGTCCATGGCCTGGTATTCGTCGGCGGTGAAGGCGACGTGGTTTTTTACGTGCTCCAGGCGCCAGGCGGCCTCTTCCATAGCCTCCGGGTCGTAGGCACGGAAGTGGGCACCGGCGGCGGCCAGGTCGCTGATGATGGTGATGGCCGGGCTCTCGCGCATGTCGTCGGTGTTGGGCTTAAAGGCCAGGCCCAGCACGGCCAGGGTTTTGCCGCTCAGGTCGGCGAAGACCTGGCCCACCTTCTCGGCCATAATGTGTTTTTGGCGCTCGTTGCTCTCGACGGTCTGTTCTATCAGATGCAGGCGGGCACCGGCGGCCTTGCCAATTTCGGCCAGGGCCTTGGTGTCCTTGGGAAAGCAGGAACCGCCGTAGCCGGGCCCGGCGTGCAGAAATTTGGGGCTGATGCGCCCGTCGCGGCCCATGGCGCGGGCCACATCCTGCACGTTGGCGCCGACCTTCTCGCTGAGGTTGGCCACCTCGTTTATGAAGGTAATTTTCATAGCCAGAAAGGCGTTGGCCGCATATTTGATCATCTCCGCCGTTTCGATGTTGGTTTCGATAAAGGGGGTTTCGTTCAAATACAGCACCCGGTACACCTGCCGCATGGTGTCGCGGGCCCGTTCGCTCTCGGTTCCGATTACAATGCGGTCGGGATGAGTAAAGTCGCCCACAGCACTGCCCTCGCGCAGAAACTCGGGGTTACTGACCACATCGAAGTCGTAGCTGACCCCGCGTGCGTCCAGCTCTTCCTGTATCCATGCGCGCACCTTCTGGCCGGTACCGATGGGCACAGTACTCTTGTCCACTATTACCCGGTAGCCGTCCATGGCGCGGGCTATTGCGCGGGCCACCGCCTCCACGTACTGCAGGTCGGCGCTGCCGTCGTCGGCCGGCGGAGTTCCCACCGCAATAAAGATAACTTCGCTCTCCTTGACGGCCTTGGCGGTCTCGGTGGTGAAGTTCAGGCGCCCGTAGTAGGCGTTGCGCTCGACGATAGCCTCGAGGCCCGGCTCGTAGATGGGAATTTCCCCCTTCAGCAGGCGGGCAATTTTCTTCTGGTCGTTGTCGACACAGGTAATTTTGTGTCCGAAGTCGGACAGGCAGCTTCCGGTAACCAGGCCGACATAGCCGGTTCCGATAACGGTTATTTGTGACATGTACTTTCTCCGTAGATTATTTAGGGCCGGCGGCGATTCGTACGCCGAGTTCCCGGCAAAACTCGATCAAAGATGTATATTCTTTTGTGGCGATGGCGCGGACAATATCCATATCGAGGGCTTGATATTCATGCACCGCTACATTTCTGAACCCAGTCATTCCGATCATTGCCCGGCTGGTTGCCGGGCTCAGAACTCCAGCTTGCTGCAGCAGCTCAAATGCCTCCGCACTTGTCTGCGGCATACCGTAGTGCTGTGTAGCCACCAGATGGCAGGCTGCATCGATAGCAGCCTGACATGCCCGTTCAATGTTCAGCACCATTGCATCTATGTGCGTGTAATTGTCGAGTTCCGGATTCTGGGCATACTCTTCCAACACTCTCCGCAGAGAGCGTTCGATGATTGCCGCTTTGTTGAGGATGATGTTGTCAGGAATATTAGAATTCTCGGGACGCTCAGGCGCGGTAGGCATCCAGTACCTCTCTTCGCTCGTAGTTGAACTGCTGGTACATACCCAGCAGGTTGGCCCCGTACAAGTCCGCCCGGTCGCTGTCGCGCTTGTACAGGGCGGTTCCCTTCATCAGGGCCTCAAATGAATACACCAGGTTTTTGGAGGATATCTCTCCGAGGTCGACACTGCGCTTCAGTTCAACCGCCATTGAGTTGGCCAGCTGCACCCGCTCCAACGCACTGATGTGTTGCCCCGGCTCGGGCATCAGTCCGATATCTATATCGCTGTCCGGCCGCTGCTCGCCCCTGGCAACACTGCCCAGCAGATACAAGGCCAATATGCGCGTGTCTTTGGTAGCAAGTGCGGCGGCGATTTTTCGAATTTTATCAATCAATTTCTGGTCGGCTGGCATGGTTGAACTACTAATTATGCACTCTTGGTAATTTCTTCGTAACTGAAAGAAGCAAGTGCTCCGGTTGTTTTTGCATGTTCAATTGTCATCCTAACAAGGTTTCCAACTGCATCTACATCAATATAGATGTTTTCACTCACTTCGCGAGTCTCTTCAACCGGCTTATCCGAAAACTCTATTAAAGCGGTATCAGTATCTTGAAAATATTTGATATTCATTCTTATGCTACTCTTTCTCAATATCACTGGGAGCAGCGTCAAAGCCCTCCTCGACGTATTCGTAGCTAAACCACTCTTTGAAAGTGTCAAAATCGCGAGCGGTGGGCCAATTCTCCCGTTCGGTGTTCCAGCTGAACAGTTCGTTCTCGAAGATGGCGGCGCTGTGCTTCTGCACCAGCTTCTCCACCTGCTCCTCGCTGGGGATGTTCAGCGGCTGCACCAGGTACACCGATTTGTGCTCCAGCACCGCCGGATTAACCTCTTCATTGTCGGTTTCGGCCAGCCACTCGGCCAGCGGCGGGCGCGCGGAAATAATTAAAAACGATCTGTTTTCTATGTACTGCATATGTGCTCTCCTTACATCTCCACCAGAACCTTCTGCAGGTAGCCCTGGCCGTTGCCTTCGGACTCTTCATCGGGAATGTAGTTCTCAGAGTAGAGAAAAAACACGTTCTCGAACTCGTGCTCGGCCGGGTCTTCCCGCAGCAGTTCCACTCCGCTGCGGTCGCAGGCGTGTTCCACTATAAAATCGAGGTCGCTCTGACCGACCAGAATCAGCTTTTCGTAGCCCAGGTCGCCGACCTCTTTAATAAGCTTTTCGATAGTCCGCCGGTAGTACACCACGTTTTTGATAGTACGGCGGAAGTAGTGATAGCTCTTACGCATGATCATATCCATGCCCTCCGGGCTGACTGCGTAGGAGATATTGCGGTTGTTGACCTTGCGCACGGTTATCCAGCCCTTCTGCGCCAGCCGTTTTAAAATGGCATTGGTCATGCCGAGGGACAGTCCGACTAGCTGGGCCAAGTCGCGCTGACGCACATTGGGCTGAGAATGGTAGATGTTTTCTAAAATTTCGATTTCTTTCGCGGAAGTGTTCATTATGCGGCGCCTCTTCGCGCCAAGGGGAACAATTGTATCAGATGGGCACACCTCGCCCATTCGCACCGGGCGGGTGCGCAAAAATGGTGACAGCACGCCTTTGCGGCTGCCGCCCTGACAAGCCGTCGGTCCTCCTTCAACCGCCGCCGAAACAGACTGGCCGGGTGTGGGCCGAAGTATGTTGATTGTTCAATTACTGAACACTATAACACATACGAATGATTATACAAGGGATTCGCAGCAGGAATTCGGAAAATTTATCGTTTTATACTAAGTAAATGTGAGAATTGCTGCTAATAATGCAATAGAGTTGACAGCCCTAAAAAATCGCCATAAACTGCCGTCATAATAGTATGAGCGATATAATCTTCATCTTAATTAGCGCCGGTGTCTACCCCTTTATTTTGAACCTGATTATTACTCCGGTTCTCCTGACCCTCGCACATCATTACAAATGGTACGATACAGTTGAAGAACGAAAAATTCACACCGGCGACATGCCCAGGCTCGGCGGCGTGGGGGTATTTCTTACTTCTGTAATAATTATCGTAGTTTTTTTACTGGTGCTGGAATCGGAAAAGTTTTTCGAACTCGTATTCAGAAAACAGTACCTTTCAATTATCCTCGGTTGTATTGTTATTCATTCCATCGGTTTGTTAGATGATTTCAAGAACTTGAGCCCACAGTATAAACTATACGGACAGATAGTTGCCGCCCTAATTTTTATTTTCGCCGGTAATTCTTTTGATGAATTGTATATCCCCTTCACCGAATCGACAATCGAACTCGGCTGGGCCGGTCCGGTCATAACCCTGATTTGGATTATCGGTGTGACTAACGCAATAAACTTAATCGACGGAATCGACGGTCTTTCCGGCTCCTTATCGGCTATCGCCGCCCTCTTTTTCGGATTAGCGGCGTTTTCCATCGAAAACTACAATGCCGCCTATATTTCCATTGCAATCTTTGGCGCTCTGCTGGCTTTTCTGATGTTTAATCTTCCTCCGGCAAAAATATTTATGGGCGACTCGGGAAGTTTGTATATCGGATTCGTATTATCAACACTCCCCATTCTGACATTCAAAGATGTGAACACCGACTTTGCACTTCCATACGGAATAACTCTGCTGATTATCCCCATTCTGGATACTATCTCTGCAATTCTGCGCAGAATTAGAAAACGAATACCCTTTCATTCCCCCGATAAACAGCATATCCACCACAAGCTGCTGACTTTCGGCCTTTCCGACCATACCATCCTAATTCTTCTTACCGCAGTTTCTACATTCCTATCCTATTTTGCCTTTTTCTGGATCCACTTTCAAAGCAATATGGCAGCATCCATACTCATCATCCTGTGGGTACTGACAATAATCTTTTTCATCACCCTCCACTACCTCAACCAACGCCATCAGCGAAAAAACGGAATTGATCTGTAGGCGATAGCTCTTCACCCCAGCTCCTTGAAGCGCGCGCTCAGGCGCTTGTACAGCTGCTTGCGGGCCATCCACCGGCCATAGCCCACCGCCGACACAACTGTCCACAGCACCAAGGCAAAGCCCAGCACATCGATCACCGCCGAATAGAAGTCAACCTGGTCGGCTTTATTCATGACATCGCCTAAAAACCGGGCCAAGCGGTCTGCACTGAACAACAGCAGAAAGGCGGCCGTCAGCCGCACCACTCCCGTAACCACGAAATCCAGGCCGCCGGCCGGATTTAGCAGCGCCCGCCGGTCCTTATCGGTTTTTATCTTCACCGCTGCATCGAGCAGCTTCAGCAGCTGCTCGCGTCCGGGGCTGCCTGGAACCTTCGGCTTATCCGAGGCTGGCTGCCCGCCCGGCTGCCCACTATCCGGGCCCCGGGTTTCTGCGGATTGCTCCGGCGGCCGCGTCTCCGGCCCTCCGGCAGCCATGGTAAAGCCCGAGTCGGGTTCGGTTTCCCGTACGGGCTCGTCCTGAGCAAAAAAGGCCTGGTTGAAACGCTGCAACAGATCAGTCAAACTCATGCTTACATCCCGGGTTTTTAAGATGAAGATAAGTGTAATTCACCCCCACCCGGCCGTCAAGCTGATATAAATTTGGATTGAGACCGTCTGAAAATCGAGGTCTCGCCCGCCCCCGATGCACTCGCCAGCGCATAAACCTCCCGGGTTACATATGTTTTTTAATACCACTATTTTCTCCCCGCCGGATTAACTTGTCAACAAAAATGTACACCCCTCATCCGAGGGGCCTCTTCAGCGTTGAATTACTTTGTACAAAATTATAATTCGATTGACAATTTGTACATAAGTGCTATTTTATACGTATGATCGACAGAGAAATCGAAACTGAAATTCAAACTCTTTGTCATGAGTTCCCGATTTTAGCCATCCTCGGGCCGGGTCGGGATTTCCACCTACATCGAAAAAGATGTTCGCCAGCTAAAGCGAATCACCGATTTAGATGCCTTCTTGAATTTTATTAGAATCCTTGACATCCGGAAACAGATAGATTTCGGAACGAAACACTACGCCCTCGAAATAAAATCCAGCCAGACCATTCAGGAAAAATACTTCGACGGTCTGAAATATTGGATGAAGATAAGCGGCACCGACCCGGCTGCACTTTTTCTGGTGTATGCGGGCCAAGAATCCTATGTGCGTAACCGTATGAATGTCGTCGGCTGGAAGTACATCAGAGATAAAATTGTGTTCCCGGCCTTATGAGCACTAGAGTATCAAACAAGCTCATCTACAACCCCCCAATCGATTAAATCCAGCGAGCGGCCCGTAGAACGCATATCCTCCAAAGCTAAATCAATTTCCGCCCTCCACAGTTTGTAACGCGTATCGTATACTAATCTATCTGCAATATCCGCAGGCTTTTTTTTGGTATGGATAAACTCGATAGAGCCGAACTCACCGCAATCGACAGTATAGCTTCGCCCGCTGCTCATTACACTTATCCATGCAATTGGAACTTGCGATATAACGCCAGCTTCACTCAGTACGGTCTCTAAACTCAGATAGTTGAACTCTCCGGCCCGTAGTTTTGCAGCAGTATGATACAAAATTAAACCCCGCGGATACTCAACTCGCGGTTTTAGGTAAATACCGCGGCACACCCTCATCAGCAGACCATGCTTCACCGCACGGCTCAACACTACTTTTAAAGCGGCATAGCTATGCTCTGGGAACACTGAATAAAAATCACTCACTGCAAACAAATTACCGACTTTCATCAGTTTATGCGGCACATCCTCGAACTTGAGGATTAGGAGGTGTAACCTGCGGGTATTCACCTATTCCGAAGCCCGGCAAACCAGAGGGTACTCAGTTTAAACCAATTATAGAGCCAGTTGAAACGCTTTAACGCCAGCGAAAATCGCGCGGCTAATCTTCTTCGAGGTGCCGCCAGGGCTTGTTGTGATGATACTTCTTCATCACCGCTACGCAGTTGCGCTTGGAATTGAAGACGACCCCGGCATTCCAAAACTGAACAGCAGCGAAGAGGGCATTGCCGTTATCACTCTGATCACTTTCCGGAGACTCGAAAGAGACGTACTTTTCAAGAGCCTCGAAGTCCCGTTCCCGCAGGCACCGGGTTCGTTCGAGGTTGAATTCGTTCCATTTTTCCAGGTGCTTGAATCCCTCGCCTTCATCCTGGATTATCAGGTGTGCCATGTCGTCTTCGAAACGGAACCAGCAATCGACATGTTTTTTCGGATCGCTTTTGTTGCCGTGTTTGACCGCGTTTTTGATGAGCTCACTTATCTGCTGCTCCAGCAGATATATTTGTTTCATCTCAGTAGGAGCTTTCTCGACGACCAAGAGAGTATAATATCGGATCTGACGAAAATCGCTCGGAAACTTTTTGTAGAACATCCCTGTCTTGTCAAACAGGGAACTGTTTTCATCGATCAATATCTGTGGTGCTGACATAATAATTGTTTAACTCCTTTATGTTATCAGTGGTTTTAGTTCCTGAATTGCTGTGTTCACATCCTTAGTGATATTGAAATAATCCATGAGCTGAGTGAGGTTGATCACGTCTTTGACCGAGCCGTGCACGTTGGCAATGAGAAGCTTCATTTTCTGCTTTTTGAGCGCGGAGTGCACGTGGAGCAGAGCGCCGACACCGCTGCTGTCGATGTAATCCACCTTTTCAAGGTTGATGACGTAAAATGCAATATTTTTCTGGATCATTTTAGCCACCAGGTCTTTCAATTTGTATGCCTCGTAGAGATCCATATCCCCTTCAATATCGATAATAAATATCTTTGAGTTTCTCCTAATCTTTATTTCCATTCTACACCTCTTCCTGTTGTTCTATTATGTCACTTTCATTACTACGAGAGTTTGGTCATCCCTTGGTTTTTCATGACCGGTATACTCGTCGAGGTCGGCTTTGATCTTGTCCACAAGCTTGCGAGCGGAGAGATGCGTATTCTGTAAAACCTGCCGCTCGAGGGACTTCCTGGAGTACTGAACACCCTCCGAATTCATGGCTTCTACAATGCCGTCGGTATAGAGAATAAGCAAATCCCCGGGTTCGACGGTGAATCTTTTCTGCTTGTAGGTACTGCCTTTCTCGATTCCGATAGGAAGGCCCTTTGTTTCGACCAGATAGATTTTATTGGCTTTTTTCGAATAAAACATCAAGGGATGATGGGCGGCATTCGAATATACCACCTCCCTGCTCTTTTCATCGAAGGTGAAAAAACTGAGAGTTGCGTAGTGATCAATATCGATCTTGCCGGTGATACCGCGGTTAATCCAGCTAATAACTTTATAGGCTTCTTCCACGGAGTTAAGAATCAGCTGTAGTATTGAGTGGATCATAACCATAACAAGTGATGCCGGAACTCCCTTTCCAGCCACGTCTCCGATAACGACCCCGACCTTGTGGGAATTCAGTTCGATCAGGTCGAAGTAGTCGCCGCTTACCCCGCGGGCGGGGTTGCTGAAGAAGGAAAAATTGGCCGCCTTTAGCGCCGGCAGCTGCTTGGGAATAAGCTTGTCCTGGATCTGGGCGGCAATACCGATTTCACGGTCGAGCTGTCGTTTTTCCAGCACCTCCATGTAGGTGTACAGCGTATCGATCGTAACCGAGGCGAATTCGGCGAGGGTCTGCAGCCGCGAGAGATCCTGTTCCGAGAAAAACTGGCCTTCCGCCCGTTTGACCACTGAAATGACTCCGAGGAGCCGCTTGGAAACGACCAGAGGGATGACAATGATAGAGCTGATCAGAAAGATATTGTTTTCCGAATTGAACTGCATCCGTTCGTCACTGATGACGTCCCGTATGAACAGGGGCTCTCCGGTTTTAGCTACTTCACCCAAAACAGTCTCACCGATCGGCATGGAATGGCTGCGAAAATAGTCTTTTAACACAGTTGGATTGACGCTGGCGATATCCGGTACCGGGGATAGGGGCGGGTAAATCCCCTGAATTGCCTCTGCATTGAGTTTGTCTTCATACTTGTCAACGATAAGAGCGGTACCCGCATCGGCAGCGGTATTTCTCAGGGCTGATTTAACAATAATATTGAGAATACTGGGAATATCGATCTTTTCGGCGATAGCGCTACCCATGCTGTTCATAAACTCGAACAGGGATTCCACATCGCCCCTATAAGCATCTAGGGTACTCTGATCTTTTTCGCTGGCAAGCCCGAGGTAGAGGTAGAGAATATATCCATGGAGAAGGTAACTGGTCGGCATGACCAACGCCACTGATAACTGGTTGCTGTATCCGTAGAGCAGTACCGATACCTGGTAAAGGAGCAGAACCGCAATGAGAGCGAACCGTGCGCGAATGACTATCTCCGGTTTCTCGCTGGTAAATTCGGAGAAAACCCCCAGCAAGAGGGAGAGATAGACCATTGCAGCGAAGACAGCCAGATCAATGTAGAAGATAGATACGGCCAGATTCAGCAGGGTCATGTCGAGCACTATGAATACGATTACCGCTGCGGAGAAGCCGAAGAAGGCAATGTCCAGATTGCGGAAGCCGGTTTTCGACCGAATCCAGATGAAATAGACCGCCACCATGAGCAGATTCGAGAGGGGAAACAGAAAATTGCTCGGGTAGAGAAGCACCGCCGCGTCCCGCACAACCAGTATCAGTATAACCCATCCGATAAATACGGGGGTACGGTCCCATTGCTTCTTCAGCGCGGCACGCCAGAGCAGGAGCAGAAAGAGTTCGGCGAAAAACCTTGGAAGCACGACTGTAAAATCCATTAAAGCTCCTCTTCCTTCTGCTCCAGTTCCTGCAAGACGATACTCATGTTCTTGATCATACGGTTGAATGATTCGGCAAGACTTCCGATCTCGTCCTTACGTTCGATCTCGATCTGCTGCACCTCCACCAGACCCCGGCTCGCCTTGTCGACCATGCGGGTCAGATTCTCTATGGGACGGGTAATCTGGTTGCCAAGCACGATTCCGATACCGAGGACAATGATGACTATTACGGCGAGAGAGATAATAAGGAGTTTCCCGCTCTCTTCAATCGGCCGCCGCACAATCTCCTCCTGAGGTACCACTACGCCGACGCTTGAATCAAGTAGATCAATGGGAGCATACACGAGATAGTTAGTCTCGTCGTTTCCGGTAGAAAAGATAGAATAGCCGGATGCACCGGTTGTCATATCGCGGATTATTTTCTTGAACTCCTCATTGTCCGTATCGAGGAGGTTGTCCGGTGAATACTCCTCGTTCCATTTCTGCCCGGTTCCGAGGAGTTCGGTTGGGCTGACAAGAACATCCGCCTCGCCGTTTATCATGAAGGCGTAGTTGGTATATCCAATGTCGGTATTCAGGATGTCTTCCTGAAGGGTCTCGAGCAGTACGTCAAAACCGACCACGCCGATAACATCACCTTCCGAAGAGAAGACCGGCTTGGCGGTTGTAACGACAAGCTTCTTCGTGTTGGCATCCACATAGGGAACCGTCCAGATAGCCTTGCGCTCCTCGAGGGCGCTTACATACCAGGGCCGCGTGCGCGGATCAAACTCTTCCAGCTCCAGGATGACGTCTACCACCTCTTCGTTATCGAAAACCGTAATACCCGACTCGGAGGCGTAATACCCAAGGGTCAGGAAGGGGTTCTGAGCGACAGTGACCTGCAGGAAGTTTCCCACTTTTTCCATATAGAGTTTATCTTCGCGGAGTTCGGCTTCCAACTGAGGACCGCCGTATCCTTCTCCCGTCCACGGCATGAGCATCCGGCGGTCGGGGGCTTCTTTTAAGCGGGGCTGGGTATAGACTATTGAGGTAAACTCCGAAGCCGCCTCCATCTCTTTCTGAATTCGCACCAGTGAGTCGTTATAACGGTTGGTCATCTCGTTGACCAGCCGAGTCATGTTGGTTTCGGCCTGCCGTGTAAGGTTATCGCGGTTCTGGATGATCGCGATAACTCCAACAACCGATATGGATATAAAAGGAAGGAGAAAGAGGGTAATAAGGATCTTCGTCTTAATGGAAATGCCTTTTTTTGCCATTGTTTCGTCCTTTGAGTTGTGTCTGGCTCCGATCATGGCAAGTGTATCCTCACCTTTTGCTACGGTCAAGATTTTTTTTATTTGATAATTGAGATAATCTGCATTACATTTCTGTTTAGACATTTTGTTACTTTGGATTTTAGTTCAAATGTAAACATGCTTAGTATTGACCTGTAGGAGAACCTAAATGTGCCCCGGATTTTTTTGTGATCATACATTACTCCGTACAGCCCGCAGAGCAGCCTGCCGATTACCAGATTGAGCGGATTAACTTTGACGACGGCTATATATATCGCCTCTACGACCAATCGTATGATGTTACCTTTGTAACAGGAACCCTCAAAGCGGTCAGAGATAATTACTCGGTAAGACATGAAAACGACCTGGAGTGGAAAGCCCCGTCATTGAAGGCTTTCATAGTTGATAGGGAAAAAGTTGAGTTTAAGACAGGCAGTATACCGGCCAACTATCAGATTACCCCCTTCACACAT
>CAZWDV010000053.1:0-21006 GCA_964632675.1 uncultured Sediminispirochaeta sp.
AAACAGCTCGTGCAGGGGGGTGCGAAAGAACTCTTCGAGGGGCATACCGCTGCCCCCGATGATAAACGGCTTGGCCTCCGGGTAGAGCTCGAGAAAGCGGGGCAACCCATGCGGGTTCTTCATCCGCGAAGATTTTACCTCTATAGCCCAGGTTGTAGTGGGGGTGTGTAAGACGTAGTCCACTTCTTCACCCTTCCGGCGCCAGTAGTAGAGCTCGTACGGGGGGCCCTGTAGTTGGTTGAGCAGGCTTGATCCGACCGCATTGTCGACTAATCGGCCCCACTCTTCGGAATCGCTTTGTGCAGTCTCAAGCCCCTTCCCCGACACAGCGTTTGCCAAAGCGTTATTCCACAAGACCAGTTTAGGACTGCTGCCGCGTTTAGGCCTCTGGCCAATTTTGAACAGCTCAAGCCCTGAAAGAAGAAACGCCGTGTGTAACAAGCGTACATAGTGGGCCAGGGTGGTGGTATTGCCTGCATCGGTCAGCTGCCCGAGCATCTTGTTGTAGGAGAGAATCTGCGCAGGATAGGCGGTAGCCAGCATGAACAGGTGGCGAAGAAGCGCCGGTTTAGCAATACTCTGCATCTGCAGCACATCTCTTGAAAGCACGGTCTCGATCAGCGAATCGCGCACATACGCCGTCCACTCCTGTTCCTGCTCGAAAAAAGGAACTGTCCCGGGATAACCTCCAAAGTATATCCACTCTTCCAGACTCACACCAAAAGCCTGCGACATTTCCGGAAACTGCCAGTGCCCAAGTCGATGCAGGAAAAATCTTCCGCTCAGCGATTCGGCAAGCCCCTTCTGCATGAGAAGTGCCGAGGATCCGAGTAGAAGTACACGTATATTTTTTCCAGTCCGCCTGTCTTCATCCCAGAGAGACTTGACCTCTTCGCTCCAACCGGCAGTCTTCTGAACTTCGTCGATGACAAGCAGCGGGTTCTCATCCGCGACATGCCGTGCCAACTGCCATTGATGACGAATCCATTCCGGCCCCGGAGGTACTGCAGTATCTGCAGATGCATACCGAACCGTACCAGCCCATTTTTCAGCTATCTGTACGGCGGCGGTCGACTTTCCCACCTGCCGCGGCCCGGTAATGATCTGGATGAGGTTCTTCTCTCTCCGCAGGGCTTTAAGCACATCCTGTACTATGTACAGCTCATATTCGGCTTTACTCATACAAAAAGTATAATGCAATACTCTGAAAAAGCAAACTTTACTCAACCACTGAGTAAAATTACTCAATCATTGAGTAATTTTCTTATACCTACTGAGTGCTCCCGTTGCCGTTCAACACATCGGCCACCTCGCGGAAGCTCTCCAGCCCGGCTTCGATGCTCTCGATAATCTCGCCGGCCAGCACATCCGGATCGGGCAGGTTCTCCATGTCGGCCAGGCTCTTGTCTTTTATCCAGAACAGGTCCAGGTTGGTTTTATCGCGGGCCATTATCTCGTCATAGGTGAACTTCCGCCTGCGTCCAAGCTTCTTTGGAGGCCGGTTTGTTGTCGAAAAAGAGCACGTTGTCCGGCAGCACCACCGCCGCCTGTCCGTCAGTTTTCAGCAGCGTTCGTATATGCTGCAGGAAGTTGAGCTGCTTGTTCGAGGTGGTGGCCCAGAAATCCTGCCGATTCTACACCAGGTCCTGCTTCGCCTGCACTCCCTCCTCGTTGGTAAAGGTCATACTGCTCTTCTTACCAAAGGGAGGGTTGGTCAGCACGTAATCGTAGCGCACCCCGTCATCGGCAACCAGGGCGTCGGTTGGCGAGATTGAGGTGCCCCCGTCGATTTCACCGATGTTATGCAGAAACATATTCATCAGACACAGCCGGCGAGTATTGGCCACTATCTCGTTGCCGTGAAAGGTGTGGTTCTTGAGAAACTCCTTCTCCTCCCGGTTCAGCTCATTGTTCTCGGCAATGAGGTCAAAGACGGATAGGAAAAAACCGCCGGTTCCGCAGGCCGGGTCGCAGACGGTTTTCATCGGCTGCGGCCGTACGCACTCCACCATTCCCCGGATCAGCGCCCGCGGGGTAAAATACTGTCCGGCACCGCTTTTGGTGTCCTCGGCGTTCTTCTCCAGCAAGCCTTCGTAGATTTGTCCCTTCAGGTCGCTGCCCATCAGGCTCCACTGTTTTTTGTCGATCATATCGATAACTCGGTATAGCTTGGCCGGGTCCTGAATCTTATTCTGGCTTTTAGTAAATATCTGTCCGAGGATGCCCTTTTCGGTAGACAGACTGCGCAGCATCTGGCTGTAGAAGGCTTCCAGCTCGGCACCCCGCTTCGACCGCAGGGTCTCCCAGTTACATACTTCACCCTGCGGATCTTCGTTGCCCTCCACATCCTTCAGATGCGGAAAGTGCAGCTGCTTGGAATAGGGCGGCCTACTCATCTCGTCGGCAATTTTCAGAAACAAAAGGTAGGTCAGCTGCTCCAGGTAATCGCCGTAGCTCACCCCATCGTCACGCAGTATACCGGCAAAACTCCAGACTTTCGAAATGATAGCGGATGTATTCTCACTCATGCGAATTTTCTCCCTGTATGTGCGCTGTGTAGTATTTTTGCTTTGGGCTTTTTGGTTTGTCCGGTAGTGTCATTTTCAATTTGCCAGTGTTTAATAGAGGTTTTAGTATTTCAGCTCTAAAATATTCACGATGATTTAATCCTAAATATTTCATAATTTCATGTGTAGTGTGGGCTTCCATGCAAAAATCTAAAACAACTTGCTCGGTAGCTTGCGCGGTGACTTGCGCGGTACCGCGCAAGCTGATTCCAACTTGGTCACTAACTTGGTCACTAACTTGGTCGGTAAGCGGAAGCATTACCTTGAATATGTCATCCTCATAGAAGCGCGGCTGTCCGCCGTGTGAATAGATGGGCGAATAGTGATAGATGTTGCGCACCCCGGAGCCGAGTTCATCAGCTAAGCCGATCTCCTTGAATACCCGGCCAATTACCGGATTCTTCGGAAAGGGGGTGAATGCGTTCGGATCGATTAGTCCGTGGCCATGCGGGCGGTTTGCGTTTTCAAAGACCACGCGGTGCTTTTCGATGATCATTTTGGCCGGGTAGGCATGGGTAAACTCACGGTGAATGAGCAGGTTCGACACCGCCTCGCGAAATATCTTGTTACGCAGGCTTACCCGACCGGATTCCTCCTGATAGAAGGGATCGGGCAGATGTTTGGCCACAAAGGCCATCAATCGGTCGTAGCTTTCTATCAGATTCACCCGGATGTCGTCACGATCATCATAACGGTTTAAATTATGAACCCGCAGCAGTGCATCCGTGCGATGATGCGGCACCACACTCAGGATGGCTTCCTCTGTTCCGAATAGAAGCAGTGCAGCCAGGGTGAGCCCCTCTTTTCCGGTGTTCCTGTCGCGCTTGTACAGCTGGGCGCTGGTAAGCATTTCAAGTGTATCCATCTGGGACCACGGATGGTCGCCCTGATGCTTGTTTGAGGCTTGGATCTTTGCCCGTTTGATTAAATCCGGCCGCAGATCGCATACGGATAGATGGTATTCTCGGTATAGACTGATCCTTGGCTGCTTTCAGGTTTTCAATACCGTTATCAAGTTCACTGAAGAGCTGTTCAATTTTGGCCACGATCGCGCGCTGTTCTGGGAGGGGAGGTACATATATTGAGGTACGAAGAAATTTAGCTTTTGTAATGTGTACCATCCCAGAACCATGCGCTCTCGCATACAATTCTTGAGTAGTCTTTTCAAGAAAGCAATAAAGATACAACTTACTAACTATAGATTTACATAATACTTTGAAGATATGCTGGTTCAGCCATGCATCTCCACCTTTCCATATATACGCACCAAGAGACGCCGATCAAGCAAATAAAAGATCACCTTTTTTTACTAAAAATTTTTCCTCAAAATCACCTGTTGAATAATTATACTTGATTTCAGGCCTATTCAAGTTTTGGATTCTTATAATTGGAAGTCCTGCCTCTTCCCACTCTGTTGGCTTGAAAGCTCTTCCATTTACATATGAAGCTACATTACCTAATTCTGTCTCAACCCATCCGTCACGCATTACTGACCTCAGTATTCAAGCAAAATCTTCTGTAATCCACACATTTCATCATTATAACCGGCTCCGCTAATGGTACTCTGGCTGAGAGGGCCAACCACTACAACTCTCGTTTTTTGACCGCGCATCCACAGTACACTCCCCCGCTAAAAAACAGGTACAAACCATCGCAGCCCGTTCGCTTTGGCTTCAAGGAAACGGAGTGAGTGTATCTTCCTCCGTAAAATGAAGCGGCAGTGCTTACACTACCAACTCTTGGTTCAGCTCGTCTATGATATCGGTCATGCGGTCGCCGCGCACCTCCTCCAGACGGGCGTAGGCCTCCCACACATAGTGCGGGGCCAGCGTGGGCCGGTCAGACTTCAGCTGGTCCAGCACCGATTTAATCATTTTGAAAGTCAGCTCGCGGCGGCGGCCAGTTGGCCCTGGGCCCGGCGGCGCAGCTCGGTCTCTGTTTCCGGGCTTCGTTCGGCCGGCGGCACTTCTGCCAGCAGCTCTTTAAGGGAAGCGCTGGGTTTGCGCTCCAGCGCCCGGCTGTCGGTTTTTTTGCTCCTGGTGGCGCCGACCGCATCCACTATAACAAAGTGGGTTTTGGTGTGGCCGGCGTTGCGGGTAACCCGCTTCAGGTCGTCGAAGCTGATGGTGCGGGTGCCGCGGCCTTTCATCTGGTCGAAATATTTGAAGCTCTTTACATCGCGCATAAACAGGAGGATCTCAAGCGGTTTTACATCGGTGCCGGTGGCAATCATGTCGACTGTGACGGCGATGCGCGGGGCCCAGCTGTTGCGAAAGCGATTTAGCACCGACTTCGGATCCTCATCGATTTTATAAGTAACCTTCTTGCAGAACTCGTTGCCTTCGGCAAACTCTTCGCGCACCACCTGGATGATGTCGTCGGCATGGCTGTCGGTCTTGGCAAAGATAAGGGTTTTCGGCACCTCTATCTCTCCGTCGGAGCCTACCCGGTCGGGGAACATGGTCGGCAGAGCCGCCTTGAAGGCCTGGATCACATGCCGGATCTGGCTGGGATTTACCACGTCCTTGTCCAGCTGCTTCGAGGAGTATTCGAAATCCTCATCCAGCCGCTCCCAGCGGGTGCGCCGCGAGAGCTTCTCGCGCTTGTCGATGTACTCCTGGGCTTTGATATGAGAGCCCTGCTGCGAGATTTCCGTTTCGATGGTGTAAACGTCGTAGGGCACGTTGACTCCGTCGGCCACCGGCACGGGTTCCTTGGGCTGCCAGCTACGCTCGTAGGGGTTCTCTTCTTCAGCGGCCTCTTCCAGCTCCTCGCCCTTTAGGATGGAATACAGGCGCTGGATGGTCGAGATACAGACCTGGCTGTCGGAGGCGATATAGCTGGAGCTAAGCCGCAGCACATTGTAGAGCTCGGTAAATTTACGGTTGTCGTCAATCTGATCACGGGCGATCTGTTCAGGGTTCTGATTGTACATTACCACATGCTTACCTATACATTTAGCTCTTCAGAATAGTACCACAGGTAGCAGGAATTGTGCACCTATGATTCCCACCCTCAGCAATTCAAACTTTAGATAGTGCAATGCACTATCTAAAGTTTGAATGCCTCTTTATGTTTAGAAATAGATGGTTATTCTAACAAAATGATGCAAATTCAAACTTTGAAAGTCCATATGACTTTCAAAGTTTGAATTGCTGTCCCACCCTCAGAGTCAATTATCACCAAATATTTGATGTATTGGAGTTATAAATTTTATTTTATATATTGACTTTCGAGAATAATGGGGTATAATAGCGATAAAGTATATGAATGAAACTGTATTAACGCTCATCCTGACTGTTTCAATACTGCTCCAAGCCGCCACGGCCGGCATATCTTTGCTCATGATAAAAACCTCCGGCTATTTTAAACCGTGGATTTTTATTTCTTTGGCCATCACGCTCATGGCAATCCGGAGAATTGTAAGCCTTTTGAATCTGCTGCGCCCGGAAGTTGGCCCGGTCGCCGGAGCACTCGAGTCCGAACTGGTGGCACTTTCTATTTCGGTTCTTATGTTGATTGGAATGATTCAATTCCGTCCGCTATTCGTTGAGATTCGAAAAAAGCAGCGCCAAAGCCAAAAAAGCTTAGAAAGAAGAGAGGCGCTGCTCAAAGAGAGCAACCATCGCATCAAGAATAACCTTACGCTTTTAACCTCGCTAATAAATTTAAAGCAACCTACACCTGAGACCAAATCCGATTTCGACGAAATTGCAAAACAGATTGACGTCATTCGTATTATTCATGAAAAACTATATCATACCGAATCTTTCGAATCGGTGAAGATTAAAGAGTATCTAGACGATCTCATCACGTCTCTCTTTGCATCATTATCAAGTAAAAAAATCACGGTTCACACAGATATTGAAGATTTAGATCTGCCGGCAGATAGGGCGCTGACCCTCGGACTGCTTATCAATGAAATTGCCACAAATGCAATCAAGTACGGCTTCTCAACGGAAGAGCCGCCGGTTTTCTCGGTTGAGTTGAAGCAATCGGTGCAGGATTACCAGCTTCGAGTCCACAATACGGGTTCACCTTTCCCGGAAAGTGTCGACTTCGCCAATCCGCAAACCCTCGGGCTAAAAATAATGCGAGTACTCGCCTCGCAGTTAAACGGAACAATCGCATTACAGAAGAGACCAGACCCCGTGTTTGAGATTAGTTTCCCGAGAAACTAATCGGCCCCGGCTTTGTTCATAAAGCTGATCTTTGCAGCGGGATCGATAATAATCATACCTTCTTTTATATTATCAACAACTTTCTGATACTGTGCCTTTGATCTTTCAATAATCTGTTCCGACTGTTTTTCCTTGGTGTAGAGGCTTTTAATCGTGCCGAAGGAGTATAGAATTATCGGGAGCAGAAAAAAGATGGACCCTTGAACGAGGAGTTCATAGTCAATCCAGGAATACAAGAGTAATGCTGCATATACAGCTGTGAGTACCACTCCATAAATTTTTTGGTTTCTATCAATTACCTCAATCAGCCATACCATTCAGAATTAACCCTTTGCTGCCGCATCTGTTGCGAGAATTGTGTATATATTAAACTAATTTTGTAATTTGTCAAAAAGGAATTAAATAGCCGCCCAATCCTCTATCTGCAGATCTGTAATCAGGTTGAACTCTTTGGCGTTGTGAGTGACTAACACACCGTCATGGGCTGCGACAATTGCAGCTATGCATAAATCATTTGGCCCAATCGGGGCTCCCTTCGCTTCGCATCTAAAACGAATATCGGCGTATGAATAACCGGCCTCAGAATCAAAGGGTACGAGTCGAAAGGGTTTCAAGAACATCTCCACTTTTTTAATATTGTTGTTTCTGTGTCTACTTTTGAAGGCTCCAAACAGCAGTTCTGCGGCTACTATAGCCGGAATTGCAATATCCTTTGGCGGGGTGGCCATAAGCTTCTGCTTTACACTCTTGGAAGAACCGTTTAGAAAGTAAATACAGGTATTAGTATCTAAAAAATACACTAAAGCGACTCCCGCAATGAGTCGAGCACAGGGCTGATTTCTTCCGGTTCGGTAAAGTTTTCATCATCAATCGAACCGAACAAGCGCTCATAACCCTCCGGATATTCGGGGGCTACTTCCAGTCGAATGCGTTCAGCCACCCATTTCGAAATCGAAACCTGCTCACGCGCTGCAGCCGTCTTCAATTTTTCCAGAGTTACTTCATCTATATACAAAGAGATCTGCGGCATCTATGCACCTCTATTGATAATATACCGCGGATTACTCACAATTACAAGTATACTTGTAAGTATACTTGTTACAATAAAAACAGAGGCCCGAAAGGAGGAACGGGCCCCTGAAAAAATTAATGAAAAAAATTACTCGGTGCGTTCCTTTTCCAGGGCCCGCTGCATCAACACGGCCCCCAGTATCAGGATTCCTTTGATCAGGTCGTTGACGAAAGCCGGTACCTGGAACGCCGAGAGAATCGCGTCGATGGCGTAGAGGATCACGGCGCCGAAGACAGAACCCTGCACAAACCCGCGCCCGCCGGCCATCGAGGTGCCGCCGATGGCTACCGCGGCTATTACGTCCAGCTCGAACATCTTGCCGGCAGTGGAGACGTCGACCGACCCAAAGCGGGTGATGTAGAGGAACCCGGCCAGGCCGGTCAAAACTCCGGTAATGGTGAATATGGCCACCTTCATCAGCTTCACATTGATTCCCGTCAGACGGGCGGCCTTTTCATTCGAACCAATGGCATACACATAGCGGCCGAACCTGGTTTTGGTCATTACAAGCCATACAAATACTGAAATAGCGATGAAGCAGATAACCAAATACGGAATCTCGCCGAGTTTCCCGTAACCGATAGTCCGCAGCTTCGTAAAGTAGGCATCGTTGTCTACAATCAGGGGCCCGCCGTCACCTACCTGGATGGTAATCGAGCGGTACCCAACTAGTGTGGCCAAAGTCACAATAAAGGCGGCTACCCTGGCCATACCGATGAATACTCCGTTGAACAGACCGAGGACAAATCCCATGGCCACGCTTGCCACTAAAGAGTAGAAAATACTGGTAGTGGCATTGAACACCACCACCCCGGTGGCCGCCGTCAGTGCCAGCATCGAACCAACCGACAGGTCGATGTTTCCGGAAATGATGACCATCGTCATTCCCAGCGAGATAATCCCGATAAATACCGATGATTTGATCAGATTGATCAGACTGGCCGAGGAGAGAAACTGTTCGCTGGCAAAGCGTCCGATCAGCAGCAGCAGAATCAGAGACAGTATGTAGTTGTGATCTATCACAAGTTTCTTCATGAATCCGAAACTCCGCGCGGTAGCACCTTTCCCGTTGTTCGTTTTTATCTCAGTAACCATAGCCTCAACTCACCTTCTTATTTGATCCGGTTGCGTAATACATCACATCAACCTCGTTCATTTCTGTCCGGGAGAACTCCTTGTTGATCTCCCCCTTGTACATTACCAGGCAGCGGTCGGCGATTCTCTCGATCTCCGAGTATTCCGAGCTGAATACTATAACGCTCTTTCCCTCTTCAGCTAATCGGGTAATGAGCTCATAAATCTCGAACTTCGCACCAACATCGATTCCCTGGGTCGGGTTGTCAAGGATGTACACCTCAGAATCCAGCCCGAACCAGCGTGAGAACACCACCTTCTGCTGGTTCCCCCCGCTTAGCGAGGTAATCCGGTTATCCGGATTGTCGGTCTTAATGTTGGTAATTCGTTTGTTCTCTTCAAACCGCTGCCGCTCCTCTCGAGCGCTTATGTAGAGCTTTTTGTGCTTGCTGGTAAAGTAAGCCATCGACAGGTTGTCCATAATCGAGAGATCTTTGAGGATCGAGCGCTCCTTGCGGTTGCGCGGGACCATCGACACCCCCGATTTAATCACCTGCAAAATGGAGGCCGATTGAATCTCTTTGCCCTTCAGCTTAATTTTTCCACCGGTCACCTCTCTGGCACCGAACAGGCACTCGCTGAGCTCGCCGCGCCCGTCGCCGAACAGCCCCGTTATAGCGACAATCTCGCCCTGGCGCAGATTAAAACTGACATTGCGGAAATAGTCACCACAGCTCAGCTCCTCCACCGACATGACCACTTCGTTCTCGTTGATAGTGTTCGATTTCTCCACCGTTTCATGCACAAGAGTGCGTCCCACCAGCATCTCGGTGGCCTGCTGCTCATCGATGTCGGCAAAGTTGCCGGTGGCGACGAACTTGCCATCCCGCAGAACCGTATAGCGGTCGCAGACGGAAAACAGCTCCGGCATCTTATGCGAGATGTAGATACAGCTGATGCCCTCCGCCTTCAGACCGCGCATAATCTCGAACAGGTTCTCTATCTCCTCGTTCGTCAGAGCGGTGGTCGGTTCATCCATTATGATCAATCGGCACTCGAACAGCAGCGCCCGGGCAATCTCGATCAGCTGTTTACGGGAGGTGTCGAGGTCCCGCACCCAGGCAGTTGGGTCAATATCGAGCTCCAGTTTTTTGAGAACTTCTCGCGAGCGTGCGATCATCTCCCTTTTCTTCAAAAAGAGGCCCGCCGTCACCAGTTCGTTGTGTAGAAAAAGGTTTTCGTACACCCGCAGGTCGTTGACCAGGTTCAGCTCCTGATGAATGAATCTGATTCCCAAGTGTGTAGATTTCACGGGAGTCAGATGAGAATGATCCTCGCCATCGATCAGGATATGTCCCGAATCCTGTTTGAGAATCCCTCCCAGTATATTCATCAGGGTGGATTTCCCAGCGCCGTTTTCACCCAGCAGGCCGTGAATCTCCGCCTCGCCGACGGTCAGCGAAACGTCCTGCAGTGCCTTGACCGCATCGAAGCTCTTATAAATGTTCTTCATTTCCAAATGCATTGAATCAGCCCTTCTCCCCTCCGGGTGTGAATAGGCCGGCAGCAGGTGCCGGCCAAAAACAAATCGCAGATGTAATTAATAGAAAGAATAGCGCAGTGAGTAAACCGGTCCTTCCATAAACTCTTTGTAGTTGCTGTTGTCGACCATTTCGGTGGCCACCAGGTGCATACCGGATACCTCTTTGCCTTCCAGCACATCGATTCCCAGTTCAATCGCCTGCACAACCATCGCCGGAGAGAAGGAGAAAGTGACAATATCAATGCCCATTTCTTGGTAACGGTCATACATATTCAGCAGCTCCCGGGGTGCGCTGACAGCGGATACCAGCTGTACATTCAGGTTCGCATTGCCGTCGTAGCCTTCCAGAGCGGCCAGCAATCCGAAGGCCACATCGGCATCGTGGTTAAAGATAGCCTGAATGCTTTCGACTTCTTCTGTGGAACTGGAGTTGAGAAAAGTCTCCAGCTGGGTTTGCGCGGTATCCTTGCTCCAGTTGGTTACATAGTCGTTTACGCGCACGAAGTTCTCATCGGCGGTTTTCCAGAAACCATCCGAGCGCTGCTTCGGAACGCTCGAGTTGTCGCCCTTGAACTCGAGAATGTTTACCTTGCCCTTGGCAAGTTCGTCTTTGAAGTATTCGTTGAAATAGCGTCCGCTCTCCTCACCAATGGTGAAGTTATCGCCCATCAGCTCGGCGGTCTCATTGAAATCGCTGATAAGCCGGTCGTAGATAATCAAGGGAATACCTGCATCCACAATGGTCTGGGCCGAGGCCTTCAACTCGTCGCCGTTGTGCGGCCACAGAACTACTACATCAACACCCTGGGCAACCACAGTATCGATCTGGTTCGACTGCTGGACTATATCATCAGATACCAGAAAAAGGTGGTTATAGCCGCTCTCTTCGGCCAGCTGCTTGGTTGCATGCTCGGCATGCTTGATGCTCTCACCGAGAAATCCGTGATCGGCACTGGGCATTATAACCGCCAGAGTCTTGGCTCCATCTTCCTGTTGTCCGCCCGCATACGCGAAGGACAGAGCAATCAGGGCGATAATCAACACACTAATAATCTTCTTTGACATCATGTTCTCCTTTTTGAATTCCCACGGAATTCTTTTTTTTTATTTATACAGCCTCAGGCTGTTAAATCCTGCATTGTAACGACCGGCAGCGGCTTTGCTTCGGGTACCGATAACGGCGCCTGCCCTTGAAAGGCATATCCGGTTTCCGGACTGAGCGGCCATATCATCGGCTTGATGAAGCCCAAGCTCGCCGCGAATCCCTGCTCGATGGCCGCATCGTTTTCGGTGCCCTTTGAATTGGCCCCTTCGTTTTCAATCGAAAAGACACCTTCATAGTTATGCTGCATCAGATAGTCGATGAAGGCCCGCCAGTCCATCGAATCGGAGCCGCCGAAACCGGGTACCATCGGTTCATAAGAAAAACGGTCCCATTCATGGGCCGGTACGGGTACCCCCGCGGCCGCCGCCAACTCGGCGGATACCTGCTGCTTGGCAAATACATTTCCCCAGTGAATCGAGCCGACATCCCGCCGCATGCGGGTCGCCTTCAGATGAACCGACTTAATCCGCTGCAAATCGCTGTGTTCCAGCACATCCACCGGGTTAACGAACTGCCACACATCGTGGCTGGGGTCGTAGGTCTCGCCGTGGGCCCGGCTGGGAATTAAGGCGTACATCAGCTTTCTGGCCGCCAAGGTGGAAGGCAAATTGTTCATCGTAGTGCTGTACCCGGCCGCCCGCCAGCCCTCCATGGGACAGTTTTCATATACCACCGTCACGCCCAGGTCTTCGGCGTAGCGAATAACCGGCGCGAACACCCGTTTGTACTCGTTCAGGTTGCGCTCGAAGGCGCCGGATTCGGCATCCCACTGGTGGTTGTAGCCGACGAAGGTGCCCACAGTTATTCCGTTTTCATTACCGCCCATCAGAGCTGCCATCCGAATCAGTTTCAGCAGGTGGTTCTGGTTTTTCAGCCGCTCGCCCTCATCGCCGCCGATCAGATTTTCGAAGGCGCCGATCGAAAAGCGCAGTCCGTTTTGCTGAAAGGTTTCGACACTGCGCTTGGCCTCTTCCGCACCGAAGTCCTCATACGCCAGATGGGTCGCCACATGATCGCTGCGGGTTCCGCCGCGTCTGAATACACACAACTCCAAGCCCTGCAGCCCCATCCGCGCGGCGCCGGCAATCAGCTGCTCCAGCGACCACTGCGGCAGCGCCGAACTCATCATCCATACCGGATTGTTCATCCCGCCACCTCCGTTACCGGCTGTACATCGACCCACTCATTCTTGTGAGCACTTTCGATAATCGCCTCGCACAGCAGCATCTCCGCCGTACCGTCGGCCAGCGTAGGGTAGTCAGCGGCGCTGCCATCGACGCGCATACCAAGCAGATCGGAATAAAACTCGCGAATCAGATATTTGAAGGTATCGCCGTACCCCTCCTGGTGCCCGCCGGGAAAGGCGGACATGGAGGCCGATCGTTCATACAGCAGCGAAGGATCCTTCAGCAAGAGCTCGTTGGCGGTGTCCCGGCGGCCGATCTGAACTTTATTCGGGGATTCCGAGTTCCAGGAAAAGGAGGCTTCGGTGCCCATTTGCCGGAACTCCATAAAGTTTTTATACCCGGCCATCACCTGGCTTACCGTCAGATTACCGATTACCCCGTTTTCGAACTCCAGCATAATCTGGGCATAATCCTCGGTATCTACTTCATAGGAAACATAGTCAGAGGTATCCTTCCGGCTGCCTTTTGTAAAGGTCAGGTCCTTTCCTGCGGCACTCTTTTTACGGGTATCGTACATCCGGCCAAACCGGGCAAACACCCTCTGTATCTTCAAGCCGGTTACATACTGGGCCATATCCATCCAGTGGGTGCCGATATCGGCCACTGCCCGCGACTTCCCGCTCAGCTTCGATTCCATCCGCCAGCTGTAGTCGTCTTCATGCTGCAGCCAGTCCTGCAGATAGGAGCCCTGCACCGCAAAAATCGAACCGGCCCGCTTATCAAGGTTCCGGCAGCGCATCTCCTGCACCATCGGGTAGTAGCGCAGGTTGTAATTGACCGCAGCTTTCAGGTTCTTTTCCGCGGCCAGCTGCATCAGCTCCCGCGCCTCAGCGGCGGTCATTGCCAGCGGTTTTTCGCACAGCACACTCTTTCCATGGACAAGGCACTCTTTGACCATTGGATAGTGGAGGAAATTCGGAGTGCAGATATGCACCACATCGATATCGCTTCGTTTCAGCAGCTTCGTATACTCGTCGGTAAAATCGGGAATATTCAACTTGGCAGCTGCCGCAGATGCATCTTCCTTAGAAACCCCGGCAATGGCAAGCACTTCCGCCAACTCGGGATTTCTGCGCACCGCTTCGGCATGTACCGGCCCGATAAATCCGGTGCCTACAATCGCAACTCTCAATTTCTTCATGTATAACTAATCCTTCACTGTTTGTGTCCTAACCTTACACCTGTATATTTCATCTGTCAACAATTTTGTTTCATTACTTTACCTATTCGTTTACTAATAGCTTATTGATTTTTTAGCAGTTAGCGCATACTATATAGTTCAGTATGAATCCAAAAGAGCTTGCGACACCCTATACTACCGCCCAGATCTTCAACATCATCCGTCAAAACGGCGAAATAAACCGGATGGGCATCACTGAGCTCAGCGGGGTATCCAAATCAACCATCTCGCACCAGATCAACAAACTGATGAAGCTGGGTCTTATCGAAGAGAAGGCCCCCTCGGACAGCAGCCTGCGCAAGCTCAAACTGCGAATCAAAGGTGAGATCGGGTATGTAGCGGGTGTTTTCTTGGGAACCACCAAGCTCTCGCTCATCATTTTTACCCTGGATATGCAGATCGCGGCTGAAAAAAACCTCCTCCTCGATTCGATCAGCGAACCGGAGAGCTGCAACCGTGAAATCATCAGCCAGCTGAAGCAGCTCTGCGAACAGCAGCAGATAGAGCGCCTGTGGGGCATCGGAATCGGATTTCCCTTTCCGGTGAACTTCCGCGAAGGCAAACCGGATTCACCACCGAATGTGCCTCTGTGGCACGGATACCCGTTGAAAGATCTCTACGAGCAGGAGTTCGGCTGCCCGGTACTGGTAGACAACGATGTAAACGTAATGGCCCTCGGTGAGAATTATTTAGGCTGCACCCAGGATGAGCCCAACTTTCTGTTCATTAAAGTCGGCACCGGTATTGGTGCCGGACTGATGGTCGACGGGCAGATATACCGGGGCGCCAACGGCTGTGCCGGTGACATCGGACACATTGCGGTCGACGGCAGCAGCGTCCAGTGCCACTGCGGCAACCGCGGCTGCCTCGAAGCAGTCGCCGGAGGCAAGGCTTTGGCGTCGAAGGCGGAGGAAAAGGCCCAAAGCGGAGAAAGCCCGTTTCTTGCCGAACGCCTTCAGACAAACGGACACCTCAAAGCAGTGGACATCAACGACGGAGCGATTGCCGGCGACCTTACCTGTATTCAACTGATCAAGGACGCCGGACATACTATAGGCGAGGTATCTGCCAAGCTGGTCAACTTTTTTAACCCGTCCTCAATTGTAGTGGGCGGCGGGCTTTCCGGATTCGGGAATCTGTTCATCGGCGCAATTCGCGAGTCGATCATTCGCCGCTCCCTCCACCTGGCCACCTACGAGCTCAACGTCTGCATCTCCGAACTCAAGGAAAAATCGGGCCCCATCGGCGCCGGAACCCTTATTTTAGACCACATCTTTTCATCGGAAGAGTTCCCCCACACTATCGAACATATGTTTCAGAACACTTCACCCCAGCCTTAATCGGGTGTAGAATGTAAGAAAGGAGGTACTGCCATGAAAAACTGTAAAATGGTAGTCGGTTTTGTGCTCCTTTGCCTGGTCGCTGTAATGCACCTCGCGGCTGAAACTTCCGACACAGATGCAAAAGAGATTATAGCCAAAATGACCACCGGTATGAACTTGCTGGCCGAGCAGGTAGAGCAGATGACGGGTCCGTATGATTTCATCGAAGCCTGCAATCAATATGCAGACACAGTTGAAGAATACGGAAAAAAGATGTACTCCCTCATCAAGGCCCACCCCGAGTGGGGCGAAAACCCGCCGGAGGAAATGCAAGCGACGCTGGCCGAATACGGTGAAGCGCTGATGCGCTACGACCCGGCCATCAGCGCGATTACCCGCTACGCCAACGACCACTCCGAAAACAAAGCAGTGCAGGCGGCCATGAAGCGCCTCAACACCGCGGTCTACAGTATGTATAAGTAAACTCTCACGGAGTACAAATCTTCAGCCGGCCAAAGACCCCCTACTCCAACCGATACTTGGCCAGATGATAAAAGCGGTTGTTCACTTTCTTAGACAGATATACTTCATCGCCGTTTAAGCTGGTCTCCAGTTCGTATGTGCCGGTATCCTTATTCAGATCGAAGCAAAAATGACCGTAGCTTCCGGCGAACAAATAGTACTCTGCCGGCTCTCCGGCGGTGAAAGAGAAGCGCTGACGCTCTCCCCGCGGCAGCACCCCTTCATCCGGCTGCAGGTCGCTTATGCCGGACTGCTTAAAGCGTCCGAAGACCTGGGGAAACGGGGCCGCTTCCCGGCCTGCGTCATGTGCATCGCCGGCAGCCTCGAAATAGTAGCTGCCCAGCGAACTATAGCTGCCCGGGTCGCTCTGGTGCTTTGCAAACAACATCAAACGATACCGGCCCGGCGCGGGAAAACGCACATGAACACTGTGTGTCCCCTTAGAATCACGGGTAATCATCTTATAGCCTTGTAAATCCTCACCCTGGTCCGAAGAGGACACTAGGCGGGCGGACATCAGCATATCCTTGCCGCCGCTGAACTGCAGCTCATATTCATTCTCTTCTACTACGCTTATTTTTTTATACTCCCCACGCAGGCGGAACCCGTAGGTAAAAAAGCGGCCCCGCAACAGGGGCTGTGCGATAAAGCTCTTGAAATCGAGCGGCTCATCCAACAGCTGCCATTTTTCTTCAAGCGGGAAATGGCGATACGCGAACTGTCGCGGGGGTATTTTGTAGTAGTGATGATTGAAATTTGGTTCGAACTCACCGCCCCGCACATACCCGGAATTCCAGGTTACATCCACCAAATACCACTGGCCCAGCAGCCTAACAGCATTCCAGGCGTGGTTCGACGGAGGCCCGTCCATCTGCTCTTCTCGGTACGGATCGAAACTTGCTCCGCGGCCGTAACCGGAAATGGTCACACACTCAATTCCCAGTTCGTCGCACAGCAGCTGCAGCGTATTGGAGTAGCCGGCACAGACCGACTTACCGTACTGTAGCACCTCATAGGCATCAGTCACTTTGCGGCTCTCACCACGCAGGGCCTCCACATCGTAGGCCACATTCTGCGCCACCCAGTCGTGGGCGTACCGGAACATCTCCGACTCATTCTCGGAATTCTCGCGGATATACTCAATTAACAATGGCAGGTTCTCGCGGGGATTTTCCTTTACCGCCTTGTCGATATTCCGCGGCGCCTCGACCGGCTGCACCTTCTGTGGTGCGGTCTCCCGCGGCCCGGGGCCGGCGGTTTGGCAGGAATTGAAGAAACCTAAGAAAACAAAAACAACTAACGTGGAATAAAACAACTTTAAGGTCGTGCTTTTTCTAATATGCATAGATGGCTCGCTTTTTTGATGAGTGTACAATAACTCATACTCAATTTCCAGCTGTTTTTATTTTTTCAATCATGACGCAGCCTCGAAGAGGCTGCGGATGCCGTCGACCCGTCACCCGTCTAACCGAAAGCAGGATCTGCTTCAATTTTTCTGCAGATTCTGCCCAGTGGCGGGGTAAGTTATTTGTAGTGATCCAAGTAAGCGTTAGTCCACCAGCATCTCTTGTAACACTGATTTAACTGCGGTAATTTCAGTTTTTGTAATTTTACCTAACTTTTTTACCAGCCTCCGCTTGTCCAATGTTCTCAATTGATCGAGTACTACCCAGCCCTGCTTTCCACGAAAAATAACCGGTACACGGGTTGGGTAAGCACGAGATTGAGTGGTCATCGGAGCAATAATTACGGTGGAAATAGTATCGTTCATTTCATCCGGAGAAATTATCAAACAGGGACGTGTTTTTTTAATTTCGTGACCTGCTGTGGAATCCAGGCTGGCAAGCTGCACTTCGTACTGTTTCACTCCCACTCCCAGTCAAACACCTCTTCGTCCTCCAGCTCGGAAACAAGCGGTTCGTCTTCGCCTTCGGAGTGCAGATCTGCAAAGGACTGCCGCCAGCCCTCTCTTGCCTTGCCCTTGACCGGTTTGAGCACAATTTCATTTTCATGCACTTCCAGTTCGAGTGTATCCTGAATATACAGCTGATCTATGACACTTTTTGGAATGCGAATTCCCCGTGAATTACCGATTCTTACTACTGGAATTTCCATACAGGTAATTATAATGTAATTACATTGGAAAATCAATGCTCACAAGCCTAGCGCCGCCGATAAAGATGGACAGCAGCTTGGTCATGAGGTTTCCCCAGGGCCGCCACGGTCGTCATCCTGTGAGCCCCCGCCCGCGTCGGCCGCCCGTGTGTCACCGATACCGTCGCCTGCTTTGCTGCCGCCCCGTCTGCCGAACAGGCCGCGCAGAAGCCCGCCAGCACGCCGGGCCCTCCGTCCCCCGGCCCCGCCCTGCTGGTTGCCGCGGGCGGTGACCTGCGGGCGCAGGCCGATAAAGCCGTACAGCTTCTCAACCAGTTGCTGGTAGACCTTCGCTGCGTGGATTTCCGGGTCGTCCCGCGAGCCGCCCAGGGTGAAGTTGCAGGCATCCACATAATCGTTAGAGTCCTTAAACAGCTGCTCGAACTGCCGGCGGTTGAAGTCGACAAACCATTTCGGCAGCTTGAGGTGTTCCCGTTTGAACTGGCGGTAGTGCGGCAGGCAGAGGCCCCCGGTCTGCTGGAATGCATCGACAAACTCAGGGTCATTGATGTACTGCCACAGCACCGATTTTACCTGCCGCTCTTTTTCCTGCAGGTAGTCGCAGGCCGGACAGCTCTTGCCGGTTTGCACCGGCTCGCCGTCCAGCTCGTAGCGCAGAATCTGGCGGTACAGAAGGACCACCGCCAGGGCGTCGTGCATCCCCTCCAGGTACTTGGCGTGGTAGCCGCAGAACCCGCCGCCCAGGTTGAACTTGGCCCGGAAGTGGCGGTTGTTCACCTTTTCATACAACAGCGAGTCGAAGTACCCGGCCTCGTCACCGCGCAGCGTTGCGCAGACAGGGCAGCCGCCCTCCTTGCAGGCGTCGATAAGCTTGAAGAAGGGCAGGTGCTTTTCGTCGTGGTTGGCCGAACTCATATACGCCCTACTCCCCCTCCACCCAGTACTCCTGGGGCACCGGCTGGCTGCCGTCCCAGATAATCCGCCTAAACTGCACCGGGTCGGTGTTGCCCTCGGTATTCAAAAACAGAATCTGGCTATCCTCGTCGATGCCCAAGCTCTCTCGCAGCTCCGCGACCCCGTTCTCCTTCAGGATAGAAACCATAGCCCCCAGAGTAACCGCCCCGCTCTCGCCGCTGACAATAAAGGGGTCGCCGGCCAGAGGAGTGGCGTACATCCGCATACCCCGGGCGGCCACGTAATCGGGCACCGCCACAAAGGCGTCGGCCGTCTCTTTCAGCACGCTCCAGGCAATCGGGCTCGGCTCGCCGCAGGCCAGCCCGGCCATAATGGTGTCGAGGTCGCCCCCGACAGAGTGCACATCTCCGTCATCCACCCCGGCAGTGTGATACAGGCAGGCCGCGTTCTCCGGCTCCACCACGATGCACTTGGGCGCATCGGCACCGAACAGGCTGTGGTAAAAGCCGATCACCGCCGCCGCCAGCGCCCCAACCCCGGCCTGCACAAAGATGTGGGTCGGCTTGATCAGCCCCTGGGCGCTCAGCTGCTCCTGAATCTCGGCGGTCATGGTGGTGTACCCCTGCATAATCCAGCCCGGCACTTTAGTATAGCCCTCCCAGCTGGTATCGCTGATAATCTCCCAGCCGTGCTTCCCGGCATCCACCACAATCTGCCGCACCGCGTCGTCGTAGTTGCCGTTAATCACCTCTACCCGGGCCCCGTAACTCTTAATCGCATCGATGCGCCGGGTGCTGGTTTCGGCATGCACGTAAATCACGCACTTAAAGCCCAGCTTCTGCGCCGCCCAGGCAATGCCCCGCCCGTGGTTCCCGTCGGTGGCACTGGCAAAGGTAATGTCGCCCAGTTTCCGCTTCACCTCGGCCGAAGTCAGGTAGTCGTAGTTCATCTGCTCATCGGCCAGCCCCAGCTTGTCCTGGATAAAGCGGTACAGGGCAAAGGAGCCGCCGAGCACCTTAAAGCTGTTCAGCTCCAGCCGCACCGACTCGTCCTTTACCCAAATGCCCCCGACCCCGAACATATGCGCCAGGTTCGGCAGCGCCCGCAGCGGGCTCATTTTGTAACCGGGAATCTGCCGGTGAAACCTCCGGCTGGCCCGCGCCACCTCCACCGGAAACATCTCCCGCGCAGTCTGCAGGTCCTTCGACTCTCTATTCTTGATAACCCATTTGATATCGGGCTGTGTGTTATTCATGCTGAGTACCCCTTGTATGTGCTTTCCTTAAAGATGTATATTCTCATACCTCGATTCAATCCTTTTCTTAAAATCCGCAGATAAGGCATGCCAATCGTGCACATCCACCTGCACCGGAAGGTCCGATTCGGCAAATGCGTCTTTTAGCTTCTCTAACGTGCTGAAATCGAGTTTTCCAGGTCCAAGCAAGGCAATATCCAAATCGGAAAACCTCTGCGCCCGGCCGTTTACCCGCGACCCGAACACCCGCACCTCACACTCGGGGACAAAGCGCCTGAGAATAGTTTTCACTTCCTCCAGCCACTCCCCATCCAAATCAATCATTCATAGCCTCGAGCCTTTGCAGCAGAAACTCCGCGTCCGCTACAAACTCCCGCGCAGTTGCAAACACAGACAGAGCACTGTCTTCATCGTATGTATGTGAGGTCATATTCCGTGCTTCAGCATACTCAAACCAGGGGGCCGGATCTTGAATCAAACCTCTCCGCGCTGCAATCCGAAACAACTCTTTGCGGGTGCGCGGGTGCGCGGCCTCTTCGGGCGACACATTGCTCCTAATCCAGCGCTGCAGCATCTTCCAGCTCTGCTCGTAGGCCACCTCAAAATTCTGAATAACCCCGGCCCGCAGAGTATCCTGCATATCCTCATCCACCCCACCCCAATTCCTGTCATAAACCTCAATCGACGTGCGTAGAGCTGCGATAGATTTGGCCAAACTTTGAAGGTTCAATGCCATACCACTCCTCCCCGCTTTTATTATATTTGAATTGCTGTTTAATTTACAGCACCGTGCCGTGGAAAAGCGCCCGCCGGGTCGAGTTCTGCCTCTGGCCGCCGCAGGCCGCCTACAGCAGCCCCATCCGGGCCAGGGCCAGCGCCGCCCCGGCGCTGCAGGCCGTTTCAGTGCGCAGCACCCGGCTGCCCAGGCTCACCGACTCAAAGCCGGCTGTCCGGAACAGCCCCCGCTC
>CAZWDV010000054.1:0-5279 GCA_964632675.1 uncultured Sediminispirochaeta sp.
GAGCATTCTAAATTTGAAAATTTTAATAAAATTTTCAAATTTAGAATTGCTGATAAAAAAGGGGGCTGTCCTTCTCACAAGACAGCCCCTGCTGATTCGACTTTATTCACATCACCTTTACGGTTTATCTATAAGTCGCACAGTCGTTGCCTGAGGTCCTTTATCTCCCATCTCATACTGATACCATACACCAGAGCCCTCTTCAAGCCGATCGAATTGCCGGTCGGCTACGCTGTTCTCATGAAAATATACCTCGCGGTCATCGTCCACTGCTTTGAGAAAACCGTAACCTTGCTCTTTGAACACCTGGGTTACAATTGCAATCGGCTGTTGTGTTTCATGGCTCTTCGTCTTGCGGTTTTGCTTTTCCACCAGCTTCTTCAACTGGCGCTCAGCTTTTTCAAACACTCCTCTTATGATCGTATCGACGTTGTGATGCATATCCCCCTGTCCGGGTTCATGCTTGGCTACCAGCTCATGCGCGGGAGGAACCGTCATATCTATGCGCACTCGATAGGGGTTCCCGGATTCCATGTGTTCATGGGGTTTCTCGATACTCACACGACAACTGGAAAGGTGATCGCACACTCTCTCTAGTTTCTCGACCTTGGTTTTGATAAGCTCTTCCAGCTGAGGGGTTTTTTCAATATCCTTCACAGAAATCTCAAGCGGTACATACATGTCTGCTACCTCCTACCTTTAGGATAAAAACAGTAAGGTAGCCCTGTAAATAGCAAAATGGGAAACAGAGCAAATAGTTTTCGATAAGTCCAGAATCCGATCGGCCTCTTCTATCCGCCCCAATGTGCGCTGATCCAGCTGTTCGGACTGCTTTTCGTCCCGCAACTTTTGAACCTCTCCGGTTTTATTAGTATTATATACGTGTGGAAAATCATATATACATCAAGGGTGCACGCCAAAACAATCTAAAGGGTTTTGATCTGCAGCTTCCGCTGCATAAGTTAATAGTGGTAACCGGGGTAAGCGGTTCGGGTAAATCGTCACTTGCCTTCGATACTGTCTACTCCGAGGGGCAGCGCCGCTATTTCGAAACATTTTCGGCCTACACGCGGCAGTTTCTCGACCGGATGGACAAACCGCAGGTAGAGCGGATAGAGGGAATACCGCCGTCGATTGCCATAGACCAGAACAATCCGGTTCGTACCTCGCGATCAACAGTCGGAACGATGACCGAACTGAACGATCATCTGAAGCTGCTGTTTGCAAAAGCGGGACAACTGTTTTGCCGCAGCTGCGGCTGCGAGGTTCAGCGCGATACCCCTGACTCTGTATTCGATGCACTATCCGCCCATGCACACATCAAAGCCAAAACAAGATTGATCATCACTTTTCCCATCCCTATTCCCCACAATTTCAGTGCCGAAGAGATCAAGGAAGTACTGCAGTCACAGGGCTACCAGCGTATTTTCAGCGAAGATGAATCGGTCATTCATGTAATTCAGGATAGAACCAAGTTTTCTGAAGATAAACGGGGACGGATCACTGAGGACATAGAGAAGTGTTTCCATCATGGAGGTGGAAAAGCTGCGGTTCACGTTGTGGATAAGGATGAGAATGCGCACGAGAGCATGGAGTTTTCGAGCGCACTCCATTGCGCCCGCTGCGATATCCAGTACAGCGACCCGATTCCGAATATGTTCTCGTTCAACTCGCCGATCGGCGCCTGTCCGACCTGCAGAGGTTTCGGCCGTACTATCGGTATCGATTACGACCTGGTAGTGCCGGACAAAACCAAATCACTCGCCGAGGGAGCCGTAAAACCCTTCCAATCGCAGAGTTATGAAGTGTGTCAGCGCGAGCTCATGCAGTTTGCTCCGCAGCGCGGCATCAGAACCGACATTCCCTGGAATAAACTGTCGAATGAAGAGAAGCAGTGGGTTATTGAGGGAGAGGGCGAGTGGGATGAAGGGCTGTGGTACGGAATCGAGCGCTTCTTCAAATGGCTGGAATCGAAAAGCTACAAAATGCACATCCGGGTGCTGCTGTCAAAATACAGAACCTATCACCTATGTCACGCCTGCCGGGGGGCCCGTCTGAAACCCGAATCGCTGCTGTGGCGGGTAGGCGGCAAGAACCTGTGGGAAATCGTGCAGATGCCTATAAGCGGCTGCAATCGCTTTTTTGAATCCATCGAGCTGCCGGCACATCTGGATGAAGCTGCGGCAATAGTACTAAAAGAGATTCGCAGCCGCTTATACTATCTGAATGAGGTCGGGGTTGGGTATCTTACCCTCGACCGCCAGTCGCGCACTCTCAGCGGTGGCGAGGTGCAACGCATCAATCTCACCACCGCTCTCGGCACCTCCCTGGTAAACACCCTGTTCGTCCTCGACGAACCGAGTATTGGTCTGCACTCCCGGGATATCCGCAGGTTGATCAGTATCCTGACCCGGCTGCGAGATTCGGGAAATACCCTGTTGGTAGTTGAACACGATCCCGAGGTAATTATGGCCGCCGATATCATTGTAGATCTGGGCCCGGCTGCAGGTGAGGCCGGGGGCGAGGTGCAGTTTATCGGCAGCCCGGAGGAACTTATGCAATCGGGCCGCACACTCACTGCCGATTATCTGAGTGGACGAACGGTGGTTACTACCGAAGAGGCGCAGTCCTCCCCTCAGGCAGAAAATGCCGGCGAGATGCTGTCAATCATGGGGGCGGCCGAACACAACCTGCGGCACATCGATGTAGACATTCCGCTGGATAAGTTCGTCTGCATCAGCGGCGTGAGCGGCTCCGGCAAGTCTACACTAATTCAGGACGTGCTCTACATGGCGGTGCGCAAACTTAAGCAGCGCCCCATAGAACAGCCCGGCGGGCATCAGGCCATCCATGGACACGAACATATCGATGATATTGTATTGGTCGATCAAAGCCCGATAGGTAAAACCGCCCGCTCTAATCCGGTCAGCTATGTGGGCGCCCTCGATCCGATCAGGTCGCTGTGTGCCAAAGAGCCTCTGGCAAAGGAGCGCGGCTACAGCGCCGGAGCTTTCAGCTTTAACTCTCCCAAGGGCCGCTGCCCAGCCTGCGGCGGCCGCGGCTTCGAGCACATCGAAATGCAGTTTCTCAGCGATGTGTATATTCGCTGCCCGGATTGTAACGGCACCCGCTATCGCCCGGAAGTGTTGGAGGTCAAACTGCTGCCCGAGCAGGGCTCGGAACAGGACCCAGAACAGGGGCTCGCACAAAAGCAGCGCCCGCAGGTTTCTGCAAAATCGATTGCAGAGGTGCTCGAGATGACAGTAGACGAGGCCTGCGAGTTTTTCAATTCAGAAAAGAAGGTGTTGAACAAGCTGGAACCCCTGCGAGATGTCGGGCTGGGCTACCTGCGCCTGGGACAGCCCCTGCCGACCCTCAGTGGCGGCGAGTCGCAGCGCCTGAAACTGGCCGGACATCTGGCGGTAACCAACGCACACAGCCGTAAAAAATCCGGACGAATTCTGTTCCTGTTCGACGAACCGACCACCGGGCTGCATTTCGACGATATCGCAACCCTGTTGCAGGCGTTTCGCAAGCTTATTCAGGCCGGACACTCGCTGGTAGTTATCGAACACAACCTCGATGTACTGCGGTCCTGTGACTGGATCATCGATCTCGGCCCAGAAGGCGGACAGGCCGGCGGACAGCTTATCTTTGCCGGCCGGCCCGATCAGATAACGGCAGTCGAGAGCAGCCACACCGGAGCGGCGCTGCAGCGCTACATTGCCGAAGGACTCGCCGCGGAAACTACAAGCCCCGCCTTGCCCCCTGAAGAAAGTGCTACTGCGGCTAAGGAACACATCACCCTCAGCGGAGCCCGCGAGCACAATCTCAAGGATATTGATCTGACCATTCCATTGAACACCTTCACCGTAATTACCGGGGTCAGCGGCAGCGGAAAGAGCACCATTGCCTTTGATATCCTTTTCAATGAGGGGCAGCGGCGCTATCTGGAGTCGCTGAACGCATATGCCCGTCAGTTCGTCCAGCCGGCCGCCCGTCCGGAGGTGGACAGCGTGGCCGGTGTTCCGCCGACCGTTGCAATTGAGCAGCGTACCAGCCGCGGGGGCTGGAAGAGCACGGTGGCAACTGTAACCGAGCTGTACCATTTCATCCGGCTCCTGTTTCTGCGTCTGGGTGTGCAGCACTGCCCCGATTGCGGCGTGCCGATTCAGGCGCAAAGGGTTGACCAGATTGTACAGTACATACTCCGTGACTACCGCAGCCAGAGGATCGAGGTTGCGGCCCCCCTCGTACTGGCCCGCAAGGGCTACTATACCGACCTGGCTGCCTGGGCCGCCGGCAAGGGATACAGCCATCTGCGGGTAGACGGCCAGCTGCTGCCGACGGACGATTGGCCCCGGCTCGACCGCTACAAGGAACATACAATTCAAATGCCGATTAATCAGATTCTGATCGAACCGGCCAGCGAGCAGAAGCTGAGAAACAGCCTCGCGCTGGCCCTGCAACTGGGCAAGGACAGTGTGCATATTCTGTACCCCGAGCAGGCCGACTCCCCGGAGGTTTTTTCCACCGAACGGGCATGTCCGCGCTGCGGGCGCAGCTTCCCCGAGCTTGACCCGCGCCTCTTTTCCTACAATTCCCACCACGGCTGGTGTCCCGTCTGTAACGGTACCGGGCTGCAGGCTGAAGAAGACTCCGAGATACAGGCAGATGCCCTGGAACCGGACACCTGTCCCGAATGCGGCGGAGCCCGCTTGCGGCCGGAAGCCTTGTCGGTACAGTTCGAGCAGCATTCCATCGCCGGTTTTAACCGCATGACCGTTAAGCAGGCCCGCACCTTTTTCGAGAACTACCGGCCCGCAGGACGCAGTGCCGAGATAGCCAGAGACGCCGTCGAGGAGCTGAAAACCCGACTCAGCTTTCTGGAGCAGGTCGGACTGGGCTACCTCAACCTCGACCGGGCAGCTCCCACCCTCAGTGGCGGGGAGGCACAGCGTATCCGCCTGGCGGCGCAGCTCGGCTCCAATCTGCGGGGGGTGTGCTATATCCTGGATGAGCCGACTATCGGACTGCATCCGCGGGACAACCGCATGCTAATGAACACGCTGAAGATGCTCAAGAACAAGGGCAACTCAGTGGTCGTTGTCGAACACGATGAGGAGACTATCCGTTCCGCCGATCACGTAATCGATATCGGGCCCGGCGGCGGAGTACATGGCGGAAACGTGGTGTTTACCGGGAGTGTGCCGGAGCTGCTCGAATCCGCCGAATCGCCTACCGGCAGCTGGCTGAAGCACCCGCTGAAGCACCCGCTG
>CAZWDV010000054.1:5379-20548 GCA_964632675.1 uncultured Sediminispirochaeta sp.
GCTGAAGCACCCGCTGAAGCACCCGCTGGCACCGGAGCGCCGCCTATCCGAATATGCAGGCGAACAGTCTGCTCAGGAACGGCCTGCAAGACAAATCGGGCTGCACGGGGTGCATGCCCACAATTTGAAAGATATTGACCTGGAATTGCCGGTTGGAAAACTGATAGCGGTGACCGGAGTGAGCGGCAGCGGAAAGAGCACCCTGGCGCGGGATGTGCTGTTCCGAAATATTCAGCGCCAACTGCGCCCCAAAAAGGGCGGCCGCGCAAAACAGTCCAGCAGAAAGCCTGCCAATCAGCCTGCCAATCAGCCTGCCAATCAGCCTGTCAATCAACCTGACAGCAGCTGCATCGGCTGCCAAAAAATCGAAGGAGCTGAATACTTCAGTCGCGCATTAGAGGTGGATCAAACCCCGATCGGCAAAACTCCCCGCTCCTGTCCGGCTACCTACGTGGGCTTCTGGGACCACATCCGGGCACTGTTCGCCTCCACACCGGAGGCGAAGGTGCGCGGGTATTCGGCCAGCCGCTTCTCCTTCAATGTGTCTGGAGGGCGCTGCGAAGAGTGCTCCGGCCAGGGAGTCAAGCGGATCGAGATGAACTTTCTTCCCGATGTGAGCATTCCCTGCGAGGTCTGCGGGGGGCGCCGTTTCAACCATGAAACCCTTGAGGTTACCTACAAGGACAAAACAATCGCCGATGTGCTGCAGATGAGTGTCGAGGAGGCCGTCGATTTCTTTCAGGCCATTCCGGCAGTACACCGTCCCCTGTCACTCTTGAACGATATCGGACTCGGCTACCTTACCCTGGGGCAGCAGAGCCCGACCCTCAGCGGCGGCGAAGCGCAGCGCCTGAAGCTGGTGAGCGAGCTGTCCAAGGCCAAACCGGCCAGGGCGACTCTGGAAACCCTCTACATCCTGGACGAGCCGACAGTGGGGCTGCACATGGCCGATGTAGAAAAGCTGCTGGGGGTGCTGCATCGCCTGGTAGATGCGGGAAACACGATTGTGATCATTGAACACAACCTGGATATTATTGCCGAAGCCGACTGGATTGTCGATCTTGGTCCGGAGGGAGGCGACGGCGGCGGAGAGGTGGTGGCATCCGGGCCTCCGGAAGCGATTGCAGCCAACGAAAGCCGCGGATATACCGCCGGCATACTGCGGGAGTTCCTTCAGGAACGGCGCGCCGGGGCAATCCAGATTCGGTAGATTACAGTAAGATCTGCCACCAGCAACAGGGCGAATCCGCCGACCGCTTCGATCGACAGGAGTTCCACCAAAACGCCGACGAAAAACGGCACCACCGCTCCGCCCAGACCGGCGGAAGCCCCACCTGCATGCCGATTGTGCGCGAAGCCGCCTCCCGTCCCACCACAGATGCGGTGAGCGAAACGAACAGCGGGAACAGCGGTGCGCAGGCAAAGCCTATTAGCGGCAGGGCCGGTAAGAACAGCCAATTCAACCACGGCTGAGCGAACAGCAACACCCCGATGAACAGGGCTGCGATCATGGCCGCTACAATGGTTCTGGCATGCCAGCGACTCCCGACAAGACCGAAAAAGAGCCGGCCGCGCAGCACTTGCTATGAGCGAGCGCGTACTCCCTCCTATCTATAAAAAGAGCAGGCTGTTTTAATAAATTTCACACCTTTAGATTCACTCCACTCAACCCAAGGCAGCGACGGCTGCATCGTAGTCCGGCTCCTGGGCAATTTCCGGAACCAGTTCGGTGTAAAGTACCCGGTTGTCTTCATCCAGAACCACAACCGCCCGGGCCAGAAGGCCGCGCATCGGCCCGTCAACAAGTTCCACGCCGTAGCCCTTACCGAATTCCGGTGACCGGAAGGCTGATAGTGTAACCACATTGTCGATACCCTCTGCCGAGCAGAAGCGCTGCTGGGCAAAGGGCAGATCCATACTGACGGTAATTACAACTGTGTTCCCGAGCGAGTCGGCCCGGCCCTCAAAGGTCTTGGCCGAGGCTGCACACACTCCGGTATCCAGACTGGGGACGATATTCAAAATCTTTTTCTTGCCGGCGTAATCACCGAGGGCTTGGTCTTGCAAATCTTGTGTAGTGAGAGAAAAGTCGGGGGCCTGCGAACCTTTACCCGGCAGCTCACCAACCGTGTGAATTGGATTTCCTTTCAATGTAACTTGTGCCATGTTAATCTCCTTTCTACAGATAGTATGTGTTCGACCCGGAGGTCATTTGGATATCTGCTTAAAAGATAGGTATATATGACCATATTTGTCAACTTTGTTGTGAAGAATTCTGTTTTTTCACGGAGCGCTTAGCCCGCCACGCCCTATGCGTGCACACATAGCTGCGACGAGGCGGAGTAGTTAGCGTGAGAATTGAGAGCCGTGAGTCAGGCCAGAATATCGATGTTTTGGCCTAACGCGGGGTCTGTGATTGGCGCAGCTTGCTGTGCGCTGGGCTGCGATGCCTGTTCGGCAGCCTGACCGGACTCCTCGATGAGGTTGACCATCTCCTGGCCCTGGGCTTCGGCGGTTTCCAGCGTTTTATCTAGAAGCGACATCTGCACTTGCTGCATGAGTTGCGCCTGATTCATATTAACGGATGCATTACTGATAGAGTCTACCATAGTATCCTCCTTATACTCAGAAAGATAACACTAAAACGCGCACAAAACAAGCTTATAAATCGCCTTTCCATCCCACCGGCAAAGGTCCTAACGGAAGCGGACGAAGATGCTCTCCTGGTTTTCCATCTGAATACCGGCCTTTTCGAGTTTGGCTACCATCTCCTCGTCCTGCAGGTCGCCGTCGTTAATCATTGCTTTGAAGAGGGCATCGTTATCTACTATTTTGCCCATATCCATGTCGACCAGAGTAACGGTGTTGCCGTCGCGGTAATGTGCGTTAGTCTCACGGATACGGCCGTCGAACTCGATCTTCACCTTAAAGGACATGCTGCGAAAGTACGGCTTCATCATTTCGGCCATCTGCTCGTTCTGCTGCTGCTCGTCCGCGCTGTCCTCCATCTCTTCAAACTCCTCGTCCTCTTCATTGTCTTGATCCATAAAAACGATCAGTTCGGATGTGGCTCCGCGTTTGAACTGGAAGGTAAACGGAGGGTCTTCCGTTTCGCCCTCCGAACCATCGTCGGGAGACTGCGGAGCCCCTTCCAATGGATCAATGGCCAGGGAATTGATGTCGTCGAACTCGAACAGGGCTGTGTAGCCGAAGGACTGTTCGTTTTCCGGCAGGGGTTCCGCGGAAACGACTCGTACGCCCTCGCCCATCGCGACGGCCAGCTCATCCAGGTCACTCTCGTTCATAAACTCTTCGCTGCTGTCGGGTACCGAGGCTTCGCCGCCGCCCATACCCTGGAGCATGGCCATGACCTGCTTGTCCATTTTGTATTCCATCCGGATGGTGCCGGAGCCGTCGCTCTTGAGTCTGATGGTCCAGGAACTGCTGAAACAGCCTGCCAAAAAGACCACCAGTGCCACTATGGCGAGTACCTTCGCCCATTTGCTGTACACTTTAATAACGCACCTCCTGTGTGTATGAATAAACTATAAAACATCGGAACGAGAAAATCTATTTTTTCTGCAGCCTCCGGGAATATGCAAAACTACACACTCAGCCGCTCATCCGGCTTTGAGAGTGTGTAAAAAGTAAACACTCAGCCCGCTGGGCGGGGCCCGTTTCTGATGCATTTTGACACAGAATTTGGCGTAGAGACGGCGGATCTCAGTGCATCCTATTCCATATAATTTATTATATTTCAATAAGTTAGATGCATGCTATATCTTGGCACGGTAGTTGCTATCTTATTAATGAAAAGAAAAATCCTTGTTGATAAGGAGGGCGAATATGAACGGACTGATGAAATGGAGAAACCGCAACACTCCTGAACGCAGGAGAGACCCCTTTGATGTGCTGCAGAATGAGATAAACCGCCTTTTCGATCGCGATCCGATGGATTTCGGACGCGAACCGGCCCTGTTCGACGAGGGGTTTGCACCGGCGATCGACGTGAGCGAGACCGACAACAATGTCGAGATACGCTGCGATTTGCCGGGCGTGCGCAAGGACGATATCGATATTTCGGTGTCCGGTAATCTGCTGACGATCAAAGGCGAAAAGCAGGATGAAAAGGAAGAGAAGGAGAGCACCTATTACCGCCGCGAAAGCTGGAACGGTTCTTTCCAGCGGACCGTCTCGCTGCCCGAATCGGTTGATGCCGATAAGGCCAAAGCCGAGATGAAAGACGGAGTCCTGCATCTGACGATGCCGAAACGGGAAGAAGAAAAACGTAAACAAATTAAAGTTGATGTGAAATAAGTAAGTGCCGACTCGGTCGAAGGGCCGCCCCGGGGGCCGTAAAGGCCTCCGGGCGGCCCCGCCGGCCCACAGGGCCTCTGCCGACCCAACCCAAGGCCGTGGTGGACTACCTGCGCCGCGTAGGCAGCATCCAGTTCGCTCCCCTGAACATTATCGGCCGCAATTATCGCACCACTGGACAACCTGATGTGGGACCGCAACCTCGCTGAACAGCTGTTCGGCTTCCGCTACCGCTGGGAGGTCTACAAACCTGCCGCTTATGCTGCGCCACATTCTTGAGACAAAAAAAGGGCAGCACCCCCTAAAAGGCACCGCCCTGATCGCTACTCTTTAGCTATTTATAGACTTACAACTGAATCCGTGCGTTAATACCGCCACCGAGAGACTTGGTGGTAAAGTTGTACTGCCCGTTCAGGTCGAGTTTGAGGATCAGCAGGTTTACTGAGAAACCGCCGAAAGCCCTTATAGCTCCGCCGTTGGCGCCAGAAAGTACAGCGAAACTCTCGTCACTCACATTGGCTTCATAACCAGCCGCTTCGAGGGCATCCTGTAGGTCTGAAGCACTATAGGAACCATAATCTATATCGGCAGAAATACCACCTCCGGCTTGTGACCAACCATAGGTATAAGCACCTCCGGCGTATGGTGTAAAAATAAGTAGATTCTTACTTGCTTGTAACTTGAAATCAAGAGAATGGGTTTTCCATGCAAACCTTAGACTTGGATCATTAAACGTTAAATCATTAAGTATTGCATCAAGTTGTGCATTTCCAGAATTACCAGTAACTGCTGAAAGATCTCCAGCTCCACTCACGGTTGTATTAATTCCACCCGAAAGATAGTTATACCCGGCCGATACGGACACTGCCGGCATCAACAGTCGACCTTTCAAGATTGGGTACCGGATGTCAAAGCCTGCCAGCATATAATCGGCCGAAGTGTCTCCGCCTAAGGATTCGGACATACCTGGCGTTAGTACACCGAGTTTCGCGCCTACATCGAAGGGCACGAAGGGAATTCCCACACGTCCGTCGATTGCATATGAAGGAAAGGGGACCCCGAGGTTCGTTACCATTGCTGAAGGAAGCTCGACTCCTAATCCGGTGGCTAAGTCGGTAAAAGCCTTTTCCGGCATCATCACCGCTCCAAACGATAGACCAACTCCAAAATGTGGAAAACCTCTTACCCGCGCATCCGACCAGGTTAATCCGGTAGTTGATGCCTGCGGTAACGCCTCTGCAACTCCATCGGAGAAATCACTAAAGCTATTCTCCAAAGTGTTAAAATCCACTCCAAACGCAGCGCCGCCAACCAGCATGAGGCCGATTGCTATAATAATTGTTTTATTCAGTATCCTTTTCATAGGTACCTCCTGTGTTTCATCTATATAATATAAGCATAACTCAAAAAAATCCAAATTTCACCCCAGTTTTACGAAGCTTGGTGGAATTTTTTAAACAATTCCCTCTCAAATAACGAAATATTGCTTAAAAAATTTTCTTAGCAAGTAACTTTTACCACAGTAGCCAAATATCCAAAAGAGAACACCAATTTTCGTAGAACTTGTAGGGCTTATTCTTTTCTTCTATACTTCCCATTACTCGCTCTGATCAATTCATCGGCATAGAAGGGGTGTCCATGGTGTCAATCGGTTCGCGCAAGATATTCAGTGCACTTATACTGGTGCTCGGCAGCATTGTACTGCTGTTTATCCTTTCCAACCTCTACTTTTCCCGGGCCACTACTGAGCACTATGAGGATCTGTATCTTGACCAGCAGCATCTGCAGCTGCGGCTTTCGGCCGCCGCCATACAGGAAAATATCCGCAGCAGCCTGTCTGAAACCAAAATCCTCGCTCACTACTCCTTCGTCGAGTTCGAACAGGGTCTGCGTACCGTTCAGTCGATTGAAAACTTACTCCGCATCGAACAGAGTATCTACAACACCGTGGTACTCTACGCCTATTACAGGAGCCCGCAGGAGCCCCTTTTTCTCCAAACAGTCGACGGTTCTAAGGGGGCCGCCGCAAAATCGGCCGCCGAAGAATTAGTAAAAGAGCACTGGGAAGCCTTCCGTTCTCAGTTTACTGATCAACAGCAGAGCAGCCCCTATGTACTGCCGCTGTATGCTGATCAGGCGGCCCAATTGGCAAGCTTCGTGTATCCGGTAGTAGTGAATGGCGAGTTTCAAGGAGCGCTCTACATCAGCATCGATATGGGTTCCTTCGCCGAACGCTACTTTGAGCCCTATGTCGCCGGCGACGATTGCAGCTTTTATATCACCGATAGCCAGGGGCACGTAATCTGGTGTCCCTCTTTTGAATACTTGAATCAGCCGGCCGGGCAGGTTTTTCCCTTTTTTCCCGATAAAGACCAGCTTCCCGAAGGAAACTCCTTTGTTACAACTCCGCCGGGACGCTATCTGGCCGCCTGGAGCAGTGTCGCAATTGCCGATACCGAAATCAGGCTGATAATGGCGACCCCGGAAAAATCAATAATCTCCGTGCCGCTCCAAATAGGAATATGGCGCATTGCAATCAATGTGCTGCTGCTGATTGGAGCTGGATTGTCCCTGTTATACACCTTCCGGCTCTACCGCGCACACCAGCGCCACCTGCTGCAGGTTCAGCAAGAGGCCAGCCTGCAGAAAGAACTCGCCGAAAAGAACCGCCTCCTGGAGCGGGCCACCAACCGGTATTCCTTACTGTTTGAGAACGCAAACGACGGCATATTTATTTTAAAAGACATGAAAATCATCCAGTGCAACACCCGTGCCTCGCAGCTGTTCAATTACAGCAAAGCAGAGCTGATCGGAAAATCACCGATCGACCTGTCGCCGGCTGTTCAGCCGGAGGGCACCACATCCATGGAAAAGGCCAAGTATTACTCCCGGCGCTGCCTCAGCGGAATACCCCAGATTTATGAATGGCGTCATTTTGATTCCCAGGGAACCGAGTTCACCGCCGAGGTCAGCCTGAGTGCAATTAAAATTGAAGATGAAACCCTTTTTCAGTCCTTTATCCGCGATATCACCGCCCGAAAACGGATTGAGGAGAATCTGCAGCATGCGTTAAAGGAACGGGAGGTCATGCTGAAGGAGATCCACCACCGGGTCAAGAACAATCTGCAGATCATCGACAGCATTCTCAGCCTCCAGCGCAGTTATGCCGGCGAAAACGACCAATCCCGTGTCATTCCGCAGACCAGGCGGCGCATCGCCGCAATGGCCGAAGCGCATGAGACAATGTACCGCCAGCAGGATTTTAACACGGTCAGTATGGACGAGTTTCTGTTGCATTTAGTGTCCCAGATCGAAGGCACCTTCGTCGGAACCAACAAGCGGCTTCAGCCCCAAATCCAGGCCCTCGGACTGCCCCTTGAGAAGGGCCTGCTGGTCGGCTTCATTACCAGCGAATTAGTGGAGAATGCTTTTCTGCATGCACGCCCGCGGGATGAAAGGGGAGTAGCTATCCAAGTTTCGTTTACTCAAGATCCGGACAACCCGCAGCACGCAGTTCTCGAGGTAGCGGACAATGGAGACCTTCCGGAGAGCGAGGAAGCACTTAAAAAGCCGGGACTTGGAATGGAACTGATTTCGGCATTGAGCGATCAGCTGCAGGGGTCCATAAACTGGAAAACCAACACCTCCGGCACAGGGGTCCATGTGAGTCTGCACTTTCCCAAAGACCCCGCCTAAGCGCTTCTTAATCCAGTAGTTTCTGTTCCATCAATTTTCTGAGTTCGGCAGGCGAGACAATGCGAACCTTCCCGGCAGGATATTCTAGAAGGTCTGAATCGCCGCTTACCAGATAGTCGGCCCGCTGTTCCCATGCGAGGTTGATGAACACCTGATCCTGCGGGTCGCGGCACTGTGCAAGCTCCTTTGTTTCCTTTGGTTCGACAACTGTTTCGCTAAAGGGCAAGAATTCCTCAAGCAAAGCCCTCCTCTCACTCGCAGTCAACTGAAATTTGGGATAGTTCAATACCTGAATCAATTCTAGGGTAGTGGACTTGCATACAATCGGCCTGATCCGCTGCCATACCCAGGCATCCCTCAACCAATTCCACTTTTCACGGGAGAAGAGCATTGAGGAGATGAGAACCCCGGTATCCAAAACTACCCGAAGGGGCTCTATTTTCTTGTCCATTCAACGGCATCCTGCACATCCTGCTCGGTAATTCCCAGATTCTGCAGTTTCTCCCGCACCTCATCCGCCGCCTTGGTCCTTACCGGAGTAAGAATAATCTTGCCATCCTTCTGCTCAACTTCGAAGTACTGGGTTTCTAAGCCTGAAAGTATCGATTTGGGGATGGTAATCTGGTTTTTGCTGGTCAGCTTACTTATCACTTTATCCTCCACTTATCATAGTAAGAATTCCTTACTTCTATGTCAAGCAGAGTCGCCGGAATCAGCAACAAGACCGCTCCCAACCAACAATTCCAGTTGACTTTGCTCCCCGGCTTTAGTACTATTGTACTGACCGCTGGTCAGTTAATAACTAGTGGTCATAACATCTAACTGCGAGGGAATGGATGGGGATAAAAGAGAGACGGCTGCGCGAGAAAGAAGAGCGCCGCAGCGCTATCATCGAAGCTGCCAAGAAGGTGTTTTTAGAAAAGGGAATCGAACACGCCACCATGAAAGATATTGCCGCCGAGGCCGAGCTCAGCAAGGCGGCACTTTACCTCTACTTCAAGAACCGTGAAGAGCTGACCTTCGAGCTGCTGCACATCTCTTTTCTGAAGATAAAAGCGCTGATTCAGGCGGCCGCCGATCAGGAAATCGACGGATTTCACAAACTGAAGGCGGTCGGAGACGCCTTCATGGAGTTTTATCGGGAGGAACCGGAGTACATCTACTTCTCACTTGTCATCGAACGCTATTCTTACTCAATCGCCAACAACCTGCCTGCCTCAAAGCGCTGTCTGGAACTGCTGAGTGAAATTCAACAGATCATAGAAAGTCTCTTGAGCGCAGGGGTCCATGACCGCTCCATCCGTTCCGATCTCGATGTGGAAAAAACTGCGGTGGTATTCATCCATGTAGCCACCAGCTTTATGCAGCGGGTCTCCACCCTGCAGGAGACAGTTGTGAAAGACGAACACTACGAACCGAACGAGCTGGTCGAGCATATGCTGACCATCTTCCTCTATTCACTGAGATAGGAGTAAATTGATGCAGAAACTCTACCGCTACCCGTGGCTGAACATCATTCTGATAGTAGCAATTACCATCTTCTTCGCTGTACAGCTGCCCAAGACGCAGCTTGATAACGATGTAATGAACTTCATACCTGAGGACCACCCCGAAGCAGTGGCCTTCGAAAATACCACCGACCTGTTCGGCAGCAGCATGATCCTGGGTATCGGGGTCCAGTTCAAACAGGACACGGTCTTTACCGCCGAACACCTCTCACTCGTCCAGCAACTCACCGAAAAGTTCGAGAGCTTTGATAATGTGGAGAGTGTCCGCTCGCTCTCCAATACCGACTACATTGAGGGTACCGCCGAGGGCATGAAGGTCTCTCCGCTCCTCGGCGAAACCTTTCAGGGAACGGAAGCGGAGATTCTGAGGATCAAAAAGAAGCTCTTCGACTGGGATATCTACGAGGGGACACTCTACTCAGAGAATTTTACCGCCACGCAGATTCTGGTCACCTTTGAAGATGGTCTCGAAGCGGAACTGCGCTCCGAGCTCTACTATCAGATCGAGGATACCATGCAGGCGGTAGAGGATCCGCCGATTGAGTTTCACATTGCCGGTAACCCGGCCATTACCGTGCTGGTAAACGACAACATGAAGGACGATCTGGCCACCCTCATACCGATGGTGGTGGTAGTCGTGTTGTTGGCGCTGTACCTCTCTTTCCGCCGCTTCGGCGGCGTGCTCATCTCGATGATCACCGTCATCCTCAGTACTATTTGGACCGTCGGCGCGATGGCCCTGCTCGGAGTCCCGCTCTCGATGGTGGCCACGGTAATCCCGGTGTTGATGATCGCCGTCGGCAGCGCCTACGGCATCCACATCATCAGCCACTACTACGACGAACTGGCCCAGTGCCGGCAGCTGGTCGGCCCCGATGAACACCGCAGAATTGTCTTGGAAACCATGCGGCGTATCGGCCGCCCGGTATTCCTGGCAGGCCTGACCACCATTGCCGGCTTCGGCGCCCTTTCGACCAGTGAAGTGGTTCCCATGCGCAACTTCGGTATTTTTACCGCCTTCGGTGTACTGGCGGCAGTCATAGTAGCAATAGTCTTTATCCCCTCGCTACTGCTCGTTCGAAAACAGAGCCTGCAGGCCTGCCCCGACACTTCTACCACCGGGAAGACCGATAACCACCGCGAACCGAACTCCACTCCCCGGCAGCAGCAGAACCACAAGGTGGTCCTGAGCCTGTATCACTTCTTCAGCCGCCGTAAATGGCGGGTCCTGCTGCTGTCCCTGGTCATCATAGTTGTAAGCATCTTCGGCAGCACAAAGGTGATCCGCGATAATGCCGTGATCGAGTACTTCAAGCAGGACTCCCCGGTACGCCAGGCCGACCGCTTTCTGCGGAACAACTTCTCCGGCACCGAGTTTTTCGACATCGTGGTTCGCGGAGAGGAACCGGGCGACCTGACCCATCCGGAAATCCTCAAGTCGATGGACAACCTGCAGCGGCACATCACCACCGAATACGACAAGGTGGCCAAAATCAACTCATTTTCCGATTTCATTAAGCGTATGAACCAGGTCATGAACTACCCACCTGTAGCGGCCGAAGCCGGAGCGGCTAAGCAGCTCAGTGCCGTTTCCCAGCCCGGCAGCGGCGGCACGCAGCCTTCGGGATCTTCCAGCGGCCCGGCAGCCGCGCCCTCCGCCGACACCGGTTCTTCCGGCTTCGGCGGCGGCTTCTCCTTCTTCAGTGAGGAGGAGAACGGCGGGGCCGCCGGTGAAACCGGCGGAAGCTCCAGCGACGGCTCTGGTGAACAAGCCGCAGACTCGAGCGAAACCGACGGCTTCGACAGCGGCTTCAGCGTGCAGGCCGACACCTCCGAAAGCGATGGAGAGTACGCCGAAGGATTCGGCGGCGGCTTCGACAGCTCTGCCGGCCCGGATTCAGAGAATGGCACCTCAGACAGCTTCTCCGAAGGCTTCGGCACACAAGCTTCGACTCAAAGCGCACAGCCCCAAAACTGGCGGGCCAACCTGCAGCCGGTCGACTTCGGCCAGCCCTTCACCTACGGCGACTTCGCAGTGCTGCTGAACGAGGCCTATGCCGATGCCGGCGGCACCGATCTGACGGTTGATCAGTTCGTCGAGCAGCTGAACCGCCGCATGAACTATAAGGGCAGCGCCTATTACGAAATCCCGTACGATCCGTCCAAATACCCGGCGGAAACCCGGGAAGAGCTCAAGAACCTCATCTCTCAATACCTGCTGCTGTATTCCGGCAGCATGGACGACTGGGCCGACGACGCCCTGGAGCCGCGGCAGGTGCGTATGACCGCCCAGATGCGCACCACCGGCACCCGCGAGACCGAACCGATCATCGCCGGGGTGCACGACTACGTCGACCGCTACTTTCCCGAGGGCTACACTGTCGAAACCACCGGTTCGGCGCTGGTCAAGAATGCCCTGACCAATCTGCTGATCGACGCCCAGACCCGCAGTATCCTCATCTCGCTGACGCTGGTGTTCATCATCGTGGCCATCAATTTCAGGTCGCTGATGGCCGGCCTGCTGGGCATCATCCCGATGGGCTTTGCCATCATCATCAATTTTGCCGTAATGGGCTACTTCGGTATCAAGCTGGACATCAGCACCGCCATGGTCGCCTCGGTGGCCATCGGTATCGGCATCGACTACACCATCCACTTCATGTCCAACTACCACTACCAGCGCATGCAGACCGACGATATCGAGACGGTCACCGTCAATACTCTGCGGACCACCGGCCGGGCCATCAGCATCAACGCCTTCGCCGTGGCCGCCGGCTTCGCCGTGCTGCTGCTGTCCAACTTCAACCCGCTGATGTACCTGGGCATGCTGATCGCCATCACCATGTTTACCTCATCACTGGCCGCAATGACCCTGCTGCCGGTGCTATTGAATATATTCAAACCCAAATTTATTTCGAAACCGCTCAGAACCATGAGCACTGGAGGCTAATATGAACAATGTCTATTCTCAAAATCGAAGCACCGCGGGCCGCCCGCGAGCCGGGCTCACAGCCAAAACGGCCCTGCTGGCCGCCGCGCTGCTGCTGCTGGCCACCACCGGCCTGTTCGCCGTCGACGGCCAGCAGGTGGCGCAGAACGTCTATGACCGCGACACCGGCGATACCATGCACTCGCTGGTAGAGATGAACCTGATCGAATCCGACGGACGCAGCAGCAACCGCATCGTCGAAAACTGGACCAAGGAGTCGGATGACGGCACCGCCAGCTCGGTCATCGTCTTCCACAAGCCGGCCTCCGTCGAAGGCACCCGCTTTTTAACCGTCGAGAACGAAGGCCGCGACGACGACCAGTGGATCTACCTGCCGGGCCTCGGCCGGGTCCGTCGCATCGCCGCCAGCGAGGGCGACAGCTCCTTCATGGGCACCGACTTCACCTACAACGACATGCAGAGCCGCGACGTCGACCAGGACAGCCACACCCTGCTGCGCGAAGAACAAGCCGCCGGTCGCGACTGCTACGTGGTCGAATCGGTCCCCAAAAACCCCGGCGACTCGCAGTACTCCAAGCGCGTCCAGTGGGTGGCCAAGGACATCTGGATCCCGGTCAAAGTCGACTTCTACGACAAATCGGACCAGCTGCTCAAAACCCTCACCGTCGAACGCATCGAAAAAGTCCAGGGCTTCTGGACCACCATCGACACCACCATGAAAAACCGGCAGACCGGCCACGCCACCGAGCTGAACATCAAGAAACTGGTCTACAACGAAGACCTGCCCGACGGCCTGTTCACCACCAATTTCTTACGTACAGGGAGGCAATAATGTTACGTAACTTTTATAATTTTTTTGGAAATGAAACCGTGAGCGACACCCGCCCGTTCAACCGAAACGGGGCCACCGCCGCCGCTCAGCCGGCCACCAAGTCGCAGTCACGCCCACTTGCACTCTTAATCACCCTGTTCACCCTCCTCGCTCTGACCACCCTACCCCTCCACGGGCAGGAGTTCAGCGAGGGCTTCGGCGGCGGCTTCAGCAGCGACGAACCGGCGGCCGGCAGCGAAGAGTCCAAACCCGCCGCCCAGCTGGAATGGGGCGGCTTCGTCCGCACCACCATGCGCAGCTACCTCGACCCCGACCAGCCCGGCGACAGCCCGGTAAACACCTACCCCGAAGTCGGCCTCGACTTGCACTACAGCGCCGAGAACTCCGAGGCCGTGGCCAACCTGCGCTTTCACCGCAACTGGCTGTACGACGGCACTCTCGACGAACAGAAAACCAGCCACCAAAATGTGCTGTGGTACCTGCAGCAGATGATCGACGAGGCCTACCTGCGCCTGTTCTACGACAACTTCGACCTGCAGGCCGGCTTCATCAAGGAGGTCTGGGGCACCGGCGACCAGTCCCACGTGGTCGACCTGCTGAACCCCACCGACTACTACGACTACGTCAACATCGACTACATCGACCGCAAACTGGCCGAGTTCATGTTCAAGCTGAACATCCCCTTCGCCATGAACGGCCTAATCGAACTGGCCTACGTGCCCACCTTCACCCCGGACCGCAGTCCGTTGTACGGAAATTGGGCGCCTGCAAGCTTACAACCCATTAGAGATGTTATTTCAGCAGGTGACACAATAATTCATGATCCTGAAATGGATACATTAAGCGATGGACAATACGCTGCACGCATATCAGGAACGGCAGGCGGCATGGATTTAGCAGGTACGTATTACTACGGATACCTTAGACAACCAAACGTGGATATTGTACTTGGCGCACCTAGCAACATCTACCTCAGCTACGACCGGGTGCATGTGTTCGGGCTGGATGCGGCCGGAGTGCTGGCGGGGTTTAACCTGCGCGGCGAGGCGGCCTACTATCTGAGCCAGGATTACGAGGGCACGGATGCGACCCGGCTGAACAACCACAGCGTGCAGTGGGTGGCCGGGTTCGACCGCAATCTGCCGGTGTCGGAGCTGAACCTCAACATTCAGACCATCGGGGCCTACTTTATTAACGAGGATGAGGAGCCGACCCGCAACATTGTCAGTGCGGCGCTGAGCGACAGCTGGAACAACGACAAGATCAAGCCGGAGGTGTCGGCCAGCTACGGGGTTGAGGAGGAGGACTGGATGATCCGTCCGGAAGTGAGCTTCGATCTGGTGGACGACGTGCAGCTGAGCGCCAGCGGGGCGATTTTCCTGGGCAGCGCGGACGGGCGCTTCGGCCAGTTCGAGGACAACAACTACGCGCAGGTGGAGTTAACCTATAATTTCTAGACCGCCAAGGCAGCTCTAAAAGAATGTAACAAAGCAATTCGGATCCGTATCAGGGCCCGGTCGCAGTTCGCGGCTGGGTCCCTTTTTTCTGACCCGTGGCCGGCAGCGCTGACCCCATGCAAATTCCCCCTGGACGGGCCGAAAATTGAGATTGACTTTTCGCGGGGGGCCGATTAATCTTAGTCATCTTTGCGCGGGAGGCGGACATGGCCGGGAAGTCGATGAAGCAGTACTATGGGATCACCTTTGTGATCGGGCTGGGATTTTTTACGATGGGGCTGATGGACCCGCTGTACGATACGTACGTGCCGATGTTTCTGGCCAATTTTCTGGCGCGGGACGGGCTGATCGGGCTGATTATGGGGGTGGACAACCTGTTCGCGCTGATGCTGATTCCGATTGTCTCGGC
>CAZWDV010000055.1:0-20331 GCA_964632675.1 uncultured Sediminispirochaeta sp.
GCCGGTATATACCGGCATCGTAATCGATGTAGGAGAGACCGGTGCGTACGCCTGTAGATGTACCGAGACGCCCGCGTCCTAAGAGCCAGGTATAACCGGTGGACACGCCGGTGGAAAACTCCCACTCATCGTATTCCATCAAATATGCATCATCGATGGTTTCTCCGTTCTCCAGGGCGTCTTGGTAGTCCTGATAGGAGTCGTAAGGGTCGGGAGCCGCTTCATTATTGTCATACTGCTGTTTGGTGAACCTTTCATCCAGAATATCCTGGCGCACATCGGTGTTTTTAGTATGAGAAATATCGAAATCTACTCCCCCGGACATGCGTTGGCCGAACAGCCAGTTGGTGTCATAACCGAAATTGAGGTTCTGACGGTTGCCGGAAAGTTCGGTTCCGATGGACAGCTTTTCACCGAGACCGCGGAAATTGTTGTCGTTCCAGCGCAGAAAACCGATCACCGGGAATTCGCCGGCCTGACCGGTGAAGGTAATACCGAAGTTGATATTGGTAGTTTTGGCCTCTTCCACGTTTATAACCAGGTCCATCAGTCCCTCGGCACTGCCATAGGGCGTCTCCGGGGCTACGTTGGTAAACAGTCCGGTATTATAGAGGTTGCGCATACCGGAAATAACCTTTTCCTTACTGAAAATGTCTCCGGTTTCCAGCGGTAGTTCCCGATAGATGACCTTGTCCTGGGTTTTGTCGTTGCCCTTTACCAGAATGTTTTCGATATGGGCCCGGCCTTTCTCGACTATATTGATGCTATATGAAACGGTACGGTTTTCGGAGTTCCGTTGTTCCTGCCGGCTGATATTGTTGTAGATATAGCCGTTATTGTAGTACATATCACTGATACGGTTAAAACTCTGCTGCAATTGGGATAGATTCAGAGTTTCACCCTCCTCGAGGCTTACCTTCTCCTCGAGTTCTTCATTGCTGAAAAGCTTATTGCCTTCGAACTCGATGCCGCCGAAGGTCCACTGAGCGCCTTCTTCTACAAAAAAGGTGAGTTCTAGGAAGTTCTTGCTGCCAGAGGATTCAAGGACCTCCCGGCTTACTTCGACAACTTTCGCATCTATAAATCCGCGTTGGCGGTAATATTCTTCTATTTTGGTCTTGTCCTGTTCGAGCTGGTTCTGTTTGAACACCCCGCTGTGAAAAAAAGACTGTTCTTTAGTAACGAGCTGTTTTCTGAGAGTGTCATTGGAGGCAAAAGTATTGCCGGAGAATTGGATCGAACGAATTCGAGTCTGAAATCCCTCTTCAATCGAAAATATTACCTTGACGGTGTTTTCTTCTGCGTTTTCTTCCCGTTCGGAGCTTATCGAAACATTGGGGTACCCCTTTTCGAGGTACAGATCTTTTATGGCGTTTTCATCCACCGTCAGTTTATTTTTGGTCAGAATATCATCGCGTTTGAGGAGAATTGTATCGAGAATCTCCGAATCCCGGACATTACTATTTCCGTTAATGACGATCTCATCGATAATCGGCCGTTCCTCAACGGTAAAGATGAGTAGCAACTCTTCACGGGCGGCGGTTCTGGCATCAGCTTCGGCCCGGATTCGCGAAAAATAGTTCAAAGCGTACAGCTTGCTCTGCAGATCCATAAACAGGCTGTCGGAAAACTGTTGTCCGATAAATGGTTGAACGATAGGTTCGAGTTCGCTTTCGTTCACATGCTGTAGTCCGGTAAACTGAATATCGACTATCGGTTTGTCTATGTACCAGGCTTGGTCTTCCTGCGCAGTCAGTCCAAACAGGATAGTGGTAAAAAGAACGATTGCTAAACAGCCTTTGCGCATATAATCTCCCTCATGCAAATTGTATTAGTACGAGTAATCCCATGATAAGCCCAGACTTGTATTTTGAATACTATTAAGCGGATTTACAAAATCCGGACTTATCGAGAAGTTGAGCATGAACAGCGGTGTTTTCCACTCCAGCCCGACTTCCATGGTAAAGTTTAACTCATCTTGCTGAAAATCTCCGACAGTAATCGGTTCCTGCTGTATTTGAAGCAGTGCTTCAAAAAACAGATCGTTTCCCAGATACTTTCCCAAGAACAGGGTAGTATTGTCAAGGTACCTTCCCACTGTTCCCTCGGTATCAGGGTTCTGGGTGATATCCCGATTCAACACCCTTTCCAGAATGACGTTCTGTATCATCTGGGTTCTCAATGAAAACAGATCCAGATTGAATACGTCCTTTACCTGCTTCTCAAATGAGCGCACCACACTGAACTGACTAAAAATATCCCCCGTCACGAGTAACGCCGAAGTTAAATCGGTTTGCGTACCCGAAAACTGCGTATACAGATTTGCTCCCAGTATATTCGCAATTTCTACAGTACTCAATGCCGGTTGGGACTCAAATCGGGGGGTAAAGCTGCTTAACGGCTCATTATCAACTATTAGTGAAATCGTAACCGGGCTGCCGCTGTTGTCTATCTCCTTGATTTCCGCATTCACTGTTAGTAGAGGATCGAATGTATTTTCATCCTCGTTGAAGGTGATCATTCCATCTTTGATGTAGAAGCTGCGCTGGAAGTAATACAGTTCCCCGCCTTTCATGTTCACTTCTCCGGTTAGTCTGAAAGTTTCGGTAAGACTTTCAAAATAGACGCGCAGGGTCTGACCAGTGTCGGCAAATGCTTGCAGGACCGGTAATTTTCTGCGCGGCCATAGAAATTCTACCAGTTGCCCGGTTTGGATATCGAGATCTACAATCAGCGGATTGGTGGGCTTTACTTCCACCGGCTGCTTATCTTCGATAGCCACCACCGCATTTCGCACTGTCAAATCGCCGCGAATGAGGTTATTGTCGATACTTTGTTGAAAGATGAACGTGCCCAGCACATACCCGTCTATATTCAATCCGGAGGAGCGCTCTTTGTAGATTACATGGATTCCATTCGGACTCAAAGTTTCTACTGCGATGCTAATATTGGTCGGCGTCCAGCGATCGAATTCAAAGCCTCCGGAGAATAAAGCCTGCCGGCCGCCGGTTGTGACCAGAACCGGTTTTACCTGGGCCTGTTTACCCTCGAACACAATAGAGGTGGAGAACGGGTCAACCGGATTAGCTACGAAAACTACATTTCCGGAGAGCTGTGCAGCTTGAAGCGTTCCGTTAAATTCGGGGTCGTTGGGAGCGCCGCTGATATCCAAATCTCCGGTAATCAGTCCGGAACCGAAATCGATAGCTTCGACTCCCAAGACACGCATTATGCTCATATCGATATTGATATTGTTGATTCTAGAGTAAAATTCCTCTTCGGAGAGGTTTCCCTGGGCAGTAAACTGTACCGGCAAGGGATCTGACAGGGATATTTTATAGGTTCCATCTTCCTGATACACACCTTCGAGCGCCTGATCCGGCCCACCCCGAAAATTGAGTTGGCCCGAGTCGCGCCGTACACTTATGTACCAGCTTTCCCGTTCGGCGCCGAGCAGCTGTATTCGCTCTACCGCCAGGCTGGCAGAAAAGTTGGAGGTGAGCAGGTTCGTGAGATTGCCGGGACTCTGTATTTCAGGGGAGTTCCCGTTGAGAGTGATATTGGCTGATGCGCTTGTGCGGGAAAAGATACCGCGGTATTCACCTTTAAGGTTGAAATTCCCTGTACTGAAATCGAACTCAGCTTCGGTTTTCTGCAGAAGATTTGAGCGGTATTCAGCATGCACATAGCTTAATTCGAGCAGATCGTCCTTATAACGCCCAACGGTTTCCAACAGAAGCGGTCCATTATTATATTCTCCCTCATCCAGAGTTACAGAAAAATTTATTACAGGGTCGTTGTATGTACCCCGAAGGTCGACAGACCCTGAAACCAGGCCTTCAATCGGTATGGCCCGGAACCTTGCCACCGGGGCCGAGTTTATTTGTATATTAGCCTGAACCCCCGCGCTGGTTTTGCGCCCTACCAGCCGATAAGTTTCGCTTTCGTTCTCATTCGCCAGATTTATCCACCCGCTTCCGAGAAAGGGCCGCAGAGAATCGTATTTTATATTTGCGTTGCCATTCAACGTAGAAATACCGTCGGAATACGTCAAACGATTCAATTGAAGCGACCCCGGTTTTACAGCCCCCGACAATTCTACCTGGCTTTCTTCAGGTAGCTGCGGAATATCCCGCAGCTTCAATTGGTTTACTTGAACATTCCAGTTTTCATTCGAACGATACACTCCGCGGCCGTTGAAGCTGACTTCAGAGACGCTCCCATCATTAAGAGGGATTGGGAGAGTGTCCATTTTGACCGAAAATGCAGCCAAGTCGGGGTGCAGAAATAAACCGAGATATAGACCGTAGTTTCCCCGTACTACTAATGTGGTGCCCTGGTGCAGCGCCCCACTCAGATTGTAATAAACCGAGTTAACCGATACTGAACTCTTGAAATTATACGTGGAAGGCGACTGTCTCACCACCTCCATTTCACCGCCGGCTTCGTACTGACCAATTCTCAGGTTGGCATTTTCAATTTTTAGGCGTTCATTGTTGCCGTTAATTGAACCCCGTGCGATTTCCGTACCCTCCGGTCCGTTTATGATAAAGGGAAGCAATGAAAACGAGAAGCGGTCGAAATTAGTGGTCAAATAGGCTTCGGTTGTTAAAAACAGCGGAAGGTTTAATAGGGCCTTTGTTGCCTTTTCGGGCAGGAATTCGCGGCTTGCGGTGTTCGTCGGTACCTCGTCGGCGGATAAGGAGAGCTCTAAAAAGGGATTCTGCGCGTAGACATAAGTGCCGTCCATTCTGATGTTGTTTCCGGCGGCTTTCTTTGCGCCGTGCTGTGCTGAGAGTTCGAAGTTGAGCTCTTCCGAAGTAAATGTACCGTTCAAATTGATGTCGGTGAGTTCAATTGAATTGAGTGCGACTGATGGCGAGTTTATAGCGAAATCCTCTCGAGACCCTTCGATAGATGCGGTGCCGCGTAACACCTTATCGCCAATCAGCAATTTTTGCAGATTGATATATCCGGTTGCAAAGGGCCTATCGATTTGCACCGTACCGCGATAATCCGCATCAATTTTGTGTGACCGCAGTGCAAGTTGATCAAAAACTGCGTAGGTATCTGTGCCGCTGACTTTCGTGCTTACCCTGACGGGAAACGGAAGGAATTCGTTTTTGGCACTAACTTCTAACTGACCGCGGTAGTGGGTTTTCTGATCTGCAAAGTTGTAGGAAACTTCGGCGGTACCGCTGATCACCGTATTAAGCCATTCGGAGTATGGATAGAGGTCATCCTCAGAAGTTATGTTTTGAATCGGAGAAAACTCCTCCGCTGCAAAATGAACTGTAAGGTCTTTCTGGTCCGGTATATAGTCGACTTTGAAATCCCAGGGAGAACGGTCTTCGATTTTTCGGATGCTGATTCTCCGGTTGTTTTGATCGATTTCCAGGGTTAATCCGCTGAAATTCAACAAGTTAGAGGAAAATGCCTCTATTGAAAGACGGGAAGATATTTGACTGTTCAGTTGTGAATAGCGGCCGTTTAACTCGAAAGTGCTGCTGGCCAGTTTTAATTCACTGTTACCGATTGGAATCGATTGGAGAAATTCAACCTCGGAACGGCCTTCGGCTTTAATTTGAAAATGCTTGCCCTGACTCGAAAGTTCGAAAAAGAGATCGGATATCTTTAGTTCGATGTGCGGATTGCGAAAATCGATGTCGATATTTTGACCGCTGAGGGTGAGCTGTTCCGGCAAGTTGAGTTTAAAGGATGTTCGGGCCACCGGCTCGGATGCGGAGGTAGCGCCCGAACCGGCGTTTACTATGCGCTGAACTCTTTCAATAAGCTCCTTATCGTTGATCTGGTTGTAGGAAAAACTCGAATTGATCAATCGAATTTCAGAGACTGCAGTAAACATCTCTCCTTTCAGGAGGGCAAAGAGATCGTAATACACCCTGATCTTGCCGATATCCACATTCTTCTGCCCATCCGGAGTAAATGTTTCGATGCTCACTGAACGGATTTCCAGATACATCAAAAGGGAGGGCGAAATACTGTCATACGATATTGAACGGTTAAGACTCTCTTCAAGGGAGCTGATGGTGTCTTGCTTAAGCTGCGCCATGTAGTCATCAATAGCATTTTGGATGGGTAAGAGAACTATCACAGTCGCTATGAGCAGTAATAAAAATACTATTGTATGCAATGGCTGGATAGCCCTCAGAAGTTTCAGTTACATCACCTCGCTTTAATGTTAAATTTACCTTGAAACGGCCATTTTTTGCAATAAAAGATGACAAAGAGATACAATTTCATTAGTATAATCTATAAATATGAAAATGGAATTACCAAATTTTGAAGTATTAGCAGGTTTCATTGTGCTCGAGGGGCTTGACGGGTCGGGAACCACTACGCAATGTCATCTTCTGCAGAAAAAAATTGTGTCTATCGGAAAAGCCTGCCAGTACACCTGTGAACCTACTGAAAGCTTCATCGGCAAGGCTGTTCGACAGGTACTTCAAAACGAGCAGAAAGTGGCCGCGGGAACACTGGCAAAACTTTTCGCAGCCGATCGGCATAATCATATTTACCACCCCGACAACGGAATTATTGCCGCGCTCGAGCAGGGAAATACGGTCATTAGCGACCGCTACTTGTTTTCGTCCCTGGCGTATCAGTCGGTTGATTGGAATTTTGATGCAGTCTGGGAATTGAATCGCCATTTCCCGCTGCCGGAGGAACTCATATTTCTAGATGTGTCTCCGGATGAAGGTTACCGGCGGGTAGTACAACGCAATACAACCCGTGAAATATACGAGCGTATGGAATTCCAGGAGGAGATCCGCTCCAACTATTTCCATGCGTTTACCCTGTTTCAGCATACTGATATGAATATCCACATCTTTGACGGCACTTTGCCGGTCGAAGAGTTGGAAGAATTGGTGTGGAACAAGCTTTCATCTTCCGATAAATAGAGTGATGCAAGTTCGAAAACTGTACCTGATCATACAGTTAGGGGTGCTCCTTTTTTTTCTCGCAGGGGTCTTTCCGCAGAAGGCCGCGGCCTATAACATCTACTACGCTGAACAGTATTACAAACTCTACCACCAGAACTTCTATCAGTACCCTGAGGATTTCGAAGAGAATATCTGGTACCTCGAGCGGGCTCTGAAGCGCCCGTTCGTGAATCCTCTGAATGCAATGGCAACCATTGAAAATCAAAAAGAGTGGCAGCGTTATCGAGCTTTGTTTCAGATGCATGTGAACCTTGAAATGGTGAAGCAGTACCGTCTTTGGGCGGCGGAATACGACAAGCGGGTGGCCTATTTCTACAACCAGCCCTGGAAAGATCAGAACCTCGAGAGTCTGGAAATTGCCGAGCACTACTACCAGAACGCCCTGTACTACTGGGAACAGGCTTTGATGTGGTGGGCCAAACTGGAAAAGATGTCTTATATCCACTTGGAGGAGGTTCAGTACTGGGAAGACGAGTGTACCCGCATAAGCTCGGGAGATCTCGATTACCAGGAAATTATCTACAAAGATCTGCAGCGGCTCGGTAAGGTCCGCGCGCAGTTCGAATCAATGGATGAGAATACGTACTGAGGGTTATCAGTTTTTTACTGTATCAGCATTGCATCGCCGTAGGAAAAAAAGCGGTACTTCTCCTGAACGGCGGTGGTATATGCCTTTTCTATAAGGCCTTTCCCGGCAAACGCGGATACCATCACCAACAGACTCGATTCCGGTGTGTGGAAATTGGTCAGCATTTGATCTACCACCTCGAACTGATAGCCCGGATAAATGTAGAGATCGGTACTGCCCTCGCCGGCCTGCAGCTCGCCGGTGTTTCCTGTGGCCCCGTTGCTGGCTTTCCAGGCTGACTCCAGAGTGCGGACCGAAGTGGTTCCCACGGCACAGACAGGCCGCCCCGCGCGTTTCGCGCAGGTAACCGCTGCAGCGGTTTCCGCAGAAATGGCATAGTGTTCGGCATGCATTTTGTGGGCCTCGATATTTTCTGTGCGGATGGGCAGAAAAGTGCCAATTCCCACATGCAGGGTGACATAGGCCAGTTCAATTCCCCTTCCTGTCAGTTCTTCGAGAATTGTGTCGGTCAGGTGCAGGCCCGCCGTCGGTGCAGCTACCGAACCGGTTTTAGATGCGTACACAGTTTGGTAGCGTCCCGAATCCTCGGCGGTATCCTCGCGCCGAATGTACGGAGGGAGCGGCATATGGCCGTAGGTATCGAGGTACCGGTCGTCGATTGCCGGCGTAAACTCGACAATCCGGAACTCATCCTCCTGGCTTATAATTACGGCCTGTACATCTCCGGGGAAGCTGTAGGTCCGGCGGGGTTTCTGTTTTTTGGCCTTGGAGACCATAGCTTTCCAGCGGTTCGGGCTGCGCTGCTCAAGCAGCAGGAACTCGACCTGCCCTCCCTGCGCGGTAGTTGCGTAGATGCGGGCTTTGCGCACCCGCGAATTGTTCATTACTACTACCGCATTCTCCGGAAGCAGATCCGGAAGATCCTTCACGGAGTGGTGACTGATTGACTCTGAGTGTCTCTGTATCCGCATCAATCGGCTGGTCCCCCGTTCCTCGGCCGGATGCTGGGCGATCAGCTCTTCGGGCACATCAAAAGAGAAGGTCTTGGTTTTCATTATTCCTCTTGTTCAGATTTAGATGGGTGTATGCAAGGTCGGTCACCATCCGGCCTCGCGGAGTTCGTTGCAAAAACCCTCTTTGAATAAGGTACGGTTCATAAAAGTCTTCGAGCGATTCAATCGCCTCACCAACCGAAATAGCCAGGGTTTCCGCTCCAACCGGCCCGCCCTGATAGTTCTGGATAATCGTACGGAGAATCTCACGGTCATGCTTTTCGAGACCGTAATGGTCGATTTCGAGCCGGTTGAGCCCCTCGGAAATTACATTGGCGTCGATCTTCCCGTCCGCCAGGACTTGTGCAAAATCCCGCATTCGGCGCAGGAGGCGGTTGGCTACCCGCGGGGTACCCCGGGAGCTGTCGGCAAGCCGCAGCACTGCCTCTTCCTGGATATGTACGTCCAGAATGGATGCAGTGCGACGGATGATACGGGCAATGTCTTTGGGACTGTAGAAGTCCATCCGTACCGAAATGCCGAAGCGGCTGTAGAGGGGGCCGGCAACCTGGCCCGCTTTTGTGGTAGCACCGATCAGGGTAAACTCGGGAATCGGAATGCGCATAGTGCGGGCGGAAGGTCCCTGTCCGACAACCCAGTCGATTTCGTAGTCCTCCATAGCGATATACAGCATCTCTTCGAGGGCCGGTTTTAAGCGGTGGATTTCATCAATAAAGAACACCGAGTTCTCGGTCATGGTGGTCAGGATACCGGCCAGGTCTTTCGGTTTTTCCAGCGCCGGGGCGGAGGTAACCTTGAAATCAGCGCCCATTTCATTGGCCATTATTCCGGCCAGGGTTGTTTTTCCCAGCCCCGGGGGGCCGCTCAGAAAGACGTGATCGAGGCTCTCCGCACGTTCGCGGGCAGCTTTAATGAACACCCCCAGGTTTTCCTTCAAAGCCTCCTGGCCCTGAAAGTCCCGCAGGTAATGCGGGCGCAGCAGTTGTTCCTGAGTATCTTCCTGGGTATCGAATGAACCGTCTAAGTACTGTCTATTTTCCATACTGCGTATTACGAATGTGCTTTAACCAGATCCACTAAGATATATAATTGCTTTCCTGAACAGCTCGTGTTCGCGCTCGCTGTCTGTAAGTGTATCAGATTCAATACTTTTGGCAACCTCTTGCAGTGCTTGCCGAGCTTTCTTACGGTCGAAGCCCATATCTGTTAAAGCACTCAGCAGTTCAGGGTAACCCTCGCCGGGCTGGTCCTCTTTTTCAGTGAGGATTTTTCCTCTAAGGGCCAGTATAATTTTACCGGCGGTCTTTTTCCCGACTCCCGGCAGCTGCGAGAGTCGGTCTACCCGGTCGTTGTCGATGGCCTCTATGAACTCCTGCGGCCGGAGTCCCGACAGCATACGCAGCGCTTGTTTCGGCCCGATACCAGAAACCTTAATAATTTCGAGAAACAGTTCCCGCTCCTCTTCAGTCGAGAAACCGTAGAGCTGCATTATATCTTCGCGATGATGAAGATAGGTGAATATACGCACCTCTCCCTCCCGGGCTACCAGGTCTTCCAGCGATTGCAGGCTCACCTCCACAGCCCACTCGATTCCGCCCTGTCGCAAATACAAGTAGCGGCCGCTTTGCCCGCTGATAGTACCGTATAAACTTTGAATCATACTCTGCCCCTCGCCGCACTCCGGTCGAATTGGTAACTGTGGTAACAACAGATAGCCGCTGCCAGTGCATCTGATGCATGGTCCGGTTTCGGTATCGAGCCGAGCCCCAACATCAATTTGACCATCTCCTGAACCTGCTGTTTCTCGGCACGTCCGTTCCCGGTAAGTGCCTGTTTGATTTCCAATGGTGTGTATGAACGGGAAGCGACCGCTGCACGGGCGGCTGCTAACAGAACTACTCCGCGGGATTCGGCGACCGGAATGCCGCTGCGTCGATTTTTTGCAAAATAGAGCGCTTCTACTGCAACGAACTGGGGACCGTACTCCTGGATAAGTGTTTCAATGTGAGTATAAATTTCGAGCAGCCGATCGGCATGTTCTGTATCGGTTGCAGTGTGGATAGTGCCGTGTTCGATATGATGCAGCCGGTTGGTGTGTCCCTCGACCAGGCCCCAACCGGTATGTGCTAACCCGGGGTCGATCCCCAGTATCCGTATCATTCGAAAGAGTCTGGATCAAAGTCGTCGGGAATATCGAGGTTAGTCGAAACCGACTTTACGTCCTCATTATCATCGATCTTCTCGATCAACCGTAGTGCCTTTGCGGTAGTTTCATCATCAAGCGAAATGGTCGCTTCGGGAACCATGCTTACTTCGGCTCTTTCAGCTTTGTACCCAGCCGCCTCGAGTGCTTCCGAAACAGTAGAAAAATCGTCCGGACTGGTTACTACTTCGATTTCATCATCCGAACTGGACACATCTTCGGCACCTGCTTCGAGGGCAGCCTCGAGTATCTCATCTTCTGAATAGTTTGCCGCATCAAAAGAGATGGTACCCTTGCGCTGGAACATGTAGGATACGCAGCCGGTTTCCCCGAGGTTTCCGTTGTGCTTGCTGAAAATACTCCGTATATCGGCGGCAGTACGGTTTTTGTTGTCCGTGAGAGCTTCGATAAGGATGGCCACTCCGCCGGGGCCGTAACCTTCATAGGTAAGTTCGATGTAATCGACCCCTCCGAGCTCGCCGGTACCCTTTTTGATAGCCCGTTCGATATTGTCCTTGGGCATGTTTTCGGATTTAGCTTTAGTAATAGCCGTTCGCAGAGCCGGGTTTGTTTCGGGATCGCTGCCGCCCATGCGGGCTGCTACAGTGATTTCTTTGATTATTTTGGTAAAAATTTTACCGCGTTTGGCATCCTGGGCGCCTTTTTTATGCTTAATAGAAGACCATTTATTGTGGCCGGACATTGCTGCTCCTTTTATCAGTTATGATGGTAATTATGGGTAAAACTATTGGTACGAGGTACTTTTAAAAGTGTAATTTTGAAAGTACCTTTCCTGATCAAGTTTTAATAAAAATACCACAATGGACATCTACAGTCAAGATTCACGCCTTTCCCATGCCTTGCGCAGAGAGTCGCCGAGAATGGCTTTAGTTCAGGTGAGGGGCCAGTTCAGCTCGGGCTGCAGTCCGCTGATTTCTTCGGCTGCCTGTACTAGAATGTGGTCGAGTAGCAGCATGCCTGGTTCAGTGATGCTCAGGTAGGAGCGCTTATCAATTGTATGCAAGCGGAGTAAACCTGATTCAAGAGATCTGTCGAGGGTATGTTCCAGCACTTCGCGTATATCGTGGTTGAAGATCTGCGCACACTCCTCAACTTCTATGCCGGGAATTGTCCGCAGCCCCATCATCAAGTATTCGAGTAAGAACTGGTTGGGGGTGAGTTTCTCGGTTGCCAGAGAAGCGAAGGGAGGGCCGGACACTAATTTCCGAGTTAGAAATTCCGATATAGATGCCGGAGTTTGAGCTCGAATCGGTAAGCCCTTTGCAGCCGGAAGTGTTGAGACTGCGGCCGGACCGATGCCAAGGTAAGGTTTCAGGCGCCAGTAGTACCAGTTATGACGGCTGGTCTGCTGTGGTTGGGCGAAGTTGGAGACCTCATAGTGTTGAAAGCCGTTTTCATGCAGTACGCTCCACAGCTGCACAAGAATATCGGCTACCTGGTCGTCAGAGCTCGTTTTGATCTCTCCGGAGAGCACTCGTCGTTCCAGAGGTGTATTCTTTTCCACGCTAAGGGTATACAGGGATATGTGGCCAGGGGAAAAAGAGAAGGCGGTATCCAATTCTTGGAGAGCCTCTTCCCTGCTCTGTTGTGGAAGTCCGGTAATGAGGTCCAGACTCCAGCGCTGCTGCCACCATTTTTGCACTAACTCTAAGCCTGAAATAGTTTTAGATAGGCCGGCGTTTCTTCCGATTGACTGCAGCGCGGATTCGGAAAAACTCTGGGTACCGATGCTCAGACGGTTCACCGGGGATTTAGCGAGAAAATCCAGCTGTTCTGCCGATATTAGTTCGGGGTTCAGCTCAACTGTCCACTCAAAATCGGAATGCCACACATACGGTTCAACACTCCGGTTGATTCCCGTTATGAGCCGCTCGAACAGAGGCGGAGAAAGTGAATTAGGCGTACCACCGCCTATATACAGACTGGGTACCGCCTGGGGACGGAGGGTATCCAAAAGGGTTTCGAGCTGTAGGAGTATCTGTTCAACCACCCTGCTCTGCAGCTCGGCACTGCTGCCGGGGATCGAGAAAAAATCACAATAGTCGCACTTTTTCCTGCAGAACGGTACATGCACGTAAATCGGTAGCTCGGAGTAAGCGGAAAGAAACATTACAGGAAAGTAAGCTGAGGCCAGTAGACCAGCAGTGCTTTTGATCTAATGGAATGCATCTCGGAGGGCTGCCAGTATTTTGAGAGGCCGAAACGGCTGCGGTCGTCCGGCGCCAATAGGTATTCCCCCGGATCAAGCTGCATCGCCGGTTGTACGCCTGCCAGGCTACCGGGCTCCTCTTGACCAGTAAGCTTCGGTAACTGCGGGACCACCAGAGTATAGTCGATCTGAACAACCTCTTGTTCATCGATAAAGTGGTTTGAGGTACTGGTTTTGATTTTTACCCGGTAATCGTTCATTTTCACCTCATCTCCGGGCATTCCGACTACCCGGCGCACCTGATACCGGCTCACGGATGAAAACTCGTCTTCTTCGAAGGGTACGAATTGATAAAAACTGAAGAACCTGGCCAGGCTATTCAAAGTCACTGCGTACCAGGGGAGATCGGGCGGGTTGCCGGTTTCAACTATCACTACATCACCGCGTTTGGGAGTGCGCAGTACAGGCAGACGGTAATCGACTATCTCCACACGGGGACCGTACAGCAGCGGGGTTGCCAGTATACGTCCGGCGTACACCGGCTGTTGATCCCGTGTTGATACGTCCACAAGATAAGTGCGGAAGAAGAAGGTATTGATAATCAGATAGAGAAGAAAGACCACTACTACAAGTTTTACGATAAAACGAATGCTTTTCGTAACGGGGCCTTGTGGTTTGTAGCTTCGGTAGTAGCGTAAAGCGCGTGACCTTTTCGACATGGTCTCTCCCTGCGTGTGTATTAGTTAGTGTATTGTTCCAAAACGGTCCAAGGGCCAATAGATAAACATTGCTCGGCCGAGCACGTTTTGTAGAGATACCGGCCCGAAGTACCGCGCATCTCTGGAATTGTCCCGATTATCTCCGAGCGGAAAAATGAATCCTTCGGCGATATACCAGCCGGTATCGAATTTTCGCCACAAAGCGCCGGTCCGCCGTTCATAGGGATAAATTTTATACAGCATTTCGTTGCGGTATTTCATCCATTCGAACATATCGGTAATTTGCGGCATCTGTTCAGCTTCTCGTGCCATTTTATTCGAAACCGGGATGCCGGCGCTTTGATATGCATCGTGAAACGCGGAGGCTTTAATATAGGGATATGCAGAGGGTTCTATAAGCCGTTGAGTCGGATTCTCGAGTCCCGCCAATTTCCTGAATTCCGCCTCCGGTATCCAGTTTTTGAAACCCGGTGGCTGTATCTCGAGTCGGCCCTCTACAAAACGGAGCCTGTCTTCAGCCACTCCCACCCCTCTTTTTATGAGAAAATGGGGTTTCGGATTGCCCTGCTGGTCACGGTCGATATCGACCATCGAGAACGTAAGCATGTAGATAAGCCGCTGAAGGGTGTCGAACAGGGGGCCTTTTGAAATATAGGTCGGGCTCTCGAAAATGATTACCTCGTCCCGTTCCGGTGAAGTGAAGCCCGGAAGTTTCAAAGCTCCGGGGATTAATTCGGGCCCGTAAATCATCTTGTTTACAAAGATACGGTCCTGTATTTTCAGTGTCTCTTTCATAGAACCGGAGGGAATTTGATAGGCCTGTGCAATGTATTGATTGATAAGCAGTACTACAATAGCGGCCCACAAAAAGGCTTCCATCCAGTCTATAATAGGATTTTTGGCTTTTTGTTTGGCTTTCACATATGCTTTTTTGCGTTTTCGGCGGGTGAGATAACGTTCAGTTACACTTTGGACAGATTCAAACCATGTATCCATTCCTACTCCTTATGATAGACCAGTTAAATTATTACCACAGATGCCTTACATTGACAAGTTAGAACCGAAACGGTACATTTTCAATCATGAAAAAGCAAAAGAAGCAGATTGAAATTCCCGAAATATCGGATGTAAAACTGAAACCGATATTCGGTATGCAGCCGGGCCTCTACCTGACAATTCTGTATGCATTGATATTAGTGTTGATTTTATTTCTGGTGTTCGTGCTGCCGGGAATTCGCAATTATGGTTCAAATGTTCACTTTTCTACCAACCCTGCCGGAACGGCAGTGTATGTGGATGGGCAGTATTTAGGTTCTACCCCGTTTACCCGGTTTGTGCCGGCCGGTGAACATACGGTGCGGTATGAGAAACCCTACTTTCAAGAGGTGCAGCAGGAGATGCGGGTGCCGGGTAAGCTGTTCGGAACCCTGGTTTTCAAGCGGGCAGAAAAAGAATCTGCCGATTTGAACTTCTCCAGCAGCGGAAAGTATTTACGTTGGAGATTCGATCAAGTATCGGACTGGTCTCTGGTAGGTTCCTTTTACGAGCGTTATCGATACCCTTTCAGAGGAGTGCAGGCAGTCTCCGAGTATGTGCAGGCAGCTGAGCTCGGTAAAATTGAAAATACGGGTGATGCCTCCGTTATACCCCAGGATTTGTATGATTTTACATACATGCTTGTAAATAATATTAACTCATTTGAACAGCTGATAGATGCAACAGCCGCTATCAGCGCGCTTGACTCGCGGAAATACAGAAATAAATCTGCCAATGAGTATATCAGTACAAATATGGCTTCAGATCTACTTCAATCTAGTGTCGAGGCATTTGTAAGGGTAGGAACTACTCCGGTACTGGCTGCACTGTATGTTGAAACTGCTGCGCAGCGTCAGAACATACTCGAAATTGCGGATGATGAAAACTACCGGGCTAATCGCGAGGAGCTGCAAGAATATTTGAAGGCACTTCCCTTTTCACAGGTTTATTCCAGTACCGGCATTCAGTCCGTTCCTATGAGTGTGTACGATCATAGCTTTGTTGAGATAGTTCCGCCGGAAGAGATTCCGGTGGGTAATGCGGAATTTTCAGCCGATAGAGTGGAGCTAGAATTCAGCGACTTGAGTGTGTTTCCACATGTGGAAAAGCTGGAACCTTACTATATCTCCAGCGGAGAGGTAACCCGGCGCCAGTTCGAGCGGTTTCTGCAGGATTCTCCCGACTGGCAGTTAGAGAACATTGATGTCTTGATAACCAAGAATAAGGTTGATGAAAACTACCTGAATTATCGGCAGAATGAACCCGTTAATATGAATCTGCCGGTGACCGATGTCTCATGGCACGCGGCTAAAGCGTACTGTCAGTGGTTTGAAGCCCAACTGCCGGATGCTATGCGGGCACGTTACTTGGTTCGCCTGCCCCTTGAAGCAGAGTGGGAATTTGCCGCCCGCAAAAACAGCGCAGCCCTGGTAATCGATAATGACAGCGGTTTCGATGGGCCCCAGGCCGGCAACTACAGTCGCGAAGGACGGCTCGGTCTGATAGATATGCAAGGCAATGTATGGGAGTGGTGTGAAAACTGGTATTTTCCCGCTGATGTGCTGGACGGTAACTACGGTGCGGCGGTAGAAGGATACGACGGACGAGAGAGGGCGCTGCGCGGGGGCAGCTGGGTAAACCGCAGCAGAGAGGTGACGGTATGGACGCGCGCTTCCCATCCGCCCCACTGGTGTTCCCCCTTCACGGGCTTCAGAATTGTTTTAGAGCCAAAATAAAAGTAACAAAAGGAACATATATGCCAAATACCGAAAGCGGAATCAAAGTTCTGGCGGATAATCGAAAAGCCCGTTTTAACTATACGGTAGAAGATACTCTGGAGTGCGGTATAGAACTGCAGGGAACTGAAGTGAAGTCTATGCGCGGGGGCAAGTTCTCTTTTACCGATTCTTACGCCCGGGTAAAGGACAGAGAGCTCATACTGTACGGCTTTCACATATCTCCCTATGAGTTCGGTAACATCTACAACCATGATCCTCTCAGGGAAAGACGGTTGTTGGCCCATAAGCAGGAGATCAAGCGCCTTCAGCGCCGGGTGGACGAGCGTGGATACACTTTGGTTCCCCTGAAAGTGTACTTCAAAGGCGGCATGGTAAAAGTCCTGATAGGCATTTGCAAAGGCAAACAGACTCAGGACAAGCGCCAGGCCATTAAAAATCGGGATCTAAGACGGGATGCCGAGCGGGAAATGCGGGACCGCCTGAGATAACCTGAACAAATACTACTATCCATCAGCCATTAGTTGAATTTATAGCTGAAAACTGTTATGTTATTAATAGCTGCGGGGGTGTACCGGATTCGACTGCTGGTCCTGCACGGCTGTAAGTTGCAAGTGGAGCTGCCTAACTCCTTAAACTGGACACCACAATTAACTGCAGACAATAATGCAGACTTTGCAATGGCTGCGTAAATAACGTAGTCTCGGGTTCTATTCACGCTGTTCCGAGGGAATAGATGCCTGAAAGAAACCGGAGCTTACCCAGCTTCACGTTCGGCGGCTGCTGGGGACATTAAAGTCGATCTTAGGAGACAGTTGGTTTGTACCGGCTCCGTACTGTCTCCGAAACAATAAGTCGGGACTAAACTTGTAGACGCTTACAGGGTGCCCAGTAGGACAGGGGTTCGACTCCCCTCACCTCCAATTATTTAAAAAAGCAATTCCTTGCTAAACAAGGAAATATAGAGCCTACCGGAACACTGGCGGTTCTCTCAATCTTAGATTACAGATAGATTGTAGATATTAAAATCTATCTATTTATATCTGTAAAGGTAGGAGACAATGCGCCGGTACAGCATGTATAAAAGAAAAAACGCTAAATATTTCTACGCACAAATCAAGAACCCCGAGACGGGCCAATACATGAAGGCGAAGTCAACGGGAAAGAGCGAGGAGAGCGAGGCTCTGCTTGTTGTCGCCGATTGGATGAAATATGGCATCCCAGAGGGCCGCACGGAAACCCGCCGGGAGATGCGGGAGGCGGTCGCCCTAGATATGGAAATGGTGAACTACACAGGACAACACGAATCCTCGTTCCCGGAAAGTTATTCCATCACGGAGAGTGGAGGCATTCGGCTGCCCTTGCTCGCGGAGCTGCCAATCATATACACACCACGGAAGGAACGAATAATACCTGGCACGTGGTGTAATGGACGTAATGCAAAACAATAGCTGATTGGCGAACCTCGCCAACCCTCTGAGATTCAGCCCTAACGGATCTTGGATCTGGCCGGAGGGTATGTGACGACTCCAGCTCAGTAACAGCGAGTTAGCTTTTAGATCAGATGACATTTTCGATCCTTCAATATCCTCGGGTAAGGCACCATGTTCCAAGCGGTACTCATAGGTACTCTCCTTAGGGCAACGGTTGACTATATCTTCTTCCTCATGGGTATACCATTTGGGATGTCCTTGGGGTGGCACCATTGTCCAATACACCATACCGTCTTCTTCGTAGTAGGTTATTTTAAAGTGGTAAAACCTACCCTCATATCCATACGCCCTTATATGCTTAACTAGTTTCAAGATTTATTATACCTGTTATATCGCTTTCAACTTTGATGCATAGTGATATGAAATCAGATTGGCATGTGCTGATTCTTTCCACGCACTCTCGCTATGAGTTAACTTCTCCAAAGAGCTAGCTGTGCGCTTACCGAATTTTTCAACTACTTCCTGGATTGTCTCTATTTCTTCTTTAGAAAAGTAACCGAGGACTCCTTCTGCTGAAAAGTCATCAGGAAGCCTATATATTTCTCCCTTATCTATCTCATCCGGTTCTGCAAAGAACATCTCTCTTTCTTCACCTTGAAACAGTATTCTTTTGTAATCCTCGGGGACGGGACCATAGGGGAGATTGGCATAGGGCCACCCGGTGATAGACTTTTCTTTTTTCTTGAAATACGAGAAATCAATGTAGAATAACAATTTTAGTATCGCCATTTTATAGACTTCTCTCTGTGCGTAATATAGAATTAACTGGATAGTAAAAAATAGCTTTCTTATATCGGTATATGAATACCCATTGTATTCCGACTCTTTGTTTACCAGTTCTCTCACTTCATGAGAATAGATAATACTTTCAAAACTTAGTTGTTTCTGCATTGAATTGAGATGGCTATCGATCTTGTTTACCTGTGTCCTCGTAAGTCTTTCCCTGCTATCTTCTAAAAGTTTCAGAAAATTATCTGGATCACGAATCAACTTGAAAAGATTGTTGTGAGCCCCCGATGGTATGGATCCCTGCTCATATGAGTTGATGGTAAGTTGTCCAAAGTCGAGTATTTTTGCAAGCGTCTTTTGGCTCACTCCATATTCTTCTCTAAGAGATTTAATTTCTGCAGGGGTAACGATGTCATTCTTCTCTCTATACACTTGACGAAACTTTTCAAGATTCTTCTTCATTTGTTCGGCTGTGGAGAACTCACTTCCACATTCACGGCATTTTGAATACTCTATTTCTGCACTTATCTGCTGATTCTTTATCGTCTGGGTTTCCTTCCTGGTATCTATTTCTATTGTTCGTTCATCTTCGCATACGGGACACACATCTATTATCTCTTTCATTTCACGCCTCCTGTGGGCTAATCATGGAAGGATAGAACCTTTAAATGATCTTCTTCATGGATTTTGAAAAGTTTCATTTTGATATAAATCTCCACTCCAGTTATAGGATGCAGAAAAACCCATACCTCTCCTTCCGATCCGTTCCTATCCTCTTCAGGTCCCTTTTTGTAATTTGCCGAAGTAAGTTTCAACAGTTCATTCCACACTATCTCCAATGTTAAGTTCAGTCTCAAAAGGGCTTCTTCATTTTCCTTCCGGGGCACAAAGTAGATGTTCTTCTTTGCCTTTACAACTTGCTTCATCCTCATAAGGAAATTAGCAATTTCCATCTGTGTGGTGCTCATTTACAATATAACCCTATATTTGGTATTATTCAATACCAATATTAATAAATTCTTCCAAGAAAAAGAGAGTTCCCTTCGCATTATACACGGTCTCGGCAACGAGAGCATACTGTAGTTGCTCGGGTAGATATGGCTGAAACTTGCTCAGATGGTAATTCGGCACCTAATCCAGGAGCTTCTTATTTGTCTCCTTAGATCAGTGTAATTCTTTCGGAGAACCTCATCGATATAGGTGTTCGGATCAATAGTAGCACTTTCGAAATCTATTTTTCCCTGATAGTCCGCCGACAGATAATTTCGGATAAAATCTGCGCTGACCTCCGGCTTTTCAAACAGCCGCCTGAACAGAGCATCATAGTGTGATGGCATACGCGCCTCCCTGTAATAAAAAAGGCACACAACAGCCTGCTACTTCAAAAAAACTAGAAAAAAATTTTTGCTACGGATTTACACGGATGAACACTGATATTAGGTCGGGAGGCACCTGCCTTCAAGATATTTAGAATTGTTCCCCCTTCCATCCGCGCCGGCACAGCGCCGACCACAAGTGCGGCTGTTACCGGAGGTCTGGTTCACTGCCGCTTGCCTGTCCTGCTATTCAGCCGATCTCCCGCCGTTTCTGTTCGATGATCCTGCCGGTCGCACGAATCTTCCTAGCGGCCAGCTGTGGATTCACCGCCGCCAGGGGAGGCTCGGGAAAGTAGATTCCCC
>CAZWDV010000056.1:0-19698 GCA_964632675.1 uncultured Sediminispirochaeta sp.
ACTGATGATAGTATAAGGTCAAGGTCTGGATGACGCAAGTATGGAAAGGAAAAACAAAAAGCCATTATTAAAATAACGCCGATGACGAAGTTCATAGGCGTTTTATGTATATAAATATATTTAAAAGGAGAAAGATTTGAACAAAACCAAGACCGTATTGATTCTCATCGACATTCAGAATGAGAGCAATTTCGGAGTCGAGAACGTGGAAAGTGTAGTCGAAAATGCGAGCGCACTTATTGCCGCATGCCGGGAACAGGGAATTCCAATCATCTATACCCGGCAGTTAAACCGGGCTGACGGAGTGGGCCTCTCCCGGGATGAGGAGTTGAACCCCGATGGAACCCCGGTGTATTACTGCTCGGGGACCGATGCCGTAGAAATTATCAGTGATATTGCTCCCGCCTCTGGAGATATAGTGCTGGATAAATACCGTTGGAGCGCCTTCTATCAGACCAGCCTGGATCTATTTTTAGACGGGATGGGAGTTGAAGATATTATTATCGGAGGTTTGGTAACCGACGGATGTCTGATGACCTCCGCCATCGACGGCTATTATCGCAACTACCAGATCCATTTGTTAAAAGACATCTGTGCCACTACCTGTGACGGCGGGCATATCGGGTCGATTCTCATGATGGCGAACTGGTTATACGGTATTCAGATTTACAATGCTGCTGAAATGATAAAACGCCTCAAAGGTCAAACCTACCGTGTCTGGCAGTCAGATCGCGCCGCCCCCTTTCATTTTACCCCTGAAAACATGCGCGAGCTGTACGCCCGGCTGGATGATGAGGCAACACTACAAGGAGAACAAACTAATGAAAACAATTAAGAAAATTATGACTATGGCTGCAGTGGGCATTCTGCTGCTCAGTATCGGCGCGTGTACACAAAAGGATGCGGCGAACGCCGAAGAGTCAAAGGGCGAGGTTACATTCGGGCTCACCAGTTGGACCTGTACCCAGCCGCCGACGGAAATAGCCCGCATTCTGCTCGAGAACGAGGGCTATGAGGTCGAGTTTGTACGTGCGGAGCAACCGCTTATCTGGGCCGGAATCCAGAAGAAGGACCTGCATTTTTTTATGGACGCCTGGCTGCCCTACACTGAAGAAGCGATGTGGGAGGAATACAAGGATAAACTGATAAAAGTCGCCACCAGCTACGAAGAGGCTCCGCTGGGATGGGTCGTGCCTACATATGTGGAAGAAGACTCTATCCTTGATCTGAAAGGCAAGGCCGATAAGTTTGATGGAAAGATTATCGGTATCAGCTCCGGGGCTGCTATGACTACAATTTCGGAAGAGATGGTTGAAAGCTACGGGCTGGAAGGCTTCGAGGTGCAAAAATCGAGCGAAGCGGCTATGATGGCGAGCGCCAAAGCTGCGATGGACAAGAAAGAACCGATTGTGTTCTTTGGATGGCGTCCCCATGCCATGTTTACCCAGTTCGACCTGAAATTTCTAGACGAACCAAAAAATCACTTCAAATCGGACAACGTGTACGTTATCTCCTATAAAGGCATCCAGGAGGACTACCCGGAAGTGTACGATATTATGTCCCGCTGGAGCATAGATGTAGCTGAACTCGAAGCAATGATGTACCGCCAGGAACATGAAGATATCACCTGGAGAGAACTCGCCCAGGAATGGATCGATTCTCATCCGGAACAAGTAAAATATATCCTCGGTAAGTAAAACCTTCTAACTAACTCTATGGGTGCGAAGGATTTTTTGCACCCGTAGAGGATCATTTCATCAATCTGTGATAGACTCGGCAGCATATGCCGGGAAGCAAAAAGCAATTCAAACCAGTGCCCAAAAGGTTTCACCCGAAGGGGTTGAACATCATCTTTGAAGACCACTACATAGTGGTTGTGGATAAGAAAAGCGGTCTTCTCACGGTAAGTAACGAAAAAGTCAGAGAGAATACGGCCTATTTTCTGTTGAATGAATATGTCAAAAAAGGAAATCAGAGGTCCCGGAATCGGGTTTTCATTGTACATCGGCTTGACCGGGATACCTCGGGCCTGCTCGTCTTTGCAAAAACCGAACCGGCCAAACAGTATCTGCAGAGTGAATGGACACACTTCGAAAAAAAATATTACGCCCTTGTGCACGGGCATCTGCCCGAAAAAGAGGGCCTGATTACCGCATATCTGGCTGAGAACAGTATGCACAGGATGTATTCGGTAACCGATCCGGAGAAAGGCCAACTGGCCAAAACCCGCTATAAGGTGATTCGCGAATCGAAAAACTACAGTCTGCTGCTGATAGACCTGCTTACCGGCAAAAAAAACCAGATACGCGTTCATTTCTCAGAGAACGGGCATCCGGTAGCCGGCGACAGGGTATACGGTAAAAAAGAAAATGATAAGAATATACACAGACTGGCTCTGCATTCCTGTTTTCTGAAAATCAGCCATCCCTTTACCAAGGAAGAGATGATCTTTGAATCACCGCTTCCCGAATATTTCAAATCGCTGCGTTAATTCTTATCAGAGTTCTGCTGATTGTCCTTCAAGAGTTCGGCAAAGGGATTATATGTTTCAGAATCGTTTTCTGTTTCAGAATCCAGATACTTCTTAAAATCTTTATCCTCCTGCTCTGATGAACCCCGTTTCAAGGAGATCCTTTTTCTCTCAGTGTCTACACTTTTGATTTCAACGGTAATTTTTTGACCCTTCTTCACGGTATCCTGCTGGTTACTCTGCCGTGAATCGCCTTTTAGTTCAGATATGTGCAGCAGGCCGTCCAAACCCGGTTCCAGGGTGACAAAGGCACCAAAATTGGTAATCCGCACCACTTCTCCCGCGTGCTTTGAACCAACCGGATACTTCGTAGCGGCTTCATCCCAGGGGTCGGGAAGCAACGCCTTCATACTCAGAGTTATACGCTCATTTTGCCAGTCAAGCTTAATAAGCGAGGCCTCGATCTCCTGGCCCTCTGATAGCACTGCACTTATATCATCAATGCGGCTTCGGCTGATTTCAGAAATCGGAAGCAGAGCCTGCACACCGCCCAGTTCAACAAAGGCACCGAAGTCCTGAATTGATTTTATGGTGCCGGTAACCCGCATATTTTCCTTTAATGTCTGTTTCAGCTCTTCTACTCGCTGCTGGTGTTCTTCTTCCAGTATTATCCGGTTTGAAACCAGAATGTTGCGGCCATTTTCGCTGTACTCTAAAATCTTAAAGGTGAGCTGCTTTCCAATATACTCTTGCGGATTTTCGATCCGTTTCAGGCCCATCTGGGAATAGGGACAGAAAGCCCGGGTATCACCGATTTTGATTTCGAACCCGCCCTTGATCTCTGTCTCTACACTGCCTTCGACCGGTATTTTGCTCTCAAAGGCCTGTTCCAATACCGCATTCCCGGCTTTTTCTCCGCCGATTTTGGTGGTAAAATGCATTTCTCCGTTTTTTGTATACAGGAAAAAAGCCTTTATTTTATCACCCTCTTTTACTGAAATTTTATCATCAGTGTCAGCCAGCTCGGCTCTGTCAAGGATGCCTTCACTTTTACCGCTCAACTCCAGAAAAATGGAGTCACCCGAAATGGAAACTATGGTGGTCTCTATCTGTTGTCCCGGTTCCAGTGAATCCATCGCGGAAAGACTTTCTTCATAAAGCGATGCAAAATCTTCTTTGTTTTCTTCAAAATTATTCTTAGCCATTTATCAAGTTACTCCAAAATAAAGCTTTCATTATTACAGGATTAAAGTATATCAGAAAGTCTTTATTTTGGATATTGCCTATAGTGACACTCCCACCGAATACGCCGAGCGGCTGGCCTCCAGGACCTTACCCATTTCGAAGGAATCGCCGATTATCCGAATATCGGCAGCAGCATTGGAATGTACCAACTCCCGGTACAGAGATTCCGCGGGACGGGCCCCGGCGGCCAGAATCACCAGGTCCGCCGGCACTGTTTCATCCTTTAGCTCTTCCTTGATCTCCTTGGCAAAGGGATTTTCAATGTTTTCCGGCAGGATGGGTGCCCAGGTCATGTACGGATCGGGAACAGTCTCGGAGATATTCCGGCTCAGCAGAACCTCCTTCTCGCGGACCTCTTTGAGACGGGTACAGTTGAGCAAAGGCACTTTCTGCTTCTCCAAATAGTGAATAAGCCATCCCCGGTTGGCCGTGCAGACCCCGGGCATTATGTGGGGCAGCATTTCTACCACGCTCACATTCCGTCCCTTTTCGTGGGAGAGGAAGTACGCGGTTTCGCAGCCCACTACCCCGCCGCCGACTACCACAATATTTTTTGATTCTCCGATAATGGCAGGGTTCCGCAGCACATCTACCGCAAAAACCACATTAGCGGCATCGATTCCGGGTACCGGCGGTCGGCTCTGCTGCGAGCCGACTGCATGAACGATTACATCGTAGTTTTTCTTTTTCAGCTCTTCCGCGCCGGGAGCGGTAGAAGTATGCAGTTTAAGACCGAACTCATTCTTTGCTTTTTCGACTTCATTTCTGAGATACTCCAGATAGTTGATAATGTCGAATTTGATCGCCGGCCGTGAACCGGGTACCAGCATTCCGCCGATGTGCTCCCGGGCCTCATAGAGTGTAACCTGGTGGCCCCGCCGGGCTGCAGTGAGAGCACTGATAATTCCCGCCGGACCGCCGCCGACAACCGCCACTTTCTTGGCCTTCCCGGCCGGTGCCGTTTCGCTGCCGTCGTATAGATCTTCGAAACCGGTTGTGGGGTTTACCGCACACTGCGGATGGCCCCCTTCAACAAACTCGTTGATGCAGCCCTCCTGACAGCCGATGCAGGGGATAATATCCTTCACACTGCCGGCAAAAGCCTTGTTCGGCCACTCGGGATCTGCCAGTAGGGGACGCCCGAGCATAAGCATATCGCACTTATTATCGCGTAGGGCCTGTTCGGCCAGATCGGGATAGCCAAGTTTACCCACCGCAACCACCGGCACCTCTTCGCCGGCATTAGACTTGATGCCCCGGGATGCAAAGTGATCTTTCACCAGTCGTGCCACGTCGAGATAACAACCGGGAGCCATCGAACCCGGAGGATGGGGCAGCCACCAATTATCGTAACAGCCTAAATCAACGTCAAACATGTCGACCCCGGCTTGCACCAGCGCCTGCATATACTCAAGGGTCTGGTCGACGGTACGCTCGTTTTTGAATTTCTTTAGGTCTTTGATCTTGGTCAGTTTCTCTCCGTAAGTCTCATTCAGCAGGAGAGAAAGATCGATGCGGTACATAATCGGGAATTCGTCCCCGGTTCTTCTTCTGATCTCTTTCACCATATCGGTACCGAAGCGTTTCCAATCCGAGTACGCACCTATTTTTCTGCGGTTGAACGCCGGGTTGGTCATCTGTTCGAGCAGATAGCCCTCGTGTCCGTGCAGATACACCCCGTCAATCGTCATAGCTTTTGCATCCGCCGCAGCCTGACCGGTGTGTTTAATAATCTTTTTTGCCTGCCCGCCTGAAAGGGGGCGGCAGGGAATAGTGGGTATATAGAAGTTCGGATTCCATGAAGCCGAGACGGGCATTTTGAATTTGTTCACCAAACACTCGGGAGACCCGACCCGCCCAAGACCGGGGGTAAGCTGTATAAAGAAGCGGGCCCCGTGGGCATGACAACGCTCAGCCAGATCACGCCACCCGGCCAGGTTGGAGCGGCTGCGGTCTATCCGCGGAAAATAGGTCAGCCGGTCGAGTTCGGTCACCGAAGGGTCTACCCCGTGACTCACCGGTACCAGTCCCGAGGTAATCAGTCCGACCCCGCCCTTCGCCCGGGCGGTAAAGTATTCGATCATTTTGGAATTGGGGCGCCCGGTCTCTTCGGCCATGCTTATGTTGCCCATCGGGGCCATCACCAGCCGGTTTTTGACTGTCAGGCGGTTTATGCGTATGGGCGAAAACATCGCAGTATACGGATGCAGGTTGCCCGTCATCCGTCCTGCTTTCAACTTCTCTTCATCTTCATACCAGGTTCCGAAACTATCGGAGAGTTCACTAATTTGCTGCTGGTTTTTACTCATCTTCTGTCTCCTTGTGAAGCAGTCGGAATATAGTACCATGAAGACCGTAACCGGGCCATTGGAAAAACAGCGCATTGCCAGCGGGCGCAGAATACAGTACATTGAGTGCATCAAAGCAAAATATAGACTACAGGAGCAGAAATAATGAGCAGCCGAAAATGGGACAATCCCCCGCAGATGCAGATAGACACGGAGGCGCAGTACTTCGCAGTTCTTAAAACTAGCAAGGGAGAGATAGAGCTGCAGCTTTTTCCAGAGCACGCGCCGAAGACGGTGAACAACTTCGTATTTCTGGTCGAACAGTCCTTTTACGACGGAGTTCTCTTCCACCGGGTTATCGATAACTTTATGGTCCAGACAGGAGACCCCACCGGAACCGGCCGCGGCGGACCAGGGTACCGCTTCGAGGACGAAACCAAGGGCAACCCCCTAAAGCACGAGGCCAAAGTGCTTTCAATGGCCAATGCCGGCCCGAATACCAACGGCAGTCAGTTCTTCATTACCCATGCTCCGCAACCCCACTTGAACGGCAAACACACCGTCTTCGGCAAAGTAAGCAAGGGCGCAGAGGTGGTGGATGCCATCGAGCAGGGCGACCGCATCGAAACAATAGAAATCCGCACAGCTTAATCTGGGGTTATGAACAGTATTCACGACTCGACCCCGACTGGAGACTTCGACCTGCTGACCCCCGATACCGTCTTGACGGCGGTGGAGGGGGCCTTCGGCCTGCGCTTAGACGGCAACATCGTTCAATACAACAGCTACATCAACCGGGTATATGAACTGCGCAGCGATGAAGGGCAAGCGTATATGGCCAAGTTTTACCGGCCTGGCCGCTGGAGCGAGGCGGCGATTCTGGAAGAACACCGCTTTATACAGGACTGCGTGGAAATAGACATTCCCACCGTTGCCCCGCTGCCCGACGCAGATGGCGATACACTGGCGGTGATGGAAGTGGTAGAACCGGGCTCAAGCGGCCCCGGCGGCGTACCCAGCCCGGCCGCTTCCGAACCGGCAGACCTGCAGGAGTACCACTTTGCCCTGTTCCCCAAACGGGGCGGGCGCAACTTCGATGCCGAAAGCGAGCAAGACTGGCTACGGCTGGGGGCTCTGGTAGGCCGCATGCACACCGCCGCCCGCCAAGGCAGTGCAGAACAACGCCAATACTGCCTGCCCGGCCCGATAATAGAACAGTGCCTGCAGGAACTGGATGCCGGCAATGCGGTGCATCCCGAACATCGGCCGGAATTCTTCGAGCTGGCCGGCGAAATTCGCCGCCGCATTGAACCGTTGTTCAAAGATATCCCCCTGCAGAGAGTCCACGGCGACTGCCACCGGGGCAACATCCTCGAACGCCCCGGCGAGGGGCTGCTGTTAATCGACTTCGACGATATGATGATCGGCCCGGCCCTTCAGGATCTGTGGCTGCTGCTGCCCTCGCGGGTGGATGACTGCCCGCAGGAGTTTAACCTGATCGCCGAGGGTTACGAGCAGTTCCTGCCCTTCGACTATTCCCAAAAACGGCTGATAGAACCGCTGCGGGCCATGCGCATGCTCTACTATCTGGCCTGGTCGGCCCGCCAGAGGAACGACCGCCGCTTCAAAGCCGAACACCCCCACTGGGGCAACAGCGCCTTTTGGAGCAAAGAGATCGAAGACCTGCGCGACCAGCTGCTGTATTGCGGCGAGTAGCAGTTTACTGATAGTAAAAAGACACTTTTTTGTTATACTCAGGATGGAGGTAAGTATGCCAAAAATTACTGTAGATATGTCGATTGAAAACATTGCGAAATCTATCGCTCGTCTCTCCTCTGAAGAACGGGAGACTTTATTACTTTTACTTGGGCCGGAAAGTAAAGAACTAAAAACACGACAAGAGGAAATTGAAAGTGGAAAGGTAGAAACCTTATCTCACGAAGAAATGTTTAATGTCTGAACTCCGTTATCATCCCAAAGTAAAAAAAGAACTAAAACGTATCCAACCACAACTTTTGAAAAAAATCCGTGATGAGTATCTTGCAGTTATTAAAGAAAACCCAACCATTGGGAACTCTTAAAGAGGCCATCTACATGGGATCCTCTCGTATCATTTCAAGTTTCAAAATCTCGAATATCGAATTGCCTATATGTATTCAGAGAAGGATCAAATTATTACTGTTTTAATGATTGGGAAGCGGGAAAATTTCTATACCGTACTTTCTAGACGTGTTTCATAGTCACCTACGTTAGTACTACACATATGTAAAGTAAAACTTACGATGTCGCAAATTTTTGGTGTTCTCCAGCCGCTATGCCAGCCTACAGATTGCGCCGCTTCGTGCACAAGACACGCATGTTTCCTTTCAATTAAGTTTCAACGCTGCCAATCGATAAGCAGTTCAATAAAAAAGTTGATGTATACGCGCTGCAAAAACTGCGAGCATCGCATGTGATGGGCTAAAAACAGCACGAGCTACGATTTTGACAAACTCAAGCAGCGCCTGGAGTAGCTCCACCGCAGCCTGGCCTGATTTGCCCTTTAAAACGCAAAAGCCCCCAGTAATGGGGGCTATATTGATGTAAAGCTTAAGTTGTTTCTCTATTATATTCATATAATTTATTTTAATCAATAGGTTTTATAAATTAATTAAATGAATTTGTTGGAAAATTCATTTCCATAGACGGCTGGGCCGTGCGGGCGGCGCGCCCAGTGCACGCCGCCCGAAGCACGCCGGGCCTGCGCCGGTAGCCGGGCGGTCTTTACTCTGCCGAACTGCTCTTGTGTCCGCCCGGTCGCCGCGCCCGCGGTCGTTTCACTTTACGCAGCAGCCCAAACGCCGCCGCGGAGCTCCGCGGATATATACGATACGCGCGCTTGCGGACCTTCGGCAGCTTCGGCACTATCCGCACCCGCAGCAGGGCAAACAGCAGCGCCCCGCTGGCCCGGGTCACTGCGATTAACAGAGCCGCAGCAAACCCCACAACTGAACTCAGGAGAATGGCCTTGCGGCGGTCGCGGCGGTCTGATATCCAGCCCAGAGGCCACTGAAAGGCCAGGGTGCCGAGCGACACTAAGAGCATCAGCACACCAATCTGTGCCTCAACTACCCCCACCTGTTGGCCGTAGCGCGGAATCAAGCTCCAGCTGGCACCGAACAACAAACCATTTACAACTATTCCGAAACCGGCCAGCGGCGAGCGCATAAATGTTTTCACCAGCATCGGCGGACTCTTACGGGTCTGCGGATGGCCGGTTACCCGGGCCAGCGCCAGCGGCACCAGACACAGTGAGGTCAGAACCGTAATCACCCCGAAAATCTCGAAACCCGACGGTGAAAATACACCGATCAGCGGCTGCCCCAGACCCCGCGAAGCATGATACACCACCGCGTATAAACTGAGAATCCGGCCGCGGTTTTGCACGGTAGCCGATACATTTAGCCAGCTCTCCACTACCACCAGCATCACCGACAGGCAGATCCCATGCGTCAATCTCAATACGACCCACACATAAGGATTCACAATAATCACGTGCATAATGGCTGTAGCAGAAGCAATCGAGGCAAAGGCGGCAAAGGACCGCACATAGCCTACCGTCCGTATTACCGGCCCGGCAATAAACACTCCAGCCGCCAACAGCACAGGAATCCACACCCCGTCGAGCAGGGTTTTCTGTTCCTTGTCCTTTTTAATCGGCTGCGTTAGTATAGCCCACATGTCCCGTATACCCAGGCTCGCATTCATCACCGCCCTATTGGGCATTGTCATTTTGCTGTTTTTCTTTGCGTACCACGCGCTTCTGCCGGTCAGAATATCCCTCGAACTCGCGGAAAAGGCCCCGCTCAGCGGCGAAGCGCTCATCAAAACCCGCCGGCCCACCGAACTCACCCTGCGAATTGCCGGCCGCGACGGGAACGACCTGGAAGTGCAGTTTCCCGGTTTTGAACGCCGCCACCGGGTGCCCGTGCTCGGCTTATACCCGGACTACGAAAACCGGATAGAGTTCGAAATCCGTACCGTCGATGGGGAAAGTTACCGGCGCAGCCGGACCCTCACCACCGCCCCTCTCCCGGACACTTACCCCGACATACAGCTCGAACGCCTCTTGCCGGACCGCATCGCCCCGGGAATAATATTCATGCACTTGGGCCACTACGACGCAGACGGCACCTACCACCCCCTGCCCTCTGCCATCGACTCCTATGGGCGGGTGCGCTGGTTCTACGACGGCGACATTGGTCACGTTTTGAAGCGCCTTGATAACGGGAATTTTCTCATTCAGGATAAAAGCGACGAGGAAACCGGCCGCTTAGTCGAGATCGATCTGCTCGGCCGCCGCGTAGCCGAACGGGGCGAAGTGCAGACCGGCATCCACCACGATGCCGCCCGTATGCCGAACGGAAATATTCTGGCCCTGACCAGTGCCGAGGGTTCCTTCGATGACGGAGTGGTGGAAATAGACGGAGAAAGTGGAGAGGTGCTGCGCGGCTGGGACCTGCGCCGCATCCTCGACCCCGCCCGCCCCCCGCAGCCGCGCAACCTCGAAGAAAAGGATTGGCTGCACCTCAACGGCATCGACTACAATCCGGCCGACGACAGCATGCTTCTCAGCGGCCGCGACCAGAGCGCGGTAGTCAAAATTCACCGAGAGAGCGGCCGCCTGCAGTGGATTCTGGGCAACCACCGCCACTGGCCGCCGCAATTCAAGCCCTTTCTACTCGAGCCAGCCAACCAGGCCTTTCAGTGGCCCTGGGGCCAGCACGCCCCCATGTTTCATCCGGAGAATCCGCAGCGGGTGCTGATCTACGACAACGGCAACCAGCGCTCCTATGACAATCCTCTGCCGCCACAGCAGAATTACTCGCGGGCGGTGGAGTACGAAATAGACCCGAAGACCATGCAGGTGCGCCAGCTCTGGCAGTTCGGCCGGCGCTACGGCGCGCAGCTTTACACCCCCTTTATCGGCGATGCCAACTACCTGCCGGGGGGCAACCGCCTGGTCACCTTCGGCGGCATCACCCGCAGCCTCAAGGGCCGGCCCATGGAGCTCTTCGACTTCGAACTGGGCGAGGTCAATCGTATGAAAATCTCCGCCCGCATTATCGAAGTCACCGCCGACCTGCCGGCCCTGGAGGTCATGCACATTTCTCTTGCCGATCCCGACCCCGACAGCTACCGCGGATACCGCTGCTACCGGGCGGTGAAAATGCCGCTGTATCCATAGCATCGAAACGCATAGACCGCTCCGGGCGAATCGCCCCATACAGCCAGAACCCTCAGTTTCAACAGCTTCGTGCTCAGCGCTGCCGGAAAGGTATAGTACCACTGCGTGTGATAGTTCTGCTTCTCCTCGGCAACAACCTTCCCCTCTTCATCAATCAGCTGAAAGTGGCGCACACAGTAGGGCATTTCAGACTCCGGATGCCCTCTGAGTACGGTTTCCATGGCATGGTCGAAGTCGGTATCGAAGACAAGCTCTACCCGGGCAATACGTTGCTTTTTCTCCCAGCGCAGGGTCAGCTCCGGCTGCGGGTCATCAACCGCCGGTACCCAGCAGTTTGATTGAATGTAAGGGCGATGATACCCGTTTTTAATCATCTGCGGGCTGAATAAGCCGGTGGCCGGTCGCAATTTCATCAGCGGCAGGGCACCGCCGGGCCGCCGCTCGGGCAGCCACAGCTCAAAATTGTCTGCGCCGATACCATCCGCTACCTGGTCATGGGTGTGGTGCAGCAGCAGCACCCCCGGAATCCGTTTTAGATGGGCATGCAGCCGCACCCGGGGTTGGGGTTTTAATACAATGAATGCATATGTCGGCTCTGTAAGCAGCGCATCAAAGTTTACAGAAAAGGGCTGATCATGGCCTATCGGCAGCTCGACTCGCTTGCTGGCCAGTACTTTTTCCGGAGTATAATTGGCCGGCTGCGCGGATATGCGCAATTCGAGAGTAACATGTGCCTCGCCCTGTGCACCGGGAGTATTCGCGGCGTGGACCGCCACACTGCGTGCATTGTGGGCTCCATCCAGCTGTTCCTCAATGGCGGCGGACACGTATCTCTGCCCCGGGCTCTGCACATCGGCGACAAACTCGAACTCCGGTACTTTGCCCGCCGGCAGCGGCAGCATCACCGCCGTATCCCTTTTCAGCACCAAAAAGGTTTCCCGCGCATCCGGCCACAGTGCAAACTCGAACTCGCTGCTGCTGCGCAGCTCGGCGTCACTACACAAGTTTTCATCCACAAGCTGCAAACCCGGAATAAACTGCCCCCGCCGCAACAGGCGAGTTTGCAGTAACTGCATATGCTGCTTGTCAACGAGGCCGGCCGGCGGCAGCCCTTTGCGAATACACTCCGCGGCGGCCACTCCCACCGCCTGTCCGTTGTGGGCTGAGGTGAGCATCACCCGGGTCGAGCCAAAGGCCACATGGGATGCACTGATAATCCGCCCGGTCAGAAAAAGATTACTCACATCCTTACTGAACATAGTGCGGTAAGGAATCTGATACACCCCTTTGGAGTGGTACTGATCACAGCCATGGTGTTCTGAGTACACCCCGTCGGCCGGATGCAGGTCCAGGGACCATCCGCCCACCGAGACCGCGTCTTCCCAGCTGCGCTGCTCGACAATATCCTTTTGTGTCAGCATCACCGGACCTTCGAAACGCCGGCTCTCCCGCTTGCCCGGAATCATTCCGACCCACTCAATGTCCAGATTTTCCGTCTCCGGATAATGGCCGGAGTTTTTCACATAATCCCACACCCCAAAAATTATTTTCCACAACTCCCATTTTATAGTTTCGGTATCATGGACCGTGTCGAGCCGGCCGCCGTACTCGATCCACCAGAACTTACAGCCCTGATCGTTTACATCGAAGTCTCTGAAGCGCGGCAGCTTCTCCTGCGCCGCTTCAAGGGCGTAGCTCGGGGCAACAAACTTAACCGGAGTGCTGGTATCCTTGGTATAAAAGAAAATGGAGTGGCCCAGCCGCTCGCCGTAGGAGTCTGGGTCCGGGGCAAAACCCTCGTCGAACTCCTCGGGCCCCTCTGCACCGAATCGAAACGCGGCGCCGGCCATGTAAGCCAGAACCCCGTCCCCGGAGGCATCACAGAACAGCGGGGCCGCAATACGGTAGGCGGTCTCGTTCTGCGCATTGAAAGCGGTAACTGCCTCCACCCGTGTGCTGCCCTCCGCAGTGTGTGCAAGTTGCGCGTCGTGCACAGCGGTATTCAACAGCAGTGTAATATTCGCCTCCAAAATTACCTTTTCCAGCAAAATAGTATCCAAGATCACCGGATTGCCGGCTTTATTACGGTGCAGGTTCTCTACCAGCAGTTCATCGATCACCCCGCCCTCTCTGGAAAAGCGGTTGTTGTTGTTCATGTGCGCGGTCGCCCCCAGGGCCCACAGTCGCACCTCGCTGGAGGCATTGCCACCCAGCACGGGGCGGTCCTGCACCAGCACCACCTGTATACCCTCGCGGGCGGCGGTAATTGCGGTACAGGTACCGGCCAGTCCGCCGCCGACAATACAGAGATCGGCAGTGAGGTCTTCCCGTTTCAGTTGTCGCGGTTCACTGTTCCTTTCGTGTATCATTCTTTATACCTGTACGCCCTGCTGTGTAAGAAGTTCCTGCACCTTCTTCACATCTGCATTCCGCGGCAGCACTCTTTCCTGCACGCACAGCTTTGCGATAGTTCCAACACCCTGACCCATATTTACGCAGGTAGGCATGGCGCGGTAGTTCGAGTGCGCCAAATGGGTTCCGGAAATATTACGGCCCGCCAGCAGCAGCCCGTCGACTGTTTCCGGCACAAAACATCCAAAAGGAATCGTATATTTAGCCTTCTGGCTAAACTCTTTCTGCTCACCGGTAGAATCCATCCCGCTGCCGGACATATTATGTACGTCGAAGTTGAAGTAAGCCCGCGTTACGACCCAGTCGTCGAACACCCGGGCTGCACGGATATCATCGGCGGAGATGGTGTACAGCCCGATGAAGTGACGCGTCTCCCGTACTCCCAGGGTACCGGCGCTCATCAGCAGAAAACAATTTTCATAGCCGGGAATATATTCTCGCAAAAACTCCACTATCAGCGGAATCTGGCGCCGGCACTGTATCTCCCCGCGGGTAATCGCCCGCACGTCGGTACCGTCGATATCGAGGCAGTTGGTCATATTCACACTTGCCACCCCCGGCATCGAGCTCGGATACAGCAGCACATGGCCGATGGGATGGGGCAGTTTTTCTTTCGCCAGAGCCTGGATTGAGCGCCCGTCAACCTCGAAGTTGTCCTCGAACTCACCGGGAAATATAGCCCGCTGCATATCGATACCGCCGATTTTGAACATGATACTCACCGGCTGCATTTTTCCGTCGCTCTCACGTCCCTGCACATACTCCACGCCGGCTTTGGCTGCGATATCACCGTCGCCGGTGGCGTCAATGACCACCTCGGCATACACGGCCTCACGGCCGGATTTGCTTTCGGTTATAACACCGCGGACCCGGTTACCCTCCATAATCACCTCTGCCGCCGTCGTATACAGCTGCAGCTCCGCTCCGGCCTCATCCAGCATCTCCAGCATAGCCAGTTTCAGTTTTTCCGGATGAATAATGCGCTCGCCGTGCAACACCTTGTCGCCGTAGTAGTTCCAGTCTTTGGCCGCATCCTTTGACCGCCGCAACAGCTCTGCATACAGTGGGCCTTCGGTAGCTCCGGTCCAATGGCTCATCAGGCCCGAGGTAGCAACCCCACCGGCCGCCCCGCTGCTCTCGATCAATAAGGTATCGGCCCCCAAACGGGCACTGGTAACCGCCGCCCCAAAGCCGGCCGGCCCTCCGCCGATCACCAGTACCTCGACCTCGCGGGCAACCGGTATTCTCCGCGCACTCTCTTGGTAATATTTCATGTTGTTATCCTTTTAGTCCGGTGTGGGTAGTACCCTCGACAAAGTGGCGCTGAGCCGCCAGAAAAATAAGTATCATCGGGGCGATCGACATAATCACAAAGGCCATTACGTGGTGAATGTTGATCTCTTCGGCGCTGGTGCCCATGATGGTGTACAGCCCCATGGTTACGGTGTACAACTTTTCACTCTGCAGATAGATCAGGGGCTGGATAAAATCGTTCCAGCGCCAGCGCACCGTAAAAATGGCGATAGTCGCCAAAGCCGGCTTGGTCAGCGGCAGAATGATCCGCCAGTAGATGCCGAACTCGCTGCAGCCGTCGATCATGGCCGCCTCGCTGAGGTCCATGGGTATGCTGCGGTAGTACTGCCGCATCAGAAAAATACTGGTCGGCGAACCCAAAGCGGGGGCAATAATCAGCGGCAAAAGGGTTCCCAGCATTCCCAGCTGCTGGAAGATAAGAAAGCGCGGCAACAGCAGCAGGAACAATGGCATAAACATCGTAGAGACAGTCAGCATGAAGAAGGCCTCCCGCCCCTTCCACTGAATTCGCGACAGGGCATAACCGGCAAACGAGCTGACCAGCAGATTGCAGACCAGCACCGCCCCGACCACAATCAGGGTATTCCTGAAATAGCGGATAACCGGATAGCTGTTAAACACTTCCACATAATTCTTCGGGTGCAGGGGCAGTGGAAAGAAGGCCCGCGGCTGCTGCAGCAGCTGCACCTGGCTCTTGAGTGAGGTAGAAATTGCGTAGATAAACGGGGCAAAAAAGGCCACGCAGACTACAATAACGACTAGATACTTAAAGCTGTTTTCAAGCGTTTCGCCAGGGGTTAAAGTTTTCGTATTCATATCGGCTCTCCTATACCTCGTAAAACACTACTCGGCGGCTGGTGCGCATCACCACAATCGTCAGAATCAGGCTGATTACAATTAGCACCATTGCCAGGGCGCTGGCTTCCCCAATGTTGAAGCGTTGAAAGGCCTTTTGGTACACGTGCAGGGTATAGAAGCGGGAGGCATCGGCCGGGCCGCCGGGCACGTTGCCCTCCGGCAGCACCAGGGCCGGAATAAAGATCATCAGACCGAGTTTCAAGTCAAGAATTGCTCTGAACAGGATAGAGGGGGAAATCAGCGGCAGGGTAATGTGCCTGAACTGTCCGAGTTTGCCGATTCCATCGATTTCAGCCGCATCGTAGTAGTGCTTCGGCACGCCCTGCAGGGCTCCCAGGTACACCACCATGGCCGTACCGCACTGCCACACCATCAGCAGCACCGAGGCTATGATAATCAGGTCGGGATTAGCAATCCACAGCGGCCCCTTGATGCCGAAAACCTGCAGAAAGTTGTTCAAGAGTCCGTTCGGGTAAAAGATAAACTTACCGATAACGAAAATCGCGATCACCGGCAGTACCGCCGGCAGGAAGATGAGCGCCCGCCACAAAGCGAGGGGCTTCACATCTAAGTCCAAAATAAAGGCGGTAAACAGTCCCATCACAATATTCAGGGGAACATACAGGCTGGTAAACAGAAAGGTAGTATACAAGCCGTGCCAGAAATTGCTGTCATGGACGATATCGATATAGTTTTTTATGCCGATAAAACTCGCATCGCCCACCAGCTTGTATTTGGTAAAACTCAACACAAGGGTGTAAATGATCGGACCATACCAAAAGACGATCAGGCTTACGATCCAGGGAGAAAGAAAAATGAGCAGGGTTTTCGTTTTCCCTTGATCCAATGCCGAAGTCTTATTGAGTGCTGCTGTAGACATCATTCCTCCAAAAACCGGCCGGCTGCTGCCGGGCATTACTGCCGCAACAGCCGGCCCAAGGTCATACTCTAGTCGTTGAGATCATCCAGATAATCCTGGTACTTCTCATCGATATCCAACATAATCGCGTCAATCTTTTCACCGGAGATTCGCCGGGCGGGAACATCCCGCAGCCACGGCTTGAGCACATCCTGATGGATCGCCGGAGCCTCCGGGAAAATGTCCATACTCATCGATTTGACCAGGTTCTCCCACATGCGGCCCATCTCCTGATACACCTCGTCATCATTGACCGCTTCGATCGGACAGGGACGCCCTTGCTGCCTGCAAAACCAGCCGTTGCCCGCTTCGCTTAGAGTGATGAACTCGAGGAAATTCCAGGCAGCATCTTTATTCTTTGCGCTCTGACTTATAGAATAGGACCAGCCGTGTTTACTGATACCGCCGTGCTGTCCCTTGAAGCCGGGAACCGGGAGAATGCTGAAATCCATCTCCGGGTTACCCGTATTGATCTGACCGATCGTCCATGAGCCGGATACATAGAAGGTTTGCGCCTCTTTGATGAAAGCCTGGACCTGGGCGGCCCCGGTATCGGTACCGGCTACTTTGCTGTTCCATTCTAGAATAGCTCGATAACCGCCGTAATCGCCGTAGACCTCATCGATGTACCGGTCGAATTTTCTGGCAGTCTCCATTACCCCCTCAGAATCCATAAAGGATTCAGTTCCGTCCTTGCTGATGGTGGGATATCCGGCGCCAAAGCTGAAGTAGATAGTCGCCGGCTGGCCGGCCATTTGATACGGATCCCAGGCAATTACCTTCAGCTCATCGCCATCGTTGAGCTCGTCAACAATGGTCTTGCTGACCTGTGTAAACTCGGCCCAGTTCTTGGGAGCATCGGCTACCGGGTCCAGACCGGCGTTAGCCATCAGATCTTTGTTGTAGAAAAACAGCCCCTGTCCGCCGGCGGTCACATTCGGCAGGCTGTAGATACCGCCTTTATACCGGCTGCGCTTTGCTTCGGCCGAAAGCAGCACTTCCTCCAGATCGATGCCGGCCTGTTCGAGGTAAGGTGTTAGATCGACGAAGGTGTCCTCTGCATTCACATCCGGCATCCACGAACTGTGCACCTGCACAATATCCGGCAATGAACCGGTACCGGCGGCCATGACCACCTTGCGCTGCAGCTCATTCGGCGGGGTAAAGGTCACTTCAAACTCGTAATTGGGATTTTCAGCTTGAAACCGTTCAATTAATTGCTCAACCAGTTCGGTCCGCGAACCGCCCCACAGATGCCAGTAGGACAGCTCGGCACTTCCGTCTCCGGCATCTCCAGCCTCCTGTTGTCCACCGGCGAACAGCAGCAACGGAGTAATCAAAATAATACACACAACAGATACCAACCTTTTCATGGTGGCCTCCTTATTAAAATATAGAGCACACCCCCCGGGATGTTACTCATTGGGATTCATATTGATCTTGGTAGACGAGCGCAAAATCAGCTCATTGTTGAGCCAGACCTTCCGCCCGGTTTTACCAGTTTCGATTGTCCGCAGCAGTGAGCGGGAGGCTTCCACCCCGGTAGAAAACAGCTGCTTTCGCACCGTGGTCAATGGCGGGTCCATAGTGCGGGCGAAAAAGGCGTCGTTGCTGCCAATAACCGATACATCTTCCGGAACGGAGAGCTTAAGCGACTTGACCGCCTCGTAAATCCCGATCGCCATGGTATCGGACAGGGAATATGCGGCAGAAAACGGGATTCCGCTGCGCATCGCATTCAGCGTTTCGCTGCGGGCAATCTCCCGCTCGAAGTCGCCGTGCAGCACGTATTCCGGCCTGAACGGCAGGTCGTGTTGGGCAAGAGTCTGTTTGTACTTATCAACGGTAATACAGCTCTCCGGGTCGTTATCACGGCCAACCACCAGCAGAATTTTTTGGTGTCCACACCTGATCAGATAGTCTACAGGATCGCTCTCTTCCGGAGTCTGCAGTATCACCTGATTGATGTCCCGGTCCAGTTCGGGCATATTCACCGCAGCAAAAGGGATATTCGACTGCAGCAGCTGATCGACATTGTGCCGCAGATGCTCGAGCGTACAGTAACGGGTTCCGAACAGCAGCAGCCCGTCGTATCCATGGGCCACCTCCAGCTGGTTTTTCACCATTGACGGGGAATCCTCGCCTTTGGTCGGCAGAAAGATCATCGAATAGCCGTTCTTAAAAAGCTCTGTCTGTATGCCGGAGAGAACCTCATTGACAAAGGAGCTGTGAAACAGCGGGCCATTGTAGGGAATCATGACCCCGATAATGCGGGTGCGCCGGTTCGAAAGGCCGCGGGCAATCACGTTCGGCCTGTAATTCAGCTCTTTAATTGCCGCTTCTATCTTATCCTTAGTCTCCTGGGCCAAGCGCGTGGTCGAAGGATCCTTCATGTAAATTGATACGGAGGTCTTGGAAACTCCCACCCTCTCAGCTATCTGCGCTAAACTTGCCATTCCAATTCTACCTTTATTCTGCACTATAGTTTACGATTTAGTTAACCGGTTAACCTTATCGTAAACCTGGACGCACAATCTGTCAAGAAAAATATTCTCTTTCCTGTAGGCCCTCCTCCGCACAATTGAAACCTGCTCACAATTAAAGTACACTTATATACACAGGCCTTCAGAAGCGAAAATTTCTGAAGCAGACGCCGTCCTTCCCGCTCCTATAGAGAAAAGTGCAGGTAGTAAGTGCACTACAACTCTTATCGGGGAGGCTCATATGGGAGAACCGGCAATGGAGCTCGGACACAAAGAGCTGGAGAAAATCGGCCAGTATGTAAAAACCCACATCAACGAGTGGCTTGCGGAAGTAAACCGTGCCAAGGAACTCGACTTGCTCGAACGAGTCGTCCGTCTAGACGAACGCTTCAACCACGTTGAAGAGCGTTTCGACGCACTGCAGAATCAGATGAACCAGCGCTTCACAGATATGCAGAAGCAGATGAACCAGCGCTTTGAAG
>CAZWDV010000057.1:0-2176 GCA_964632675.1 uncultured Sediminispirochaeta sp.
ATATATCCGTAGTTTATATAACCTCCCCATCTGCGTACCAATGATTGAATATTACTGATCAGTTTCAACTATCAACTAATCGTACGGCGCACTTTCTCTCGAACCAACATAATATATCTCAATTTCTATACTGTCTTTTTCATAGTACCAGCAGGCCACCCAGGAAGGGGTAAGATGACAATGGTACTTATTCTTACCGAGCTTTGAGAAGTTCTTCCACGATTGTTTTACTTGGATAGGACCCTTTTCTTCGAGATCTTCCCTCAGCTCATCAAAAAGAAGCTGAATACATTCAGGTAGTCTATGTATTTGCTTTACTACTTTTTTCTTTAAGACAACTTTATAATTTTGCACAACCATCATTAGCAAGCGTAATATAATCTGTCAAATGCACGAAAAATTCCTTATGAATACAGAAAGAATGATAAAAATCACTGTGCAAGATGTATCTTTTATGATACATTGTAGACATAGATAGGAGTTACTAGTGAGGATTCTGGAAAAAGATAGAAACATCAATATTCATATCGAGGGAGAAGGCATCAATCAGATTATCGATCTGATTCGGGACAATATGCCTGAGGTAGTCATTCAAAGTGAAGAAGATGATGAAGAGTTGGTGGAATGGAACTCTACTGATCTGGCGAAGGAGATTAGAACCAAGAAAACTCCCGGAAAGCTGCTACAGGCATATAGGCTCCGCGAAGGCTTAACGCTTGTACAGTTGGCTGAAAAAATCGGGACAAAATATCCAAATCTCTCTGCTATGGAAAATGACCGCCGTACCATTGGACTGGCCATGGCTAAAAAACTAGGTCAGGTTTTGAATGTTGATTTTAAGAAATTCATAGTAGAGTAACAAAATATACCCATCTACTCTTGCTTGTAAAAACCGTAGCAACCACTGGTTATGGGCGATAGACGACACCGGACGGCCCCTCAAGAATATAGTCTTTCAAAATCATTTTCTCTCCCATCCGCGCCCATCCGTGTGACCCACCTGCGCACACCCCATATATCCGTAGTTTAAATAACCTCCTCATCCGTGCCGACGGCGAGAACACCAATCTCGGCCTCACTGACAGTTTAGCCATTTCTCAGCGCATAACGGCTGCTTCACACCTAAACCGGAACCAAAAAGTTGCGACGTCGCAACTTCCACTCAACATATGTATAGTAGAACTACAAAAGTAAATCGACCGGCAGCAGACAGCCCTGCTTAGACCGATCGCGGTCAGCCAGCCCCGCGCTACTTCAGGCGCTTGCGCAGGAAGGCGACGATGGTGTCGAACTCATCAGCGGTGGTAAAGGAGAAGTCGACCTTATAGCCTCTGCCGGCCGGGTGCACCGCCACCCGGGCCGCCTTCGAAACCCACAACTGGCCCGGTTCGATAATCCACTCTTCGGCCTCGCCCAACAGCTCGCGAACTCGGGTGCGGAGCATCATCACGCTCAAGCCCCGCTCGAGAATCTCGGTCAGGACCTGCCGCTGCAGCTCAGGAGCATCCTTTAGGGCCAGCAGCTCAGCCGCATGGCCCAGGTTGATCTGCCCCTCGTGCAGAGCCGTGCGCACCTCCTCAACCAGATCAAAGACCGCCAGCAGGCGCGAGATATGCGCCTTGCCCTTGCCCAGCCGCTCCGCTACCTGCTGCTGGCTCATCCCGTAATACTCCACCAGCGCCCGCACCACCAGGGCCTCCTCGTAGGCCGACAGCGGAGAGCGTACATAGTTTTCGATCAGCCCGTAAGTCAAGGCCGTCTGGTCGTCGAACTCGCCCACCAGGGCCGGCACCTCGTAATCCGGCCGGTAACCCAGCTCGGTCAGCGCCTTTACCCGCGATTCGCCGGCCACCACAATGTACTCAGTCCCGCCCAAATCGCGCAGAATCAGCGGATCGATCGGTCCGCCCGTGGCCTGCAGCGAGGCTTTCAGCTGCTGCATCGACTGCTCACTGCGGCGCAGACGCACCGGCGTACTGGAAAAGTTGAGCTGATCGAGACGAACTTTTTTGTATTCCACTTTTATCCTCCTCACACTTTTTTCACTCCATTGTAAAGCGGGTGAAGGAGATTGACCAAGAACTTTTCTGGGGAAGAACTACGGATGGGGTAGATAGGGAATAAAAATAAATTAACTACGGATATTCACAGATGAAAGAAGATAAAATAAACTGGG
>CAZWDV010000057.1:2276-19638 GCA_964632675.1 uncultured Sediminispirochaeta sp.
TTTTTTTCCCTCCCATCCGCGCCCATCTGTGGTTACCCCCGTGCGCAAACCTCATATATCCGTAGTTTATATAACTTCCCCATCCGTGGCGGCTCTACAGCCCCAGCTTCTCCAGCACCTGCTGCTTGGTCTCTGCGGTTAAGATTTCATCGAGAGCGGCCTCCAGCCTTGCGGGGTCTTTTATCTGGTTGATCTTCACGGATTCATCTGTGTCCAGGTTGAATTTCTTCTTTATAAGCCTCTTAAGTGAATCCTGCAAAGCTTCAATTCGTCCATCTTTTAGAAGTCTCTGTTCGCGCGTCATTATATCTTCCTCCATGTCCCGGTAATTCATCTCTCTGGCTATCTGCAGAAAGGTCTGCAGATCCTCCTCTGCTTTGAACTTAATCAGAGTCATATAGAACTCATGCAAAAAGCTGCTCTCACGGGGAAGCCGATGCAGTTCCTGCAGCAGGTAAGCAACCAGGCCCTCGGTAAAGCGGTGCTTGATATACTTTAAAGATAGCAAGCCCACCACCGTTTGTACAGATCCGAGTAGCCGAACTGCTCGAACTACCAGACTCGCTCCAGCTGGCTGAAGAACTACTGGCGGATAAACTCGTTCCCGCCTATCAACAGAGTATTTCCCTTCAACGAGTACGGTGCCGATCGTACCGGGTCATTGTCCTCGGGAAAGTCTACCCACTCCTCATCCTCTAAAAACCACACTTTTTCATAGTGAATCGTAATCACATTGCCTTCTACGGAGTAGGTACCCTTTCTAGTACCTGTTCTGAGTGGTTTCATCGACTTGTTTTTTGAGATTTTGTTTATCACTTTGTTTTCAGTGAACTCGAACTGCTGCCACATTTCCATGGTGCCATTTTCGGTGTTGTGCTCAAAACTGCCCTTCCAGTTACCAATCAGCTCGGTTTTACTCTGTGACTGACTGATGCATCCGATTAACACAACACCAATGACCAAAATAAGACCTACTGTAATTATTACCCGTTTCATTTTAAACCTCACTTGTGCAAATTAGACTTCTTACTTAAAACATGTTTGGTTACTACGCCGGTGTCAAGCAGTCGCAGTTGAACGCTGCTTGCACTATCTTCCGGCTCCCTTCACAAATTTAATACTTATTTCACTCGCGCCCATCTGTGGTTACCCCCGTGCGCAAACCTCATATATCCGTAGTTTATATAACTTCCCCATCCGTGGCGGCTCTACAGCCCCAGCTTCTCCAGCACCTGCTGCTTGGTCTCTGCGGTTAAGATTTCATCGAGAGCGGCCTCCAGCCTTGCGGGGTCTTTTATCTGGTTGATCTTCACGGATTCATCTGTGTCCAGGTTGAATTTCTTCTTTATAAGCCTCTTAAGTGAATCCTGCAAAGCTTCAATTCGTCCATCTTTTAGAAGTCTCTGTTCGCGCGTCATTATATCTTCCTCCATGTCCCGGTAATTCATCTCTCTGGCTATCTGCAGAAAGGTCTGCAGATCCTCCTCTGCTTTGAACTTAATCAGAGTCATATAGAACTCATGCAAAAAGCTGCTCTCACGGGGAAGCCGATGCAGTTCCTGCAGCAGGTAAGCAACCAGGCCCTCGGTAAAGCGGTGCTTGATATACTTTAAAGATAGCAAGCCCACCACCGTTTGTACAGATCCGAGCAGCCGCTTATCGTCAATACGGTTCAAGTCGAACAGAAACGGCCTAAAATGCGGTAGATGTTCTCTGCGAAGAGCATCAATAGAATCAGCACACTGCAGTGAATGCGTCCACTCTTCAGTCCCATGGTAGAAAACTACCGGAAAGACCTCCGGCAGTATCGTTGGTGGTTGGTCCTTCTCCAGCTCCTCCCTGTAGATGAGCATGATATACCGCAAGAGCTGGACGGACACCCATTTGTCCGGTGCCGATTTGTGGTCATACAGAAGGTAAAGGTACAGCGGCCCTTCACCTTCTTTTTTATCAAACCTGTACAGCAGATCGGTGTAATTTCGCCTGACAACATCATCCATATAGGTATCCCGGTCAATAGCAGCACTCTCGAAGTCGATCTTCTTCTGATATACCGCCGGCAGGTAGTTCCTGGCAAAATCCGAACTGACCTGTAAATTCTCAAACAGTCGCCTGAACAAGGCATCATAGTGTGCCGGCATACGCGCCTCCCTATAGTAAAAGAGGCACAAAACCGCCTGCTGCTTCAGGAACCAGGAAATTAACTACGGATGAACACGGATGCAAGAAGATATTGGAAAGGGCTTCGCCCGCCTTCCAAATTTTATTATTCTCTCCCATCCGCGCCCATCCGTGGTTTACCCCGTGCTTAAACCCCATATATCCGTAGTTTAAATAACTTTTATATCTGTCGTGTAGCCTGCTTTGAAAAGGAGTAACAGAGGAGTATAATGTAGCTATGCGTACAGCACTACGTGAAGTGTGAGGTGCAAAATGGGAATAGTTATTGAACTTTCTGTTGATTTTAGTCGGATAACACAGGAGCAGTGGACAGCGGTTTATGAGGAAACGCTGCAGCTGATAGAACAGTACCCCTTTATGGAAAAAATAGTTGATAGGGATAGCTATGACGAAACCATGATCTATGCGGACCGCACAAAGGAGAGATATCTGAGCCCCTGGTATCCGGACAAACTTGGGTGGTTTAGCATCGGGGATTTAGCAAGTTTTGAGCACACTGAGACCTTCCTGATGTTCAGAGACATTAACTACTACAAAGATAGTGATACTACTCAAAGAGATGGCGACATCTATTTTTCCCTTATAGACCACCATGGAACCCCTATGCCGGAAATAAGGGCACTTTCTACCGGCGGGTATCATGTGTTCGATGGAAAGACCCAAGGATATGATTCCCACAAATATCTGCTTGGGATTGCAACCCTTATCGAAGACAGACTCAAGCCCCATGCAGTTGTGAGCGGGGACATCACTCGGGCTCAGATTCAGGAGAGCGTGGATTGGGTAAATCAGTATCTCGAAACACCAATCTCGTTACCTGACCGATGCAATTGTTCCCGTTTGCTTGAGCGCATAAAGCGATGGGTACCACACGCATCAGTGCAACTCGAATTGCTATTCTTTTTGCTGCTTTATCCCGAAAATAACGAACTGGGTACCTTTATTCGGGAAAACTTTTCCCGGGAGATTATTCGTGAGTATTGGGCGAACTATTTTAAGAATGTGAGGCCGAATACCCTTGGCATGCACGAAGTGGTAGAAAGCTACCTTAATATGCACTTTCCTATCGAGGATCTGTGTACCATCCTTGTGTCGGAAGACAGCACAATTGGCATGACTCCAAGAGAATGCATTCGTGAAATCTTGAACTCCGGGATAATGGAGCAGCAGCCGGAAAGCCGGCTCACTCCGAATAATCAGAGCGACCCGGAACCGGAAACGATCCCATCTCTTTTCGGGAAAAGCTATTTGGCTATGGCGGGATTTCGCGATTCAACAACAACGTATATGGACGAGCCACAGCTAAAGCACATATTCTATTCGGTCTTTCATGACAAACGGTTGGTTGATGCAGTGTTTGAGGAATATAAACCGCAGGGTGAGCCCCAAGGTTCCGGTAACATTCTCAAAGAGTTCGCAGAAGAATTCCTTTCCCGATTTTCGGAAGACACGGATCCTCTGCACCAGGTACAGTATGATATTGAAGAACCTGAAGAGATAATGCATTGGAAAGAGGGGGATTCACTGCACCCCGATCTGACAAAAAAGATTCAGAGGGTGCTCGATTTTTTAGACAATGCAATTGAAGAGTTGCAGCGTGAATTTGGCGAGAAAAATGAGAATGCACGAATTAAGGCCCTCTTACGGCACAACAAATATTTTCTGATAAGGAAAGAAACCTGGGATTTTATCCTGGCGAACATTCTAGACGACACCATTTATCTGAGGTTTCTCTCATTGCTTAGTATAGATGCCAATGAAAACAGACTAAACCCACTATTAAAGTACATATGCAATAACCTGAATTTCCTAATTCAGCATATGCTGATACCTATAGGAAACAACAATTAACCGCGGATGTTCGCGGATGAACACTGATTTTGAGCCGGGCGCAGTCTCTGCCTGGCACCGCCCGCTTTCAAAATTTCAATAATTATTTTCCCATCCGTGCCCATCCGCGGTTTACCCCAAATTACGCCCCATATATCCGTAGTTTATATAACCTCCTCATCCGTGCTGCGCGACGGCAGCGCGACGGAGTAAACGCTTGCCGGAAAGTATTTTTTTCGGTAGTATCTATTACTAAAACCTGAACAAAGCGGTAGAATGGCACGCAAGCAAAGACGAATGAAGCCTTCCAAAAAACGGATAAAAGGATTCCTCGGAAACTCGGTATACCGACAGGCCGCCCAGTTGCGCGACAGCGGGCTGCGGATTAGCTATGAAACGGTGGACTACGAAAAGAGTTCCGAAGTGTTGACCGATATAGAAGGAGAGATTGGCAGCCAATCGGAAGACGGGCAGCGGGTGCGGATAACTCTGCTCTCCAACGGGTTTGTGCTTAACAGCACCTGCAGTTGTACAGACGAACCTCCCTGCTCTCACGTCGGCGCACTGCTGCTCGAATATATCGGAGAAGATAAATATCCGGCCACTATCGGGCATAGCCAAGCTCGAGACGGTAGCGAAAAGCGGGCCACCGCTCCGGTGGGCCGCAGCGTCTCAGCAAAGTTTATCGAGTACACGCGCATTACCGACCCCAACATTCAAATCGATTTTGAAGCAGCGGAGCTGCACGGCAATTCCGTTTTATTTCGACCGGTCTATCGCTTCTCTGCACCATCACCGGCTTCACGAGAATATCGGGACATTTCGATTGAGAGAACCAAAAAAACCGGTAACTGTCTCCTGTGCTGCCACTCCCGTAAGATCTTGTGGGAAAGCAGCAAAATCGACACACCGGCCGCGAACCTGCTTAAGACCGGCGCGCTGCGTATGTCCGAAATCCATACCCTGCGCACGCAGCTGAAGGCAGCGGCGGGGGTGAGCCTCGATTTTACCTATTCTGACTATCTGCTGAGCAGCAAAACGGCAGTGCCGGTGATAGATATAACCGAGTATCGGGAAGGTATAACGCTCAAGCTCACCTACAGAATAGACGCAACGCTCTTCGACTTCGATCTACACCGCAGCTTTTACGCACGCGAAACTGCAGAGGGAAAACTCGAATTAAATTTTGTTCCACCGAATCAAAGCTCCGGGTGGTTTGAACAGGTGCGTGAAAAATTGGGCAAAACGGTAATTAGAGAAGAGCCTTCCGGTTCACGCTACCATTTTACCGCCAAGCTAAGCTCCGCAGACTTTATCCTCAGCCATGCCGCGGCGCTTATTGAGGCGGGCTTTGAGATCCGCACACAGGGGACTCCTCTGCGCAGAAAGAACAGCGGGAGTTTTGGCCTGCGGGTGTCAATAAGAAACAACTTGCTCGAAGTCGAAGCCGGAGAGTGGACCGAGGCAGGCCTGCGGCGCTTCGATTTCGATCCGGCCGCCATAGAGTCGGGGATAATTTCCACAAACGGCGAGTTTCTTATAGTCGATAAAAGCACCATCGAGAAACTGCGAAAATTACGCCTATTCGGACTGGACACGCGTGGGCGGGTAACAATTCCGACCTACAACCCCGCCTTTTGGAAGGAGTTTGCGGGGGATATACGCAGTGATGATTCCGCGGAACTGGCACGCATTCGCGAATCACTAGCTTCTCTCGAGAATTTTACCGGGCTCATGAAGCTTGAAGAACCAGAGGGCTTTCAGGGAACGCTTCGAAAGTATCAGAAGGCCGGTCTCTCGTGGCTCCTGTTTCTGCGCGATTACCACTTGGGAGGAGTTTTGGCCGATGATATGGGACTGGGGAAAACGATACAAACCCTCGCGCTGCTGCAGCAGAGCAAGAATGAAGCTGTGCTGACAAGGGCGCTGGTGGTCGCCCCGGTGAGCACCCTCCCTAACTGGCAGAATGAGATCGAACGCTTTACCCCGCAGCTATCGGTGTACCGTTACCATGGACAGCAGAGAGATACAGGAAAAATAAAACAGCATGATATTGTGCTGACCAGCTATGCCACCCTGCGCAACGATATCGAGTTTTTTTTGAAGGTAGATATCAGCTATCTCATTCTGGATGAGGCCCAGGCTATAAAAAATGCTGCTTCACAAACTTTTAAAGCCGTCAAGATGCTCTCCGCTTCCCACCGGCTGGCCCTCAGCGGCACACCTCTCGAAAACAGCCTGATGGAACTGTGGGCCCAGTTTGACTTTCTCCTCCCGGGGCTCTTGGATACCCGAAAAAGGTTTTATGAGCGTTTTGTCAAAGATATAGAGCAGGAACACTTCCACGGGGAGACCCCCGCCACGGATGAGAAAACAGCCCTCCTCCGCTCTATGATTCACCCCTTTGTGCTGCGCAGGACAAAACAGACGGTAGCTCCGGATTTGCCCGAAAAGGAGGAGATCCTGCTGTACGCGGAAATGCAGACTGACCAGGCAGAATTCTATCACAACCTACGCGAACACTACCGTGAAAAAGTACACAGCCGTGTCGAACGCGAGGGAATCAAAAAATCAACCGTCACTATCCTCGAGGCCCTTTTACGGTTGAGGCAAGCGGCCATCTTTCCATCCCTGATTAGCGATGAGTACCGCAATATTTCTTCGTGCAAGTTCGAGCTTCTCCGGGAGGCCCTGGAGGATATTACCGCCGAAGGGTACAAAGCAGTCGTATTTTCCCAGTTTATCGGCAGCCTCAAGCGAATCGAAGCCCTTGCGGCCAAGGCCGATTACGGGTACGCCTACCTTGACGGTTCCACTAAAGACCGCCGTGAACAGATCGACTTATTTCAGAACGACCCTAATATCCGGCTGTTTCTGCTGAGCTTGAAAGCCGGCGGTCTGGGAATTAACCTGACCGCTGCCGATTACGTATTCCTCTTCGACCCATGGTGGAACCCCGCGGTTGAACGCCAGGCGATAGACCGGGTTCACCGCATCGGTCGCAATTCCAAGGTCATCGCCTACCGCTATATCGTCAAAACTACCGTGGAAGAGAAAATCCTCACACTACAAAAACACAAAACCGCCTTGGCCGAGGAAATCGTCGCGGAAGAAAGCTCATTTGTAAAATCCCTGAACAGAGAAGACCTGGAGTACCTGTTTTCATAGCTCAATCGAAATAGCTAACTACTGATCTACGCGGATGAACACCGATAGTGGCTGGGCGCCACCTGTCTTCAGAAAAATAACCTATTCCTCTCCCATCCGCGCCCATCCGTGGTTACCCGCCTACCCCGCCCCATATATCCGTAGTTACTATAACCTCCCCATCCGTACCGGCGAGCACTTAAGGGAAGCAGAGCGGGTACTACCCGGCTTACTAGTGATCCGGCGGCCAGTATAGCCATATTATTCGGCCACCGGAATTTCCGCGGATAGACACGACCACGGCGGGGATAGATGCTCTCGAGAATCGAGAACAACAGCAATAATCCGAGAAAGAAACCGAACCTGCTGAAAGCCTCAGCCATGGGCAGCCCCGCGCCTATTGCCTCTATTCGTCCTCAAAGGTCTCGAGATAGGACTCCAGGGCTTCCACCAGCTGCCGGAGCATCTCTTTGGGCATTTCTTCGATGTCGGTCTTGATATTGCTGACTCTCTCGAGTTCCTTCCTCAGCGCGGCGATCTCGGCCTTTAGCGCTTCAATCTCCTCTTCGGCGGAAGAAATACGTTCCGCTGAATCTGCATCACCGCTATCCACATAGCTTGCGGTTGCCAGGGGATCACCGAATCCGAGCACGCCGCTTGTGGCGCAGGAACTTATCGATATCATACCCAACACTACCACACTTACACCGATAAGCTTGAACAGGAACCGACCCCGCTCACTAATCTTCTTCATACCCACTTCTCCTCAGATTATCTGTAGTAAGTTAACGTAGCACTGTTCTTACTGGCGGTCAATCGTTATTGGAGCGGCCCAGTAATTCTAATTTTGGAAGCTCTATAACTTCCAAAATTAGAATTACATCAAAATCTTTATGCTAAGTTGCTAATCTTAAACAAAATGTGAGCATTCTAAATTTGAAAATTTTAATAAAATTTTCAAATTTAGAATTGCTGGGAGCGGCCCGGAGGTGTCCCCCTCATTCTCCCATCCGCGCTCACACATGGGCTGCAAGGGAGGAGAGATAGAGCAGTTCGCTTCTTGTTCTGCAGGCAAGTGGTGATTATACTCAAGCTTATGAACACAGCAGACACGAAATCGGGCAAAGAACCGATACGGCTTTTTCAGTCGGATATTTTCGAGTTTTTTACGCATATCCATCCGGCGGCAGTGGCAGCAGTCTATTTGCCGCTGATCGTCAGCTCCGGCTTCCTGACAGGCTACCTGCTCTTTGACATGCTGCACTACGCCATGCATCACTTCAATATCAAAAACGGTACGTGCAGAAGGTCCGGCGCAACCACATGCGCCACCACGCCCTGACACCCAATAAGCGCTTTGGCGTGACTACCCTCTTCTGGGACCGGGTTTTCGGGACCTACGTGGAGGATTGAGACAAACTCACCATCGGCAGTCCGCTCGTCAGGCGATTACTTTATTCCAGCAGCTTGTCGATATCTTCAAGCGCCAGGCCTTCGGGTTCAATCGCATACCCGGGATATCTACTCTGTAAGTTTGAGGTCTTCGCTTTCAGTGCTTCGAGATTAATTTTGTCTTTGTTCATTTTAACTTCCGCTACAGTAATTCGTTTATCGAAATCGTTTACCGCAACAATATCTATCTCATTTTTATTGCCCTTTTCCCAGTAGGTGCCAATAAGTCCGTAGTCATCCGTATATCCTTTTATTTCAATAAATAGCTTTTCCAGGACCGGCCCTGCATACGTAGAGAGGTCACGTCTTACTAAGTTTTTCACATAGGCGAACCGTTCGGATTCGATCATAGTCATGTTGCTGTATATAAAGCGAAACCAGAACTTAATGAAGTTGTCCTTTATCCGGTACTTTTGATTCCGGGCATCTCTTTTACTGCCCACCGGCTTCACCTTTTCAACAAGATCATACTCTTTTTCCAGATTCTCAAGATAGCCGCCGACGCTGCGCGCAAGTATCGATTCTATTTCGCTCCGTGAGGTTCTACCCGCCGACAGAAGCTCCAATATGGAAAAATACATACTGTAGTCTCTCCCAAACTCCTGGATCAATATATTTTTCCCCTCGTAAATAAAGAACGAGTCCTTTTTGAAAATCTGATCCAGCAATTCATCTGTAGTAAAGCACTCTGCTTCCATTAGAACTTCTTCATACCGCGGGACTCCGCCGGTAATCAAATAATGAGAAAACAGATTTTCATTCGAGAATTGTCTATAATCATCGAGGATTTTTTTAAGTACCCGCGCCTGAAACGGTTTTACATACAAAATTTGATCGGCCCGACCGAACAAGGGTTCTTGGGCATCCTGGAATATCTTTATCATCAATGAGTAGATTGAACCGATGAAGACAATGTGGACCCTGGTCTCGAATTTATACTCGTCCCATTTCTTCTGAATCTCGGAGAAAATGCTCGGATTTACAGTCAAAAACTCCTGAAACTCATCAATTATCAGAACATAAGGTTCTGCCTTTCCATATTGCAAGAGCAGTTCGAACAGATCAATAAACCTGTGAACCTCTCCGATATGCCGGCCTCCGACAAAACCTTCATATTCACGCATAAACTCGTCGCATAAGAGTGTTTCAGCTTTTTTGCTTATAAACAGATAAAGATTATTCTTTGTCTCAGCGAATTTCTTTGCAAGGACCGTTTTTCCCACTCGTCGGCGCCCGGTAATTACACTAATCTTTCCATAGCCCTTTTCACACTGCCGGTAAAGCTCTTCAAGCGACCGAAGGTCTTCATCTCTATCATAGAATTTCATTGCAACCCCTATTACAGTAACAATAGTTACCGTAATATACATTGCATTATAGTTCCTTTTCAGTCCTATGTCAAACGGCAAGCAAAACTATGAGTGAACTCGAATAAGGCCGCCGGCGGCCAACCACCGCCCATCCGCCCCCATCCGCGGGGGCTTAGATGCCTTTAATGCTTATTTCCGAGTTCAGTACTTCCGGGGAAATATGGCAATAGGCAAAATGGGTATCGGAAAAATCCACCCTCGGCGGCGGTGTTGTATCACAGATCTTCCCTACCTTGCGGTGGCAGCGTCCGGCAAAGGGACAGCCCTTGATCTTACGGGTCGGATTGGGGGGCGCACCCTGCAGCCGTATCTCGCCCTTTTGACGGGAGGGGTCCACATCCGGAACCGCCGAGAGCAGAGCTTCGGTATAGGGATGGCGCGGAGATCCGCCCACATCGGTTTTCGCACCGTACTCGCAGATCCGGCCCAGGTACATCACCATTATATAGTCGCTCAGGTAGTTGATAACGTTGAGGTCGTGTGAAATAAAGATGTAAGCGGCCCCGGAATCCTTCTGCAGGTCTACCAGCAGGTTCAGGACCGATGCCTGCACCGATGCGTCCAGGGCAGAGGTCGGTTCGTCACAGACCAGCAGATTGGGTGAAATGGAAAAGGCCCGGGCCACGGCGGCCCGCTGCATCTCTCCGCCGCTCAGCTGTTTGGGCCGGCGATAGAGGTATTCTTCCCCGAGATCCACCTTTTTCAGGATATCTACGATCAGCTTGCGCCGTTCCTGCCGCGACTTTATACCCAGCAGTTTCAGCATAGGCCGTCCGATAATGTTCTCGATGGTGAATGACGGGTTCAGGCTGCGTCCGGGGTTCTGGAAAATAAGCTGAATGTCCCGCAGGGTGTCCGGGCTGCGCTTGCGCCAGGACACCGAAATATCGGTACCGTCGAAAATAATTTTTCCGCGGGTGGGCCGCATCAGGCCGCTGACTGTATGGCCCATGGTGCTTTTACCACAGCCCGATTCACCGACCACCCCCAGAACGCTGTTCCGTTCGAGGGTAAGATCCACCCCGTCCAGAGCCCGGATTCTTTTTCCGTGGGGACCGTAATATTTATAGAGATTATCTACTTTAAGAATGGTCTTGTGCTCCGGCTCGCTGCCCTCCAGAATGGAGCCGGTTTCTTTTGTCAGAACCTTATCCGGAATATCGGTCGCATAGGCACGGTCACAGGCTGAGAAATGGTCCGGCTGCCGCTCCACCATACCGTACTTTTCCTCACAAGTGGCGTTGCGCTTCTCGCAGCGCGCCACAAAGGGGCAGCCGGTTTCGGCGGCGCTTCTGCGGGACACATACCCTGGAATGGTGTTGAGCTGGGTATTCTCTTTCAAAACTCCCGCTCTGGGCATACAGTTTATCAGTGCCCGGGTATAGGGGTGCTGCGGGTTTTTATAAATGGTGTTCTGGTTGCCGAATTCCACCACCTCGCCGCGGTACATAACCGCCACCCTGTCCGACACCTTGTTTACAACCCCGATGTCGTGGGAAATATAGATCAGGGACATATTGTACTTGTCTTTCAGCTCTTGAATTATGTCCAGAATAACCGCTTCGGTGGTCACATCCAGGGCGGTGGTCGGTTCGTCGAGAATCATCAGGTCGGGTTTGCAGAGCAACGCCATGGCTATGCAAATACGCTGCTGCATGCCCCCGCTTATCTGGTGGGGGTAGCGGCGGACGATACCCGCCGCATCACCGAGGTGCAGGTCCGATAATGTTTCTATCGCCGCCTGGCGGGCTTCCTTTCTGTTCATGCCGTGATGGAACATGGACACCTCTTCGAGCTGAAAACCGATCGTAAGCGACGGATTCAGGCTTGAATAGGGGTTCTGGTATACCATTGCAATTTTGCTGCCGCGGAACTTCGTCATCTCTTTTGGCGTTTTTACTACCAGGTCCTCACCCTTGAACAGTATCTCGCCGGAAAGGGAGGTGGTGAGCGGCAGGTAGTCCATGATTGCGTAAAACAGCGTGCTCTTACCACAGCCCGACTCGCCGATAATGCCGAGGGCTTCATTTTTACCTACCCCGAGGGATACCCCCTTCAAAGCCACTACCGTCTCTGTAAGGGTGTGGTAGGCAACATCGAGATCTTTTATTTCAAGTACCGGTTCAGTCTTCATTAATCATCACCTTGCTGACAAAGTCCGAAAAGAGGGAAATAGCAATCACCAAAGAGGCAATTGCCAGGGACGGATAGAGTACCGTCCAGGGGGCGGCCCGAATAAGCGATTTGTTCTCGATTACCATCATCCCCCAGTCCGGTGTAGGCGGCTGAAGGCCGACCCCCAGAAAACCGAGAGAAGCTATCATCATTATGGAATAGGCAAAGCGCGCGGTAATCTCAACTATGACCGGGCCGATGGTGTTGGGCAGAATCTCCACGAACATTATATAGAGGTGCGATTCTCCCCGGATACGGGCCGCATCGACATATTCGCTGCTCTTGCAGGTCAACAGTGCCCCGCGGGCCACCCGTGCGGTGGCCGGGGTAAAGGCAATCGAGACGATAATGGTAAGCCCGATAATGGTCGAGTTGCCGAGAATACCGAGCACCACCATGGCCAGTACCAGCGGCGGAATGGCCATAAGTATATCCATTATTCTGAGAAAGATGGTATCGACAACTCCTCCGAAGTAGCCGGCGGTAAAGCCGATGATAATTCCGGCGATGGAGGAGAGCAAACTGGTCAAAAGGGCGATAGTCAGGATGGAACGGCTTCCGTAGATAATCCTCGCGAATACATCCCGTCCCAGAGCGTCTGTGCCGAGAAGGTGCCCCTCCTGTCCAGGCCCGACCATCTGATTATTCATATCCATCTCGGTATAGTTGTAGGGCAGTAGAGCGGGGCCGATCAGGGCGGCAATAATCCAGATCAGGAGAATCGCAATGCCGGCGATGGCCCGCGGGCTGCGCTTGAGCTGCAGTAAATATGTGTTCATACGTCCCCCTGTTTATAGCGGATACGCGGATTGAGAAAGGCGTACAGCATGTCGGTTATAAATGTAGAGAAAACAAAAATAAAGGTGATAAACAGTACGCAGGCCTCAATCAGCGGTATATCCCGCGTTTTGATGGCCGACATAGTAAGCGACCCCAAACCGGGAAAACCGAACAGGGTCTCCACTACAATCAGACCTCCGAACAGCCAGCCCATATTCATTCCGATAATAGTTATGGTCGGAAGCAAGGCATTTTTAAGGGCATGGCGAAAAATAACGTACTTGCGCGGCATTCCCTTGAGAATCGCCGCCCGGATATAGTCCGCTTTCATGACGCTTACCATGGAGGAGCGCTGCATGCGCGAAACATATCCGAACATTACAAAGGTAATGGAGAGGGCCGGCAGAACCAGAATGTCCAGGTTCTGCCAGAGGTTCTCTCCTATGGGAATAATGCTTGCGATGGGAAGAATCTCTAAGCCCACCGCAAACACCGTTATGAGAATTATTCCTGAAACGAATTCCGGAAGAGCCATAGTTGCCAGCCCTACAAAGGAGATTATCGCGTCCGGCGCTTTACCCTCCTTTACCCCCGCAAATACCCCGAAGAGGATTGACAGGGGAACGTAGAACAGCAGTGCGGTTAAGGCCAGTACCACCGAATGACCGACCTTTCTCCAGAAAATAGTGTTTATCTGCACTCCGCGCATATACAGAGACTCACCCAGGTCGCCCCGAATAAATCCTCCGGCCCAGCGGAGATACCTCTCGTGCAAGGGGTCGTCAAGCCCCATCCTATCCCGCAGAGCGGCCACCGATTCCTCGGTGGCGCTCTGGCCCAGAACGGTCTGGGCCACATCTCCCGGCATTATTTCGACCAGGAAGAATATCAGGATAGACATGGCCAGAATAGTCAACAGCGTAAAACCCAACCGCTTGGCAAAACGTTTCAGAAAATTCATATCTCCTCGCTATTTGATAGTGGTGTATTCGAGCTGGGGCAGCATAGTGAGCGGCTGGCGGTAATCGGTAACCGCGTCGCTGACGCCGACCAGGTAGGGAACCTGGAGGTTAATCACTGTGCCCTCTTCATGAAAAATCTGCTGCAGTTCGTCATAGTAGGTCTGGCGCACCTCGGGATCAACCTCGCCCCGGATTTTCTCTATGAGCTCATCGATCCGTGGGTTGTCTATATGCGATTCGTTCCAGGGGCCTTCCGAATGATATGCGAGCATCAGCAGCATGGAGGGGTCTACCCGCACACCCCAGCCGGTCAGCAGCATCGGGCCGTTCATCCAGTGCTGGGAAAGGTAGATGTCTCGCGGAAAACCCTTGAGGTTGAGTTCTATACCCGCCGGAGCGGCCAGCTCTTTGAGAGTCTGTGCGATATCGCTACCATATGGATGGTCGGAGGCATAGAAAAAATCCACCGACAGTCCGTTGGGGTAACCGGCTTCCGCCAGCAGTTCTTTCGCTTTGTCTATATCACGGCCGCGGAAGGGAATTTTCTTATACTGTGCAAGTGCGTTCACGATGGGGGTTTCGTTGTAGAAAATGGTCTCACCGAAAGTTCCCTGACACGCTTTGGCCAGAATTTCCGGATCCATGGCATATTTGAAGGCCAGCCTTACCCGGTTGTCGGAAAAGGGTTCCCGATCGTCGGCCATGGCGATAAAGCGGGACTCCTGGTAGGGAGAGACCACTTTGAATCCGTCCATACTTTCCAGGCGCTTTTTAATGATCGGGGAAATCTGGGGTACGATATCAACCTCGCCCGCTTCAAGCAGAGAGACACTGGAATCGATATCGGGAACAAAGTAGATTCGTAGCTCATCGGCCTTCGGCAATCCCTCTGCCCAGTAATCGCTGTTTTTCACCAACAGGGCGGATTCTTTCGGGACAAGCTTTTCAAGTTTGAAGGGGCCGGTTCCCATAGGTGCCGATTCTCCCTTCGAAGCGTAATCGTAGTCCGAAGAAAGTATCGCCATGTTGTAGTCGGTAAAAATGAAATTAAAGGTAGGCGCGGCCTCTTTGAGGGTTATTACAACCGTATGATCGTCCGGAGTCTCAACCTTCTCGAGGTTTTCGAAGTCCTGCGCCTTGAGGTGACCGATGTCTGGATCCTGTGTCCTTTCAAGAGTGTACTTTACATCGGCGGAGGTAAAATCGCTGCCATCATGGAATTTCACACCTTTTCTCAGTTTGAAGGTCCATACCTTACCTTCGGGGCTGCTCCATTCTGTAGCCAGGGAGGGGACCAGCTCTCCCGTATTCGCGTCCATTTCAATTAGATAATCATAGATAGACCCGTTCAGGGAGAATGCTTGTCCATCCCATACCCCGGGGGTTATCAGGTTGGGCACCTGTTCGGCTACCCGAATTGTCATTTTTTCTTCAGTTTCTTGTTCGCCCCCCGCAAAAACCGTTGCGGCTGCCAGCAGGAACACTGCGCATACTATTATGCATCTTTTCATCGCTTTCTCCTTATTTTGGTAGTATTTGAAATACTGATTCCTCTATTATATTTACAACACTAAAATAGTGCAAGCATTTTATTAAATAAAGAGACGTTTTTTTTATTTCACTATATAAGTGAAAGTGGTTTTATTATTCATTTATTTGTTTATGAATAAATAATTAACATGTTATTTTTATATAGGCAGGTTTTATAAATAGTGACAACTAAATATTACAACTCGATTTATTAACTTGTGGTAACTTCCGTAGTTTAACTCTTCCGGATCTTTTCTTTTGATGTTGACGGTTCATGGTTTGCCCCGTACACTTTTTCCAGCTATCAAACTGTGGAAGGAGACGAGTATGAACTCAGAAACAATATTGGAAGAGGTCCGGAAGCTGCTGAGCCCGGAACAGGTGAACACCGACCGGGAGACCCTCTACGACGCATCGGCGGACCGGTACAAGAAATATGCCAAGGCCCGCGGGGTGCTGGATGTACCGATGCCCCTGGCTATCGTGTATCCAAACTCCACCGAAGAGGTAAGCAAGCTCTTGAAGTTCTGTAACGAACACCGAATAAACGTGATTCCCCGGGCGGGCAAAACGGCCACCGAGGGCGGTTTGGAAAACTGGAAAGAACAGACCCTGGTGCTCGACGCGCTCAACTTGGATAAGATTATTAAGGTAGATACTTACAATATGCAGGCCACCGTACAGGCTGGAGTTGCCCTGCAGGATCTGGAAGAGGAGCTGCGCAAAGCGGGCTGCACCACCGGCCACTCTCCTCAGTCAAAGCCGGTAGCTAAACTGGGCGGCCTGGTGGCCACCAGAAGCATCGGACAACTCTCCACCCTGTATGGAGGCATCGAGGACATGGTGGTGGGGCTGGAGTGTGTCTTCCCCGACGGCCATATATCGCGGATCAAGAATGTCTCCAGACGCTCCGGCGGGCCGGACATCCGGCACATCGCCATTGGCAACGAGGGAACCCTCTGCTACATTACCGAGGTTACGGTAAAATGCTTCAAGTTCTACCCCGACAACAACCGCTTCTACGGCTACCTTGTCAAAGATGTTGAGGCCGGGATAAAGGTTCTGCGCGAGGTGATGGTAAACGGCTTCCGCCCCTCCGTGGCGCGCACCTACTCGGAAGAGGACGCGGCCCAGCACTTTTACCATTTCCATAAAAACAAGTGCGTGTTGCTGTTTATGGCCGAAGGCCCGCTGGGGATTGTCGAAGCCACCTGCCGGGGTATCGAAGCTGCGGCGGAAAAGTTTAAAGACGGAATTATCGAGCAGGTCGACAGTAAGTATATCGAGGATTGGTTCAATAACCTGAACTGGTCGCAGCAGGATATCGATGATGAATATGAAGGGATGAAGGAGCATGATTCCCACGCCGGTTTTACCACAGAGATATCCGCCGACTGGGAGACCATTCCCAAAATCTACAACAGCGTAATCAAGCGCGTGCGGGAAGAGTACCCCCGGGCCCACGAGCTGACCATGCTCGGCGGCCACTCCTCACACAGCTATATAAACGGTACGAACATGTACTTTGTGTACAACTACGATATCCACTGCGCCCCGGAGGACGAGATGCGGGTTTACCACCATCCCCTGCAGAAACTGATCGTGGAGGAGACCCTCAAATTCGGCGGCTCGATGTGCCATCACCACGGCATAGGCAAGTTCCGCAGCGAATGGACCAAGGATGAGCACGGCTCGGCCTACTACATGCTCGAGAAACTGAAAACGGCCTTCGATCCTAATGGTATAATGAACTTCGGCACCATTTTTCCCCAAGAGGAAGGCAGGAAGTACCTGACTTGAAGATAATCTGTGTGGTGAAGATTGTTCCCGATGTGGACAGCTTTGCCTATGACTACGAACACAACACCCTCATCCGCGAACACATCCGGATGGTTCTCAACCCCGACGATGCCTGCGCCCTGGCCTTCGCCCTTC
>CAZWDV010000058.1:0-19507 GCA_964632675.1 uncultured Sediminispirochaeta sp.
GTAGAGAAGTTCCAAGCCGATTTCCTTCCTTTTAGCAGTAAATGAAGATGTAGTCTCCCGTTTAGTTTTAATGAAGTCTTTAGACAGGATTCTCGTCTGCTTTCCTTCAATATGATAGACTCGAAAGCTAAAACTGTAAGAATCTGGGACAGCCTTTGTATATATATATCATAACCGTTGTAGAGGATTGTGGGAGAACCCTGAAAATAAAGTTTCTCTGCCGAATTCAGACATCCCTTGAAGTATTGAAACTCAATCACTACTGCACCTTCAGCTCTCCTGTAACCTCGCCGCCTTCCTGTAGGCTGAATGAGGATTTATACTCCTCTGTGGCAAAGTAGACATTCCCCTTTACCTTCCCGTCATAGATGTGGAATTTATTGGCCTCTACATACACGTCTCCGACGAAGGTTCCACCTTGTATCCGGGTATTTTCGCTTTGCACCGTAAGTTTGGGTGCCGTGAGTGTATATCTATCGGTCACATTACGATCCTCATCTTGCGCATAGAGCGCGATTTTCCGATAAATTTCATCCCGGCGAGTGAATTGTCCCTCAACTACGATTTCCTGATCTAACGTGATGTCTTCGGTCACCGCTATTATCCATGTGCCCTCCTCTCCAGCTGCTTTCAGAAAACCTTCTGCCGTATCAACAATAGATGCGGCACTAACAGTATCTGCATCCTCCGTCGCTTCTCCAGTAGTCGTTGATTCTTCGTTCCCGCAACCTATGAGGGTTATCGATAGAAGCAATGCAGCTCCTATACCTAGTACCTGTACTCGTTTCATATGTACCTCCAATAAAGAACTCTCTTATTACCTTACTTATATTATCACCTATTACATTGACAACTGCAACCCAGAAGGTTACCATTTAAGTAAATATTAGTTGGACGAAGATTTTATATGTATAAACCGAGGAGTACCTTTCCCACTCTTTCACTCAAGAGAGTAGATGAAATAACTGGGATCTTTCAAAAAATTCTGAGAACCGATACAGGCTGCTCCTTGCGTACCGAGGATATCACTGTCCGGTCTGCAAGACGTACCTACAGCAGCTCGATAAAATGGTAAAGCAACCGCTTCAACATCTATTCGGACAGCATTCCCGAATGGCTGCACGAGTGGTTTCCACCCGAGGGCGGCTATTTTATCGGTAATATCGGCCCCGCCCGAATGGACTTCCGTTTTTTTACCGCAGGTAACCTCATGGCGGCACTCAGCTCACTTGCCGACGAGAGCCAAGCTAAATCCATACTCGAGCTTATCCGGCACAACAAGGAGGCGCTCATAGGGCATATGCCTATAAAGGTTACCTATCCAGCCCTCGAAGGTGAGCGGTGGAGTACCCTTACCGGGTCGGATCCGAAGAATACCCCATGGTCTTATCAGAACGCCGGTGGATGGCCCTTTCTGCTCTGGCTTTTGCCTGCGGCGGAGGCGAAAACCGGAGCATCGGCCCTGACCGAAGAGGCGATGCGGATCGCCGAAACCCGGATCTCTATCGACACCTGGCCCGAATACTACGACGGGCCCCATAGCCGCCTCGTCGGAAAAGAGGCAAAACTCAACCAGGTCTGGTCGGCAGCCGGCTATATTATCGCAGATCGGAAACTACAGGACCCCGGGCTCGTCGACCCTCTTCGGATTCGGAGAGAGTGCCGACGTAATCGCATGCAGCACCCGCATAGCACGTACCTTCGAAGAGGAGCGGGAAGAGGGGGCGCACATCGCCATCAACTAGCGTACACGTCCCCGAAGACGCGGCGGAAACTTCACAGCAAGTGGACACGTGCAGGAAACAGGTCAAACAGTACGGAGTAAGGGACGTGCTCGTCCGGGGTGACGTTTCGAAGGAGGAGAAGGTCGCCTCGATGTTCGAAGAGACCATCGAAAAACTCGGCGGCCTCGACATCCTGATAAACAATACGGGCATACAGAAGTCGGGAGATTCCGAGACAGTCTCTTTAGACGACGTCGAGTCCGTACTTGCGGTTAATCTCAAGGGCGCGTTCGACTGCGCTCGAAGAGCGATTAGCCACTTCCTCGAGGAGGAAAAAGAGGGAGTGATAATCAATATTTCGAGTGTCCACCAGCTTATTCCCAAACCCCGTTTTATCGGCTACTCGATGAGCAAAGGGGGAATGCAGAACATGACTCGTACCCTAGCCCTCGAGTACGCAGATCGCAAGATCCGAGTCAACGCCGTCGCCCCCGGAGCAACCATTACTAAAATCAATAGAAACTGGGCCGACGACCCGCAAAAACGATCCGAGGTGACAAAACACATGCCGATGGGCAGGCCTGCAGAGGCCGAGGAAATCGCCGCAATGACGGCCTTCGTCGCATCCGAGGAGGCGGCCTACGTGACCGGACAAACCTTCTTCGTCGACGTATGACTCTCGTACTATAGTGACCACAGCTAAATTCCCACCCCAACATATGCACGACTATGAAAATGTCCGTCCGAAAATTAGTGGCCTCGCCAGAGTCAAAACTATTTCAGAATCTGAAATGCGGTTGGGTCGATGGGTTGGCCGCCGATGGTGGCGCGGATGGTGGCGATGCCTTTATCCTCGAAGGCTGTGGCCACATTCTCTTGCAGCTCTTTGCCCGGTGTGAGCGCGAGCATGTAGCCGCCGCGGCCGCCGCCGGTAACTTTGGCTCCGTACGCTCCCAGGGAATTGGCCAGGTCGCAGAGTTCGATCAGCTTGTCGTGCGACAGGCCCATATCGATGAGTATTTTGTGGTTTGCATTCATTATCCTTCCGGTCTCCCACAGCTTATCAGCGGCCAGGGCCTCGCCCAACTGCTCGACTTGCTGCTTGATCGTAATGAGGCGCGAATTGAACAGCTCGGGGTTTTCGCTCTGCTGCTCTTCCAGAAAACCTTTGAGAGATGCGGTATTGGCAGTAACGCCGCTGTTGCCCAGGACAATTTCGATTGGTTTTTTCAGGTTCACTCGTTCAAATTGTTTTACACCGGCTTTGATCTGGTACTTGATTACCCCGCCGTAGGTGGAAACCGTGTTATCGAGCCCACTCGGCAAGCCGTGATACCCGAACTCCCCTTCCCAGGCAACATGGTTGATATCAAGAATATCCATGTTCAAATTGAACTCCTGATTACAAGCCCGGGCAAAGGACACACATATTGCCGCACTGGCCCCCACCCCGCTGCCGGCCAGTAAATCTCCGCCTACGGTTATTTTGATTGGATTTTTATCCAGATCCAATCCCATCACTTCGACCATGCGGTTTAAGGAGATTTCGCAGTCTTTTTCTTTGGCCTTTTTATAGCCGGGCACCTCGATTCGCTTATCTTCGAGGGTCCACCCGCTGCCGGTGTCAAGACGCTCGACTGTACATTCGGTTTCAAAGGGAATCGCCGCCAGAATCGCCGGAATTTCCCATAATACAAACTGGTCGCCAATCAAAATGGTTTTTCCAAACCCTTTTCCTGTACTCATTACCCTTCTCCCTGCACTTTTAGTACTGCTTCCATCTCATTGATAAGCATCTCTTCTTCTCCCACTCTCACCGTAGTTGCTGCCGATAGCCGGTGGCAGGCATCCGAAAATCCGCCTATCCTCGCTGTTGCCTCCGGAAGAATTTTATTCAAACCGGGATTTTTCTCGGAGCGAATCCTATCAGTTAGGTAGGCTGATACTCGCATAGAAACCTTACTTGAATTGAAATTTATCTTTCCGAAACCGGGAACTTCCTCCGGAACCCTCTGAAATCCGGCCAGATATTTGGTATGGTCGAGAAAATCCATATCTTTGATCAGATTGCAGAACACACCAATCGTCTTAACTCCCATAGGGCGAAACCGGTTTTCAACATCAAACCATTGGATGTGATCGGTGGAATGCAGATTTGCTTTTAGGTTCTGAATTTCCTTTAAGAAGATAGAGTCCTGCCTGCTTTTAAGTTCTTCCACATACTGCGCAGTCGCTTCACTCACCCCGCTGCGGCAAATCTGTATGCCTAAGCTCGGCCCGTCCTGGTAGTAGCCCACCCCTCCGACTGTATCAAGAATATTACAAAGTTTCGCGGCGGCATACTCGTGGGAGCCTATCATTATGGTGTAATTCTCACCGGCAGCGGTGGTATTCACCTTTACAAGTCCCTTGTCAACTGCGGTATTCAAGATTTCCCGATTTACTCCGGCTAAACCTCCGTCCACAAAAAAGCCGTCGCCAATTGCTCCGAGGGCAGCCAGATGCGCACCGGCTTCTAATTTTCTGCCAGCAACAACGGTACTACCAGCGTCAAGCGTTCCGCCGAAGGTGCGTAACAGCATGTCCGCCCACAGATAGCAGGTTGTGGAAGCGGAAATATCACGATCGCCTTTTAATCCGTATAATTCTCCATCTATAACATGAACTCTCTCATCTTCAACATCCTCAGCCGGATGGTGATCGATAATAAGTACAAGATTCTGCTGCCGGTTTTTCTCCGAAATCAGCGGAGCTATTTTACCGGCAAAATCGGCAAAAATAATAATTCCTTCTTTCCGAGTAAAAAGCTTATCCAATACCTGCGGATACGGCTTTTCCAGTGAAAAACGATCAACTGCATATCCGATCGCTTCAAACGCATTCAGCAGGATGGTGCCGGAGCTCAATCCATCGGTATCATTATGGTGAAGTAAGGTTACTGCGTGGGATTTCTCTTTATTGAATGCGGCTATGGAATAATCCATTGCATGGAGTAACTCTTTTTTCATATAATCTCCATAACAATCATACTATGGAAAAAAATGATCAGTCAAACAGATATGGACTCGAGCTCGGCTCCTCCGACTAATTTCTCTGTATTTAGGAAGATGATAACTTTTTAGTCTATCTTTCCCAGGCCGAAGATGTATTTCTGCTTTGCCGCAACACTCTTAAACTTCGCTGGAGGATTAATGCTATTGACTGCATTGCCGAATGTGCATATTAGAAACTTGTTTTCAAGAACCGCTGCATCAAAGCTGTCCTACATAATATTTTGCTGTTTGTCTCTGTTGGTACTCACCTTCACCTCTCAGGCCGGTTCACTTAAAATCGATCAAAATCATCATCTTCCAGGTTAATCACCTCTTCGGCTTTCACCGGCTTTATACCGGTTTCACTCTGCGTCCAGCCGGTTTGATCTGAACTGCTGGCATTCTCATATTTTGGGCTGCGGGGTTGGTGCTGCTGTTTTTTGGGCTGCGTTGCCCTGCTATCTGACTTGCTGTTCTGGCTTAAATTATTCAGATGGGTTCCCTTGGTAATTAATTGCTGCCCACCGGTATAGCGGCTGTCAAGCTTGAACTGGGCAACCATACTTCGCAGCTGCTGTGCCTGTCCGGCCAACTCTTCTGATGCCGAAGCACTTTCCTCCGCACTCGCGGTGCTCGACTGAGTTGCTTCATCAATCTGATCGAGCCCATCGGTAATCTGTTCTATTGCCTGGGCCTGTTCACGACTCGATTGTGCAATTTCCTCCAGAAAATCGGCAACTTTTCCCGATCCCTCAACAATGGACTCCAGCTGTCGTGCGGTTGCATCAGCAGCTTCTGTCCCCTTCTTAATATTGGTAACCGTATCATCAACCATCTGAGTAGTTTCTTTTACCGAATCGGCGCTTTTCACAGCCAGATTCCGTACTTCGTCCGCCACAACAGCAAAGCCCTTTCCGTACTTTCCAGCCCGCGCAGCCTCGACATTCGCATTCAGCGCTAGGAGATTAATTTGAAATGCGATATCATCAATTACTCTTACCACCTTGTTGATCTCATCTGAAGAAGCATTGATTCTCTCCATGATTTCAGCCATCTGCTTCATTTGGTGATTTCCGCTTTCGGCATCTTGGGTAGCCTGCTTGGCGATTGAATGCGCTTCGGTTGCGTTCTCCGCATTTTGCTTGGATTGGCTGTTAATTTCATTCGTACTGCTGGTAATCTCTTCCAGACTGCTGGCCTGCTCGGTGGCCCCTTGGCTCAGGTTCTGACTGGCCTGGGACACTTGGTCGGCTCCGCTATTCACCTGCTCGACTGCATTATTTACCTGGCTCAATAATTCATTCAACGCATTCACCATTTCCTGAAAGGATTTTCCCAACGTGTCTTTCTCGGAAGAGACGGAGGCCTCAACCTGCAAGTTTTTACCGGCAATCTCTTGTGCCAGGTTTACCTTTTCGCGCTGATATTCTATCAAATTCGAAAAAGAGGCCCCGATTACTCCCAGCTCATCCTGCCGCCGGTTTATTTTCTCAAATGCGTCCTGGTTCACATCCGACAGGTCAATATCTCCTATTGCCAGGTTTTGAGCACCGGAGACGAGCAAGAGTATCGGTTTAGATATAGTTTTTGAAAAAAGCACCGCCAAAATAACGGAAATGAGTATCATTATCAATGCACTGATGAGTATAAATACTGTCAAAACATTTATCGGAGCTCGCACTTCAGCCTCATCTATTTCCGACATAAGAGCCCATTGGGTATCATATACCTGAACAGGTGCAAATGCCGAGAGAACCGGGTTCCCATTATAATCTATGATAATCTGCGCACCACTGGTTCCGGTCAAAGCCTTTCGGGTCGCCTCTGTATCCACTCGACCTGTTGCAGGACGTGCAAACGATGCTTCTACGCTGTGATTCTGCGGATCAAGATATGAATCCGAGCGCATCAGCTTCTCGGGACCCACCAAATAACTTTCTCCGGTTTCACCCATACCGGTACGTTCCTGCATAATACTGTTCATGCGATCTAAGGGCATCTGCAGGGCAACAACCAGCTCGAGCTTGCCTTTATGATGAATCGGCTGAGCAATAAATGCAGCCGGAGCACCATTTGAAGGGGCATACGGTTTAAAGTCGCCGAACCCAAGTGATTCCGAATCAATGGCCTTTTGTACCGCTTCTCCTAAACTGGAATCGGCATACCGGCCGCTGAGGATATTAGTGCCGTAGTCCTTCTCCTTAGCAACCGAATAGAATATCTTCCCTTGCGGGTGTATAAGAAACAGATCGTAATATCCGTATTGCTCTATGTAATGAGTAAAGAAATCATCTGACCGACCTTCGAGATTCGGAACGATTGCCTCTTCCAACAGCATTTTGCTAACCATTATAAAATTGAAACCGTTCACCTCGACCGGAGAATATACTACCATCACCAGATCACCGGCACTGTCGGTAAAGACCCCGTCTCCTTCTTCTCCGACAACCGCAGCTTGCAAATAGGCTGGGGCAATATCTGTTAAATCGTACCCGAAAACATAATTGCCAGCACCCATAGTCTCCATATCACTGCGAAAATAATACCTGCCCTTTACTTCCTCTGCGAGATAGCTTTCACCGGTTTTACCAAGACCCTCACGATTGTCAAAGATGCGATTCATCTCTTCGGCAAAGGTGCTTCCGGAAGTAATATCAGCTCTGTTTACTGAATTGGTACGAAAATATGTCTCTACTGCATCCTGCTTATTTGAATGCACGGCACGAAGTTCTTTGAATGCGCTCTGCTGTAGAGACATGACTGTCTCTGTCAATACAGTAAGGTCTCCTTCTCGCTCTTCAAAATAGTTTTCGATTTGTCCCTTTTTAATCTCTCTTATTGCGCTTAGTTGGGCATACTGGGCCGTCATGAGGGATTCAGTTGACTGCTGAATGGCAAGAAATGTCACTGCGCCGATCGACAAAAGTACCACCACCACAAACATTACAGTGATTTTACCTCCAATACTTTTTAGAAAAGAAATTCTTCCATTCTTCATCGCTTTCTCCTTATGCAATAATATGATACGACCCCAAGTTGTAGTTGTACCTCACAGTTATTGTGATATTTTACCCCAATTCTATAGAACCCTTCCTCAACTCAAAAAAGCTCAACATTACCGGCAAACTCCGGTTCTTTGTCCGGCGCTGCCTCGCTCCCGTTTTCATCGTTCTGATTAATAGTACCTCCCAACCCGAAGGCAGCATACTCTTCATCACAGGTAAAATGGCGGGAGGCCTTTTCCACCATCTCAGTATAGAGCTCATGTTCATCTTTACTGAGCCTTTCACCATGTGTTTTCACTGCCATCGCCGCATCTACACCGATATCCTGAAGAATTTGGAGCAGATGCCCTAAAATCTGCTTGATTCGGTCCTGATACTGCAGATGCACGGTTATTTCATCGACATTATCGTGAACCCGCGATGAAAGCTCATTAGAGGTTTCTACTATATTGCTCAACTCTGCGATCTGCGGATTCAACTTCTTTATGAGGGCAGCATACGCCGCACCACTCTGCTCGAGTCTATTCACCGCCGTACTTATCCTCGCACTATATTGCTCAACCGAGGCGCTCACCGATTGAACCGAGCTTTGTATGGTTGCATTTATCTGTTCGGCAATTTCCTTCGAGCTATGCGAAAGCTTCTGTATTTCAGATCCAATTACCGCAAATCCATCTCCAGCCTGGCCAGCCCGGGCCGCCTCGATTGATGCGTTTATTGCTAATATGTTGGTTTTGTCGGCCAATTCGCTAATGACCCCTACAAATTCACCAATTGAACCCAAATCGTCCTTTATTTTTTCAACCTCAACCGTGTAACCGCTGCGTATTTCCACAAAGTCATCTATTAAGGTTTCTATTTTGTGTTGTTCATTTTCCAGTAAAAGTACATCCTGCGTGAGGCTGTCTTCATGCTCAGACGATAGTGCACCCAGAACCTGCTGGATTGTCCGGTTTAGCTGTTCACTTATTTCCAGCACTTGGTAAACCCGGTGAGTAAACTCGAGAGTAGACTCCTCTGTTTTCTCCTGTACAATTTGGGTGAGCTTCTGAGTAATGTCGCTCCCCTTGGTAATGCAGATACATTTTTCACTTAGTTCATTGATGATATTTTCCTGCGTGTCTGCATGGTGCTTACTCTTCGCAAGACTGTCAGAGAGTTGTATCTTTTCCTCATACAGTCTTTTGCTGTTTTGGGATTCTTCGGCAGACTGAATAGTATACAGTTGTGCAGAGTCTTTCTGTTTTTTCCGGTTCTTCAAAAGCTCTGCACCATACAGCAGCAGCCCAGCTACCGCTAGGCTGCCACTCGCTAGTTCGTTTAGCGTAAATTCAAAACTTGCAGATAATGAAACAAGTACTCCAATGAAGCTAAGTACTATAAATACTGACATATCATCCTATGCCTTTTTATTTTTTACCTCAGCGCTTATCGCTTCAAGGTCGGCCTCACCTACCAGTTTCTCAATATCCAATAAAATAATCACATCTGATTCGACCTTACCCAAACCGAATATGTACTTCTGCTTAGATTCATCTCCCTGAAACTTCGGCGGAGGATCAATATCTTTCTCAGGAATATCCTGCACTTCGGTTGCAGTATCAATTATGAAACCTATAGAATTGTCCTGTATTTGTACCACGGTGATTACTGTCCGGTCATCGTACTCCCGCTCCTGCATCTTAAAACGAAGCCGCATATCGATTACCGGGATCACCTGGCCGCGCAGATTTATCACTCCCTTCACATAATCCGGCATATCCGGCACTTCCGTAATCTTCTGCAACTCGATAATATCGGTCACATGCTTGATGTCTATTCCATATACTTCATTGCCGAGCTTGCACATCAAATATTTGTTTTCTAACACCTCGTCATCGGCTTCTTCTATCATGTTATCACTCATATCTACCTCCTTGCATGATACTACTTAGAATCTATCAAAATCTTCATCTTCCAGTGAGATCTGGTCTGCCGGGTTCACAGGTTTAATACCAGTCTCTTTTTCTGCGTGAGAAGTATCAGAGGTATTTTTGGACAATGACTTACTCCGACTCAAATTATTAAGATGGCTGCCTTGGGTAAGAAATCGCTGTTCCCCGGAGTAGCGGCTATCCAATGTAAACTGCGCCACCATACTGCGCAGCTGCTGCGCCTGTCCGGCCAGTTCTTCAGAGGCGGAGGCGCTCTCTTCAGCACTGGCAGTACTGGATTGAGTTGCTTGATCTATCTGATCAAGCCCTTCGGTAATCTGTTCTATGGCCTGGGCCTGTTCACGACTGGCCTGTGCAATTTCTTCCAGGAAGTTGGCAACTTTCCCTGAGCCGTCAACTATGGATGAAAGTTGTTTCGCAGTGGCTTCGGCGGCATCAGTTCCCTGTTTGATGTTGGTAACCGTATCTTCGACCATCTGCGTAGTCTCCTTTACAGAGTCTGCACTTTTTACTGCCAAATTCCGTACTTCATCGGCAACTACTGCAAAGCCTTTCCCATACTTACCAGCCCGGGCCGCCTCTACATTCGCATTGAGTGCCAGCAGATTGATCTGGAAAGCGATGTCATCAATAACCTTTACCACTTTATTGATTTCATCGGAGGAGGCATTGATTCGCTCCATTATCTGAGACAACTGGTTCATCTGCTGATTGCCGCTCTCGGCATCCTGGGTTGCTTGTTTTGCTATCGCATGAGCTTCGGAGGCGTTCTCTGCATTCTGTTTGGACTGGCTATTTATCTCGTTGGTAGAACTGGTGATCTCTTCAAGGCTGCTGGCCTGCTCGGTCGCCCCCTGGCTGAGATTCTGACTGGCCTGAGAAACCTGATCGGCCCCGCTATTCACTTGAGCTACTGCACTATTTACCTGCCCGAGCAACTCGTTGAGCGAGTCTTTCATGAGAATAAGCGAATCGCCGAGTCCATCCTTTTCAGAAGCTTTCTGAATGTCGACAGACAGATCCTTGTGGGCTATCTGCTCAACCTTCTCCGCCTTGTATTGGAGAGATTTCTGCATCTCCCGCAAGGCATCCGCCAGTATGCCGGCCTCATCCTTCTGGTACACATCCAACTTGGCATGCAGGTCTCCGAGGGATATATCTTGGGCGAAATCAACACCCTTCTTCAGCGCTCTAACAATGGATAAAGTGAGGAACACCGCAATAATGGCAGCCAGAAGTACCGCCACCAGTAGTCCAACTCCGATTACCAGTACCGATGCAGAGACAGTATCTACGGCTCCATTCGCGATGCTTTTAGTATTCTCGATACCAGCCATTGCAGTGCTCTGGGCCGCTTTCAACACATTGTCCGCCGCCTCGTCACGCAGCTGATTCAGCTTGCCCAGGCGCTGAAAATCCTCTTTCGTTTTAAGCAGCGCATTGTAATATTGTCCGCGTGTCCGGCCAATCGTCTGCAGCTGTTCAATATTCACCTGTTGTCGGGTAATCGCATTCAATCTTTCGGCCAGCGCCGAGATTTTATCAAGTTCAGCAATTGCATCATCGAGTACATCGTAATCAAAGTCCGCTTGGGCTTTGAAAACCATTATCCGGGCGTTATTCGCATGGTCAATAGCATCATTCAAGAGATAAATTTTTTCCATCCGTTCTGAAAGCGCCTGATCGCTCACATCATTTAATAAATCTTGCTGAAAGAATTTTCGCTGACTATCGAGAAAGTCGTTGGCCTGTTTCATGTAAAGCGCTGCCGACTCATCGAGAATAGTCCTCTGTGCGGCGATATCGCCGATTACCTCGGAAGTCTCCTCGGCATATTCATCGTATTCCGCGACATACTCCTTGGCAACTACTACGTCTTTTCTCAACTGAGCCAAGTTCGCATGCTCATTCGAAAGCTGCTCCGCCTGGTCAAGATAAGAGTTCAAATCGGCCATGTAGCCCTGTCCCTGTTCATAAAAGTTCTGATCAAACTTAAGGCTATACCCGCGCATGTTGTACATCACCTGCAGGGAATTGCGCTCGATGTTATTGGCAATATCTACCTCGGGGACATACTCAGTTGCCAGTGAGATCGACTGCTTCTGAATGTCCAGCATGTTGTACACAGCTAATCCGCCAATACCCACTACTAACAGAATAACCAGGCCAAAACCCAATCCCATTTTCATTCCTAACTTAAGATTCTTTAACACCTCTTTCCCTCCATATAATTTTTAATCATCTATCGTGAAATCGTACAATCTCTTCTACGACTCTTTCATACTCTTCGGTTTTATCAAAAAAAAGATCAGCCCCTAACTGCAAACTCTTGTAGCGCACGCCATTACTGGTAAGATTGGTCAACACCATTACAAAGGGCCGTTTCTCCTGGCGCTTAATAAACTCGAGCACACTATAACCACTTCCGTCCGGAAATTGTAAATCGAGTATAAGTACATTCACATTATATCGCTGCAGACTCTGAATAGTACTTTCTACATCAGATGAACTATAGAGTAAGAGATCCTTTCTATTCAAAGCTATCAACTCTTTTAGCTGTGTTCTTATACGAGGAGAATCGTCGGCAAGCAGGACGATCATGTGAATCTCTTATTAAATTTTAATACAACTGAATAATACATACTCTACTTTTAAGGCATTTAGAGAAGTTATGGTATCACAATTTCTGTGATTTTTGATGGAATCGAAGCATTTATGAGCTTCCGGACTGCCGGTTCTACGAAATCTCATGAGCCTGTGATGGCACATATCTTCACCTGATTCTAAAGATCCATTTTATACAGACGATGAATTTTGAAAGCTTCGGCAAGACGGGATATTCGCTCTGGCAATACAAAATGTTCCGGTGGAACCGAAAAGGAGTGCAGATCGACATATTTTTTAAACCCGTAGCTTTCGAGCAGGGTACGGTAATAGGGGTAATTATAACGCATCATTGTCATAGCGGGCTGCTGCTCGAATCCTTCTACCAGAATCCCCGCACCGCTTGCCCCTCCGGTGAGCATCGGTCCGACTACTGCATCACACCCCCGCATATCTATATCGAACATCGGTACATAGAACTCACTGCCGTGATACAAACGTTTTGGAAGCTCAATAAAGGCTTTCACATCGCTTTTATGGGCATTGAGTGGACCAATTTTTATCGACCGGTTTTTCATCAATTAACTTATCAAATTATTGCATACTCCATACGATTCGACGACCTGCTCGGTCAGTTTGAGTTTTAGTTCGGTGAGCCGTGCAGCGGTTCTCTTATACTCCTGGCGAAGAGTGCCGATACTGCCTTCCCGGGCAGTGCGGAGTCGTTCGGAGAGGGTCCGTTCATATTCAGTTTTTATCTCCGTCAAACGCTTCTCCGCCAAGCGGTACTCTTCCCGCAGTGCACGGATGTGGTCGAATATATCCGCGGCGCTTTCCTTCGCAGCTGCAAACAGAGCCTGCACATACCCGTGTTCCAGCTCAGCTAACAGGCTGGCCACCGGTACAATTTCTTTTACCCGGTGTGCGTTGCTGCCTACAAATGCAAATCCGCGTTCGAGCCGGCCTTTGCGGGCATTGTTCAGGGCAATTGAAATGCAGTAATTGGCATCATCGGCTTTGCAGCCGGCCAGACACTGCCAGGGACATTTGAAGGCGTGCTTTTCAGTGGAGGCTTTTGTCAGGAAGTCGTTGATAATTGCCCGGCCCGGCAAGCCGACCGGACTTTTGATAATACCGATATCACTTTCGCTGGCCTGCACATACGCTTCTTTGAACTTTATATCGGCATCGCACTCCTCCGTGGCAACGAAGCGGGTTCCCATCTGAACAGCCTGCGCTCCGAGGCTCATAATCTTATAGATATCATCGCCGGTAAAAATCCCTCCGCCGGCAATAACGGGAATTTCTTTGTGAAACTCCCCTTCAAATGCTTCGAGGGCCGCCCGCACTTGCGGGACAACCGTCTCTATTTTGTACTCGGGAGCATCAATTTCATCTTCCGGAACCCCGAGGTGCCCGCCGGCCTGCGGCCCTTCGACTACTACAGCATCCGGCACATCGTTGTAAATACGCTTCCACATCTTGAATATAAGGGCGGCAGCCCGCTCGGTGCTCACAATGGGGGCTATCTTCACCTTGTGTGCCCGGATTTTATCTACCGGAATATTCTTGATTGGCAGCCCCGCTCCAATGAGTATAAGATCGACCTTCTCTTCGATGGCGGTATCGAGCAACTCATGAAAATCATTCAGTGCAACCATTATATTCACTCCGATGATTCCATCGGTTTTAGACCTGGTAGTTCGTATCTCTTTGCGCAGGGCGCGTATATTGGCTGCCCGTCCGTCCTTGAAATAGTCCGGTTCGGTAAGCCCGATGCCGTTGGCGGCAATTACACCGATTCCCCCGCTTTCGGCAACTGCAGATGCCAGTCCGGATAAAGATATTCCGACTCCCATTCCGCCCTGCACTATCGGCAGCCGGGCGGTAAGGTCCTGGATTCTCAATTTCGGCATTTCGAGTTTCGGCAATTTTATTTTTATTGATTTTATGAGTGATAAGAAATACTCATAGCTAAATTCGGTCATTTGTTACTCCTGTGTTGGTGAACACCGGTACGTTTTTCCGTTAGAAAACGGTGCCCACACCCGATTTGTCGGCCACGGGCCGACACACGGGTATAGTAAACCTTTTTATCCATCTTGAATACAATAGTTTTCAAAAAAAGGTTAGATTTTTCCGGTTTATCTCTTAAACGATGCGGCAGTAAATGCGAGTACACAGTTCTGTCCGCCGAATCCGAATGAATTGGAGAGGGCCGCCTTTATCTTTTTGGGACGTGCGGTGTTGGGAACATAGTCGAGGTCGCAGTCCGGATCTTTAGTTGTATAATTGATAGTCGGGGGCAACACGCCTTCCTTCAGGGTAAGCACTGAAGCGGCGGCCTCAACCGCTCCGGCGGCTCCCAGTGTATGCCCGATCATCGATTTATTGGAACTAATGGGTATGCCGTACGCCGCCTCGCCGAAGGCTTTTTTCATTGCTATCGTCTCAATCCGGTCATTGGCAGCTGTCGAGGTGCCGTGGGCATTGATATAACCGAGGTCCTCTGTCCGCAGACCCGCCTCGTTCATGGCAATTTTCACCGCTTCGGCGGCCCATTTTCCTTCCGGTTCCGGTATTGCGACGCTGTAGGCATCCGCGGTCATACCGGCCCCGTCCAGATAGGCGAATATTTCAGCGCCCCGCGACCGGGCGTGTTCTTCCCTTTCCAGCACGAGCACCGCCGATCCCTCACCGATCAGAAAGCCGTCCCGGTCGGCATCAAAGGGTCTGGATGCAGCCTGCGGATCATCGTTCCGTCCGGTGAGAACTCCCATACAGCCATAGGCATTAACTGTTAACGGGGAGATGGCCGCCTCTGCTCCGCCGGCCAGCATTACATCGGCCCCGCCGCTACGCAGCACCAGTGCCGCCATCGCCAGGGCGTGCGCGCCGGATGCACAGGCGGAGGCGACCCCCAGGTTCGGGCCCGATATGTGCAAGTCTATTCCAATATTTGCCGAAGACATGTTCGGAATGATCATTGGAACCGCCAGAGGATGACCGAATCCGGGGCCCTTTTCCAAAAGGGTCTTATGCTGCGCCTCCAGGTTTGTATAATCGCCGGCCGCCGTTCCAACAATCGTGCCGATTTGCAGCGGGTCCATCGATTCAATCTCCAGTCCAGAGTCCTGTACCGCCTGCAGTGCGGCGCAGGTCGAAATCTGCGAGAAGCGGGACATACGCCTGATTCTCTTTTTTGAAAGAAACTCCTCGGGTTTAAACTCTTTGATCGCGGCGGCCACCTGGCTTTTATACCCGCTCGCATCAAAACTGCGAATATGCCCGCCACCGGGAGTCCCGTTTACCAGTGCATCCCAAAAGTCTTTGCGATTGTTACCGATAGACGAATACACCCCAATCCCAGTAACCGCAACTCTGCTTGTGTTCATACTTCAGCTCCTTCTGTACCGATTAGTGTAGTGATTATACATATTTCGGCTTAGATAATCCCCATCTCCCGGCCGACTTTGGTAAAGGCGGCCACCGCTTTATCAATTTCTGTGCGGCTGTGGGCGGCGGAGAGCTGCACACGAATACGCGCCTGGCCCTTGGGCACCACCGGATACACGAATCCGATCACGTAGATGCCCTCTTGCAGCAGTTTGTCGGCCATCTCGATGGCCTTGGGAGCATCGTAGAGCATGACCGGCACAATGGCCGTTTCTCCCGGTACTAGGTCGAAGCCGGCCGAGCGCATGTGCTCTTTGAAGTATTCGGCATTTTCAAGGGTGCGCCCGGGTAAATCGGGGTTCTGTTCCACCAGTTCGAGGGCTTTCAGGGTTCCGCCGACTACCGCCGGGGCTAGTGTATTGGAAAAGAGGTATGGCCGGGAGCGCTGGCGCAGCATTTCGATAATCTCTTTACGCCCCGAGGTACAGCCGCCGGAAGCCCCTCCGAGGGCTTTGCCGAAGGTGGTGGTAATAATGTCGACTCGTTCCTGCACACCGTAGTAGGCCGGGGTTCCTTTGCCCCCCGGGCCGATGTAGCCGGTGGCATGGGAATCGTCTACCAGCACCAGCGCCGCATAACGGTCGGCCAGGTCGCAGATTTTATTCAACCTGGCAATATCACCGTCCATAGAAAAGACCCCGTCGGTACAAATGATTCTTCGCGGAGCAGCCTCGGCCTCCTGCAGTACACGCTCCAGATCGTCCATATCCGAATGGGCATATCTATAGCGCTGCGACTTGGTCAGCCGCACCCCGTCGATAATAGAGGCGTGGTTCAACGCGTCTGAGATAATGGCATCTTCAGGGCCAATGAGCGGCTCGAACACCCCGCCGTTGGCATCAAAACAGGCGGCGTACAGAAGGGTATCCTCAGTGCCCAGAAACTGTGAGACCTTCTTTTCAAGGTCTTTGTGGATTTGCTGGGTTCCGCAAATAAAGCGTACCGAGGAGAGCCCGTAGCCCCACTCCTGCATGGTCTGCTGGGCGGCTTTGACGATGTCCGGATTATCGGCCAGCCCCAGGTAGTTGTTAGCGCAGAAATTAATAACCCGGCGGCCTTGGCCCACCTCAATGGTGCCGCTTTGCGGTGAGGCGAGCACCCGCTCGCTCTTATACAATCCCTCTTCTTTCAGCTCTGCAAGGGTCTGCTGCAGCTCCTGTTTTACTTGTCCGTACATTTCTACTCTCCTTTTTCCTGTTTCTGTTGTAGTGTCTCCAGCATGTCCCGGGTCATCATGTCCAAATCGTACTGCGGGTCCCAGCCCCACTCTACCCGGGCCGCATAGTCCTCCATGCTGTCGGGCCAGGAGTTGGCAATAGCCTGCCGCACCGGATCGATATCGTAGGTAATTTCAAATGTAGGAACATACTTGCGGATGTAGGCCGCCTGATCCTCCGGACAGAAACTCATTGCCGATACGTTGAATGCATTGCGGTGGCGCAGTTTCTCCGGATCGGCCTCCATGATATCAATCGCCGCCTTCAACGCGTCGGGCATGTACATCATATCGAGATAGGTGTCACCCTTGAGAAAGCAGGTATAATGCCCCTTCTCCACCGCAGCGTAATAAATGTCCACCGCATAGTCGGTAGTACCACCGCCGGGGGGAGTCTTGTTGGAAATAAGCCCCGGATACCGTACCCCGCGGGTGTCCACTCCGAACTTATGGTGATAGTAGTCACATAAAAGCTCTCCGGCCACTTTGGTTACCCCGTACATAGAGCTGGGGCGCTGGGGCGAATCCTGGGGAGTAAAACTTTTGATGGTGGTCGGCCCGAAGGAGCCGATAGAACTGGGAGTAAACACTGAACAGGCATTTTGACGGGCCGTTTCGAGCACCGCATACAAACCGTTGATATTGATGTCCCAGCCCATCTGCGGCTTCAGCTCCGCGGTAGCCGAGAGCAGGGCGGCCAAATGAAAAATAGTATCGATCTTGTGTTGTGCAACCAGTTCGTTCAGGGCATTGCCGTCGCGGCAATCGAGCAGGGCAAAGGGTCCGCTTTCGATTACCCCACGGTTAACATCATCTCGAATATCGGTGGCAATTACGTTGTCGCGGCCGTACCGCCCGCGCAGCTCCATAGTGAGCTCGGAACCGATTTGGCCTAACGCACCGGTAAGTAAAATCTTCTTCATCACTGAACTCCCTTTTTGAATCTAACTACCATGTTGATGCGGGCATTTTGACTGCCGATGTTCTCGATATTGTGCTGAACATCCGCATGGTAGCGGATAAAATCATCCACACCGAGTTCGGCCGTGTTCTCGCCGACTTCAACTTTAATACGGCCGTCTACCACAGTAAGGTACTCTTCGGTTTTATCGGGATGCGGGTCTGAAAGCAGCTTTTGCCCCGGCAGAAAGGTGAGCGAGTACATCTCCAGGTCTTCGGCCATACTGAGAGGGCTGTACACCCGAATACGCACCCCTTCCTCTTCCGTGTCGAGCCGGGCAATATCATCCTTACGGCTCACGTCGAACATCCGGCGCTGCCGCTCTAAACCGGAGAGCAGCGAATGGATATCTATTTCGAGTCCTTCGGCTATCTTCCACAGCGTTGCAATGGTAGGATTTACCTTATCCGCTTCGATTTGCGACAGCGTAGCCACCGATACTCCGCTCTTCTGGGAAAGGACACTGAGGGTAAACTTGTGGCTTTTGCGCATTTTCTGGATGCTGCTGCCGATACTGGGGTGTGTAGTTTCCTGCATTCTCCCGCCTTTTTTAGTAAAACGATAATGATTTAAATAAACTGAATTTTATTATTGCATTCCATATATGTCAAGCAAAATGTACCCCACACAGTAATTCTAATTTTGGAAGCTCTATACCTTCCAAAATTAGAATTACATCAAAATCTTTAAGCTAAGTTGCTGATCTTAAACAAAATGTGAGCATTCTAAATTTGAAAATTTTAATAAAATTTTCAAATTTAGAATTGCTGTACCCCACAAGTACGACCGCGATGCCGGTTCATTGCCAACCTGCCTGGCGCAGCCTGCTTGGCTGCGCTTCGATTCGCTTGACAACTTGTAAAAGGCGGTACTACTATCTATTGAAAGGAGTGCGCATGGAATCCAAATCTCCGCTGCATATCGGCAAGAACATAAAAACTATTCGAGAGAAACACGATATTACCCAGAGTATTCTGGCAGAGCGCTGCGGCGTAAGTCAAAGTATGCTCAAACAGATTGAGTCGGAAAAAGTGAACCCCACCATCGCCACCGTGTGGAAAATTGCCAGGGGACTGGATGTAGATGTAGATTCGCTGCTCACCGGACAGGAACACCTGCAGCGGACCTTTTCAGTAAGCCGGAAAGAGTACATCACTCGCCTCGAAACCGAAGAGGAGGGGGTTCATATAAAAGTGCTGAGTCCGCTCTCGATGGCCGAAGACCTGGAGATGTATATTCTCACCTTCAAGCCGGGCCAGTCCCTGCCCTCCAGCCCCCACGCCGCCCGCACGAAGGAGTTTCTGACGGTCCTGAAGGGTGCAGTCCGCGTAAAAACCGTGGAGAACGAGGCGCAGCTGTACGAAGGCGATTTTATTCAGTACCACGCCGATGTCGAGCATACCATCGAAAACATCCACGCCGGGGAAACCGAAATTTACATGATCGTGCGGTTCCAGAGCGAAAGATAGGCGCCGAACTGGCAACCGCAGCGGATATAACTGAAGCTTTACACTAAACTGCGCGGTATGCGGGTGTCCCAGCTGCGGCTGTAAACCCGGCTGGGGCCTTCGTAGG
>CAZWDV010000059.1:0-19301 GCA_964632675.1 uncultured Sediminispirochaeta sp.
GTCGTATCCTGCAGATTGTTCAAGTAGTCTTGTTCGTAGCGGTTGATGGCCTCCAAGGCCAACTGCTCGGTGTCGACCTGCCGGGGATCGGAGATATGCAGCTCGGCCCCCGAGTAGCCGATGTGGGCAATCTGCTTGAGGCTTTCGGCGATGTCGCCGGTAAACAGAATCGGACCGAACAGTGAGGGTTTCGGTGTAAAGGTTGCGGAAATAATCATAAATCACTCTCCCGGGCTTTATTCCACCGCCCGAATACGCTCGATGTATTCGGACAGGTTCTTTCCATGGCTAGTATACACCGGTTCCATAGCATCGCGAAAGGGTGATATATCAATATCGGTGATTATTTCACAGCCGGCCTCGCGGGCTTTCTCAATGGAATCGGCAACTTTTTCACGCCACAGACGGCGCTGGTAGGGGATGGATTCCTGGACGGCCCGGCGGATCAGCGCCTGGTCCTTCTCCGAGAGGCGGTCCCAGGTTTTCTTGCTGAACAGGATAATCTCGGGGGTGCGCACGTGGGCATCCATGCTGTAGTACTTGGCCACCTCGTAGTGCCCCTTGGTAATCCAGGAGGGGTAGTTGTTCTCCGCCCCGTGGATCACTCCGGTCTGCAGGCCGGTGTAGACCTCTTCAAAAGCCAGGCGGATCGGTTCGGCGCCGACCGCCCGCACCAGGTCGTGCATGATCTCGGCCTTCTGAACGCGGATTTTCAACCCCTGCAGATCCTCGATCGAGCGGATCGGCCTGACCGAATTGTAGAAGCTGCGCTGCCCCGAGTCGTAGTAGCCCAGCCCGACTAATCCGCTGGATTCGAGTTTCTCCAGCATCTCTCGGCCCACCGGTCCGTCCACTACCTTGTGCATATGCTCTGCGTCGCGGAACAGATAGGGCAGGGAGAATACCTTTAGGCTCGGTTCTATCTGGGTGAGGGGATTGATGTTGACCCGGTTGATGTCGATAGCCCCTAACTGGGTCTGCTCGATGGTCTCCTTTTCCGAACCGAGCTGGGCGGAGGGGTAAACCTGCACGGTAATCCGCCCGCGGGTCCACTCCTTCAGCAGGTCGCCTATCCTAATCAGCCCCTGGGTGGTCGGATAGGTCAGCTCATGGTCGTCGGCCGCCTTCAGGACGATGTTCTCGCCGGAAGATCGGGTCGGAGAGAAAATTGTAAGCCAGAGAACCGCCGCTGCCAAAACCACGATAATCGGCAGCAGCAGTACCAACGTTTTTCGGTTCATAGGAATTCAAGTTTACCCTTTCAACATACCTTCGCTCAAGCCTTCGATGAAAAAGTTCCGGAAGATAAAAAACAGGACCAGTACCGGGAGGATGGTGACGATAACCATCGCGCCGATCCGGCCCATTACCAGGGTCTGCAGCTCGTCCCGCATCCATACAATTCCCACCGGCAGGGTCTGCCAAGTGTTATTGGTCATCAGGGTGCTGGCGAACATATACTCCTGCCAGGCGAACACAAAGGTGATGATGGTGGTGGCCGCCAGGGCCGGGCGGTTGATCGGTACCAAAATCTTACGCCACATCTGAAACTCGGTGCAGCCGTCGATAATGGCCGCGTCGCGGATATCCAGCGGAACGGTGGAAAAGGCCCCCCGCATGATCAGTAGCCCCCAGGGCAGATTCAGCGCCACGTAGGGAAAAATCAGGCCGAGCCAGGTGTTCTGCAGGCCGAGCTCGTACTCCATCAGGTAGATCGGGATGAGGTACATGATGTAGGGGATGGTAAGTACCCCGATAATCATCATAAACAGCACATTCTGGCCTCTGAACTTGCGCATACCGAAGGCGTAGCCCCCCATGGCGCTGGAAACCAGTACGATCAGCACGGTGGAGATGGTGACCACCAGGCTGTTGACCACATAGCGTATAAAACCGGCCATCTCCGTAAAAATGTAAATGAAGTTTTCCAGGGTAAGGGCGTGGGGAATCAAGGTAGGCGGATATTTATATAAATCCTGGGTAGTACGTATAGATGTGACAAACATCCAAATAATAGGAAACAGAAACAGGGCTGCAAAAATGACAATTATAATAAACAGGACAGTCTCCCGTCGGCGGGTTAATTTCATGTGCTCCTCCTATCCCTTCTGGGCGGTTTCGGGCTTGAAGATGCGGTTCAAAACCCAGGTCATAACCAGGATAATGATGGCGGTCAGGTAGGCCACCTGCGAGGCCTCTCCCATCTCCAGCCGTTCGAAGGCCAGTTTCCACGAGTACAGATACAGGGTCATGGTAGCCGAACCGGGTCCCCCGCCGGTAATTACCTGCGGCAGGACGAATACCTTCAGGGAGTTGATCAGGATCCAGATGCCGCCGATCAGCATGTAGGGTTTGAGGTTCGGCAGCACAATAAAGACGATCTCCTGAAAGAAGTTGGCCCCGTCCACCCGGGCGGACTCTTTCAGAGATTTGGAGATGCCCTGCAGGCCGGCCAGGAAGATTATCAGGGTAAAGCCGATCATCTTCCAGGTGCGGGCCAGCACCAGGCTGTTGAGGGCCGTCGAGGGCTCGCCGTACCAGTCGTGGGTAATGTGGCCCAAGCCGAGGGTACGGAGAATGTGGTTGAAGATGCCCAGGTCCGGGGAGAGGATCCAGGCAAAGGTGATGCCCACCAGAGACATCGGCACGATCATCGGCATGTAGAAAATCACTTGAAACACCTGCACGCCCCGCTCCAGTTCGTTCACAAAGATTGCCAGGATAAGCGAGACCAGGAAGGCGATTAAAAAGTACACTACAGCAAATCTTATCTGGTTGAACAGGGCGGTGTGAAAGAAGCCGTCGTTCATTACCATATCTTTATAGCCCTGCAGCCCGACAAAGGTGGGTGCGGAATCCGAGGCGTAGTTGAACTCGGTAAAACTGAGATAGCCGGAGAAAAGCACCGGAAAGGCAATAAAGATAATTACGAACAGCATGGTCGGCAGGAGAAAAATGAACAGATTGATGCGGTCCCGCAGGCTGTTTTTCATTTGTTGTTTCATGGAAGCCACCTATGTGTAGAAGTACTAAAGCGGGCCGCCCGGCCGGGGTTTTGCGGCGACATTGCACGACGCCGAAGACCCGTAGCCGCACGGCCGGTATACAGCTGCGGCGCTTACTGGGCGCGCAGATCGGAAAAATCGAGGTTCGCAGATTCGTCTTGAATGTTCTGCAGGGCTTTATCCACACTCATCCGTCCAAAGGCCGCTTCGGGCAGATATTTGTACAGGATGTCGAGGTATTCCTGCAGGTCGGCAAACAGCGGAATCGGGCTGGAGGCATCGGCCACCGACAGAATGGTGGGCATCTGGTCCTGGAACCAGGTAATGCCGTCGCCGTAGTAGTCCTTCATCACCGGCAGTTTGCCGTAGTTGTTGAAGCTCCACTGCTGCAGCTCTTTGCTAAAGACCACCTCGCGGATAAAGGCCTTGGCCAGGTCTTTGTTTTTAGCGACCTTCGGGATCCAGACCGAGTGGGTCCAGATGATGCTGCCGTTCTTGTCGGCATCCGGCCAGCCAAGGTAGGCGATGTCGGATTCGTCTTCGGTTACGCTGACCAGTTCCATGATGTGGCCCTGGGCGGCGTAAAAGGAACCGGTGGCGTTGGTCTTCCACTTCTGATAGCCTTGGTCGTCGGTAGTGGTGAAGGCCGCCACGCCCTCTTCGTGCATCTCCTGCAGATAGGTCAGCCAGCGTTTGGCCGCATCGCTGGTCACGTCAAAACCTTTTCCGTCCTCTTCCATGAAGGTGCCGGTCATGGCCTTGATCGGTCCTGCGTAGTTGTACTGCATGAACTCGCGGTCCCAAATTTGTACATGGGCGCCGAGCTCGGAGGCTTCGTTCAGGGCGCCGAACCAGTCCCTGAACTCTTCCGGTTCCCAGCTGGTAATTGGTTCCGGGGCGCCGTTTTTCCACAGTCCGGCATCTTTCATAATGGAGGTGTTCACGCCGATAATGGATACCTCGCCCACGAAGGGGATGCAGGGGTAGTAGGTGCCGCTGCCCTCCGGTTTTTTGTAGTGCCCGGCCGACAGGAATCCGCCGACAAACTCGTCCTTGGCCATATCTCCGGTAAACATAGAATCCATCGGTTCGGTCCAGCCCCCGGCAATCAGGGGCGCCAGCATCGAGCCGCTTCCGCCGACGAACACGTCGAAGGGGGTGGTGCCCTGTTTCCACTCGGTGATGTAGGTTGGGCCGCCCCATTTGTCGGCACGGATCAGCTCGAGTTTCACTTCGGGATGGTTTTTATCGAATTCTTTGGCAAAATTTTCCAGATCAAACTTCAAATAAATCCAGGGCGGGGCCGCTACCCGCAGGGTTCTTACCTCCTGCTCGGTGGCTTGCCCTTCCTGCGGTTCGCCCGCTTCCTTCTGGCCCCCGGCAAACAGGGCCGTAGCAACACACAGGACCAATAGCACAGTGAGTAATCTTTTCATTGGTACACTCCTTTTCTATGATTTTTTATAAAGATGCAATCTTTATGCCATGCGGTAGAACGGCAAAGCGATTTGGGCTAAGTGTTTTGTAATTCTTTGCTGCGGTGGGAGAAGTACGGTACTTTTTTCGTGGCGACGGGGTCGGTCGAAACCTGACGGGGCCTGGCGGCCACAATTCTCGTACCATCGGCGGGGATCAACCGGCAAACTTTTCCTATCTTGCGGCAAAAAATGCCTACAGGGGCAGAGTGATCAGGATGCGGGCGTGATGCTCGGGGGTGTTTTCCAAGATCAGCTTGCCTCCGTGGGCGGTCAGGATACGGTAGCTGATCGACAGCCCCAAGCCGGTACCTGCGTCTTTGGTGGTAAAGTAGGGGTCTAACAGCTTGTCGATATCCTTCTCCGGAAAACCGGGGCCCGTATCCTCTACCGCAATTACGATTTCCTCCCCCGCGGTGTACAGTGACACGGTGATGCGTTTCGCGGGGCCGGTTCGGTCGGTCTCGCCCAGCGCCTCGATCGAGTTGATCAGCAGATTACTGACCGCCGCCTCCATCTTGATAATGTCCATGTACAGGGGATGCACTTTCTCCCGCACCTCGAGCTGCAGCTGAATCCCGGTCTCTTCGGCAATTATGCGGTACTTGCGAATAATCTTCTCCAACAGGGAGTGCAGGTCGTAGCGGGTGAGGTTGATCTGCTCCGGGCGAGCGAAGTTCAAAATTTCACCGACAAAGCGGTCGGCGTTTTCTACCTCGTTCTCGATCATCTGCAGGTGCTTCTCTCTCTCGGTGCCGTCCTTTTTCAGGGTCTGCACCACCAGCTGAATGATGTGCAGCGGCTTGCGAACCTCGTGGGCCACCCGCGCCGACACGTGCCCCAGAAACACAAAACGATCATCGGTGCGCAGTCTGATAAGGCGGTCGCCCAGCCGGTTGAAGGCACTGGCCAGCTCCTCCAGCTCGTCCTGGGTGTGTAGTTCGATCTTCTGGCGGTAGTCGCCCTCCATGATCGATTCTACCCGGCTGGTGAGGCGGCGGATCGGCCGGGCCACATGGTAGGAAATGGCCAGTGAAACCGAGCCGATAATGATCAGCACCAGTAACAGAAACACGGTGGCAATCTGGTTGATCTGGAAAATCGGAGCGAGCATTTTCTCCCGGCTGACGAATCCCACCAGCTTCCAGGTGGTGCGCAGCACCGCGACGAAGACCATGTCCTCTTCCCATCTGGTGTCGGAGGCGAAGGTGGATCCGTATTCTCCGCGCTCGCTGGTACCGATCATACCGGTGTCGGAGTGCACGATGATGATGGAGCGGGGGTTTACCATCATAAAACGGTCGAACTCCTCCATAGTAAAGTAACCGACCATCCGCTGAAAGGTCGGAATGGGAATAGTGGCCGCCAGAATCGCAGTACGCCGGCCTTCTTCCTCGATCGGCACGGCAATCAGGATAGAGTCTGAAAATACCTCATCCTTCAAAACGGGCCCGTGGTAGTAAAACAGGCGGTTCTCCTCGATCAGGTTTTCGAACAGGGGCAGGTCGGTGCGCAAGCGGCCGGAGGCGCCGGAGGTATCCCAGTAAGTGCCGTCGGGATGGATGTAGTACATGGCATCGTAAATAAATGACAGGCGCTTCTTCTCCTCCTGCAGAAACTCGCGTACCTCCGGCCGCCCGTCATCGCGAATGAGGGGAGTGCGGGAAAGCTGGATCAGGTTCGAGATGCGGGCTACCAGCCAGTTGTGAATAGCCCGGGCGGCTTTGGTCAGCTCGTTCGATTTCTGCTGCATCACCTGCTGCTCGAAGGAGCGGTTTACGTACAACAGACCTCCACCGATGACCAGGACAAAGATGATCATAGTAGGAATGAGCATTTGAATAAACAGTCTATTGCGAATCTGCTTCATTGTTCAGTTTATACCGCAGGCCCCGCACCGACACGCCCAGCTGCTCGGCAGCCCGGCTCTTGTTGCCACCCAGTTCTTGCACCACATAGCGAATGTACTCCTCTTCCAGCTGCTTCAGCGGGATAATTCCCAAGTCCTGAAAACAGCCCCGGCAGTGCGCCTGTGTCGCCTGCGGGCCGGTACCGGTTCCGGGCAGAAACAGGTCGGCCGGTTCCAGGTTCTCCGAGTTGGTGATTATTGAAGCCCGCTCGATGCAATTGCGCAGCTCACGAATATTGCCCGGCCAGTCGTAGGTCTGCAGTGCCGCTTTGGCTGCCGCGCTCAGGCTGTGGACCGGCCGGTTGTACTCGCGGCCGAACTTTTGTAGAAACCACTCGGCCAGCGGGATGATATCTTCTGTGCGGCGGCGCAGCGGGGGCAGGGCTAGGGGAATTACATTGATACGGTAGAAGAGGTCTTCGCGGAATTCGCCGCTCCGTACCCGCTGGGTCAGGTCTTTGTTGGTGGCGGCGATAATGCGTACATCCACATGCACCTGCCGGTTGGAGCCCAGCGGCACTACCACCCGCTCCTGAATAAAGCGCAGCAGCGACACCTGCGCCTTGGCCGGCAGCTCGTTTATTTCGTCGAGAAACAGGGTGCCCCCGTCGGCGACTTCCAGCTTGCCTTTCGTGCGCTGTTTGGCGTCGGTAAAAGCGCCCTTTTCGTAGCCGAAGAGCTCCGACTCTATCAGCTGCTCGGGGATGGCCCCGCAGTTGATCGGCACGAAGCTGCCCGCTGCCCGGCTGCTGCTGCGGTGAATCAGCCGGGCCACCACCTCTTTGCCGGTACCCGATTCGCCGGACAGCAGCACCGTCGAGTTGATGTCGTGCAGGTTGTAAATGGTTTCATACACCCGCTGCAGTTCGAAACTGCGGGTTTCGTAGAGCAGTTCGTCGCGCTTTTCCAGCTCCTGCTTTAAGAAGGTGTTCTGGGCTTTCAGTTTTTCGTGAGAGATGGCCTTGTCGATAACCAGCTCGAGTTCGTCGATTTGAATTGGTTTGGAGATGTAGTCGAAGGCCCCCTTCTTCAGGGCCTCGACTGCGCTGGGTACGGTGGCGTGACCGGTCAGGATAACCACCGGAATTTCAGAATAGTGGGCCCGGCAGTAGTCGAGCATCTCCATTCCGCTCCTGCCGGGCATTTTTAAATCGCTTACCACCACCTGATAGCTGTGATAGGTCAGTTTTTCAATCGCCCGATCCACCGAATCTGCCAGATGTACCTGAATGCCCTTCGGCTCCAGCAGGTCTTTGATGAGCTCGAGAGCGGTGGTATCGTCGTCTATCAGCAGGGCCCGGCGGTTTTCCCTCATTAGCCTCTATTGTACGCGCTCTATGCCCAATCTCTCAAGATGTTTCGTAAAATGTTTTTCCAGCAGCTCGTAGTGCAGCTCCTCATGCTCGCCCAGTGTGTTGAAAAAGGGCTCCCGTACTTCCGGATCGTTCAGCAGCCCCCCGTAGGTAATGTGCAGCATCTGCCGCGATTCGCTGATCTCCAGAAACTTGCCGAGATCCTCGTCGGCGGTGGAATCGAGGTCCGGCAGCACAGAAATGTCGGCGGTGATGTGGTAGCTCTTCAGGGCTTCGGAAAAGTATTCGGCGGCCTTGCGGTGTATCAGCCGGTAGAGCTCGGGATCGGCCTGGGCGATAGTGCGCAGCGCCTCCAGCCAGCTGGTGCCGGCGGTTTTCAAATGCAGTTTGCCGGCGGTGTGTTTTCCGATGGCCGGATACACCGAGAACTTGTCGCTCCCCGAGTGCACCGAAATCTTGTAGTCGCTGTGGGCTTTGGCAATATCGGTGTGTACCCGGAACTGCCGCTCGAACTCCTCTATATCGCCGATGTAATCCACCGCTTTCTGGAACTCCCCGATAAAACGCGGGGCCAGGGAGTTTACCGTTACACCGCGGCGCTGCAGTTCCATAATGATGAACAGGTGGTGCGCCGGCAGGGTAGGCGAGCTGGTCTCGTCGATACTTATTTCAAAGTCGTATTTATCACCACGGTGTTTCCGCAGGTGCTGGTCGACCTTTCCGGCGAACTCCAGGGCGTCCCAGTACATCAGGGTGCACTTACGGGCCTCGTGTTCGCTGAAGGAGATGGTCCCCTCGCCGATGTTGAAGATGCGATTACTGTAGTACTTCTCGACATACTCCCGGGTCTCCGGGGATAGTTGTTCGAACTCGCTCTTCATTTTGTTTTCGGAGTAGTCGGCGGCTTGCGGATGCAGCACTTCCGTCAGGTCGAGGGTGATCATCGGCATCTTGGCCTGCAGGGCCACATCGATGTCGGCAATAGTCTTCAGATGGTCGCCGTCGGCGCCCCAGCCCGCTTCATAGCCCTCCTGAAACACCAGAAAGGATGCATCGGCCACCACCCCTTCGAAGTCGCGGCCGGTAAAATTGAGCTCGCGGATAGACTGCTGAGCAAGTACCGGGTAGGCCTTGAACTTGCGCACCGCCCGCAGATGGGCGGCGGTGGCCAGTCCGAGGCGGTCGCCGCAGCCGACGGTGGTCCGCTGCTCCCGCAACGACACCGGCGCGGTAAAGGGAAACAGGCTGTGCAGCGCACGGGCGTTGTGCTTTGACAGCGGAGCTTCCAGCACATGCAGCCCTTCGATCTTTGCTTCGGCTCCTTCCAGTCCGTCGTGTACCGGAGCGGCGGAGATGCGGTAGAGCTGTTTACTGTTATCCAGCATTGCAATGCAGTAGAGGGCCTCGTTCTTCCGGTAAAACGATTTAGGGTACAGGCGCATCCCCTCCTGTTTTAGCAGATTAGCAGGATCCTGCTTCAGTTCATTCAGCTGCTCCTGAGTTTTGTCCATAAGACCCTGATCTTTAATAACTTGTACGATTCTTTTCATGCTTCTCCTCCGTAGGTTGCAATGCCGAAGTACTCTTCAGCGTTGGTGTAACTGATCCGCCGGACCATCTCACCGAGAAATTCGATATCTTTAGGCGCTTCTCCCTGTTCCACCCACTCGCCGAGCAGGTTGCAGAGAATCCGGCGGAAGTATTCATGCCTGGGAAAGCTGAGGAAGCTGCGCGAGTCGGTCAGCATGCCGACAAAGCGGTACAGCAGCCCCATATTGGCCAGGGCGGTCATCTGCCGCTGCATGCCTTCCTTGTGGTCGTTGAACCACCAGCCGGAACCCAGCTGCACCTTGCCGGGGACGCTGCCGTCCTGGAAGGCGCCGATGAGGCTGGCAACCAGATCGTTGTCGCGCGGGTTCAGCACATAGATAATCGTCTTGGGCAGGTGCTGCTCCGAGTCGAGCATATCCAATAAACGGGCCAGCGGTGCGGCTACGCGGCCGTCGGCCATCGAGTCGAAGCCGGTATCCGGTCCGAGGGCCTTGAACATGCGGCGGTTGTTGTTGCGCTGGGCGCCGATGTGCAGCTGCATGGTCCAGCTGCGCCGGTGGTTCATGCGGCCGACTTCCCGCAACACCGCGGTTTTAAACTGCAGCGCCTCGTAACGGTCGAGGTGTTGCCCGGCCATCACCGTGGCGAATATGCGGCCGGCATCTGCCTCGCTGCACTCTTCGGCAAAGGGCAGCACCAGCGCGTGGTCGGAGAGCCGGCCGCCCAGGCTGTGGAAAAACGCATGCCGCGAATCCAGCGCCTCGATCAGGTCACGGTAGCTCTTTATCTCCAGGCTGGCGGCTTTTCCGAGTTTCTCGATGTACTGCCGGTAGGCCTGCGGGTCTTCAACGGCCAGCGCCTTATCGGGCCGGAAAGTGGGCACCACCACTGTGTCGAAGCCGGGGCCCGCCCCACTACCCAGGCTGCGCACCGCCTGATGGTGCTCCAGGGTATCCGCCGGGTCGTCGGTGGTGCAGACTGCCTTTACGTTCATCTTCTGCAGCAGCGGTCGCACCCGGAAGTCCTCCTGCTGCAGCATGCTGTTGGCCTGCTCGTAGATTTGCGGGGCGGATTCGGGGGTCAGCACCTCATCGATCCCGAAGTAACGCAGCAGCTCCAGGTGGGTCCAGTGGTACAGGGGGTTACCGACGGCGTGCTGAATTGTCGTCGCCCAGGCCTGGAATTTCTCCCAGTCGTCAGCATTGCCGGTGACCAGTCGCTCTTCGAAGCCATCCGAACGCATGGCCCGCCACTTGTAGTGGTCGCCCCCCAGCCATACCTCGGTCAGCGAACGGTAGCTGCTGTTTTCAGCAATCTCTTTCGCCGGCAGGTGGCAGTGAAAGTCGAATATCGGCATCTGGGCGGCATAAGAGTGATACAGCTCACGGGCGCTCTCATTCTGCAGCATGAAATTGTCGGTAATAAAGGTTTTCATTATCTACCCCCTCTACACATTATGAACCAGATAGCCGCCGTCAACCGGAATGGTTACGCCGGTGATAAAACCGGAGGCCTTTTCGCTGGCCAGAAATACGGTAGTACCGGCCAGGTCACCCTGGTCGCCAAAACGGCCGTAGGGGGTATGGTCGATAATCGCCTGACCGCGGGGGGTCAGTTTTCCACTGGCCTCGTCCTCGATCAGCAGGGCTTTGTTCTGATGGCCGATAAAAAAGCCGGGGGCAATGCCGTTGACCCGGATCTGATGAGGAGCGAACTCCTTGGCCGTGGCCATGGTCAGGTTCATTACCGCCGATTTGGCCGCGCCGTAGGCCCACACGCCGGACAGGGGTATATAGGAGGCCATCGAGGCCATATTGATAATCGAAGCAGGGTGTTCGGCCTCTATCCAGCGTTTAGCGAATACCTGGGTGGGAACCACCAGGCCTGCCAGGATGTTCATGTCCAGGATTTTTTTGAAGGTGTCCAGGTCGGCTTCGATAAAGGGATTTTTCCCTAAATTGCCGCCTACTCCGTTTATCAGAATGTCGGGCATACCGATTTCCTGCTCGGTTTTTTGCAGGGCCTCTTCAACCTCGGTTTTATCGTTGGTGTCGACTGTCACTCCGTGGATCTGATCGGGGCAGCCGGTTTTCTCGCCCATCTCTTTTATTATGGCGGCCACCGGAGCGCTGCGCCCGCGCCCCCACAGGGACACCTGTGCCCCGGCAGCGATCAAACTTTCAGCCATCACCCCGGGCAGCACCCCGCCGCCGCCGGTAATCACCGCGATTTTTCCGCTTAAATCGAACATCTCTTTTACATCAAACATACCTACTCCTTATATTTTGCAATGCTATCAAACTTCATCGGCAACCAGTACTTCTATGCCCAGTTCCCGCAGTTTTTCAATTCCCTCAAAACGGTGGTCCACTACCAGAATGTCAATACCCTCCGCCCGGCTGAAGACCGAAAAGGTGGTACGGTTATACTTTGTATGGTCGGACAGAATTACCCGCCGGTTCGAAATTTTCAGCGCCTGGCGCTTGAAGTGCGATTCAATCGTATTTTGCGAAGAAAACACTCCGTCACTGGTAAAAGCCGGCGTACCGATAAAGCAGGTGTCGATACGGTACTGCTGCAGCGACTCTTCGGCGCATGGACCGATAAATGAGCCGGCATCCAGACGATAACTGCCGCCGACTGTGTGCAGTGAAATCGAATGAGAGTCGGCCAGCTCTACCATTACATCCAGAGAATTAGTGATAACCCGCAGGTTCATGTCCCGGATGGCATGGGCCAGGGCGGCACAGGTACTGCCGGCGTCGATCAGAACAGTGTCGCCCTCGTTGATCAGGCTGGCTGCGGCCCGGGCAATCGAGTGCTTTTCCTGCGCATGGGCTTGGCGGCGGGCAGTTATCGACTGCAGGCGGCTCATGTCCTCGGCCAGCCGGGCTCCCCCGTGGGTCCGCATCAGATACCCCTGCTCCTCTAGAAAACTGAGGTCCTTTCGAATGGTCACCTCGGAAACTCCCAGCCGCTCGGTCAACTCCTGTACCGAAACCTGCCGCCGGCGGGTAATAATATTGATAATCTCATCGTGTCGTGTCGGTTGTGCCATGTCTTGTCCGCTTTCGTTCTATTTATAATTTCATAATATAACGAAAGTATTTGTGTGTCAAACCTCCGTCTGACCTTGACCGCAGTTAGTTTTCATGGTAATAGTTTTCGTATAGTGTTCAAAAACGAAAGGGATAGAAACTATGTCTGATCCAATTCAACAACTCAAAGATCTTCATCCGCAGCAGGATTTCTTTATCGGTATAGATTCCGACGGCTGTGCCTTCGATTCGATGGAACTGAAGCACAAGGAGTGTTTCTGTCCCAACTTCATCAAGTACTTCGGACTGCAGGCGGTTTCGAAATACGCCCGGGAGACCTGGGATTTTGTAAATCTGTATTCCAAGACCCGTGGTTACAACCGCTTCAGGGCGGTTCTGGTGGCTTTGGATCTGCTGCGTGAACGCCCCGAGGTTCAGGCCCGGGGCGTACAGATTCCTGAAATGCCGGGGCTCCGGGAGTGGATCCGCCGCGAAACAAAACTAGGCAACCCGGCCCTGGAGGCCGAATTGGAGCAGAATCCGGACCCTGACCTGGAATTAGCGCTGCAATGGTCAGACGGGGTCAACCGCAGTGTAGAGGAGATCGTGTTCAATCTGCCGCCCTTCCCCTATCTGACCAGGAGCTTGCAGAAGCTGCAGGGCCGGGCGGACGTGATTGTCGTTTCGCAGACGCCGTTAGAGGCCCTGCAGCGTGAGTGGCAGGAACACGGCATCGACGGATACACCCGGCTGATCGCCGGACAGGAGATGGGCACCAAATCCGAACACATTTCCCTGGCGGCGGATGGAAAATACGCGCCCGATCATATATTAATGATAGGAGACGCTCCCGGCGACTTGAAAGCCGCTCAAAACAACCAGGCCCGGTTTTATCCGATTATCCCCGGCCGGGAGGAGCAGTCCTGGCAGCGCTTTTACGAGGAAGGCCTCGAACACTTTCTGAACACCACCTTCAAGGGTGAATACGAGCAGCAGCTGGCCGCCGAATTCAACGCTTCGCTGCCCGAAGAGCCGAGCTGGGGCATCTTGGAAGAGTCCTAAAAGGAGGAGCTATGCTGTATTACGCACGCGGCGGGCGAGATGAGAATCTCAGCAATGACGATTTGAGAGAAGGTTTATACGCGGCCCTGGATGCCCTGAGCAAGGCCGGCCAACCCCAGCGGGTACTCGCGGTTCCCCCCGATATTACGCGGTTTCACTCCCGGGCCGGCTATCTCACCGAACAGGCCTGGCGTTACTACGGCGAGCGGCTGACCGACGTGCTGCCGGCGTTGGGCACCCACTTTCCCATGACCGCAGATGAAATCAAACAGATGTACGGCAGTACACCGAACGAACTTTTCCGGGCCCACGACTGGCGGGGCGGTCTGGCGACGCTGGGAATGGTGCCGGCCGAGGTCATCCGCGAGCTCTCCGAGGGCAAGCTCGACTTCGAGTGGCCGGCCCAGGTAAACGAGCGCCTGCTTACCGGCGGACACGACCTCATCCTGTCGATCGGCCAGGTGGTGCCCCACGAAGTAATCGGCATGGCCAACTACAACAAAAATCTGTTTGTCGGCACCGGCGGCGTAGACGGAATCAATAAGAGCCACTACCTGGGAGCCGTGTACGGTACCGAACGAATTATGGGGCGCATCAATACCCCGGTCCGCGAGCTGATGAATTACGCCTCCGATCACTTCGGCAGCGAGCTGCCGGTGGTATATGTGCTGACGGTAGTCGCGGTTGAAGCGGACGGCAGCATTGCCACCAAGGGACTGTTTATCGGCGACGACCATGAGTGCTACCAGAAGGCGGCCGCCCTGGCGCAGCAGGTGAATATCGTGTACCTGGATAAGCCCGTCAAAAAAGTGGTGGCCTACATGGACCCCAGCGAGTTTCGCAGCACCTGGATCGGCAACAAGGCGGTCTACCGCTCCCGCATGGCCATAGAGGACGGCGGCGAGCTGATAGTGCTGGCTCCCGGCGTGAAAGAGTTCGGCGAGGACCCGGAAATCGACAAGATCATCCGCCGCTACGGCTACTGCGGCACTCCGAAGGTGCTCGAGTTGGTAGCGCAACACCCCAAGCTGCAAAACAGCCTGGGGGCCATGGCCCACCTGATTCACGGCAGCTCGGAGGGGCGCTTCAAGATTACCTACTGCCCCGGCCACCTGAGCCGCGAGCAGATCGAAGCGGTGCACTTCGAGTACCGCGACCCGGACGAGGCGCTGCAGCGCTACAAGCCGGAAAATCTCAAGGACGGCTACAATCGGCTGCCCGACGGCGAGGAGATCTACTTTATCCGCAACCCCGCCCTGGGCCTGTGGACCGCCCGCGAACTGGATTAAAGCGCATCCGTCGGCCTCTCAGCCGCCGGCCGCACAAAAAAATTGTTGGAGGATAATATAAATGAGTAAAACCGAGAATAAACAAGCCGACATAGGGCTAATCGGGCTGGCCGTGATGGGCCAGAACCTGGTTCTTAACATGAACGATAAGGGCTACACCGTGGCCGTCTTCAACCGCACGGTTTCCAAAGTGGACGCCTTCAAGGAGAACGCCGCCAAGGGCCGCGATACCATTATCGGCACCCACAGTGTGGAGGAGTTCGTCGCCGCACTGGAGCGGCCCCGCAAGATCATCCTGCTGGTCAAGGCCGGGGATGTGGTGGACAAGTTCATCGAGATGCTCCTGCCGCACCTGGAGGAAGGCGACCTGGTCATCGACGGCGGCAACAGCCACTTCCCCGACACCATCCGCCGCACCAAGTACCTGCAGGAGAAGGGTCTGCTGTACATCGGCACCGGCGTCTCCGGCGGCGAAGAGGGCGCCCGCCACGGACCCTCCATGATGCCCGGCGGCGACGCCCAGGCCTGGCCCCTGATCAAGGAGATCTTCCAGGCCGTCGCTGCCAAGACCCCCGACGGCGAGCCCTGCTGCGACTGGGTGGGCTCCGACGGCGCCGGACACTACGTGAAGATGGTCCACAACGGCATTGAGTACGGCGACATCCAGCTGATCTGCGAGGCCTACGACCTAATGAAAACCGGCCTGGGCCTTACCCCGGATGAGATGAGCCAAGTCTTTGCCGACTGGAACACCGGCGAGCTGGACAGCTATCTGATCGAGATTACCGCCAACATCCTGGCCTTTAAGGACAAAGACGGCGGGGCTCTGGTCGAAAAAATCCTCGACACCGCCGGTCAGAAGGGTACCGGCAAGTGGACCGCCGTCAACTCCCTCGAGATGGGCATCCCCGTTACGCTGATCGGCGAAGCGGTCTACTCCCGCTTCCTGTCCGCCCTCAAGGACGAGCGCGAAGCGGCCGCCAAGATTCTCTCCGGCCCCGAGCCGCAGTTCGACGGTGACCGCCAGGCCTTTATCGAAGACATCCGCCGGGCCCTGCTGGCCTCCAAAATTATCTCCTACGCCCAGGGTTTTATGCTGATCCGCCAGGCCGCCCAGGACTACAACTGGGACCTGAACTACGGCGGCATTGCCCTCATGTGGCGGGCCGGCTGCATCATCCGCAGCGTCTTTCTCGGCCAAATCAAGGACGCCTTCGACCGCCAGCCCGACCTCTCCAACCTGCTGTTAGACGACTACTTCCGCGGCGTAATCGACGACGCCCAGGCCTCCTGGCGCCGGGTGGTGGCCCGCGCCGCCGAAATGGGCATTCCCGTTCCGGCCATGAGCACCGCCCTCAGCTTCTTCGACGGCTACCGCAGCGCCCGCCTGCCGGCCAACCTCCTGCAGGCCCAGCGCGACTACTTCGGCGCCCACACCTACGAGCGCATCGACACCCCGCGGGGCGAGTTCTTTCACACTAATTGGACGGGAAAAGGTATGGAGGATGTGTCCTCAGGTACCTATAACGCCTAGCTTAAAAAAAGTGCACCCAGCGTCTAGCGCCGGGTGCACTACTGTTACACTCTTTAAGAGCCGCCCGCCCGCATAGCAGGCGTACGACGATTCCTCCGGCGGGTCTTCAGCTCTCTCCGTGTAGAAATCGCTGGTAGCTGCGCAGAAACAGAATTTGCTTCAGCACGTCCATACTGCCCGGCCGAATATCCCGCACCCGCTCAATGGCCGCGGTGGCCGAACTGCCCAGCCTGACCAGTACTCCGGCGGCCACCATTCCGGTGCGCCCGCAGCCGGCCATGCAGTGTATCAGAATGTCCTGTTCCCGCAAGATTTCCACCAGTCGGCTGATTAAATCGTCAAACAGCTCTATTATATTCGGCACACAGAAGTTTTCCAGGGGGAAGTGGATTACCTCCAGCCGGTGTTCGGTGTATTCTGCCAGCAGGTCTACTTCTCCGTACAAATCGTGAATTTCGTGGTAGGGCAGCAGAACGACAATTGTACCGACCTTTAGCTGTTTTACTTTGTGGATAAACTCATCCACCTGGGTGCGGATATCCTGGCCGTCTTTTATCTCTTCCAGGGGGTGCGAAGACAGCAAAATATCATTGAGTCCCTCTACTTCCAGCCGGTTTATATTAGACATGCGCAGCTCCTTGCCCTCTATTCTACCAACAACGTCGGAAATAGCAAGGAAATTAGGGCTTTACCGTTTTACCCGGGCGCTGCCGCCTTTCACCAGGTGTTCTACCTCGCCCAAGCTGGCCATACTGGTGTCGCCGGGGGTGGTCATGGCCAGGGCCCCGTGGGCGGCCCCGTATTCCACTGCCTGGGCGGCGTCGTTGAAGCTCAGGAAGCCGTAGATCAGTCCGGAGGCGAAGCTGTCGCCCCCGCCGACTCGGTCGAGAATCTCGAGGTTCTCGCGGTGCGCAGCCTCGTGGAACTGTCCGGCGTGCCAGCAGATGGCGCCCCAGTCGTTGACGGAGGCGGTTTTTACCGTCCGCAGGGTGGTAGCTATCACTTTGAAATTGGAAAACTGCTGTACGGCATAGTCGATCATCTTGCGGTAGCCTTCGATCCGGATAGTGCTGATGTTCTCATCCATTCCCTCGACCTCGAAGCCCAGGGCAGCGGTAAAGTCTTCCTCGTTGCCGATCATCACATCGATGTAGGGGGCCAGCCGCCGGTTGACCTCGATGGCCTTCTCTTTGCCGCCGATGCTCTTCCAGAGTGAAGCGCGGTAGTTGAGATCGTAGCTGACAATAGTGCCGTGCTTTTTGGCCGTTTTCACCGCATCTTCAATAACATCGGGCGTTGATTCCGAAAGAGCGGCGAATATACCGCCGGTGTGCAGCCAGCGCACGCCGTGGGTTCCGAAGATCTCCTCCCAGTCGATGTCGCCGCGCTTCAGCTGGCTGGCCGCCGAGTTGCCGCGGTCGGAGGTTCCCTTGGCCGCCCGCAGACCGTAGCCCCGCTCGGTAAAGTTGAGACCGTTGCGCACCTCGCGGCCTACCCCGTCGTAGGGCAGCCATTTGATAAAGCGGGTGTCCACACCCCCCTGCAGGATAAAGTCCTCCGCCAGCCGGCCGATATCGTTGTCGGCAAAGGCGGTGACCGTGGCGGTTCTGAGGCCGAAGCACCGGCGCAAAGCGCGAGTTACGTTGTATTCGCCGCCGCCCTCCCACACCGTAAAGCTGCGAGCGTTCTTGACCCGTCCCTCGCCCGGATCGAGGCGCAGCATGATTTCTCCCAGAGATATGCAGTCATACGCGCACTCTTCGCGCGCTTTGAGTGCTAAAGCCATATTTTCCCCCTTGCGGTTGATATATCACTTTAAAGTGTAGCAGAGGCTACGTGTTCTTGTCCAGCTTTTGATCGGACCAAATCACACCAGATATATCAGATTTTTCGTTTTTGCGGGCGGTAATTAGTCAGCAGGAGGCCCAGTATCACCAGCGCCGCCCCTAATAGCACCGGTAGGGTCGCACGCTCGTTCAATATCACAATACCCAGTGCCATGGCGGCCACCGGTTCCAGGTTCAGGAAAATGGCCGCCCGCGGGGCGCCCACCGCCTTAATGCCCTCGTAGTACCACAGGTAGGCGATGCCGGCCGCGCCGATGCTCAAATACAGCAGCCCGAACCAGGTTTCCGGCGGCTGGGTATGCAGCGAAAAAATAGCCCCTTCCCACAGTACAAAGGGAACCATAAACAGCGATCCCAGCAGCGAACCGTAGGTCAGCAGCGTGAAGGGGGCCAGTTCGCGCATGGCGAATTTGGCGGTTATAGAATAGATGGTCCACATCACCACGCAGCCCAGCAGAAACAGGTCGCCGGTGGAAACCGCCTTCGACAGCACCATGCCGATGTTGCCGTCGGTAATAGTAATTACCGCCCCGGCGAAGGCTGCCGTTATACCGATTCCCATCAGCAGATTCACCCGCTCGCGGAAGAACAGCGCCGACACCAGCGCCACCACCGAGGGAGTAAAGGCAATGAACACCGCGCTGCGCACCGCCGTTACCGTCCGGAGTCCTGAGAACAGAAAGAAGTTGAACATCATTACCCCGGTCAGGCTGAGTACCGCCAGCAGCAGGGTCGACCGGCGGCTGAGCCGCGGAAATCCACCTTTCCGGGCATACAGAAAAGGCAGTAGAAACAGGCTGACCGCCAAAAAGCGCAGAAAGGCGGTGGTAAAGGGCGGCAGGTTGGGCGCCACCACCCGCCCGGCCACTAAGGCCCCGCCCCACAAAATCGGCACAAAGAAGAGTTTCACATAATGCAGCTTGAACATGGCGGGCCTCCCGGAGTGCAGTTGAATAGCAAAAATCAATACTACTCCGCCGCCTGGCCGGCGTCAATGACCGCCCAGTATATGCTTAGCCGTGTCAACCGGCGAGCGGATGGAAAGCCCGTCGATGGACCTTCCGAAAAGCGGACCGAAATGGCGAGAGTCTCCGGTTATCAGAATGTCGCAGCCTGCCACCACAGGCTAAGCAGGTCTGCTCCAACGACGTATTTGGCTGGGATGCGGGTTGAAAAAAGTTCTTTGAAAAGAAAAAGGAAGAATGGAGCGCCCGAACGAGGGCGGGGCGAGCCTCTATTTAGGAGCTGCACTGGAATTATATGAGCGCCAGAAACCTT
>CAZWDV010000060.1:0-18780 GCA_964632675.1 uncultured Sediminispirochaeta sp.
TCTTCCACTCCGACGATGGAATCCTCACAGCGACAAATGCCTTCGGAATGGGGGTAGACAAAAAAAATGTTCGAACAGTGCTTCATTTTAACATCAGTCGCTCGGTGGAGGCCTTTTTGCAGGAATCGGGCCGCGGGGGGCGCGACAGCGAGCCAGCCTACTCGGTGGTCCTCTACGATGGGAGGGACAGGACCGCCGCGCAGGTTTTGCAGAATACAGACCCCCGGTTTTCTCGACTCATGGCAGCCCTCACCGATCGCAGCCGATGTGTTCGGGCAGCGCTGATGGAAGCAATGGGCTGTCCGCCGGTGTTCTGCAGCGGCTGCGACAGCTGTAATGGAAGCCGTCCCCGGCAGCCGGCGGGACGACGCACTCTACTCAACTTTTTCGGCGTGTATCCGCGCAGATACTCACGTGCGCGGGCAGCTGAGATTCTCAGGGGAGGTAAAAGCAGGGCGGAACTGAAGAACGGTGATAGACACTTATTCGGTTACGGAAGTATGTGTAATTGGCGAAAAGAAGAGATTGAGGCGGCCATTGAATGCCTGCTTACAAGCCGAGAATTAAAACAGCCCCGCCGTGGTTTTTGGCGGGGCTGCGTGAGTCCGAGAAAAACAGTGTTTAGGATTCGACGCCCTTGGTAAAACCTTCTACACTAAAATCGGAAGGAATACCGAGGCCCCGGGCGCCGAGTTCCTTATCAAGCATATACAGGCCGTGGCCCTTTTTGTCATCCGACAGCATAGCCAGTTTGGCCAGGATGTCGTGATCGTTTTTCTCCTCTTCAACCTGCTCTTCGACATACCAATTCAGAAAGTGATGGGTGGCATGGTCTTTTTCCGTAATTGCCAGGTCGACTAGCTCATTTATGCTCTTGGTGACGAATTGTTCGTGCTCCAGAGTTTTCTCGAACATTTCCTGCACACCAGAGAACTCCGCCGGCGGCTCCTGAATTGCTTGTAATGCGACCTTGCCGCCTTGATCATTGACATATTCATAGAACTTCATGGCATGAAACATCTCTTCATGATACTGCACCATGAACCAGCGGGCAAATCCGTCCAGGCCCTTGTTGGTTGCATCGGCGGACATTGCCATGTACAGATAGGCAGAATACATTTCCTTGTTGATCTGCTCATTCAATGCAGATTCCATTTTCTTCGATATCATTTCAGTCTCCTTTTCCAATTAGAAATAAAAACACTAATGTTTACTGAAAATATAGTGATTCTAAGATACTGAAAGCAAGTAAATGAGGATAAAAGGGGAAGGAAAATTCCGACCGCCCCCCCCCGAGCGGACACATTTCGGCTGGTAAGACCGGTAGATCAGATCATCTTGCTGATGAAGTCACGAATTCGCGGATGTTCTGGATCTTTAAAGATCTTCTCCGGGCGGCCGTCTTCCAGCACTTTGCCCTGGTCCATGAATATCACCCGGTCGGAGATTTCGCGGGCGAAGGCCATCTCATGGGTAACCACCAACATGGTCATGTTGGCATGTGCTAAGTCCCGCAGTACCGCCAACACCTCACCCACCAGTTCGGGGTCGAGGGCGGAGGTCGGCTCGTCGCAGAGCAGGATATCGGGTTCCATTCCAAGGGCCCGGGCTATTGCTACTCGCTGCTTCTGCCCGCCGGAGATTTGGGAGGGATAGGCGTTGTGCTTGTCGGCCAGACCGACCCGCTCGAGCAGTTTTTCTGCCCGGGCGATAGCCTGTCTGCGGCTCTCCCTGTTCACCATCAGAGGTGCTTCGATCACATTTTCAAGCACCGTTTTATGGGGAAAGAGATTGAAATGCTGGAACACCATCCCGAGCTTTTTCTGTGCGGTCAGCACTTTGGCTTTGTCGAGATGAATGCGGTTACCCTCCGTGTCTTTATCAACTGTCCTCTGACCTTCGATTTCCACTCTTCCGATATTGACTGTCTCAAGTTGGTTAATGCAGCGCAGCAAGGTACTTTTCCCGGAGCCCGAAGGGCCGATTATCGAAACCACTTCGCCGGGGCTCACTTCCAAATCTACCCCGTTAACCGCCTTCACATCCCCAAAATACTTGTGAATATTGGACAACTTTACCATTGCCATTAGTCGTACACCTCCAGCTTTTTTTCCAATGTGCGGAAAAAATTAATAACTACACTCGTCAGCAGCAAGTAAAAGATGGCGGCGATTACAAAGGGGGTAATGGTAAAATCCCGGGTAAAGATCTCCTTCGCCGAACGTAGCAGTTCACCCATGCCAATTACCACCACCAGGGCGGTATCCTTTACCAGGGTAATGGCCTCGTTGGCCGAGGGGGGCAAGGTTCGCTTGAGGGCCTGCGGCAGGATTATCCGCCGCATGGTCTGCCAGTAGCTCATATTGAGGGCCCGGGCCGCCTCGTACTGCCCCTTGTTGATAGACTGGATCCCGGAGCGGAATATCTCCATCATATAGGCGGCGTAGTTGATAATAAAAGTGAGGGCAGCAGCTCCGAAGGGGGGTAGTGAAATGCCGAAAATGGTCAGACCGTAATAAAAGAAAAAGAGCTGCAGCAGAAGGGGGGTACCGCGGAAAATCCATGCATAGATTCCCAGTACTTTATCGAGGTACTTCGGACCCGAGGTACGCCCGAGGGCAAATAGAATTGCCAGCGGTACTGCTCCGATTACGGTAACAAAATATATTTGCAGGGTAAGGCCACATCCCTTGAGGATGTGGCCGGTAATCGAGAGGATATAATCCAATCGTTATTCCTTCTGTTTAGTTGAGGACGATGTCTTCGCCGAACCATTCCTCGGAAATTTCAGCGGCGGTACCGTCTGCCCGCATTTCGTTCAAAATTTCATCTACCTTCTGGCGAAACTCATCGTCTTCCTGGCGGAATCCGATGCCGTACTCTTCACGGCCGAAATCTTCCCCGATTACTTTGTAATCCCCCGGCCGTTTTGCAATGTAATAGCGGCCCATGATCTCATCAACCACCACCGCGTCTACCCGCCCGGCCTTTAGATCGAGCAGAGCTACCACATTGTCAGCGTATTTTTTTAGTTGATCGAAGCTTTCCAGCACAGCGGGTTCACGGGAAATTGCAGTTTCGCTGCTGCTACCCATCTGCACACCGACAGCTTTGCCCGCTAAATCCGCCTTTGAAGCGATGTCAGAATCGCCCGCAACAATTACAATCTGTCGGTTGGCGAGATAGGGCTGTGAAAAATCGATTTTCTCCTGGCGGCTTTCGGTAATAGTCATACCGTTCCAGATCAAATCAATGTCGCCTTTGTTCAGGCTGAGGATTACCCCGTCCCAGTCTACCGGGCGGAGTTTCAATTCGACCCCCATGCGCTCGGCAACTTCTCTTGCCATGTCGATGTCAAATCCAACTATATCACCGGATTCACCGCGAAATCCCATGGGGGGGAAACTGTCATCCAAGCCAAGCACAAAACTACCCTGCTCCTGGATTTTAGCTAAAGTTGTCTGTCCGGATTCCTGCGACCCGCCGGCCCATACACCGATGGTCAACAAAAGAAATGCAATACTGCATACCGCAACTCGAAAGCTCTTTTTACTAGTCATTGAGTCGTCCTTCCTAAAATTGAATTAAGAGCAAGAAAAAAAGGTCCGGTGCAGGGAATACCACACATTGACGAAGGAGGTATTACACCGGTATAAAGGTGACCCGTTTCCCCGCACCGGACACATGTTGTGCTCTACAAAAAAGTACCTTTTCAACGTAAATTGGTCAAGGTCTTCGGGCTCATACATGGAATTTTATGCAAACCTTTATCTGTTTTCTGTATATTTATTTATCAAAAAAGAATAGACAGTACGCTCTAATCTGTTGCATACTGGTACGCATTATGGTGAAGCTCAGAGAAGTCAAAACCCGGCGAGATTTAAAAAATTTTATAAAATTTCCATACACGCTTTACAGAGATAATCCGTATTGGGTCCCACCTCTCTTTTTCGATGAAATTCAGACCCTCTCTTCCAAAAAGAATCCCTCCTTCGAGTACTGTGAAGCACGGTACTGGCTGGCTTACGAGGATGGTGAGGTTCTCGGCAGAATAGCAGCTATACGCAATGACAAGTTCATTAAAAAATGGCAGCAAAAGTATTTACGCTTCGGCTGGTTCGATACGGTCAATCGACAGGATGTGGCGGCAGCCTTGCTGGGCGCAGTCGAGGATTGGGCCCGCGAACAGGGGCTGGAGGCAGTTCACGGACCGCTCGGGTTTACCGACCTGGATAAAGAGGGATTGCTGGTCGATGGGTTCAAAGAGCGCGGCACCCTGCCGATGATCTACAACTATGCCTATTACCCGACCCTGCTCGAACAGCTGGGATACGAGAAGGATGTAGACTGGCTGCAGTTTGAAATCAAGGTGCCGGAACAAATCGGCGAAAAGTTCACCCGCATGCGGGATTTGGTACTGCAGCGCAACAACCTGAACCTGCTGCACTTTGGCCGTACCAAAGAGGTGCTGGCCTACGGCAAGAGTCTGTTCGAAACCTTGAACGCCGCTTATACCGATTTATACGGGGTAGTCGAACTGACCGAGAGGCAGGTCAACAGCTATATAAAACAGTATCTCGGATTTGTGAATCCCGATTTTATTAAAATACTCACAGATGAAACGGACGAAGTGGTCGGCTTTGCAATTGCCATGCCCCGCTTAACCGAAGCACTGCAGAAATCCGGCGGGCGCCTGTTCCCATTTGGTTTCTACCATCTGCTGAAAACCCTGAAAAAACCGCAGGAGCTGGTGTTTTATCTGATCGGTATACGCCCGGATTATCAGAACCGCGGTATCAATGCCATCTTACTGACCGAGCTCTACCGTGAATGTATGGAATACGGAATAAAGCATGTACAAACCTGCGGAGAGCTGGAAGACAATTCGAATATTATTACTTTGATGAAGAATTTCGAGACCCGTCAAAACAAGCGCCGCCGCTGCTTCATCCGCCGGCTTTAGAAGCAAAAGCTTTAAAAGCAAAACAGGCCTTCGCTGAAAGCGAAGACCTGTGCCTCCTTTTGTGGTGAACCCCTCGCCTATTTATCTTCGCGCATGTACGAAGTCCCCAGGGCAGCGGGAGGCCCAACCTTGCGGTTGTGGGATTCCCACACAGTTACCAGCACCAATACCAGTACGGTAGCTATGTAGGGGGCCATATTCAGATAGGCCGAGGGTATATCGGTACCGGAGGCCTGCAGTCTGAATTGCACCGCGTTTATCCCACCAAAGAGAATCGCCCCGAGGATAGCCCTGGAGGGATTCCACATGGAAAATATTACCAGTGCGATAACGATCCAGCCTCGACCACCGGTTATATTTTCCGTCCAGCCGGGAGTATACGCCAATGAAAGATGAGCTCCTCCCAGCCCTACCAGCATACCACCAAATATTGTATAAAGATAGCGAATTTTTGTCACATTCAGTCCCATCGCATCGGCTGTCTGAGGGTTCTCTCCAACCGACCGCAGATTGAGTCCGTACTTGGTTTTATACATAAAGTACCAGGCTACCGGGATAAGCAAATACACAATATAGGTAAGCGGATCCTGGTTGAAAACGGCTCCCAGCAAGGGAATATCTCCCAGTCCTTCAATCTGCAGACGGGTGAACTTAACCGCGCTCATTCCGCTGAGGTTGTAGCCATTGCTCTCCGGCCCGAGGCGCTGTCCGAGAAAACTGGCAAAGCCGGTACCGAAGAGGGTGATACTCAAGCCGCTGACGACCTGGTTAGCGTGCATGGTAATCGAGAGAAAGGCATGGATGAGGGCCAGAACCATTCCGACCAGCATCGCCAGTAAAATCGCCAATACCAGGTTTCCGGTATGAAACGCAGTGGCAAAGGCAGTTACAGCGCTCATCAGCATCATACCCTCGATTCCGAGGTTCAGGATACCGGAGCGCTCGGTGTAAATTTCACCGATGGTGGCATACACCAGCGAAGTTCCCGCACTGAGGGTAATAGCTAATATTGAGGTGATAAGTGGCATCATGCGGAGGCCTCCTCTTCGGTCTGTACAACTCGGCTGTTTTGAGGGTTGACCCGCTTAAGGCGGTATTCGGTAAACAGGGAACCGGCCAGCATCGGAAACAGGATCATTCCCTGCAGAACCAGTCCCATGGCCGCCGGCAGCCCCATCATCATCTGTACCTGATCACCGCCGACCAATAGCCCAGCCATCAGTACTGCGACAAACAGACCGGCAATCGGGTTGAGCTGGCTGAGCCAGGCTACAATAATAGCCGTATAACCGTAGCCCATGGAAAGTCCCTGCTGCAGTCGGTGCGAAATTGCAGTAACCTCGCTCACACCGGCCAAACCGGACAGTGCGCCGGAGATGAGCAGGGCAACTACAATATTTCGTTTTACATTCACTCCGAGGCAGCGGGCGGCTTTCTGGTTTTTGCCGATCATGTTCAGCTCAAAACCCCACTTGGTGCGGTTCATAGCTACCCACAGTAAAAGTCCGATACCGATGGCGATGAACAGTCCCACGTGGGCCCGTCCGGCAAAGCGGGGCAGCCAGGCGGCTTCGGGAAACAGCTTGGTTCCGGGAAATCCGTAGCCCTCGGGGTCGCGCCAGGCGCCGTAATACAAGCCTTCGGCAAATAGAATTGCCACGTAATTGAGCATCAGGGTAACCAGGGTTTCATCCACACTCAGCTGCGTTTTCAACAGTGCAGGAATCCCTGCCCACAGAGCTCCGGCGGCCATACCGATTAGCATGACCATCGGCAGCAGCAGCCACGACGGCAGAAAGGGCGACCAGAACAGGGCCACCCAGGTGGCGGCTACGCCGCCGAAGGTCAATTGCCCCTCGGCGCCGATATTCCAAAACCGCAGCTTGAATGCAATCATGACTCCCAGCCCCGTAAACATCAACGGAATCGCCTTGACCAGGGTTTCGGTAAAATTACTCCATCTGCCGAAGGCCCCCACAAACATGGCGGCGAAGGTTCGTATGGGATTAGCCCCGAAAATAGCGAGCAGAATTCCGGTTAAAAACAGGGACACTAAAAAGGAGAGTATCGGCACCAGCACAATTGCGCGGCGGGATACGGATTTACGTTTTTCAAACACCAGTTGCATGATTACTCCCGTAGTACTCTTGCTCGGCCTTACTTTTAGTAACGCCGGCCATCATCAATCCGAGCATTCCGACATCCGCTTCGGCAGAGTCGATTTCACCCATAATCTGTCCTTCGAACATAACCGCTATCTTGTCAGCTACCGACAAGAGTTCGTCGAGATCTTCGGAAACCAGCAGTACCCCGTTGCCACAGTCCCGCTGATTAACCATCTCCTTGCGCACCGCCTCGGTTGCTCCGACATCCAGACCGCGGGAGGGATAGGCGGCAATTAGCACCCCTCCGCAGGAATCGATTTCACGGGCCAAAATAGTTTTTTGTATATTGCCTCCGGAGAGGAATTTTACATGAGTGGCGGGAGTGGGAGTTGAAATTTTGAAAACATCGATCATCCGCCGGGCAAACTCAATAATTCTGCGCGGATCGAGCCATCCGCTGTGGGTAATCGGCTTGCTCCGGTAGCCCTTCATTACCAGGTTATTGGCCACGCTCATGTCCCCGACTACTCCCATAGCAATTCGGTCGGAGGGAATATGGCTTACTCCAGCCCGGATAATCGAAAGCGGCGCGCGGTTGGTCATGTCCTCGCCCTCGATCTCGATGCTGCCTCCCAGTACTTTGTGCAGGCCGGTGATGACCTCGGTCAGCTCGCGCTGACCGTTTCCGGCAACACCGGCAATGCCGACAATCTCGCCCCGCCGCACCTGCAGATTTACACCCCGCAGCGCCGGCATCCCCTTCTCGTCGTTGGCCTCGACGTTCTTCAGCTCGAGAATTACCTCTTTAGGGTCCGCCGGGCCTTTATCGATACGAAACAGCACCTCCCGTCCGACCATCAGCCGGGCCAGCTCTTGCGGATTGGTTTCGGAAGTCCGCTTGACCGTAACCAGTTTCCCCTGCTGCAGGACCCTGACCCAATCGGAGAATTCGATTACCTCTTCCATTTTATGAGTAATGAAAACAGCCGTTTTTCCTTCAGCTGTCATCTGATGCAGAATCTTATTGAGCTCATCCGACTCCTGGGGAGTCAGAACAGCAGTCGGCTCATCGAGTATGAGGATTTCGGCACCGCGGTAAATTTGTTTGAGAATCTCGACCCGCTGCTGCTCACCGACGCTGAGTTGCCAGATGTAGGCGTTAGGATCGACTTTCAGATTGTAATGTTTGGAAATTTCACGAATACGGGCGCTGATTCGGCGCATATCGGGAACGGCAGAAATCTCTTTTAATCCGAGAATTATATTTTCGGCTACCGTCATGGTATCCACCAGCATAAAATTCTGGTGCACCATTCCGATGCCGAGGCTCATCGCATCGCGGGGAGAGTCAATAAAGACCTTCTCTCCGCGGATAAAAATTGCCCCTTCATCCGGGCGGTATAGGCCGGCCAAAACGTTCATTAAAGAACTCTTACCGGCACCGTTTTCTCCGAGCAGCGCCAATACCTCACCGGGAAAAAGTTCGAGGTCTACGTGGTCATTGGCAACTACTCCGGGAAAACGCTTGGTTATACCTCGCATTTCCAAAATAGGCTTTTTTTCGGTTTCCATAAGTGTGCTCTGTTAAATTGAAGTCGGCCCGGCCGGAACGGCCGGGCCGTGTGGTTTTTAGTGTATAACTACTCCGCAGCGATTATTAATCGCCGAGACTACCCGATACACCTTCTACGAAGAAGTTCATATTGAGCATATCGCCATCGCTCATCTTTTCGCCTGCAGGTACTACAACTTCGCCTTTCTGGTTCTTTACCGGACCCCAGAATACATCCCATTCACCGTTTACGATTTTTTCGCGTTCGGATTTTACCAGATCCTGAATATCCTGCGGAACCCGGGGGCTCATTGGAGACAGGCGAACAGTATCCTCTTTTAGACCGCCCCAGAACTGATGAGTTTCCCATTCAGCGTTCATGGCTTCCTGTACGGTGCGGGTATAGTAAGGACCAAAATGCCAGACGGGGCTGACCAGTACCGAGTCTCCTACAAACTTGCGCATGTCGGCATCGTATCCGATACTAACTTTACCACGCTCTTCGGCAGCTTTCTGCGGCTCGGTGGTATCCTGGTGCTGGGCGATTACATCGGCACCGCTGTCGAGCAGGGCAACTGCCGCTTCACGCTCTTTGACAGGATCGTACCAGGTGTTGGTCCATACAACTTTTACGGTTGCATCGGGATTCACTTCCTGAACACCGAGAGCAAACGCGTTGATACCGCGGATTACTTCCGGAATCGGGAAAGCGGCTACATAACCGATGGTATTGGATTCGGTGGCATCGCCGGCAACCAGTCCGGAGAGATACCGGGGCTGATACATGCGGCCGAAATAGGTGGCCATGTTGTCGGCGGTTTTGTAACCGGAGCAGTGTTCGAAGTATACATCCGGAAATTCCTGGGCAACCTCCAACATCGGGTCCATATAGCCGAAAGAGGTCGCAAAAATCATGTCCCAGCCGTTCTGGGCGTACTGACGCATAATTCGGGCGGCATCCGGGCCTTCGGGTACATTCTCGATATAGGTGGTCTCCACCTTGTCACCGAGATTTTCTACCATGTCTTTGCGGCCGATATCATGCATATAGGTCCACCCGAGGTCTCCGGGAATACCGATGTACACAAATGCTACTTTGAACGGCTCATCGCCGCCCTCGGTGCCCTCGGCGGCACCCTCCTGTTGTCCCCCTGCGAACAGAGAAAACGCAAGCATGAAAACGAGCAATACTGTTAGAGCTTTTTTCATCCTACCCACTCCTTTTAAATTTTGTTTAGCAGTGATTATTGTACAACGGAATTCACCGCTGTCAAATAACACTTTTTCAATTTTTTGCCTAAAGGTCCATACCAATTCTACAATTATTTCGAAAAAAACTATGCTACCGCATTCTGCACTACAAACTCGCACCCAAATAAGCCGCCAGCCGCAATAGATCGGCGAAGACTCCGCCGGCAGTTACCTGCGGTCCGGCGCCCGGACCCTGCACCACCAGCGGCTGGGTACTGTAACGGTCGGTGGTAAAGGCAACGATATTGTCACTGCCGGTAATTCTGGCAAAGGGATGATCCTTCGGATACGGGCGTAGTTCCACTTTACAGCTTCCATCCGCCTCGATAATACCCGCGTACTTCAGCACGTTGCCGGCTTTATCCGCTTCGGCATACAGACGGTTCATCTCCTCGTCCAGCATCGACAGCCGGCCGAGAAAATCCTTAACCGGCACATCCTCAAGTTCCCGAGGGACCAGACTGTGCACCGGCACCTGATCTACCTCCGCTTCCCAGCCAACTTCCCGGGCGAGAATCACCGTTTTACGCACAATATCCATACCGGAGAGGTCGTCCCGCGGGTCGGGCTCGGTATAGCCAAGCTCCTTGGCCTCCTGGACCAGGCCGCTGAAGGGAGCGGTTCCGTCGAATTTCCAGAACAGATATGCCAGAGTACCGGAGAAGACCCCTTCGATACGGCGGATTTTGTCTCCGGTCTGGATGAGATCGCGCAGGGTTCCGATGATCGGCAGTCCGGCACCGACGGTAGTTTCATATAGAAAATGGCACTGATGCTGTTTGGCCTCGTCCATGATCTGCCGGTACTCGGGCAGAGGGGCGGTGCCCGCCTTTTTGTTCGGGGTGATGATGTGAATACCCCGCTGCAGCCACTCGGCGTAGCGTTTCGGCAGCTCCGCCGAAGTGGTGCAGTCGATCAGTACTGTGTGCGGGAAATACTCCGCATCTACATGATCGATAAAAGCTTCCATACGGGTCGGCTCGGAGCGCTCGGTAAGGGCCTTCTTCCAGTCCACAATGTCGATGCCGGTTTTAGCAAGGGTCATCTTCTGCGAGTCGGTGATGGCCCGTACCCGCAAGTCGATGCCGAACTCACGGTTGAGGCGTTCGGATTCCCCGGCAATTTGATCGAGCAGGGTGCTGCCGATGAGTCCGGGGCCGATGATGCCGATGCTGAGGGTCTGATTGGACAGGTAAAAGCCGGCATGTACCGCCCGCAGGGCGCGGGTGGCGTCCTTTGCAGCGATAACCGCACTGATATTGCGCTCGGAAGAGCCCTGGGCAATAGCCCGTACGTTCACCCCGGCATTGCCGAGGGCACCGAAGAATTTGGCGGAAATACCGGGAATACCGGACATCTGATCGCCCACCGCCGCGAGAATAGCACAGTTGTCCTCTATCTCGATCGAGTTGATTCGGTAGCTTTTCAGTTCGGCAGCAAAGGCTTCGCGGGCAATCTCACGGGCACTGCGGGCCTGATGGGAGGGAACGGCACAGCAGATGGAGTGTTCGGAGGAAGCCTGGCTGATGAGAATGACAGAAATACCCTCGCGGTTCAGCGAAGTGAACAGGCGGGAGGAGATGCCGGGCACACCGATCATTCCCGCTCCTTCGATATTGAGCAGGGAAACCTCGTTTACAATCGAAAACCCCTTTACCGGTTTGTTATAGGAGGTGGTCACCTTCGAAGAGATAACCGTTCCCGGTTCATTCAGATAACTGATATTACGGATGGCCAGGGGGATGCCCTTGACCAGGGCCGGGGTCATGGCCGGCGGATGCAGCACCTCGGCCCCGAAATAGGCTAGTTCGGTTGCCTCCTGATAGGTAAGTTCGGGAATGACCTCCGAACCGGGCACCTTTTGCGGGTCGGCACTCATCACCCCGTCCACCTGTTTCCACAGGGTGATTTGTTCGGCATCGAGCAGATTACCGAGAATAGTAGCGGTCAGTTCAGCCCCGTCTTTACCGAGCGATGTGGCCGCGCCCTCCACGGTTCGCCCGAGACCGCCGGTTACCACTAAAAAGTCATGCTTCCCGTTGCAATCGAAGGCCTGTTCGAGGGCCCGCTTGGTGTCGTCCCACTGTACCTCGGTGCCATACTCCTGGGGCTTTACGCTTATGATCTCACGGGTGTCCAGCCATTTGGCCGAGTAGCCCTCGGCCTGCAGCCGCGCATGGAAGACCTGGGCAATCCACACAGCTCCGAGTCCGCTGATATACTCGCGGGTGCGGGGTGAAGAGTCGCGCACCAGCCAGACGGCCCTGAGGATGTCTTCGATATTCTGAAAATCCTCGCGAATAGCCGCCTCGAGGTCCTGCCGGCAGTTCGGCGGAACCAGCTCATCGGCCAGGCCCGACATCTGCTGGCTGAGAGACTCCATGGTTCCCCAGAGGGATTCCTCGCGCACGATAGCCTGATCGACCAGAGAGAGTAACGCCGGCGGTATATCGCTTTTCGGCGATACAACTATACACACAGGCCCATTACGGTGCTGTCGAAACACCTCCAGAATATGTGCCATCCCGTCGGCAGAACAACACGAAGTTCCCTCGAAAGCGTGTACCGTCCAGCGCTGCATTACTTCTCTCCTTATTACTACATCTGTTTACATTTACTACTCATTTCCGCGACGTTGCAAGGGCGGCGGCGAGTTGTTGCGGGAAGACCGGCCGCCTGGCCTTAAGAAAACCCGCACCAAAAAAAAGAGCCCCGGAAGGGCTCTTGATCCGACTTATTCGGATTTACGCTTTGACAACCTTCCCGCTTCGCAGGCAGCGTGTGCATACATTGATTGTCTTTTTCTGTGTACCTACGAGGGCTTTTACCTTTACAATATTCGGACGAAAAACTCGCTTTGATTTTACACCGATATGTTGTCCTGCACCGCCTTGTTTCTTCGGCTGTCCTTTACGGGGTACGCTATGTCCCGCAATTGTTCCTTTTCCGCATATTTCACATCTTCGCGCCATATTTGATTCCTACCTTCAGTTAATTATCTGCAGTGAAGTATGGCAAAGATAGCAGATTACTACAAGAGTGTAAAGACTTTGGCTTAGTTGCAGCTACTTTTTTGCCGTTGCATGCTCGGATTCGCGGATACACACCAGGTCTCCGGCGGAAATTCCCACCAGGCGTTGAGCAGCCGTCTCGATTAGCTCGGCGGAGCGGCTGAAATGATCGGGAAACTCCTTCAGAAAGTACTCTGACTGCGGCGCATACTCCGGATAGAGCGAGATAAAGCGGGGTATGATGTAGTCTTTGAAATACGTATCCACGTAAGAGCGGTGCTGCTGCATCAGATAGGCCTGAAACTCGTTTTCCATCAGATAAGGATCTCCGGTGTTGTACGATTTCCAGTCGAGAAACAGCTCCCAGAACCGCTTTTCGTCGTCGCTGAGCCTCTCCCAGACCTTACTGACCGACCGGCGATACTCCAGGGAGGCAAAGTAGAGGCCGTGGTAGCCCTCGTGGGTGGCAAAGATATACCGGAGGCGGTCACTGCTCTCCCGGGCCAGGGAAAGAAAACCGCCCTCCCCCGGCAGAAAATTGCCCTCTACCCGGCGAATTATTCCCTGTTCTAGTAGTATCCGGCGCAGGAGCTCCTCTTCCGGGTTCAAAGGGAAGTTTTCCGCCTGGGCCTTCTGAAAAAAGGCGGCCAGATCCTGGGCCCGGTAGTCATGGGCGTTCCAGCCGTGCAGGGGTTCGAGCACGCTGTTCGACAGCAGCTTCCCTGTGCTCCACTTCTTTTCCACGAAAAAGGCCAGGCGCTTGAGAAAGGCCGCCTGCAGGTCGTAGTCTCTGAAATCAAACACTAATATTGATGGAAACAGGTTCCAGGAGAACAGCTCCCAGTCGCTGCGGCGCCAGGCCTGCCGCTCATAGCGCAGGATAGTGCCCATGTCGGCCGGAATCGGTGCAGGACTGTCTTTAGCGAACATCGGAACCGGCTGGTACGAAACTTGTGTAACTTCGAACCCCGGCAGGCCGCTTTCCACCGTTATATCTTCCGGCTGAAAATCGAAATTTCTGGAGTAGAAGTAGATTGAGTGCTTCCCCTCCTTTGCAAACAGCCGGTACGCGGCGGAGTTGCCGCCGGAGCTGAAACGCAGCGGAACGACCTCTTCAAGAACCTCGTCCGCGGTGCGGTCGTCCGCCGCCCCGGATGCGGCTGCCGGCAGCAGCTCACGCCGGTAGCGGTAGTCGAGCCGGTAGCGGTACTGATACAGAGTAGTTTCGCCCGGCGGGGTCGATTGGCGTGGTGACAGTGATAGTTCGAAGCCGGTTACGTCTTCGACCGGCGGCGACAGTTGCTCCAGCGCGAGCGCCTCCAGCTGAAACAGCCCGGCAGCAGGCTGCTGATCCGGGGCCGAGTCAACAGTGGGAGGGACGGCCACGGGTGAATCAGCAGCTGCGCGGCCCTCCGCCGGCAGAATTCGGACGGACTGCGGCAGGGCTGAACCTAAGGGTAGTACGACCACCACCGGCTTACCGGCGGCACCCGGCAGTTCAGCGGATAGCGGTGCGGCAGTGTCGAAGTCCAGCTGCAGCTGCAGGTCGATGGCCGCGCGGTACTCTATGCGCAGGGCCAGCCCGGTGGAGGGCACGGGGAAGTCTTTGCTGTAGTGGAATGTGTACTGCGGGCTCTGCAGCCCCGCTTCGGTTTGGATGAGCCGCCCCTCTTCCGCGGGGGCAACACCGGGCTTCTCCTTTAAGCGGAGAGATTCCTGCTCCACAGGAAGGTTAGTCATTACATCGATGCCCTGGACCTGTCGGTCTCCACAGCCGACAAGACTGAGGATAAGCATCATTATAAAAATATATTTCACCGCACTGTCCCTCTTACATCAAGTTTATCATACTGCGGGTCATGAGTTCCGCTATTTCCTGCTTGCGTTCGGGCGGGAACTCGGGGTCTTCACGCAGGATGCTGTAGAAACGGCCGCGGAAGTTTTCCGGAAGGGTGTTCAAAGCGAGGGACTGCTCGAAGAGCTGGCGGCCGGAGGGCTCGAAGCGGTGGTTGACCGCGAACAGAAAGCTGCAGATGCTCTTGATGAAACCGGAGAGGGATATGAGATAGAACAGGTCGTCCTTTTGCAGAACCGCCGATTTGAGATCGACGAGATTGTGCTCGGCGCTGTAAAAGAAGGATTCCCGCAGGGCGGCCCAGAAGTTTTCGGGTAGTTTTTTTAGGTGGCCGCGGATTTCATTGAGCCAGGCGCCGTCTTCGTATAGAACTGCCCCGTTAGCCAGACGATAAAACATGTAGGTTCCGGTTTCGCGAAAGGCCCACAGGTTCTCATTTACATTTTGCAGCAGGTGCTCGACCCGCTTGATATGCTTGTATTCTATCCGCACGGGCAGCTTTTCGATAAAAAAGCGGTCTTTGCTGGAATAGGCGGAGGTTTCGAACCCCCCGGCATCCTCGAACAGGCTCTGGCGACGGCCGGCATCCGGCAAGGCCCCCTGATAATAGACATCCAGACTGAGAAAAAAATACGGATCGTTTATATCGCTTTCCGCAGATTCATGCAGAGTAATGGCCGCAACTCCATCAATCATTTGCAGCTGATCGGTGATGTAGTTGGATATTCTCTGGACTTTTCTTTTCATCGAACAGTACTCCTTCTATTTGACCAATGTAACTAATTGTGGCATGTTTTGCAAATAATGGAGCGTAAATTCTACCTTCTTTCGATAATACTCAACCAGCAGGCCCGGCTTGAGCTGCAGAAGCTGCGCCGGCGGCTGTTTCGAGAGCTGGGGCTGGCCTCTGCCCTGGCCTTCGAACCAATAATTCCGCTGGCCTGGTGCAGCGAGCGGCCGGACAGCGCCGCTTTTGCCCGCTTTGCCGGGCCGGAGGATTTAGACCGGGCGGCCGGCGGACCGGCGCGGGGTGGTCCGCCCAAGATAGCTACCGGAGGGCTGAAGAGAGTCGGTGATGCGCTGTTTCTGGAGGCGACGGTTAGCCCTGAGCACGCCCTCGAGAGTCTGCTAACACCGCTTTCTGAAACTCCCGCACAAAAGGGTAACCTCTTCGGCCTCGACGCCCCCCCCGGATTACCCGGGCTCCCCAGGCCCTTTTTTCCCGTCACCCCAGGAATTTTCCTCGCGGCCCGCGAATTCGGCGCTGCGGCAGAAACAGCGGCAATGCGGTGTGCAGACTGGGCGCCCGCACAGCAGAGTTGGACGAGTTCGCGTATCGGTCTGTTTTCCGTAAGTTCGGCAACCGAACCGTGGTGGCAAGGTGTAGAGTGGGGCCTGGAGTGGAAAATCCAGCTCAAACAGGTGTAGAGGTTGGGACTAAAGATAGCTATTCAGTAACGGGTAAGTTAACTATGTGGTATACTCGGTTGCGGCCGTTTTCTTTGGCAGCGTATAGAGCCTCGTCGGCGGCCTCGTTCAACTTGCCGGCGTTACGGATGTCCGGAAAAGAGGCCACCCCACATGAGAAGGTTACCGAGAAGTCCTGTTGTTCGGCATGGTGCATTACACGGGAAAAATTAGACCTGATTTCATCCATTATTTCTACTGCCTGTTTTCCATCGGTATTGAGAAGAATTACACCGAACTCTTCGCCACCGTAGCGCCCGATTATATCGGTTCGTCGCAATCGGTCCTGCAGAATCCGTGCCAGCGATTTGAGTACCCGGTCGCCGGTGAGGTGACCGTAGGTATCGTTGACCTGTTTGAAATAGTCGGCATCTATCATAGCGAAACTCAAGGGCATTGTGGACCGCTGACAGCGCATGATCTCGCGATGCAGCTGTTCTTTCAGGTTAGAATGGTTCAGCAGCCCCGTCAGGGAGTCGCGTTCCATGAAGTAGCGTAAACTTCGGTTGCGCTCGGCCCGCAGTTTTACCACCGAAATAAGGTTATCGGCTTTGATTGGTTTGGTGAGAAAATCATCTCCCCCCTGCCGGATTGCCGACAGCTGCCGCTCCTTCGAGGATTCAAAAGTGAGAAAAATAATGGGAATGGTGATAAAGGCGTCGTGCTGCCGCAGAAGCCGGGTGAGCTCGGTTCCGCTGCATCCGGGCATATAGATGTCCATAAGTATGAGATCGGGTTTTGATTCTACCAGTACGCTCAGCACTTTCATCGGGTCGGAGGCTACTGAGGTTATCATGCCGGCCTGCTGCAGCAGCAGCGCATAGTAGGCAACCTGTTCCTGATCGTCATCTACAATCAGCACGTGATACGGATTCTCTTTTTCGCGGTTGACCAATGACTCGAGTTTGTCCATCAACTGCCCGATATCAAGGGGCAGCACGTAAAAAGCGTCGCCACCGGAGCGCACCGATTTCAGACGCAACTCAAAGGTATCATCGTCGGAGATAAATACTATGTAGAGTTCTTTGGGATAGTTCTTCTTCAGTCGCGCAAGCTGCTGTTCAAAGTGGGCATCCTTTTCAAACTGATGGGTATGCACAAATATCAGCTGAGAACCGCCGGTATTCAAAGAGGCTGTTATTTCATCCAACCCCGGCAGCACCTTTACATTGTACCCGTAGAACCCGAGCTGTTTCGACAGCTCCACCACCAGGTCGATGGGAAACCCGTAAAGTTGAACAGTGTGTGAATAGTACAACCCCTGGTCTTCACTCTCATTTAAGACTATTTCGTCGGATTCATCCGGGGCTTGCAGCTCTTCCAGTTCACTGCTGTCTTCTACATCCACCTGCAGGTGGTCAAGATACCACTCGATCTTCTCCCAGTCGGTTTCGGTCGGTACCACCGCATCTTCGATAAACCCGTCCAGATACGCCCCGAACTCTTTTGCTCTAAGAGACATATTCTCCTGTCCGAAAGTAGCTGAGGACCCGGCCAATTTGTGCACCATCAAACGAAAGTTCTTCATATTATCAATATCGGCCGATTTCTTGAGCACTGTAAGGGTATTCTGCAAATCTTTTAAACGCGAAGGGAGCTGATGAGTGAAATCATCGGTAAGTGCGGCAATTCTTTTTTTTACTTCCTCGGATAATTCAAACATGTTCAACCTTTCCCTTGATTATAAGAGAGTCTGCCAGAATGTCAATTGCGTTATGCGACTTCAGCCGTGATCATCATTGCTGAAACCGTGAAAGTCGGATATAGTGATACTGTTATGGCCTCGGAATCACCACTCTCTCCCAGCATGGAAGATTACCTCGAAACGATCCTTACTCTCGAAACGAAAAACCGGGTTGCCCGGGTAAAAGATATTGCCGCAGCCCTCAGTGTCCAGATGCCTTCGGTTACCTCCGCACTGAAAGCGCTCAAAGAGAAGGGCCTGGTAAATTACGAAAAGAACTCGTATATAGTCCTGACTGAGCAGGGCAAAAAAATCGCCCAATCGGTTACCGACCGTCATTTTGCGGTAGCCGGATTTCTACACAAGGTTCTCTGCCTTCCGGTAGAAGAGGCCCAGGATACCGCCTGCCGCATCGAACACGTGATTTCCCCGGACATTGCCCGCCGTCTCGAACACCTTACGCGTTTTACCGAAGAAGAGGTGCTCGGCAAAAGTGTGGACCGCGAAAAGTGGCGCAGTATTATAGATTCTGAAGGGAAGTGATTTTCCGAATACTTTCTATACCTGCCCCGCACGGGTCTGCGCAGCTACTCCCCGCACCCGTCTCGGTTCACTCTCCTAATTGCCCTTAGATTTCCGCCCATCTTGACCAGCATATTGAGAATGGATATACTTGCAGCACAATTTCGGGATGTAGCCTAGTGGCTAAGGCGCCTGCTTTGGGAGCAGGAGACCGCCAGTTCGAGTCTGGCCATCCCGACTTATTCCTGACCGCCGGGCATCGGTTGAGCACACCCGACGGTCCTTATGCGTCCATAGCTCAGCTGGATAGAGCAACGGCCTTCTAAGCCGTAGGTCGCCCGTTCGAGTCGGGCTGGACGTAATTTTATTT
>CAZWDV010000061.1:0-18307 GCA_964632675.1 uncultured Sediminispirochaeta sp.
CTGTAGTTTGTATTTTTTAATTGACAGACGGGTAGTTTCATATTACGCTATACGCCATAAGATAAACCTAGGAGGTTCAAATGGCCACTGTTAGTTTGAAAAACATTGGAAAGGTCTATGAGGGCGGTGTTCGGGCAGTCGACAATGCCAACATCGAAATCGATGACCGTGAATTTGTGGTGTTTGTAGGTCCTTCCGGATGCGGAAAATCTACAACCTTGAGAATGATCGCCGGTTTGGAAGACATTACCGAAGGCGACCTTTACATCGACGATAAACGCGTAAACGACATTCCACCGAAAGATCGTGACATTGCCATGGTTTTCCAGAATTACGCGCTGTACCCGCATATGACGGTGTACGACAATATGGCATTCGGTCTTAAAATCCGAAAATTCGACAAAGAAGATATCAAGAAACGTGTTGATCAGGCCGCTAAAATCCTGGACATCGAAGAGCTGCTCGATCGCAAACCGAAAGCACTCTCCGGTGGACAACGTCAGCGTGTTGCGGTAGGACGTGCAATCGTACGCCAACCCAAGGTATTCCTGTTCGACGAACCGCTTTCCAACCTCGACGCAAAGCTGCGTGTTCAGATGCGCGCAGAGATTTCTTCTCTGCATAACCGTCTACAGGCCACCATGGTATACGTAACCCACGACCAGGTCGAAGCAATGACCATGGCCGACAAAATCGTTGTGCTGAAAGACGGTCTTATTCAGCAGATCGGTAGTCCGCTGGAACTGTACAACGATCCGGCCAACCGTTTTGTCGCCGGCTTTATCGGAAGTCCTCCCATGAACTTCATGACCGTCGACGTAACCGAAGTGGGCGGCAAAGTCTTCATCGACGAAGGCGATTTCAAAGCCGAACTGCCAAAAAAAGAAGCCGAAGTACTGAAAGATTATATCGGCAAACAGGTCGTGTTCGGTATCCGCCCAGAAGACCTTGATCATCATGAAAAATATGAAGAAGGAAAAACCATTAAAGCCACCGTCGGCGTTATCGAGCCCCTGGGTGCGGAAATTCACGTATATGTGAATACCAGCAAACATTCGGCAATTGCCCGGGTAGGTCCGAACGTAAAGCTGGAAGTCGGTAAAGAAATCTATTTCTTTCCGCACTTTGAAAAAGCTGTGTTTTTCGACCTTGAAACCGAACTTGCAATCGGGCGTGAACAGCGTAAACAATAGTAAGTAGTGGGCGACAGCTGAGTTTTTCAGTTCATTTCAGCCGCCGGGGAGCATTTCCCCGGCGGCTTTTTGTTTTACACCTCCAACCACAATGCTGCCTTCTAAATCACTCCGCTTTAGTTGATTTCACGTGCCACTGTATCTATACTCTAATAACATGTATACCCACTTCAACTATTCTTTTCAAAAAGAGATCGTAACTATTCATCCCGGCGAATTCTATGTTGCGTCGAGAGATATCTATATATCCACAGTTCTCGGATCGTGCGTAGCGGTTGCCCTGCATGATGCAATTCATAAAATCGGAGGACTGAACCACTATATGCTGCCGGGTACCTTTCAGGGGTTCAAACCCACCGATACCAGCGGGCGTTATGGTGTATATGCGATGGAGCTTTTAATAAATGAGATGCTTAAACAGGGTGCATATCGCCCCAATCTGCGGGCTAAAGTCTTCGGCGGCGGTAATGTACTCAATTCAGCAAATAAGGTCGGTACGAACAACGCTCAATTCGCCCTCAAGTTCCTGGAAACGGAAGAAATTCCCATTGATGCCCAGGATCTCGAATCCGACATTGCCAGGAAAGTGCTGTTTCATCCAACTTCGGGAACTGTGTACTTAAAGAAATTGTCCCACACTGCTCTCAAGAAGGTTGAAGATATTGAAGAACATCACCTGGAAAAAATTAGAAAAAAAGACGTTTATGGAGATTTTTTCCTATTTGAAAATTGATCAAAACGAAGTATACTGTAGACAAATTATACTAGCCTAGGAGAATTGCAAATGGAGATGCCGCTTTTCCCGGCCGGAAGAAAGATATTTTACTTTTTCCCACAGGGGAATTTTCATCAAAGTATAGTGCAGCACATCATCCGCGAAGAATACGAGGTCTACACCCTTTCGGATTATAAGCGTGGCCTTCCGCTGATTTTTCAATATAACGGAGCCATTGTATTTATCAATTTGGATGGGGTAGAACAAGACCCGAAACTGTTATCCGCCGTGCGAGATTTTTGCCACCAAAGCTCGAACCGCTCAATCGATCTCTTTCTCATCACCCATCATAAAGAAAATCAGCTGTGGGCCGAGAAGTATCTAAACCAGGTCGAAACCTGCTCTGTTATAACCATTGACAAAGCTGTAGATGAGTTTACCGCACACATAGACAACCTATTGAGCAGCCTGCAGGCACAGGGACAACGGAAATACGTACGCTTTGGGTCCAACAATGACCAACTGACGCGTATCACCTTTTATCGTAAAGAGAAACTGTACAAGGGAACTCTGCACGATGTAAGTTCCGCCGGTCTTTCCTTCACTTTGGAAGAGGGCCAACCCCTGTCGCTGCGCAGTAAACTGACACACATCACAGTAGATTTAGGCTATACTATCGACGGCCTATCCGGTTCCGTCACCATCAAGCGGCGGCTACCGGACAACAGCGTGTTGCACGTGCTTCAGTTCGATAAAAATATGGATAAGAACACCAAGGAGCATCTGCGTTTCGTAATCCACGCATCGCTTCAGCGCCAGTTCATGAGTCGTATCGAACAGGTGGTCGTACCCGAATAGCGTCGGAGGGCTGCTTACAGCGCCTCCACTCCTTTCGCAAGCGCCTGTAGTGCCCGGGTATATGCAGCGATAGGAACTCCAACCAAAAGAGTGACCGGAGAACCGCCGTAGTTCAACGCTTCAACTGCAATAGAGCTCTGTTTCAGGGTCTTGAGTACCATTCCGACCACCTGACCATGGGCCGCCAGCCCTTCGCCGACTACCCCGATTATGGCCACTTCCTCGTCGACTTTACAACTATCGGCGTTGAGGTTCTGTACTACTGTGTGCTGCAGTTCATTCCAGTCAATATCACCCTCGGAACCAACAAATAGGGCCAGAGTATCAAAGCCTTTGAGCTCGAAATCCAATGCAAGCCCCGTCTTCCTAAGCGCTTGCTGCACTTGATAGGGAAACTCGGGATGGCGATTTAGCATGAATTTCTCAATAAGAACTTTCCGATACGGTTTTTTTCCGGAAACCCCCACCACAGCCGCTTTAGCGATATCTCTCTCAGCTACAATAAAAGTGCCCTTGTCTACGGGTGCATTGGTGTTCTTCACATTGATGGGAATTCCCATAGATTTCACCGGAGCTATGGCTTCTTCATGAAACACATTTGCCCCTACCGAGGCCATTTCGCGAATCTCACGATAGGTAATTTCTTCGATAGGCTTGGGATTGTCGACCACCCGTGGATCGGCCATGAGTATTCCGGACACATCCGTCCAGTTTTCATACACCTCTGCATGAACACCGCGGGCAGCAATAGCTCCGGAGATATCCGATCCCCCGCGGGAGAAGGTTTTCAGGGTTCCGTCCAATGTGGCCCCATAAAACCCAGGCAGCACATATAAGCCGCGTTCGGCCATATGCTGGGCAACCAGCTGGTAGGATTTTTCATGCACCCGGCCGTCGTCGGTTAAACGTACCACTTTCTCAGCATCTACAAACTCCGCCCCGAGAAACTCCGCTATCAACAACCCGCTCAGGTATTCACCGCGGCTGGCGGCATAATCGGCGGAGGCTCCGGCTTTGATTGTCTCTTTCACCTCTGCAATTGAGTCTTCCAGAGAACCGCTCACCTTTAATTCTTGCGCAATTTCAAGAAAGCGACTACGTATGGTACCGAAGAGTGCATCTATCGATTCACCCTTTTCAACTTTAGCATGGCAGGCATAGAGTAAATCGGTGATTTTTTCGTCCTGCTTATGCCGCTTTCCCGGTGCAGACACCACGATTATTCGCCGAGAGGAATCCTGTTCGACAATCGATTTCACTTTTCGAATCTGTGCAGCTTCTGCGACCGAGCTTCCACCAAATTTGCATACCTTCATCAATGTCTCCTTCTGAATGGCTATAATAAACGCCGCGCGGTGTGCCAGAGGTTACACTACGGCACAAAGACGGCGTTTCACCATTTGAACATCATTTTACAAATAATGTCTGCGGAAAATCAATAAACTTTTCACATCCCTTTTCAGTAATCAGGAAGGGTTCGCTGTTTTCAAATCCGTAGGTATCCAGCCAGATACCCGGCATAAAGTGGATTGTCATTCCCGGTTCCAGGACCGTTTTGTCCCCGGGACGCAGACTCACTGTATGTTCACCCCAATCGGGCACGAAGCTCAAACCATACGAATAGCCTACCCGGGAAGGTTTCTCTACACCGGTGCCTTTCAGGTTGCTGCGCCAGCGCTCTTCGACCTCTTCGGCGGTTACCCCCGGCTTGATAAAGCCCAGGGTGTCATTCAGGCCATTTACTACTACATCGGCCACCTTTTGCAGGTCTTCCGGCGGTTGTCCGAGAAATACCGTACGGGAGAGGGGGGCATGGTAATGGTAACGTGCTCCGGCTAATTCTAATAGAACCACATCGCCGGACTGATACCTGCGGTCCGGATCGAAGGTAAGGTGGGCGGTTGAAGTTCGTTCAGCCGAAGGCATGATGGGAAAAATAGCCGGGGAGTCGCCGCCGAACTCGTCGGTCCCGGCAATTTGAGCGGCGACCACCTGCGCAGTCACATCCTTCTCCCAGACATCCACTTCGATCTTATCTATGGCTGTCTGCATCACTTTCTTACAGATCTGAGATGCCTGCCGCATATACACTATCTCCGGGGGGCTCTTCACCGTTTTTACCCAGTTTACCAGGTTTGTAGCATCCATCAGGGTTGCGTTGGGCAGATGTTCATCCAGTTCAACAAACATCTTGGCGTTGAACCAATACCCGTCCATCTCCAGGCCCAGGCTTTTATTGTCCAGTCCTTTATCCCGCAACAGACCGACCACAAACTGCATGGTGTGGATGTAGCGTGACTGCACGTACTTGTCCGGATATCCGTGTAGATGTGACTCGGGCAGCCAAGTTGTCAAACGCGCCCCGTTGGAATCCTGTTCACGTCCGAACCAGAGGGGATATTCATCGCTCAATGAAACAATCACTCCCTGATGCACATAGAAAGACCAGCCGTCATAACCGGTCAGATAATTCATGTTAGCCGGATCCATAACCAGCAGCAGCTCTATACCCTGATGGTCCATCCGCTCCTGGGTTTTTCGAACCCTGCGCCTATATTCCGCTTCATTAAATACCAGTTTTTTAGCCATATTTACTGCTCCTTCGCCTTGCTGCTCGAGCCCCGCTGCTCAGCGCGGGATGCGGGTTCCCATCTGTTTTTCCACCGCGAGGTCGTACGCTTTGATGGCAATCATGGTATCCTGAACTCCGACACCGGTAAGATCGCATACCGTAATCTGATCCTCGTTTTCACGGCCGGATTTAACCCCGTTGATCATTTCGCCGAGTTCACGAATCGGAGAATCTTCCTGAATAACCCCGTCCTCGAGGGCGGAATGTATCTCGCCGAGCCGGAACACCTGACTCTTCAGGTCGCAGGCCAGAATATCCGCTTTACCGAGTACTGCCGATTCGAGCTCCTGCTTCTCTTCGGTATCGCTTCCCATAGCAGTAATGTGCAAGCCGGGATGCAGCCAATCGGCTTTGATGTAGCCTTTACGGGCCGGAGTGGTGGTTACAACTACATCACTTTCCCGCACCACCTCTTCGGCATTGGCAGCTTTGATCACTTTTATGCCGAGCTCCTTGCTCATCTCCTCCACGTACTGATCACGAACTTCGTCGGAATCGAGACTGAACATGCGGATGGTTTTTATGTCCCGTACCAGAGCGAGGGCCCGCATTTGGTAGCGGGCCTGGATCCCCGATCCGATTACCCCGGCGTTTTTTGAGTTTTGCGGTGCCAGGAACTTGGCAGCAACCGCACCGGCTGCACCGGTGCGTACCTGGGTCAGATAGCCGTTGTCCAACAGCACACCATCCAAATACCCAGTTTCAGAACTGAGCACCAGCATCTGCCCGCTGGCCGACGGCAGCCCGACTTTATTATTTTCAAAGAAACCGGATGCAACCTTAATGGCCAGGCGCTTGATGCCTTTGATATAGGCGCTCTTCACATCCACCTCGCCGGTCTTCTCCGGTACCGGAAGCATCATAATCGGCGGAACGGTTGCATTACCCTTCTGGAGTTCACTAAACCCGGTTTCAATTGCTGTTATTACACTTTCATCTAGTGTAACTATGCTTTTCAGTTCATCTTCATTAAGTATGTATACAGGCTCCATAAGGACCTCCCTACTGTAGGTGTTTTTGCAGTACTTTCAGAAATTCAGCCGGATCAACACTGCTGCCGCTAATAACAGCCGCGACTTTCTTGCCGGCAGCATTCACTTTGCCGCTCTGCAGGGCCGCAATACCCACAGCCGAGGCCCCTTCAATTACCAAACTATGCTTTACATAAGCATAGGTCATCGCTTTTTCAATCTCCGCTTCGGTGATCAGCACATGTTCATCCACATATTGCTGAATCAGTGGCAGGGTGTAATGATTCTCCTTCCCAATCCCGCCCAGCAGCGAATCTGCCAGGGTATCCTGCTCTTCCACCGCAATCGGTCGGCCGGCCTTGACACTCTCCAGCATTGCCGGAGATTGTGCAATCGAGACTCCGACAATGGTGATACGCGGATTGATCGATTTTGCAGCCATGGCGATTCCGGCCAGCAGGCCGCCGCCGGAGAGCGGCACCAGCAGCATGTCCAGGTCCGGTCGTTTCTTCAGCATCTCGAGGGCGATGGTGCCCTGCCCGGCCACTATTGCCGGATCGTCGAATGGCACCACCGGTACCATGCCGCGGGATTCCACGAGCTGGCAGTAGTGCTCCTCCGCCTCGTCCTGGCTGTGGCCCTTCACCTCGACTTCCGCGCCGAGCTGGCGGATTTTTTCGACCCGGTAGGCTGGAACATGTTCTGAAAGACAGACCACCGCCTTTATGCCGGTCTGCCCCGAGACAAAAGAAACGGCTTTGCCGTGATTTCCGGTTGAAAAGGTAATTACCCCGCGGGCACGGTCCTCATCTGATAGTCCGAGAATTTTATTGGCCGCCCCACGAACCTTGAAGGCACCGGTGTTCTGCAGTGATTCCAACTTTAGAAGAAGCTCTGCAGCCCCGCTTTCGCGGGCCGCTGCAGGGGAATCGATGAGAGGGGTCTCCCACACCAGCGGTTGAATCAGTTTGTGGGCTGCAAACACCGCATGCAGATTGGGCAAAACATGAGTACTACTGACTTGAGACATTTTCGCTCCCTATTTTGTAAAAACCTTTATCGGATACTCGAACAGACTCTTGTTCCCGTTCTCAGTCAGGTAAATACTCGCGTCGATCTCGAAACCAACATTCTTATACCAGATACCCGGTATCAGATGCAGGGCCATATTTTTTTTGAGTACTGTCTTATCGTCGGGGCGCAGACTAATGGTTTGTTCGCCCCAATCGGGGGGGTAATTCACACCAATCGAGTAGCCCAAGCGCGATTCTTTTACTACCGTCGAGTGGGAAATTGCATCGCGCCATTTGGCTTCAACATCCTCAGCGGTAATACCGGGCTTTACAAAATCAAGGGTCTTCTGAAGTCCGTCCATGACAACCTCGGCGGTGTCCTGCATCAGTTGGGGCGGTTTCTTGCCTAGGTAGATAGTGCGGGCGATGGGAGTATGATAATGACGATACACTCCGCTCAACTCGAGCAGGACCGCTTCATCCTGTCTAAACTCTCTCTCCGACCAGGTAAGGTGGGGAGCCTTGGTAGCTTCTCCGGCCATCATGAGGGGAACAATTGAAGGATAGTCACCAGCATATCCATCGGTACCCTTATACTGCACCTTCACGATTTCCGATGCAGCATCGCATTCTCTTACCCCGACATTGATATTTTCAATGGCGGCATCCATGACTTTCTCCGCGATTTTTCCGGCGCGGAGCATGAACTCGATCTCTTTGTCTGATTTAACAGCCCGCACCCAGTTCACCAGAGTGTCGGCATCAACAAACTTCGCATTCGGCAAATCTTTTTCCAGCTCAATAAAGGAACGATGGGTAAAGTAGAATTGATCCATTTCCAGACCGATCGAGCCCTTATCCCAGCCCTTCTTTTTGATTACATCAGCTACAAAATTCATCGGATGGCGAACAGTCGAATGGACATAATGATCTGCATACCGCAGAATGTTCTCTTCACTTAGGAAAGTAGTCATACTGGCACCATTCGCATCCATTCCCCGACCGAGCCACATCGGCTCTTCCTGATTCAATGACACCAGCACACACTGGTGTACATAGAAACTCCAGCCGTCGTATCCGGTCAGGTAGTTCATGTTGGCGGGCTGGCTGACTACCAGTAAATCGATTCCCTTGGCCTGCATGGCCTGTTTTGTTTTTTGTACGCGTTTCTTGTATTCTGCTTGATCAAAAACCGGCATAATGCCTCCTTCGTCATTCTTTTTTGAGTATGTTGTAAAGAACTTCATTGTGTGTATAAGTTAACGGCTACATAAAGCCTGAAAACTTCTGCTTCACTACTGCGGAATAAACATAGTCGATCATGGTTACATAATCGAAAACCGGCAATCCGGTGGCCCTATGTACAGCTGCACTGTACGGCGGCAGGAGACTGCATTCCAGCAATAGCAGGGTTATGTTCGGATGTGTGTCGATAATCTGTTGCACAGCGGCTATTACTTCGGCTTCTACCTTATCAGTGTCGATTGTTCCATTCTCTTCGAAGACCGAACCGTAAAACGAAGGACTATCCTCCATCCCTTTCACGACCAGGTCTTTACCGGGCCTGATCCCAATTCCACTGAACACCGAATCGTCGAGAGATTTTGAATTTGCAGTGACTATTCCAATCTGCGCACGGGGCTTTAGCATGGTCCGCATAAAGGGAATCTGGGCCAGACTCGATAGGAACACCGGTACATCCACATTAGATGCAATGCGGTCCTGGTAAAGGGCCATAAAACCGCAGTCTCCGGTAATGGCCCGTACCCCTTCCGCCTGCAGCGCTACCGCTGCTGCGATCAACTCTTCGACTACTGTCATATCATGAGCCATAATCCGCTTCACCGTAAAACCGGGTACCCGTTGAAACCGCACCGGATAGCGATAAGTGCTTGCATTGGCCACATCGCCGGGCACGTAAGGAACATAGTTTTCCAGCAGCAATATTCCGATTGCCTCTCCGTAGCTCAACTGTCCCGGTTTCACATGGTAAAGCATCTCAGGCTCCTTCTATCCTTAATTGATAAGTGCCGAGTTCGGCAGGAAAGTAGCAATTTCAGGAAATGCAATAATCAAAATCGTCGCCAATATCAGCATAAGGATAAACGGCGGCGTATGCCGTATTACCTCCCAATAGGGCCTCCTGAATATCAACTGGGCCGTAAATATGTCGCATCCAAAGGGTGGGGTGGCAGAGCCGATAGCAGCCTGCAGGGTTACCAGAGTTCCCAGGAAAACCATGTCGATACCGAGCTCGGTAACATAGGGCTGAAAAATCGGGCTTAACACATAGATTGCAACGATCGGGTCAACAAACATACAGGCCACAAAATAGGCAATAACCACAATGATGATAAGCTTCAGCTGCGTAGGATCGGCGCCAATTATCTGCGGCATAATCTCCTGGGGCAGGCGCAGAAAACTTATGAACCAGCTGAAGGCCTGTCCGGCGCCGACCAGAATAAATACTACTCCCGTGATAATACCGGTATCCAGAAAAGCATTTACCAGCTTTTTCCAGGTAAGTGTCCGGTAGACTATTCCCTCTAAAAACAGGGCATAGGCAACTGCTGCCGCTGCGGCTTCGGTCGGGCTGAAGATACCGGCATAGATGCCCCCGACAATAATCAGCGGGAAACCGAGCACCAGAACTCCGTCTTTGACTGCCTGCCAGCGCTCTTGCCAGGTTGCTTTGGGCAGCACCCCGACATGGTTGACTCTGGAATAGACATACGAATAAATCGAGAACATCAGGAAAATCAGAATACCGGGGATAATACCCGCCAGGAACAGTTTTCCGATTGATGTGCTCGTCACAACTCCGAATACGATGAATCCGATACTCGGGGGAATCAGTAAGGCAATATCACTCGAGTTGATGATCAGCCCCAGAGTAAACGAACTTTTATACCCGGCTTTTAGAAGCATCGGCCGCATAGTACCGCCGATTGCAGCTACGGTAGCCTGAGTAGAACCGGACACGGCGCCAAACAGTGTACAACTCGCATTGGTTGTAATCGGCAACCCGCCGGGAATATGCCCGACAAACGACTTTACCATGTTAATCAAACGCGGAGCAGCCTGGCCGGAAGTGATGATATTTGCACCAAGTATAAACATAGGCACACACACCAGCGCCGGCGGCGTCATTCCATTGATGATTTGCTGTACTAATACGGTAAAATTGAAAGCCGGAAATGTTACATTGATATGCAGCAGCAGCGACCCGAGAATAACCACCATAAATGGAAATCCAAGCAGCAGCATGCTGACCATACTTACCCATAGTAGTGTCATTGTTTCACTCTCCTCCTCTCGGCTAGTAGCCTATGGTCCCTTCGTCTTCGTATTCGCTCTGCTGCTCGGGAGATATCCAGACATCTTTCTCAACTATGTTTTTAATAATCGTTCTGATATATTGGATTCCAGCTGAAGCGAAGCCAATTGGAACAATGATCATGAAAGTCCAGTACGGTACCTGCAGCGCCGATGTCATCTGCCCCATCATCCTCATCTGTGCCATATACACATATCCGTAATAGGCCATTATAAACATAACCGTCGCATTTACTGCAGAAATGACAAAAATGAAAATTTTCTCCAGCATGGGCGGCATTAAATCGAGGAATGCTCCCATACGGATGTGTCGTGCCTTCCGGGCTGCATAGCTTACCCCAACAAATGAAACTAAAATAATGAGAAACTTCGATATTTCATCTGCATAATAAATACTTTGAAAGAAAGTCCGGGCAAACACGTTTGCTATTAAGAGTACTGCCAGTGCTGCAACTCCCAGTGACAAAACCGCCACCTCGAACCAGTCGATACCCAGAGCAATCAGCTGTCCAACCTTTTGGGTGTGCTGTTTGGTTTTTTCTACTGCACCTTTCTCAGTTTTCTTTGTATCTGCATCTTCACTCATAACGTCTTACCTCTTTGGGTGATACAAGCTGGAGAGAGGAGCCGCCCCGCCGTAAAGGCAGGGCGGCTGCATGCGAGAGCGCAGCCCTCGCACACACTTGCCCATAAATCTCTCCAAAGCCCGGTATCAAAGCTTATTCAATACCCAGAGCTTCTTTGGCGTTTTTGATGTCTTCCAGCAGAATCTCCAGTGCTTCAACGGCACCTTCACCTGCTATGTTGGGATATTCCTCTTCCCACACAACCTGAGCCATCTCGCTGGCCTTGGCAACTTCTTCGTCGCCCCATTCGGTCCACACAATATCGGGTTTTTCCTCTTCGATCTTGGCCCGGTCGCTGGCATTACGGTTGTCGATCCAGTCAGCTGCCGCCATGATATTATCCTTGAAGTAGTTTTTCATCAGTGCCTGAACTTCATCGGGCAGTGTGTCGAAGTGCTGCATGTTGACTGTAGGAATTCCGAGGAAAGGTTCGGCCCACATTTGAGTAAAGTAGTTGGTTACTTCATAGAATTTCATACTGTAGTCGGCAAACAGAGGGTTGACCTGAGCGTCAATAAGGCCGGTCTGCAGTCCGCTGTACACTTCACCGTAGCTCATCGGGGTGGGGCTCATGCCGTAGGCACGGTAGTCTTCAACCAGCAGTTTCGACCCCATAACACGGGTTTTCAGGCCTTCTAAGTCTTCCAGGGTGACGGCTTTGGGCTTTGAGGTAACCCACTGCCAGCCTTCATACACGATTCCGAGGGGAACCAGACCGTTTCTGCGGAAGGCTTCTTCCATGAAGGACATGATGTCGCCGTTGTTCACTACCCATTCAAGTACTTCCGGCATTCTCTCTTTGGGCCATATGTAGTGCAGTGACAACACCTGAGCTTCGGGTACGAATGCACTGATCCAGGCAAAGTCGGAAAATACGTACTCTACAACTCCCAGCTGGGCCAGCTCGTTGATGTCGCGAGTATCACCGAGAGATCCGTAAGGATATACGGTCAGATCGTACATTCCGTCGGTCTGTTCCCGCATATAGTCGGCATAGTTATTGCCCCATACGGTCATAAAGTCGCCTTCGACCTCTTCGGACGCCATCTTAGCACTAATCTTTTTGTCTAAGATTTTTTCCTCTTCCTGCTCGGCGGCAGCCTGTTCTTTAGGCTCTTCAGCCTGCTGACCGCAGCCAACCAGTAGTACTCCTGCGGCCAATACGACCATCAGAGCCAGTAACAAAACACTAATTCTTTTTTTCACTTCCTGTACCTCCAAAAAATAGTTTTATTAATAAAATAATACGCATCGTTTTTTACCTCCTTGCTTCCTATCCGAACACCTCCTTCTATTGGTTTGAGAAATATTTCAGAGCGCCTTCAACGAAGAACTCTACTCCAAGTGGCATCACATCTTCATCGATGTTAAAGCGAGCGTTGTGGTGCGGAAAGTCGGTCTCCTTGGCGGGGTTTCCGGTTCCGAGAAAGGCAAACACCGCCGGGACCCGCAGCGCATAGGCGGCAAAATCTTCGCCGGCCATCGAAGCATGTTCTACCACTCTGTTCTCATCGCCGAGAATCTCCTTCGCCGTCTCACGGGCCAGCTGTACCATCGTCGGGTTGTTGATTACAGCGGTGTTTTCCCGCTCTATCTCGACCTCGCAGGTACAACCGTGGGTTGCACATACGCTCTCGGCAATATGTTTCATTCTCTTCGGCGGATTCTCTTCACTGTCGGGTCCGCCTTCATAGAGGTACCGCATGGTACCTTCAAGCACTACATCGTCCGGTATAATATTGTTTTTCGAACCGCCCTGTATCTTGCCGAACATAATTACAGTCGGTTTCATCAGGCTTATTTCGCGGGTCTGTATACGCTGCGTTGTCTGAATTATATCCGCTGCAGCTACAATCGGATCTACCGCGCTTTCCGGATAGCCGGTGTGGCCGCCTTTCCCTTTGACGGTAATCTTAAACACATCCATGGTTGCCATCACCGCACCGGCCTGCACTCCGATCAGCCCGCTCTTAACTGGTGACCAGATATGAACCGCCATGGCGGCATCCGGTTCCGGATTCTTTAGAGCACCCTGCTCGATCATAATTTCGGCTCCGGCAACCTCTTCATTCGGTTGAAATATGAATTTAATTTTGCCGGCGATTTGATCTTGAAGTCCGGTGAGAATTTTGGCAGCCACCAACAGCATCGCGGTGTGGGCGTCGTGCCCGCAGGCATGCATACAGCCGTCGTTATGTGATTTATAGGGAACATCGTTCTCTTCCTGTATTGGAAGTGCGTCCATATCGGCCCGCAAGAGCAGGATCGGCCCGGGACGGGCCCCCTCGAGGGTGGCGACAACTCCCGTTTTCGCCACCCTCTCAGGTGTAAGACCGATATCTTTCAAATAGTGTTCTACTTTTTCGGCGGTGCGGTACTCTTCAAATCCAAGCTCGGGATGCATATGAAAATCGCGTCGTAATTCAATCAGCTCGTCTTTCAATGCAGCCACTTGGTCTTTTACTACCATCTTTACCGCCCTATATTATATTTCTCTCGAGCAGCGTTTCCGCCACATGGACTGCGTTCAGTGCCGCACCCTTGCGGATGTTGTTCGACACAACCCACAAATTCAATCCATTTTCGATTGTCTTGTCTTCCCGTACACGTCCAACCATGGTGAAGTCTTCATCATTGCTCATCAGCGGAGTTGGATACACCTCGTTGTCGGGGTCGTCCACTACCTTAATGCTGGGAGCATTTGCCAGGATCTCCAGCGCTTTCTCGCGAGTCAGCTTCTTTTCGGTTTCAATATTCACCGATTCGGAGTGACCGTACCATACCGGAACCCGCACGCAGGTTGGCGAGACTTTTATATCCTTGTCCAGGATTTTCTTGGTTTCGTTCACCATCTTGTACTCTTCTTTCGTGTAGCCGCCCTCCTGGAACACATCGATATGCGGCAGACAATTGAAGGCGATCTGTTTTCCGTATGCCTTCGGTTCCTTCAGCCCGCCGGTCTCCAGGTACTCCTTCGCCTCATGCTTTAGCCCTTGAAAAGCTCGCATTCCCGATCCGGACACGGCCTGATAGGTCGAAACCACTACTCGCTTGATCTTTGCATAGTCATGCAGGGGCTTGAGGGCAACTAACATCTGGATAGTCGAGCAGTTGGGGTTGGCAATAATACCCTTGTGCCAGTCAAGGTCCTGCGGATTCACCTCGGGCACTACCAGCGGACACTCCGGATTCATCCGCCACTGGTTGCTGTTGTCAACCACAACCGCACCCTGCTTGACTGCATCGGGGGCCAGTTTTTCACTTGCATCTCCACCGGCGGAGAAAATTGCTATATCGATATCCTTGAAGTTCTCGAACTTAGCTTCCAGCACTTTGTAAGCCTTGCCGTTGAACCGGACCTCTTGGCCCTCATTTTCGGCAATGTCCAGGGGCCGGAACTCGGCCACTGGAAAATTTCGCCCTTCGAGGGTCTTGATCATTTCGGTACCGACCATACCCATGGCACCGACTACTGCTACATTGTATTGCTCTTTCTTTCCCATCAGTCGGCCTCCTTATTTCAGCTTTCCCGCTTCGATATCTCTAATAACACCGGTAAGGATTTCGATACCCTTCATCAGGTACTCTTCGGTGATCACCAGGGGCGGAAGCAGACGGGCAACATTGCTGTGGTGACCGCCGACCTCGATCATTACGCCGCGCTGATGGCCGTATTTGCGCACCATCTTGGCATAATCCGTTGCCGGTTCTTTGGTCTGTTTGTCTTTTACCATTTCGATAGCCATCATCAGGCCGAGGCCCCTTGATTCACCGACGATCGAGCACTCAGCTTCCAGTTTCTTGAGTGTTTTCATGGCCTTCTCACCCAGCTCGAGGGCTCGCTCGGGTATCTTGTTCTCGGACATCCACTTGAGGGCGGCGTGTCCGGCGGCAAAGGCCACCATGTTTCCGCGGAAGGTTCCGATAGTTTTACCGGCCGGCCAGGTATTCAGTTTCTCTTTGTAGGCAATCGCCGAAATCGGAAAACCAACCCCGCCGAGGGCCTTACTCATGGTAACGATATCGGGCACGATATCGAAATGCTCGAAGGCAAACATCTTACCGGTCCGTCCAAGGCCGGACTGAATTTCGTCGCAGATCATCAGCACATCGTGCTTGTCACAAATCTCGCGTACCCGCTTCATAAAGCGGGTGGTCGGAATAATTGTTCCGCCTTCGCCCTGTACCGACTCGAGAATAACTGCCGCCGGTTTCGAATAACCGGAGTGGCTGTCGGAAAGGACCCGTTCGAGGTTTTCCGCTGCCTGCAGATCTACATCTTCATCGGGACAACCAAAGGGGTTGCGATACTTGTAGGGAAAGGGAATAAACTGTACTCCCGGTACCAGAGGTCCTAGTCCGTCACGGTGGCTGCTGTCGGTGGTCATCGCCAGTGATGCACCGGTCATACCGTGGTAGGCGCCTTCAAATGCCAGAATATTCCAGCGTCCGGTGGTGTACCGGGCCAATTTGAACGCCTGCTCAACCGCATCGGAACCTGTCGGTCCGCCAAAGAACACCCGATTGAGCTTTTTCGGCAGCAGTGTGCCGAGCAGTTCAACCATCTTCTGACGGGTTTCAGAGGGGATGTCCAGCGTGTGAGTGACATCATCGATCTGCTTGTGAGCAGCTTCCAATACATCCGGATGACCGTGGCCGACCGCCATTACGCCGGCTCCGCCGAACATATCGATATACACATTTCCGTCCACATCTTCGAGTGTGGCGCCTTTGCCGCGTTTGAGGGCCATCGGCATACCCTTCGGATAGCTGACTACTGAACTCTCATGTTCACTTTGATATGTGAGAATCTCCTGGCTTTTGGGGCCCGGAGGGGTCACCTTGATTTGAGGTGCTCCTTCTAATGAAAGTTTTGCCAATTCTTGTTCAGAAATCATCTCTTACCTCCTGAAAGTTTTTATAACCATATCTCTCAGCGGTAGGACCCTTCGAGAGGTTTTACTAAATTGTTGGTGCGTCTTAACCATACACACTTCACTGGGCTCAATGGTCAAACCCAGAGAAAGGCATGGGAGCGTTTTAGTTAAGCTCACTATTTTGCCCCAGACGCTCGGAAATCCGGGCGGCGGCATCCTTCAAGGGAGAACGCAGACTGTTGAGCCGTTCCTCCGTTAGCCGCATAGAAGGCCCGGATATCGAAATGGTGGCCACCACCTGGCCACGATAGTTGAAAATTGGAGCGGCCATACTGTTCAGATCGTCGCTGAACTCCTTGATTTCGTACGCCAGCCCCCGCTTTCCGGCTGTTTCTATTTCCGCCAGGAATTTATCCCGGTCGGTAATCGTTGCGGTTGATCTCGGCTGCATTGAAAGGTCTGCAACAAAATCTTCTCGCTTTTCTTCCGGCAACCCCGAGAGGAGTAACTTTCCGGAGGCACAAGTGTGAACCGGATAGGTGTAGGTTACATCCGGGTTGAGCGTCAGGTGATGCGAACTCTTGACTTCGTCGATCGCAATTACCATGTTCTCCACCAAAACGTTCAAATAGATATTTTCTTCGGCAACCTTCATCAGCTCGATCATGATCGGCTTGGCTACATCCCGCAGGTTCCGGCTAAGAGGAACGGTGCTTCCCAGCTTGAACAGCTTAAAGGTAAGTCCGTATCCGTCGCCCACTTTCTCGATATATCCGACCTCCAGAAAGGTTGCCAGCAGCCGGTGTACGTTGGCCCGGCTGAACCCAAGCGCTTTTACTATATCCGTCGGTGATACCGGCTGGTTATTCCCAATAAATTCCAACATCTGGAACGCCTTGAGAACTGTGGTTGCCAGTACATAGCCTTTTTTTTCACTATTTGAACGCTTGTTTATATCTTGTAACACTTCTTTATTGTGGGGGATGATTTTGCTTTTGTCAACATTTTTTTACTGTCTACTCAGTCTTATGAAGATTGGTGTTTTTGATAGGCTTAAGATTTGGTTAATTTCTACATAAAAAGAAAATATGAGATAGGTATGTGGAAATGAATATTCAACTAAATGGAATTTATTGTAATGAATAGAAATATATACTAAAAAACACCAATCTTCAGACAGCTGCTTTAGAGAGCTGTAGGGGAAATTTCCTTCACAGTCTTCAAGAGCGACGGGAGCACTTCATGCATCCGGTTTTCGTTAAACCGGTGAGCCGGCCCCGAAATACTAATAGCCGAACATACACTGCCATGGTCGTCAAACACCGGGGCGGCCACACAATTCAACTCCATGCTCAACTCCTGCCGGTCGAACGCGTACCCCTGCGCCCGCACTTTCTGCAGCACCTGCCTAAAGGTATTCAGGTCGGTTATGGTATTCGGCGTAGTAGCAGTAAAGTCCAGACGGTTCAGTAGCCCCACCTGCTCTTCAGGTTCAAGAAAGGCAATCAGCACTTTTCCCAGCGATGTGCTATGGAGAGGATCCGTACTGCCGATCGATTTGTCCAGCTTGAGATAATTTACCGGTTCGACCCTGTCTATATACAGAACTTCATTTTGATACAGCACCCCGTTGTTGACAGTTTCTCCCTGTGCCTGCGAAAGGCGGAGCATGGGCGGCCGGGCAGCATCGATCAGCCTTTTCCTGTGGGGAACTGTATTTCCTAACTCGAATAGCTTGAAAGTGAGGTTATATGCACCTTGGGTAGTACGCTCCACAAAATCAAGGGCTTCTAAAGTGGCCAGCAGTCGGTGAGCGTTAGAGCGACTGAGTTGAAGTTCTTTGGCAACTCCATTCGGCGTTACCTCGCCGTAACGGCTTATGCATTCGATAATTCGGGTAGTAGTTATTACAGTAGAAAGCGTTTTTGAGTGAGTTCTATCTTGCCCCATACGGGAAAACTATACTCTTCGCACCAACTCCCGTCAACATCACTATTTTACTCGCAGCAATTCTAAATTTGAAAATTTTATTAAAATTTTCAAATTTAGAATGCTCACATTTTGTTTAAGATGAGCAACTTAGCTT
>CAZWDV010000062.1:0-17954 GCA_964632675.1 uncultured Sediminispirochaeta sp.
CCCCGGGCCGGCAATTCCGCTCCCCCCTTCGAAGGTGATTTTCTATATAGCAAAAGTTTAAACTTGCGTCGTGACAACTTTATCGATTCAATTTCATCCTGAATAAATGCAGCAACGCATGTCGATTTGTTTTTTTACTTGCAGCCCCCCGTAAACCGCAGTAATATTTTTGCCGGAGGTACCGGATGAAAAAAGCTGTGCTGGTTATTATGGTGCTGCTGTGTGCGGCGGGAAGTCTGTGGGGGGCGGAGGAATCCATTCGCGCTCAGGTGCGGAGTGCCTCGGAGGCATTGACCGCGGCGTATATCGAAGGCAAGGGCCTGCACTTCCGGCAGAACCTGTCGATTCTGGAGTTCGAAGACATCACTGCGGGGGGAAGCGCCGGCAATATCGCCCGTGGGGTGGAGGACCTGTTCAGTTCCACTTTCTCCCGCTCAACCGTATTTACTCTGGTCGAGCGTCGAAACATCAAAACCCTGTTGGAGGAGCAGAAGCTCCAGCTGATGGGTGTGACCTCTTCCGAAGGTACTGTCGATTTGGGACAGATACAAAATGCCCAGGCCCTCCTATTGGGCTCCGTTAACCTGGTGGGCGACAGCTATCTGGTGCATGTGCGCATAGTCGATGTGGAGAGCGGGCAGATGGTGGCCGAAGACCTGACCCTCGACCGCCAAGAAATGCTTGCCACCAAACGCCAGCTAGATATGGAATACATATCGGCCATGGGGGTGGGTATATCGATTCTCGGCTACGACCTGACCTTCGGCGGCAATAACCCCTCCCTCGATTTCAACAACTTCAACACCACCGTCTTCGGCCGCCCCTTCGGAGTGGAATACAAATACCGCCCGGCCACCTGGTTCATGCTGGGCCTGGGCATCGAAACCTTCGGCGGCACCATCAAGTCGTATGAGAATATGAATTGGGAATATGAATACACTTATGAGTTGGATATCAGCGGAGATACTGCTATTTCTACATATAGCGGCAACGGCCCCTTCGTGATGTATGCCGAAGGCTTCGGACTGTTGGCAAATGCCTACTTCGTGTGGCCGGCCAGCCGCCGTTTCAGTATGTTTACCTCCCTGGGTATAGAGTACCTGATACTGGATGTAGAGGGCTACTTTCACCCGGATGTAGAGGCCACTTTAGCCGAAGAAAAGAAGACCGTGGGCAACGGATTTGGTTTTGACGAGTTCGGGCCGCGAGAGTGGGGCGTTGCTCCAGTGTTCCGGCTGCGGGCCGGCTTCGAGTGGTTTCTGAGCCCCCGGGCCGCCTTCTCGTTGAAGGCCGGTTGGGACTTCGGTAGTATGGAGGTTAACCTGGTGCGCCAGTGGCACCTCGATCTGCCGGATAATGTCGAGGTCGACCTGAGCGGCTTTACCATTGCTCCGAGCGTATCGGTGTACTTTTAGTTTTAGGGCAGGCTTGGGCGGGTGCCCCCGGTCGCAGTATGTCCGGCAGGCTGCGCCGTTTTACCGCCTCTACCCGCAGGGGGCGGTCCTCGATAACCGCCCGGGCGGCCAGCTGCCCGCTGTGCACCGCCGGCTCAATGCCCTCGCCCATATCGAGGGTGGCAAAGCCGGCGGCATCGCCGATCAGATACACGTGATCCTCCGGGGCGGCGCGGCACTCCTGCACTTCTCTGTCGCTGCTGCGCAGGTAGTAGCTGTGGCCGCGCGGGTCGGGAAGTGCTCCCTCCAGAAGACCTTTTCGTCTCAGGTGCTGCACAAAGGGCTGCCAGTGTTCGCGAATCGTCTGTCCCCGCCGCCGCAGCTCGGTCTGCTTTCCGCCGATACCGATTGTCAGATACCCGTCGTCCTTCGGGAAGTACCAGGAATACCCCACCAGGCCGCGGTCGAAAAAGCGCAGATAACATGAATCGCGGCGGGCGGAGGGGATAAACTCGCTTTCCAGGGTTACAATCAGGTCGGCGCGCGAACGCTGCAGGCCGCCGGCTGCCCGCTGCCAGGCGGCCACCGGGCAGCCGGTTCCCCCGGCGCCCACCAGATAGCGACAGGTAAAGCGGTTGTCGATGCAAAAGCGGGCTTCCGCCGGTCCGTCTATGCGTTCGATCTTGTGAACATGGTGGTGATAGAAGGGAGCTCCCGAGCACTGCAGCAGCCAGAAGTCAAACTCGTAGCGGCGGATTGCATACTGCCGGGTAGGCACGGGAAGGGGCACTCCTTTTATGCGAAAGTTGAGCCGGCGGTATTCGCGTAGTCCCCCCGGGTAATCATCCGGCCGGGCCCCCAAGCGGCGGAAAAGGCTGGGCGGAATCCATCCGGCACACAGCTTGTGGCGCGGAAAATCGGCCCGGTCCAGAATGGCCACACTGCGGCCGGCCTGCACCAGTTCGCCGGCACAGCTGCTGCCGGCCGGCCCTCCGCCGACAACTATAATCTCATAATGTTCCATATCTATCGTTTAGCTCAGCCTGCAGTTTGGCTGTGGGCGACCACGCTTGGTAAATACAATCTGCCACAGTTGGATGTTGCGGCCGCGGAAACCGCCGGCCGAGCTCAGCAGGTAGAAGCGCCACATGCGGTAAAAGCGGTCGCCGTATTTTTCGTACAACTGGGGCCAGGCCTTCTCGAAGTTGCGGTACCAGGCCATCAGGGTGGGGTCGTAATGCTCGCCGATATTGTGCAGATCTTCCATTACGAACAATCCTTCCATTGCGGCGCTAATCTGAGACAGTGAGGGCAGCATACTGTTCGGAAAGATGTACTTCGTGGTCCAGGCGCTGCTAGTGGTATGCGACTTATTACTGCCGATGCAGTGGATAAAGCCGATCCCGTCGTCCTTGAGTGTCCGGTTGACCACCTCCATATATTCCCGGTAATTCTTGAACCCCACGTGTTCCAGCAGCCCGATGGAAACCACCCGGTCGTAGGTGCCGCTCACCGAACGGTAATCGCGAAAGTAGAGTTCCGCCGGCAGGCCCGTACACATCCGGTTGCCCAGTTCGACCTGATCTTCGGATACCGTCAGACCGGTCACTTCGGCCCCGTACTTCTCCGCGGCATACTGGGCAAAGGATCCCCAACCGCAGCCCAGGTCCAGCACCGACATGCCCGGCTGCAGACCGAGTTTACGGCAGACCAGGTCCAGTTTGGCCTCCTGGGCCTGGTCCAGGTTCTCGGCCTTTTTCCAATAGCCGCAGGTATACACCATGCGGGAGTCGAGCATATGGGTGTACAGGTCGTTGCCGATGTCGTAGTGCTGCTGCCCCACTTTGAAAGCCCGCCGCCCGCGCTGCATATTGACCAGTTTAGAAAACAGCGTAATCCACATGTCCTTCGCACCCACGCTGACCTGCTGTTCCACATTTCCGCGAACCACCCGCGCAATCATCTCATCCAGCTGCTCGCAGTCCCACCAGCCGTCCATGTACGACTCACCGAGCCCCAGATAGCCCTGAGCCAGTACACGCTCATAAAACTTGTCGTTATTCACTTGTATGTCGAAGGGCCGGCTGCCGTTTATGTGTACATCGGTTGGTGCAATTAACTTTTCTACAGTCTCTTTTGCGGATGCCACAGAATGCCTCCTTGAAAGAGTTACCTATAATGGTAGCAAAGCTGCAGTCTTATCTCAAGTCTGCCGGGTATTTAAAGGGGGTTCAAAGGAAAATTAAGGGTAAAACAGGTACCGGTATCGCTGGTAAACTCCGCCGCGCCATTCAGCTGCTCCGAGAGTATCTGCACCAACTGCAGACCGAGCGATGACTCTGCCTTCGCCGCGGAAGCCCCCTCGAACCCCTTACCATTGTCCTGTACTCGCAGGGTACCGGTATTATCTTCTTCGCTAATAAGGTGAATGCTGAGCTTTCCCTGTGTCCGGCCCTCAAAGGCATGGATGAAGGTATTGGTGACTAGTTCGTTCAACAAAAGGCCGAAGGGTACGGCCTGGGTAATGGTAAGACTGATGTCCTCCACCTGCAGATCCAATGCAATATCCGCGTCGCTGCCATACAAATTGTGCAGCTCGCCGATCATGTTCTCTACATAGCTTCTCATCTCGATATGGGCAAGATCGGTCGACTGGTAGAGCTTCTCATGCACCATAGCCATGGAGTGCACCCGGCTCTGACTCAGCAGCAGCGCCTCGCGGGCCTGTTCGATAGAATCGATTTGTTCGGACTGCAGATTCAGCAGGCTGGCCACAATGTTCAGGTTGTTCTTGACCCGGTGATGGATCTCCATTAGCAAAATTTTCTTCTCTTCCAGCGATTTGCGCAGTTTCTCCTCGGCCTGTGTGCGGGCGGTAATGTCGATAATGCTGACCAGCACGTTCGAATAGTCGCCGCACCCCTCTTCTTCAGGAATAGTAATGCGCAGCATCAGGTTCATGAGTTCGCCGGTGAGTTTGCGTCCTATCGTTTCACCTTCATAGTAGTGTTCACCATTGGCCACCGCCGCCATTTCGTGGATAAAGCTCTCGGCTGAATCACTCACAAACACCTTTTCCAGCGAACCGAGAAACTCGGCTTTCGAGGCGGCGTTATACATCCTGAGAGTGGCATCGTTTACATCCAGTACTTTGATGCGGCCGGTCAGCGATTTGACAGTTTCCGGATGACTGCGCAGGTATTCTGCAATATCGACCACACCCTGCTGCTTCAGCTCCTTCAGCAGTGCATACACCTCGCTATAATCCTCTTCCCAAATAGAGACATAGGAGTGGTCGTAAATCATGCGATAGCGGAACTCACTGCCCTTGAGCCGCTCGAACTCTTCCTGAAGGGCCTGTTTTTCCCGTTTTAGCCGCTTGATCTCTTCATCCGGTGAGTTTTGAGGTGCCATTACAAGGAAAGATTATATCTGAGGAAGTAAAATTATGCAATTTCAGCAATGCTTTCAACTCTGCAATAAATGAATATGCTGCGCCAGCCCGCTGGACTGCGCCGCCCGGGCAAAGCGCCCGTCGAAACTGGCCAGAACTGCATTATGCTTTTGAGCAAGCAGCAGCAGATACACATCGGTAATCTGTTTATAGCCCTGCAGCAACTGCGGTGGCACATCCTCGCGCTCCGAGAGGGAAAGCCCGGTCTCGAAAAAAGTGTGCAGAGGGTGCTGGACCATCTTACGCAGGAAACCGAGCGCCGCGTGCGGAGTGATCGCTGCGGTTATGATTTTCGGATTCGATGAAATCCGCACAAATGCATTTTGTGTAATCGGACAGGTGGCCCATTGAGTGCCGCGTGAATTGAGGTCTTCAAACCAGTGGTGAGCCGCTGCATACTGCACATGATTAGGCCAGGCCAGCGCAATCAGTACGTTCACATCCGGTAGATAACAGTTCACGCCTCATCCTCGTCTTGTGCTACCTGTGCAGGAGTAATCGGAGAGGCGTTCTCGGAAACCTGCATAACCGGAAGCCCGCTGCGCTTCTCATAGCTGTCAGACCCGCCCTGCACGCCCCGCCGCATGAGTTCCGACACAGCCGCACCCATACTGATCCCGCGGCTCTCAGCCAGGCTTCTGGCAATACTGTACATCTCGTCATCGATATTGATGGTGGTGCGCATGATTTCACCTCGGAGATAAGTATAGCATCAGCGCATCAAGATGTCAAAGCACTATCCCCAGTCCCAGGCTGATCCACATGGCCAGGGTGTACAGGGCGAAAATCTTCGAGATACTGCCCATCGACGGCCCCTTGGTGGCCTGGATAAACCTGCGCCGGTGCATCCGCCGGTACTCCTGCCGCGCCGGCACTGCCGCCAGGGCAATGGTCGCCGCCGTCCACCAGGGAAACACCCCCGCCAGGGCCAGCGCCGCCACGCTGCCGTAGCCCAGCGCCCCCAGCACGTACACCGCAATTTCTCCGGCCCGGCGCCCGGCCACAATCGAGAAGGTCCGCCGCCCGGAAGCCCGGTCGCCCTCGATATCGCAGGTATTGTTCACCGTCAGAATGGAGGCGATCAGAAAAAATGAGGGCAGGCTGGCCAGCAGGGCGTGCCAGCCCATCTGCCCGGTGAACACGAAAAAGGTAATCAGGAACAGCGCCGTGCCTAAAAAGCCGCCGGCAAATAGCTCGCCCGCCGGTATCGTTGAAATAGGCCGCGGCCCGCCGGTGTAGAAAAATCCCACCCCCATGCACAGCGCACCGGCCGCCGCCACCTGCCAGCCGGTCAGAAAAGCGATAATCAGCCCCAGCGCCGCCGCGCCGCCGAACAGCCCGGCGCCGGTTAGAAAGGCCGCCCCCGGCGCCACGCCCTCGTACACCAGCACCTTCTCCTTCTCGCGCTGATAGTCGGCGTGGTCCACCCCGCGCAGGTAGTCGAAGTAAATGTTGAAGGCCGTGGTGCCCATATCCACCATCAGCACCGCCGCCGCCATCAGCCCCAGCAGCAGCCACGAGAAGCTGCCCGCCGCGTACACGCTGTACAAAACCGCGATACTGAAGGTCGACACCGACACGATCTTGGTCCGTATCTCTACAATCCGAAAAAACTGCTTTAACGTCATGGCCACAGATTACCAAATTACTCAGGGAAATTCTATGGAAAGGATGCACTGCCGTCATATCCGTCCCGTGCGCGGCCTGCGGCCGCAGGCTTGGCATCCCGCCCTTCATCGCCTACAATAGAAACAGAGAAAAAAGGAGGCCCCCGTGAAAAACCGCGCACTCGTGTTCATCAAACCCCACGCCGTCACCGATAAAACCATCAGCTTCGTCGAAGAGTTCCTCAGCCAGCACCGCATACAGCTGAGCGAAGCCCGCCGCATCACCGCCAAGCAGATCGGTAAGCAGGGCATCGTCGACAAGCACTACTTCGCCATTGCCCGTACCGCAGTCTTCTCGAAGCCGGAGGACTACGAGATGGGCGCAGGGGCCAAGAGCAAGTTCGCCGACGCTTTCGGCATTGGCTGGGATGCAGCTCTAGAGAAGGGTAAGATCCTTAACAGTGTTGATGCCCAGGAGCGCCTCGGCAACATTTCCGGCATCGAGTTGAACGAGCTGTGGAAACAGGCCCGGCAGACCAAGCTGGCCCCCGGACTCTACGCCGGTTACTTCGAAGAGCAGGATTTCTACGTAATCAACGGTTTCTACCCGGGGCAGCGCGAGGTCTTTACCACCGCGGGGGCCGAGGTCGTGCTGTACGAGGCGGAGTTCGACCCCGCCCAGGTAAGCTGGGAGCAGTTCCGCGGGCAGATCATCGGCGCCACCGACCCGGCTAAAGCGGTGGAGGGCTCCCTGCGCAACTTGTTGCTGGAGCGCTACACCGAACTGGGTCAGACCGCCCGCCCCGAGATGAGCCGCAACGGCGTGCACGCCAGCGCCGGCCCGCTGGAGGGGCTGCGCGAGCGGATGGTCTGGCTGGGCACCAAGGTTCATAAGACCCCCTTTGCCGCCGCCCTGCTGGAGCGCGGCATGACCCGCGAACGGCTGGACGAGCTGCTGGAGAATCCGGTGATACAACTGGACGGGCAGAGCGGCCCGGTCTTCGACCTGACCGAGGACAGCGACGCCGACGCGGCGGTGGAGAAGCTCTCCGAGCTGATCGCCGACTGAGCCGCCTATGAACGCCGCGGCCCGTTTTCCCGAACAGCTGAGCTACGACGAAATCCGCCGGGGGCAGCGGATTTTCCGCCGCTATATCGGCTTCAACGGCATCTCCATCGCCTTCCTGCTGAACGACGTCCTGATTCTGTACGGCATCCGCAACGGCCTCTCTGACCCGCAGCTGGCTCTGCTGGCCTCGTTCATGCACCTGACTATGCCCTTCATGCTCATCGGTAAACAGCTCATACCCCGCTACGGCCTCAGTAAAACCTGGGGCACCGCCTGGTTCATGCGCTACGTCTTCGGTTCGATCATGATTCTGGCCCCCTTCGTCGACCGCATCGCCGGGCAGTGGGCTGTCTCGGCCACCGTGCTGCTGGGGGCCTTCGGTTTCGCCCTGAGCCGCAGCATTGGTCTGGTGGCCAACTCGCCCCTGACCGGCGAAATTACCACCAGCCGCGACCGTGGACGCTACATCAGCGGCAACTGGACCCGCGCCCAGTTCAACTACCTCATCTCCATGAGCGTGGTGGTGCTGGCGATGCGCTTTTTCGGCTCGGTGTGGGTGTACCAGGTGCTGATCGGCTTCGGCTGCATCGTGGGCATGTACGCCTCCACCCTGCTGATGAAGGTGCCCGAGAGCAGCGCCCCCTCCCGCTCGGCCCGCACGCCGGTGAAGGAGTCCTTCAAAATCACCTTCGGAAAACCGCGCTACCGCCGCATGCTGGCCGCCTGGTCGGCGGGCATGGCCTCTTTCGTGCTGGTGATTCCCTTTTCCATCGTGCTGATGAAAAACGGCTACGGCATCAGCGACCACTACGCCCTGATTTTTTCCCTGCTGGTGCTGGTGGGCGGCATCGGGGCGGCGCTGATGAACGCCGGTATCGCCGACCGGGTGGGCCCGCGGCCGCTGCTGCTGGTGTACATCAGCGGCTTTTTCGTGGTGGCCACCTACTGGTCCTTTGCACCGGCAACCTTCTATCCGGTTGTTGTCGGGCTCTGCTTCCTCATTGCCGGCTTCTGCAAAACCGGCATCATCGTCGGCATCAGCCACTACTTTCTCTCCGCCGTCGAAGCCAAAGACCGGGTCGGTACCGCCATGTTCGTGCGCATGTTCAGCGGGGCGGTAGCCGGTTTTGCCGGGTCGGCCGGGGGCGGCAGCATTCTTTCACTGTTGCGCAACGCCGACTACATCGGACTGCCCCTCTACCGTACCTATTTTCAGATCATCCTGGCGGTGCTGTTACTCTGCATCGTGATGATGGTACGCCTCGACCGCCTGAAGGAGTGGCGTCTGCGCAGTGTGCTCAGCCTGCTCTTCTCGATGCGCGACCTGCGGGCCCTGTACGTGCTCAACCGCCTGGAGCAGAGCGAAGACTGCCACGAAGACCTGCAGCACGTCCGCCGCCTCGAGCAGATCGCCTCCACCCTCTCCGAGAGCACCCTGCGCAGCCTGCTCGACTCCCCGCGCCTGCCGGTGCGGGTGCACGCCATCCATGCCCTGCGGGAGATCGACTTCGGCCGCAAAACCGCCGACGCCCTGATAGAAGAGGTCCGCCAGGGCGAGTTTACCTCCGCCTGGGTGGCCGCCGAAGTGCTGGGGGAACACCGCTTCGAGGCCGCCGTGCCGGTGCTGCGCGAGTCCCTCGACTCGGCCGACCCTTTTCTGGTGGGAAAAAGTATGGTGGCCCTGGTCCGTCTGGCCGACCGGCAGTCCTATCCGCTCATCCTGCGTTTGTTCCGGCAGGCCGCCAACCCCCGCATCCTCATCCACGGCGCCAACGCCCTGGTCGAAATGGCCGATCGCCGCAACATCATCGAGCTGCTGCAGCGCCTGACCGCCGACGGTCTGTCCAGTGATAACCTGCCGGCCGCCGCCCTGGACGAGCTGCTAACCGCCCTGGCCACCCTCTGCGGCTGCGAGGGCGAGTTCTACCGCGTGCTGCGCGAGTACAACCGCCGCCCCGCCGAAGCCGAAGCGATGCTGCAGCTGTCTCTCGAACGCCTGCTGGGGGAAGCCCCGCCGCTGGCCGAGCTCGATCCGGCCCGCCTGGCCACCGCCGCCGCCCCCCTGCTGCCCCAGCGCAGCGATGACCATTGCGCCCGGCTGATAGTGGAGTTTTTCTCCGGCGGTGAGGACGGCGCCGCAGCGGACCGCACTGCAGACATGAACACCACCGCCCGGGCCAAGCTTGCCGCCTGCCTGGCGGTCATTCTGGGGCCCATCGCCCGCGGCGATGGCGAAGCGGCGGGGTATGAGTTGTAGAGTGTAGTGTGGGTCAGTCAGCGAACAGGTTTGCCGGATCGAGCCTAAAGCCGTTCAGCATCCGGCGTTCCCCTTCCGGCCACTCACAGGAGTCGGCATACGTGTAAAGGCGGTCCGGTTTTTTCACAATAGATCGATAACCCCAATAAGCGCTGACACCAGGCCGAAGCCGATGAGAATAAACCACTGCAGGCTCTTGAAGCGGCTGTCCATATACTGCCGCTGCTCCGCGAAGCGATTATCCATTTGCTGTTGTTGGGCTTCGAAGCGTCTATCCATTTGTTGTTGGTGCAACTCGAATCGTTTGTCCATGTAGTGTTGTTGGGTACCGAGGTGTTTTTCTAAATACTCTTGCTGAGTATCAAAGCGTAGGTCCATGTTCTGGTGCAGGTTTTTCTGTCCCTCCTCCAGACGTATAGCCCGCTCGATTAGGTCGAGTTCGCGTGGACTGCGGACAGCCTGCATCCATTCCGCGAGATGATTTTTAACATATTCGCCGATTTTTTGCAGTTCTCGTTCACCAATTTCCATGGCCGGTTCTCCCATAGCAGGGCCTCCTTATGTGTCCGTCTATATGTATATAGAGACACATGCGGCGCTGCTGCTTCAGCGATCCTGCTATTCTAAAGTGTACGACGAAAACTTCTAAGGTTCAAGCTTTGAACACCCCGCCGTCCGGCGCTGTAAGGGCAGCTGGGCACCACGCTTCGCCATAGCCGTGGTATAATGGATTGAATTTTTTAAATAAAAATTAGGAGGCCCTCATGCAGACTGAAATAACTCAAGAAATGGAGCTGTTACGTGATGACGGACGGATTACTCAGGAGGGCTATGCCCGGCGGCCGGTGTGGCAGTACCGGCGCGAGCGGGTGCGGGCGCCGTGGTGGCGGATCAAGGAGTGGGATTACTACGCGGTCATCGACCAGGTGCGCGGGGCCGGAGTAACGATTACCTTCAGCGACCTGGGCTATGCCGGGCTGATAGCGCTCTGCTTCGTCGATGTAAAGCACGGGCTGGTGCGACAGGTGGATACCCTGAAGCCCCTGACCCGCGGCAAGCTGGGGCTGGCCGAAGGGGCGGATGCGGATCACGTGCTGGAGTATGCCGACAAGACGCTGAGCGTACGGCTGGAGCGGACCGGCAATGAGCGGCGGCTCAGTTTTTCGGATGCGGAGGCGCGGCTGGAGGGTGAAATCGTGCTGCAGCAGCCGCCCGCGCAAGAACGGATGGCCATTGCCACCAGCTGGGCCAAAAAACGCACGGCCTTTTATTACAACCAGAAGATCAACTGCATGCCCGCCGCGGGCTGGATGCGGGCCGCGGGCGATGAGTACCGCTTTGCGCCGGAGACGAGTTTCGGGGTACTGGACTGGGGGCGCGGTCACTGGACCTACCGCAACCGCTGGTACTGGGCTTCGGCCTCGGGGCTGGTGGAGGGGGTGCCCTTCGGATTCAACTTCGGCTACGGGTTTACCGACCGCAGCCCGGCCAGCGAGAACATGCTGTTTTACGGCGGTCAGGAGTATCGGGCGCACAAGCTGGAGGAGGTGCGCTTCGAGTTCGATGCCGACGACTACTTGAGGCCCTGGGCGCTGCATTCAAATGACGGACGGGTGGAGCTGGTCTTCGAGCCGACGGTAAACCGGGCCGGCCGCTTCAATCTGCTGCTGATAGAGTCTGACCAGAAGCAGGTGTTCGGCTATTACCGCGGCCGGGTGGTGCTGGACGACGGACGCGAGCTGCAGATTGAAAACCTGGCCGGTTTTGCCGAGGATGTGTTCAACCGGTGGTGATTTTACATGTGCGGGGTTTCGATGGGGGGCGCCCTTCATACAAGTGAGTAGAGAACCGTTGTACGCATCGTGCTCCTGTCTTACCCTTACCTAAACACGCCGGCGAGATTTAGCTCAAACCCTTCGACGACGCTGCTTGTAAAGCTGTCTTCCGGCCCGTAGACCGCCGGTTTGCCGTAGCCGCCCCCGCCACCGCTTAGGCTATACACTAACAGAGTCTGGTTGGCCGGGTCGATTATCCAGTATTCCTGCACGCCGAATCGTTCGTACAGTACAAGCTTCTCCCGCTGGTCTTTCACCGAGGTATACGGTGATAAAACCTCCACCGCAATATCCGGGGCCGCCAACGCGCCGGCATCGTCGAGTTTTTCTTCTGAACAGAACACCGATACGTCGGGCTGCACCACGTTGATAATCTGATCGTCGGCAGCATCTTTGTTCTCTGCGAGGCGAACATCAAAAGGGGACACATACACATTGCAGGGTTTGTCCTGCAGGAACTGATATAATTCACCGAAAATTGTTCCTACAATTCCCTGGTGCCTGCGGTTTGGCGCAGGACTCATATCGTAAGCCGCTCCGTCGATCAATTCCCAGCGCTCCTCAGCGGGCCAGGACAAATAATCCGCGTAGGTAAAAGCCCTATCTTCTTTTTGCATTGGTATTCCCATCTTCTCCATACCTCCCTATTATACTATATATAACGGGGAAAACGGAAACACTGCTTCAGAATTCCGGGATAATTGAGTTAAACTCAAAATGAGGTCGTGAAAGTGCCTGAATTAGAAAAAGATTAAAAAAACATGATTTTTGCCAAGGTTGGAAGGGATCCGGAGGGGTGTACTATCCAATACTCCGCGACTACGTCGCACTCGGCATCGCCGCACACCGCCAGGAGGTGTTCGTAGGCAATTGGGTCCCCCGAAGCGTCGGTGCCCGCCGCCGGGCAGAAAGCCGGTGACCTGCTCGTGTTGGAAGTAATACAAAAGTATAAGGACCACTTATCTGAAAAGCTATGTTCTCGGTCTTTGAGAAAGAGTCAAAAGGGTTTAATATGTTGGTGTGAAGAACGGATACCACATCGGAGAGGAGAGAAAAATGGCGGTACCAAAACCCAGGGTAAGAAAATATACCTATGCCGACTACCTGCAATGGCCCGCTGAGGAGCGCTGGGAGCTGATAGATGGGGTTCCCTATGATATGAGCCCTGCACCAAGCCGGACTCATCAGAAGATCCTGCTCGATCTGGCTCGAATTATAGCAGACATTACCGACGAGGGGGCGTGCGAGACCTATGTAGCTCCACTGGATATCAGGTTTACCGAGGCGCTGCATCTGGACGGTGAGCCGGAAGACAAACAGGTGGAAACTGTGGTACAGCCGGATATTGCAGTGTTTTGCAATGCAGAGCTGTTGGACGAACGGGGTGCCCACGGTCCTCCTGATATTGCGGTGGAGATCCTCTCCGGCTCTACGGGATACAAGGATATTACCGAAAAACTGGCCCTCTACGAACGTCACGGCGTCCGGGAGTACTGGGTGATAAACGGCGAGGCCGGCTTCGTGATGCTCTACCGCCTCTCCTCCGACGGAAGCTACCAAAAGCCGGATTATTACCGCTGCGGCGAGGGTCTGCATAGCGACGTACTCGGCGGAGCGGAAATAGCCCTGAAGAGGTTTATTCCGGAGCCGAAGAAAACGAAGAAGGCCGAGAAATTGAAGGAAGGAGAAAGCGGCCGCGAGGTTTAGTTGTTTAAAACCGGCGATATTTCTCCGGTGAGGGCATTTTTACCACCTCGGTCGGGCCGAACAGCTTCAGCAGATCGAGTTCAAACTCCGGCAGCACCTCAGCAGTCGGCCTGCCGCTGTTGTCGTAGACTTCGGGTTTTCCATAGCTGTCGCCGGAGAGCACATACTTCCATAGCAGCTTGTCGGAGGGGTGTACAATCCAGTATTCCGCTACACCCTTTTTCTCGTACAGGCGCCGCTTTTTTATCTGGTCCCGGGAAGCTCCCGAGGGTGAGACAATCTCTATAACCAGCTCCGGGGGGCCGGTGCAGCCCTTTTCACTCAGCTTGACCTCATCGCAGATAACCGAAATATCCGGCTGCACGACGGTGCTGGTCTCATCCTCAGACTCTCCGGGCTGCGGGAGAAACACATCGAAGGGTGCGACCAACACCTCACAGGGTTTGTCCTCCAAGAAAGCGGCTATCTGACTGAATATTTCCCCTAAAACTTTTTGATGAGTCATTCCCGGGGCAGGGCTCATATTGTAAGGCTCGCCGTCGATGATCTCCCAGCGCTCTTCATCGGGCCACCGCTTGTAATCGGCGTAGGTAAAAAAGTCCTTCTCCGAATGAAAAGGTGTCGACATAGCAACCTCCGTTCCGCCCTCTATTATAAACCCGGGCTGGCATTTTTAGGAAGGGGGAGGTATCCCCTGGCTGCATGGGCGAGCAGGAAACCGAAGGTTTCCGACCAGCCCCCTCGCTGCGGCCGCGCCTGGGCTGCATGAACCAATCTTTTAGAGTGCAGTTTGGCCGCTTACAGTGCAGCCCGGGTCCGGCGGCCGCTTTCTCCGGCTCATTGCCAATCGCCGGGCGGCCGCCCGCGTCCTCCGCTACCCCCTCCGCACATCGCAGGGGATATCGGTTTCCCACATTCTCATATAATGCTATTATATAGGCCGAGAGACACATGGCTAACATTGATATAAAGCGCGAACAGAGTTACAAAGAAAAACTCAAAAAAGAAGTACAAAGGCGTACACAGCCATTTTCCTGCCGTATCTTTCTCTTCGGTTCGCGAGTTCACGGCCGGCTCCGCAGGAGCTCCGATTTCGATCTGGGAGTCTCGGAAATCTCGAAAGAGGATTTCTTCCGCGTGAAAAACCTCTTGGAGGGAATCGAAGACGAATTGAACATTCCCCATTCGGTGGATATCATTAATTTTGATACTGCCGACGAAGAGTTTATCCGTGAAGTTACACTGCAAGGAGTAGAGGTGTGGAAGCAAAGCTAGGCAAATTGACACGACAGTTCGCCGATGCCTTGGAGGATTTCAAAGCGGCACTGGCTATAGATACCGGCCGGTTCGATGAGCAGACAGCGGATGTCCTGAAAAACGGTCAGGTACAAAAGTTTGAGTTCACGACAGAGCTTCTGTGGAAAATGTTGAAAGCCTTTCTGTTAGAGCAGCACGGAATCGATGCCGCGAGTCCGAAACAGGTAATCCGCCGCTATTTCGAGCTGGATTTCTGTACCTATGAGGAGTCCGGGGCCCTGCTGGAAGCAATCGACCTGCGCAACACTCTCAGTCACGTATATAATAAAGAAACCTTTGAACAAATCTATGCACAAGTCCAAGACTTCGGCCCGATATTGGAACGGATATTCAAGAAAAGGCCATGGGAAGAATAGGAGGAAAATTATTCCGATCGAGAACGCTTTATTCGAGAGCTTTCCTGTTGAGACGGTCTAATGCCGATAAAAGAGCCGAACTATTCCGTATTACAAGCCGAGTTTCTCGAGTACATTTCGTACTTCAAGAATACCAAGCCGACGACCGTCTGTACAGAGTCGCGCAGCCTGTGGTTCTCGATAAAATTGAGGTCGTAGAAGCGGGGCTTGAAGCGGGGGCTATGGCCTGCCTCCCCGCCGGCTGCCTGTTCGATAAGCTGACGTGCCTCGAGGGGAGAGCTCCACTCTTTGGTGCCGTGGTAGAAGACCACCGGGACAACCTCGGGCATCTTCTCTGGCGGCGGCGTTTTTCCGTTCGAGATAGGCTCTCGAGACGTATTTTCTCGAGGTAGCGGCTCGGCAACACGTTCCGGGCAAGGTCCGCCTTTGCCTCGGAGCTGGAGAAGATGAGGCGGAAGAGTCTGTCGAAATGTGATACTGCCATGATGCCTCCTTACCCCTTACTAGGTGCAAAGAAGGCCGTCTGCTTTTAAATATGCCGAAAAAAGTTGAAAAATTATTCGAGGAAGTTCAGAACCAGCATAAGGACCGTAATGGCGGTAAAACCAATCCCGATGCCCCACTGGGAAAAGGCGGTGCGTTTCTCCAGGTGGTCGAAGCGCTCGTTGGTCAACTCACGCTGGGCCTCAAAGCGCCGATCCATCTGGGTTTGCATGGCCTCGAACCGCTCGTTCATCTTGCCGAACCGTTCGTCCATCTTACCAAAGCGTTCGTCCATCACCTCGCGGAGGTTCTTCAACTCGTCCTCGACCCGTACGACCCGCTCAAGGATATCTAACTCCCGCTTGTGAAGGGCGGCCGCGATCTCTCCTTCTGTTCCAAAAAAGTTGACCGCACCGGTCTCGCTCATCCACTGGGGAAGGTGAGATTTTACGTACTCTCCGATCTTTTCCAACTCTCTCTCGCCGAGCTCCATCTTCGGATCTCCCATAACTCGCTCCTTTATCTGGGGTTTTACCCCCTACTAGTGGCAAAAGGGCGCGTCTGCTTTTAAAATAGAGGAAAAAAGTGGAGAAAACAAGATCTTAATGCCGGTTCTCTCGAGAAACGTGGACAAGGGAGAGCTGTAACGGCGGTCAGACTATTCTCTTCACATTCTCGACAGCGGAGCTCCAAAACCCCGGGGATGGGTCGGAGGTGAGGACCTTGAACTCATCCGGAGTGTACACGAGAATATCAAGGCTCGGAAAGAGGTCGAGGAGGTCGTCGAACAGAAGCGGTCGTTCTACAAAGGGAAGCTCCGTATCGGTGATGATAAAAAGGTCGACATCGCTGTGGTGGGAAAATTTTTCGGTGTTGAAGCTTCCGAACAGATACACCTCTACAGCCCGCCCCGCAAGCATTGTCGCAATTTTTTGTACAAAAGCGACCGCCTCTTCTGCTTGATCGCGGGTGAAATATTCAAAGGGAGCTCCTGATGGAAAGGCATCCGGATATCGGGCGCTTCTGCCCAAGGGTATCTTTGGCCCAGAGAAGGTCATCTTCGGCTTGCCGCAACCAGTCATACCACCTATTGTGGATGCGACCAGTATAACTTACAAAAATCGCAAATACAATATAAGCCCCACTTTCCGCAGTTGAGACGCGAAAAATTTAATATACATTACATTAATACTAAACATATGTCTAGTATTAATTGAACCGATTCCATGTCATACTTATCCTCTATGGAGGGGCATATGGCAAAGAAAGCAGGGAAACTACTGCAGCACCTTGGTATCGTAGCCGGGGTATGCAAGGAAATCGCATAGCCGAAAAAATCGATGAGGGAAGGTTATAAAGTGCTTAGGCCCACCTTTTGAAAAAATCTGTTTTTTGGATTGAGAGGTGCGGAAAGTGGGATAAGCGTACTTTTATCGGGAATTCCCCATCTATAAAAAGAGGCGCGGCTGGGCCGTAAAGCTCAGATTTTGCATGAGGTGATGTTTTATCGTTCAGGTAAAAGGTGCAAAACCGAGGCTATCTGTAATTGACCGAGTATTCACCACCGCGCCGTCTTTAGCCGAAACAACCGTCCTCCAGAATGGAGAAAAGAAGCTGGTAAGATCATAAGCGGCCAAAGCACCACATATGATTCGTACCATAGAGAGAAAAGGTCGCTGTTCTTTGAAGCGAAATCGCTTCGTCTTCACCAGACCGGAAAGCTTTTTGAAGACGTCGTTTTCGATTGACCAGCGCACGTGTCGCTGGTCTCTTCTATGGTCCAATACCACAAGGCTCTGCTGACACTCTAACCGTAAAAATCGATAAACTGTATATTTCCATGGGAGAAGTCTCTCCAAATGAGACCGGTATCGGAAAAATTGTGGAGATTATTCCGGAGAATACACGCATTTAATCGTCGCTCATGGCTGTTCGGCAAGGACAAACCAAAAAATCACCCTTTTTGAGGTACACCCCTTCTATTAGCGTTTGGGAAATTCCTGTAATATCACCCTTCTTCTGGTTTTCTCGCCGGTATAATGTTATACTTTTATATAGAAACGTTTATTCACACTTGTGTCTGTAGCTATAGTTTTATATCCGGGGGGAAGAAAAATGAAAAAGATGCTGTATGCAATTCTTGCGGTACTGGTTGCCGTTTTAATAGTGAGCTGTCCGGCTCCATGGATCTCTATGGAAGAAGCCTCCGGTTCGATGGACCTCGGCTCTACTGCCAAGCTTCCCTCGGACAAGAGCGCCGACACGGCCCGCTCCTTCTCCGGCACCTTTACCTATCAGACCCTCTTTCCGGTGCACATGGACATTACCGTTGAGCTCTACGAGGAGGATGCTGAGGTCTCCGACGGTCTGCGGCGCCTCGAGGCAGATGCGGCGCGGGTTTTCCTGCAGCTGCTCAACGAGTCGGGCAAGGAAGTCTACGCCGGGATGGTCGGCGCCGATGGAAAGCTCGGCACT
>CAZWDV010000063.1:0-17921 GCA_964632675.1 uncultured Sediminispirochaeta sp.
GGCGGCCGACCGCGAGTCCATCGCCGTGTTTGCCGAAAACCTGCGGCAGCTGCTGCTGGCCCCGCCCCTGGGCCCCAGACGGGTGCTGGCCGTCGACCCCGGCTTCCGCACCGGCTGCAAGCTGGTCTGCCTGGACGAACAGGGCGCGCTGCTGACCCACGGGGTGATGTATCCCCACCCGCCCCAGAACAAAACCGCCGCGGCGACCGAGCAGCTACAGCAGCTGATCCGTGAGTATCGCATCGAAGCGGTGGCCATCGGCAACGGCACCGCCGGCCGCGAGACCGAAGCGCTGGTCCGCAGCCTCGACTTCGCCCCGGCGGTGTTCATGGTCAACGAGGACGGGGCCTCGGTCTATTCGGCCTCCCCCCTGGCCCGTAGGGAGTTCCCCGACCACGATGTGACGGTGCGCGGGGCGGTGTCCATCGGCCGCCGCTTAATGGACCCGCTCTCCGAGCTGGTGAAGATAGACCCCAAGTCGATCGGAGTGGGGCAGTACCAGCACGATGTCGACCAAAAGCTGCTGAAGGCCGGCCTCGATACGGTGGTCGAATCCTGTGTGAATATGGTGGGAGTAAACCTCAACACCGCCGGCGCCCCGCTGCTGCAGTACGTCTCGGGCCTTGGTCCGAAGCTGGCGGCCGCCGTGGTTGAGCACCGGGCCGCCCAGGGCCCCTTCGCCGCCCGCAGCGCCCTGAAAAAGGTGCCGGGGCTGGGCCCGAAGGCCTTTCAGCAGTCCGCCGGTTTTCTGCGTATTCCCGGCGCCAGTAACCCGCTGGACGCCTCGGCGGTGCACCCCGAGTCCTACGGCATAGTACAGCAGATGGCCGCCGACCAGGGCTGCAGCATGGCCGCGCTGATGGATGACCCCGAACGCCGGCAAGCCATAAGCCTGGAAGACTACCGTAGCGAGGAGGTCGGGCTGCCGACCCTCAAAGATATCATGGCCGAGCTGGAGAAACCCGGCCGCGACCCCCGCGCGACAATCGAAGAGTTCAGCTTCGACGCGAATGTGCATACCATCGGCGACCTGCAGCCGGGGATGGTTCTGCCGGGTATTGTAACCAATATTACCCGTTTCGGTGCTTTTGTGGATGTGGGGGTGAAGCAAGACGGGCTGGTGCACATCAGCGAGATGGCCGACCGCTTTGTCCGCGACCCCGGCGAGGTGGTCAAACTGCAGCAGCCCGTACAGGTGCGGGTGATAGAGGTGGACACTGAGCGTAAACGTATTGCCCTCTCACTGAAATCGGGTTAAGCTACACACACGCGGGAGGTGGCGATATGGGCAATTTGGGAAAAGCAATCGGGCGCAGCGCTGCGGTGCTGCTGATTTCTGCCGGGCTGCTGCTGAGCGGCTGTGCATCTTTTGAACGAATGATCGCTCCGGGACCGGAGGAAGAGACCGCCGGGCTCGTACGACCGGAAAAACCGGATACCCTGCCGCCTTTCGAGAACGAATATAGCCGCGAGGGGCTCATCAAAGCGCTGGTACAGTTTCAGGAGTTTTCGGCCATGGCCGAGAGTCTGCAGCCCTACCTGTGGGGCGACCGTATTTTTGAAGACCGGCTGGCCGCAGTGGCCTGGTTGGAGGCCGGACCTTACGCGCCCGGCCGGTCCGTCACCCTGGCGGTGTACAACGAAGACGGGGTGCAGTATGCCGAAATTATCCGCGGGCTGGTGCAGGAAGTGCCGGGCAAGGGGCGCTGGTGGCGTTTTAGCTACCAAAGCGGCGATACCTACTTTACCTGCGAGTACTTTACCGACCTTAACGCGGTTCCCCGTCAAATCCTGCTGAAAAACAACGCCTCGGGAGAGAGGGTCTCCCGGGAACCCTTTTATACTGAAATGCTGGCCGAATCGCCGACCGCTTCCGGCGCTGAGCCGCAGTCCGGACCGCCAGCGTGGTTCGACCAGCTGCGGCGGGAAGAGTACCAGGCCCAGCTGAACCCGCTGTACGCCGGTATGGAAATTCTGGGTGAAGAGGCCCAGCTGATCGACGGGCGCTGGATACGGGCGGTGCACATGCGCAGCGGCTCCGCAGACAAAGCACTGCACGCCTGGTTCTCGCCGGATGTGCCCGGCCGCTTGTTACGTATAAAACGTTCGGATGATCACGTAATAGCTGAAGTGGTAGAGCGTCGCAGTGGGTACAAGGCGCAACTGTCGCAGCGGTAGGCCCGGGCCAGCTGAGAGCTGTCTGTTTTAATCGCGCAAGTCTTCCAGGGTGGTTTCTAATTCAAAGTAGAGTTCCCTCAGACGCCGGACTTTTGGATCATTCACATCGGATAGGTCGTCGGGGTCCAACTGAAATTCGTCCGCTTCATTTTGCTCTCGGTCCCGGCTGCTGCTCAATACACATCTGGCACAAAAGTCTGGCTGTCTATCGGCGGACGGTCGTAGCCGCCGGCATCTACGCTGCGTGCGGGCAGGTCGATGGGGTCGGGGGTAAGATCCTGGTAGGGTATTTTCGACAGCAGGTGATGCATGCAGTTGAGGCGGGCCCGTTTCTTGTCGTCGGCATTCACCACGTACCAAGGAGCGTGTGGGGTGTCGGTGTAGGTGAACATCACGTCCTTAGCTTTGGAGAACTCTACCCATTTGTCGCGGGATTTTATGTCCATCGGGCTGAGCTTCCAGCGTTTGATGGGGTCGGTATTGCGCTTCTGAAAGCGTTTCTCCTGTTCTTCGTCGCTGACCGAAAACCAGTATTTTAGGAGGACAGTGTCGGAGTTGATCAGCATGCGTTCGAACTCGGGGCAAGAACGCAGGAATTCGCGGTAGACCGCGTCGCTGACGAAACCCATTACGTGGTCGACGCCGGCACAATTGTACCAGCTGCGGTCGAACAGCACCATTTCACCGGCAGCCGGCAGGTGCGGTATGTAGCGCTGGTAGTACCACTGGGTTTCTTCGCGTTCGGTCGGTTTGCCCAGGGCTACTACGCGGCATATGCGGGGGTTGAGCGGCTCGGTAATCCGCTTGATTACGCCGCCCTTGCCGGCGGCATCGCGCCCTTCGAAGATCACTACTACCTTCAATCCCTTTTGTTTAATCCATTCCTGCAGCTTGACCAGTTCTATCTGCAGTCGGCGCAGTTCCGCCTCGTAGAATTTCCGTTTATCCTTTTTCTTCACTTGTGGGTCGGCAAGGGGTGGCGTGCCCTGCATGTTCGACTTCATCATAGCCCCCGTCTATAAGATTGAATCTTTTTATATATCAAGTATACACCCATAGGATGGGAGTACAATCGCTTAATTAATAAAAAAGTTGCTCTATTCCAAGGAGGTGCCGTATACTTTTACTACCTGCATCGATTTTCTTCATTGTAAAAAACTTTGCTTAAGAGTCTTTGTTTTCTCTCCGAGTAAGAATATCCGCCGGCCGGTTCTATTAGCTGCGTGGCTGTGGTAAGCTATCCTCATGAGCGCTACATGTCCGCTATGTGAATCCCCTGCGGCGCGGCTGGAAGAGTGGGTGATAGTGAAGGGGGCCCGCTACTTTCATTGTCGGCACTGCGATCTGGTATTTTTGGACCCGCAGCAGCGTCCGGACGAATCCCGGGAACGACAACGCTATTTGGAACACAACAATTCGCCCGAAGACGAACGCTATGTGACCTACCTGCGCGGCTTTGCCGAGGAGGCGTTGCTGCCGTACGTGCAGCCGGCCCAGACACGGGAGGTCCGGGTGCTCGAATTCGGCAGTGGTCCGAATCCTGTGTTCGCCGGCGTTTTGGATGAGATGGGATTCGAGGTTGATATCTACGATCCCTTGTTTTCGCCGGGCGTTGAGTGGCAGTGGCAGCGCTACGATGCGGTAACAGCGGTCGAAGTAGCCGAGCATCTGTTTCAGCCTCTGGCGGAATTCCGGCGACTGCGGAAGGTGTTGCGGCCGGGCGGGGTTCTGGCCCTGCGGACCCTGCTGCACTATGGCGACCGGCAGCGTTTCGCCGGCTGGTGGTACCGGCAGGACCCGACGCATGTCTGTTTTTACTCAGCGCGCAGTTTCGAGGTGTTGGCCAAGCTGCTCGATTTGCAGCTGATAGATATAAAGTCCGGCCGTAGTGTAGTGCTGCGGGTTTGAACCTCTGGGGTAAAAATTATTTCAGCTGAATCTCTGCCGAGAAGGTCGGAGTTCCGTTATCTAAATATCCAAACACCGTTGATTGTGAATCTGAATCGCGGCGGCAGAGTTTTACTCGATCTTTATAAGCGGCCGCCTGCAGGTAGTTAATTGAAAAACGCAGATTTTCCACCGCGTTTATCTCCTCGGGGCTGTAGCAGTCGAGGAACCAGCGTACATAGCGGGTATTGTTTACATGATCGTTCTGGTCGAGGTCGGAGTAGCGGGCAATAACCTCGAGTTCGCGGCTGCACTCTGTATCGGCCCCGTTTATTTTCGGAGCCGCCGCGGCGATTGCATCACCTAATTGATCAAGCGGGAACGGGGCGAACAGTTCCTTCGGACGCATCGGCCGCATGGTCGCAGTGTTCAACAGCAGCCAGGCGCTGGTGGCGCGGGCGAAGGTGGCGCCGTCGGAAGACTGCAGAAGAAAATCACGGTTGGCCAGCGGTCCTTGCGGGGTTTTCGGCCAGGTGCTGAGCTGCAGTTCATCACGATGGGCCGGAAAACTGTCGATTTCGAGCAGCACCCGCGAAAGAACCCACATTAGCCCCTGCTGCGAGCAGTAGCTATCGCCGAAACCGAGCTGTTCGGCCTGCAAGAGGGCCCCCTCCTGAAACAGGGCGAAAAAGGAGGGCAGCGAAAGCCGCCCGCGGGCATCGGTTTCACTATAGAGTACCGTATGCGGCATTTGATAAATATATTCTTGTGTCATGCTCACAACACTATATGGATTCTCGGTTGAAGGTGCAAGGCCTGTAGTACTTTCCCGTTTATGCCGTAAGGGTATAAAACGAATCGAAAAAGTTGATTCCCTCAACAATGCATAGTTGTTACTTGTCTATCCGGCCATCCAGCCGCCGTCGACCATAAGGTTTACGCCGGCGATATATGTGGCCTCGTCGCTGGCCAGAAACAAAGCTGCATTGGCAATGTCTTCGGGCTTGCCCAGTCGGGGCATGGGAGTGCGGTTTTTCGAATAGTCCAGAGGATCAGCGGCCGACAGCGGTTTTCCGGTGAGTACTCGTCCGGGCGCAACGCCATTACAGATAATGTAGTCTTTTGCATAGTCCACTGCGATTTGACGGGTCATATACACCACTGCGCTCTTGCCGACACCGTATGCAAAGTTCCCGGGCGCACAGATCATGCCATGTTGTGAAGAGATGTTGATAATGCGGCCCCGGGCTTCGCCGACTATTTCCTGGGTGAGCATCTGCTGGATTGCGCGTTTGCAGCCGAAGAAGACCCCCTTGGTGTTGATAGCCATTACCCGGTCCCAGTCCGCTTCGCTTGTATCAAGCAGCGGCTTATCCACTCCGATAGCGGCGTTGTTGACCATGATATCAAGTGATCCGAACTTTTCAACGGTTCTGCTGACCAGTGTGTCAATGTCCTTCCACTGGGATACGTCGGTTTTGAGATATTCGGCGATTCCGCCAGTCGATTGAATGTGGTCGGCAGTTGCCTCTCCACCTTCTTTTACTGTAGTGCTTATATCGGCCACCATTACATTCGCCCCTTCTTCGGCAAATCTAATGGCGATTGCCCTTCCGATTCCCGAAGCAGCTCCGGTAACTACTGCTGTTTTTCCTAAAAGTCTTTTCTCTTTCATATCCATCATACCTTTTGCTGAATTTGCTTGACACACTAACCTTTGAAGGTTTTAATAATATGGAACGTTATTCCAAAAAGTGGACTCTTGTCAATAGTTGAATCCGAGGTGAATGTAATGAAAACGAGTGAACACAGCATCGAGCTGAAGCGGGTGTACGAACAATTCGATAGTGCGGGAGTACTGTTGTCCGGTCCGGATACTGTTACATATTTTACCGGTATTGAATTCCCGGGTGCGAATTCCTTCCCTGAGCGGCCGATTGTCTGCTTTCTATCGGCTGCCGACTCAGCGGTGGTGATCTGCCCCTTTGAGTGGAGCGCCGCTGTGAAGGATCAGGGATGGAAGGGGCAGTTAATCGCCTACGGTGATACTGAACGAGAGCCGTTCAAGGTGATTGCAGAGACTTTGAGCGAGTATTGTACAAAAAGCGTAACCTACGAATCTGAGACTATTCCGTATGAACTTTTTTCACAACTGGAAACCCTCTGTCCGGGGTTAGACTGGATTGGTGGTGATGAACAAATACAATCGCTGCGCATGCACAAAAGCGAATCTGAGGCTGAATTAATGCGGACTGCCGCTGAACAGCTTGAGTTCGGACTGATCGGTGCTATTCAGCATTTAGAGGGCAGCCTGGAGGAAAACGGATACACCTGTGCGGAGTTTTGTGAGCGGATTAGGGTGCATGTATATGAAACCGGCGGTACGGCCAGCGGTTTATCGGCCGTTGCGGCCGGGCGGGGGCTCCAACAGTGGTATGACAACCCTGCCGGGAAGTTCATTCCCGGAGAAATGGTGCGTATTGAGGCGACTTCACGCTATTTCGGATACTGGGCGAACACCGCACGAATGATGGTTATCGGCGAGGCGAAGGAACTGCAGCAGCGAGCCTATCGGGAGAATCTTCTGCTTAAGCAGACTGCGGTGTCAATGCTAAACCCGGGGGTCAGGAGTTCCGCTATTTTCGAAGAAGTAGTCGAGCTTGCCGCGGAAAAAGGGATTGATGTGCGCAGCGACTACGGAGTAGGGCACGGCCTCGGTACAAGCGAACGGGAGGCACCCTTTTTAGCACCCGGAGACGATACAATCTTGAGAACCGGTATGTGTATAGTGGTGGCAGTCTACACCGAAGGGCCGCAGAAGGAGCTGCTGTGTGTGAAGGATACCTACCTTCTGAGCGAGCAGGGTCCTGTATGTCTGAGCAGCTTTCATAACTGGGATGAACTCTATGAGATAAACGGATTTCGCTCAGCCCATTAATTGTATAATCAAGAGGATGAAACAATGAGTAAATATGAAGTGTTAGATAAAGTACAGTCCGATCTCGAGCAGAGCCGTTTCGAGAGAGTGCTGCTGTTCGGAACGGACAATGTACGCTATGCAGGCGGCATTACCCTCCCTCCCCTCGGTAATCTAATCGGGGAAGCGGTAGCGGTATTGCTGCAGCGCAATGAAGCGCCGGTTGTCTTTGTTCCGGCATGGCTGAAAGAGACTTTTCGTACGAAGGCCATTATTTCCAATGTGCAGGTGTACTCGGGCCACGGGCAGGACGCCGCAGTGGTCTTTTGCAAAACTCTTCGCGCCGTACTAGAGAGAACCGGGGCCGAGAAATCCGAAATCGGTGTTACCGAGAGGAGAGTTTCTCCGGCACTGGTTTCACATTTGCGCAGTACATTACCGGATATGAACTTTACTGCCTGTGACCAATGGATTGCTGCTGTGCGGATGGTAAAGACTGCGTATGAACAGCAGCAGTTGGTTCAAGCCGCCCGGAAAACCGATCACGGCCTATGTGGAGCGGCCCATCATGTGATGGTGTATGCAGCCCGGCCGGAAAAGGGACTTTCCGAGATTATCCGGGTTCATTGTATAGAACGGGGACTCGATATGATCGGGTACGAGTCGCTGGCAATTGGCGCTTCGGGCGAACATACCACAACTCCCTGGCCGGAGGCACCCTACTTTGGGGTGGGCCGCGGGAAGTACCTGCAGGAGCATGAGCTGGTACGTATGGAGATACGCACCAGTTTTAACGGATACTGGTCGGATGCGGCACGAATGCTGACAATGGGCCCTGCGACAGCCGAGCAGAGTAGCGCGTACCAGCAGGTAGTGTCGATCAGAGAGAAGGCGCTGGGGCTACTCCGCCCCGGAGCGGTCTGCAGCGAAATAGCCCAGGAATTGCAGGATTATTGTAAATCCAAATCTATCCCGCTGCAGCTGGAACACGGCTTCGGCCACGGAATCGGTGTTACCCCGATTGAACCCCCGTTTATCGACAGCTCGGATGCCACTGCACTGAAAGCCGGAATGGTCTTAGTTATCAGTCCTACAGTAAGAGGACCGGCGGGGGGGCTCGTCCGTTCATACGATACGGCAGTTATCGAAAATGAAGGCGGTCGTCTAGTTGGTTGGTATAAGGACTGGAACGAACCCTACAAAGCGGTGGCCTCCTACCAGCATGGAGGTGGCTGATCGGCGGGAGCGGCGAATCCGCCGGGCTGCTCTTTTTGTTTGACGGTTTATAGACCGCATGGTAAAGTATAAATGAAACAATATACCGTAATGCGGAATTAAAAAAAGGCGGGCTGTAAAAAATGGCGAAAGTATTAACCGAGGAAAAGGATAAATCATCAGTTCGAGCTCTGGATAAAGCGATAAATGCTCTCGAGATAATTGCTACACTCGATGGTGATATAGACCTTTCAGCTTTGTCAAAAATGACTGCTATACCGAAAAGTACCATGCTGCGTTTGCTCAATACCTTGAGTTCTCACAACCTTATTTACCAGGACGAGAAAACCAAGCGGTTCAGACTCGGTATGCAGCTGATTGCTCTCGGAAGAGCAGCCGAGCACTCATTCAATCTCGTTCAGCATATGCATCCGTTTTTAGTACAACTCTCGGAGAAAACCGGAGAAACCGCATCTTTAATGGTACCTGAAGGTACTAGCTCTATCTACATTGATCAGGTAGTAAGTACCCGCCTGATTCGCGGACAGCCGCAAATTGGGAAAAGTATTGAACTGCACTGCAGCTCCGGCGGCAAGATACTGCTGAGCGCAATGGAAGATACAAAAATTGAGACCATGCTCCGAGGCAAGGTTATCAAGCCGCGCACCGAAAAAACAATAATCGAACCAGAGGAACTCAAGCGCGAAGTAAATAAAATCCGTGAATTGGGCTACGCTGTCGATGATGAAGAGGCGGAAATTGGCGGACGCTGCGTTGCAGTTCCTCTGTGGGACAGAAACGGAAATACTATTGCAGCTGTTTCGGTCATGGGCCCCACCACAAGAATTCGACAAAAGGATTTTCCCAAACTTGCAGCTTTGGTCCAAAGCTTGGTATTGCAAGCGTCTGAGTCCCTTGGATTTCGGGGCGAGTCTAAGTTACAACATAATAACTAAACAAGGAGTGACACACAATGAGTGGAGATTTCCCATTCTCTTCTTCTCTTCAGGCCGGAAAGTATATCTTTGTCTCCGGCAAGGTCGGGGTAAACCCCGGGACCGGCGAAATTAAACGGGGTGATATAAAAGCCCAGACTGAACAAACTCTTAATAATCTCGAAAAAGAGCTGCAAAGCTACGGATTAGATTTGAGTTCTGTTGTAAAGACAACTGTTTTTCTCACTGATATGCGTAAGTTTGAAGCAATGAACTCTGCGTACAGAGAGAAGTTTACCCGCCGTTTTCCGTCACGCTCCTGTGTCAGTGTGAGTGCGCTGCCGCATGTTGATGCGCTAGTCGAAATCGAACTGATAGCATATGCGGAGGAATAGACGTGTATAGATTTTATTATTTAGACGCCTTTACAACTAACCGATTCGAAGGCAATCCCTGTGCCGTATTTCCTGAAGCTGATGGAATGAGCGAAACGGAAATGCAGAATTTAGCCAAAGAGACGAACCTACCGGAGACTGCGTTTGTGCTCACCTCCGAACAGGCCGATTTCAAGGTGCGCTATTTTACCCCTCGCAATGAGATACCTTTTGCCGGACACCCTACCATTGCAACTGCCTTTCTGTTGGCTGAACAGGGGAGAATCGAACTGCAGGGTCAACGAACTACTGTACAATTCGAGTTCAACATAGGGGTCCTGCCGGTAGAGGTCGAGGCCCGGGATAACGGGACTATTGAACAAGTCGGTATGCAGCAGCAAAAACCGGTATTCGGAGAAACGATAGACGTGGATGAGCTCGCGCCGCTGTTGGGCCTTAAAAGGGACGATTTTGTTCCGGATGCACCGATTCAAGTGGTCAGTACCGGGGTGGCTTTTCTCATAGTTCCGCTTAAAAGTGTAGAATCGGTGAAAAAGGCTGAAGTGAAGCGTCCCGAAGTGCGTAAAGTGCTGAAAGCTTTAGGCCTGAATGCGATGTTCGTGTGCACTCCGCATGGATTTACTGTAGATGGTGACACCTTTGCACGACTGATGGACCCTGATAATGCCGGGGAAGATCCATATACAGGTTCGGCCACCGGCTGTTTGGGCTCATTTTTTTACCATTACGGGGTCATATCCAATTCGAAAATGGTTTGTCAGCAAGGGCACCTGCTCGGCCGGCCCGGAGAGGGTATCATTCAGTTGGAAGGCGAACCACACGATATTACGAAAGTGAAGCTGTATGGAAAGGCGGTTGCCTCTCTTAAGGGAACCTACGGCGATTAAACATCATTATTTGAACATAAGGAGCATGAAATGAGTAAAAATCCATGGGAAATACCGGCCAAAACGCCGGAAGATTATTTTTGTGTCAAAGCCGGGCGCGGCCGGGAGTTTCTGGTGCGGCTGCCGGACGGGGCGGATCCTCTTAAAGCTATCTCTAAATTTGCCGCTGATAAGGGGATTCGATTTGGGAAAGTACATGCCGCCTGGATGGGTGCATTCCGTCCGGCTAAATATTTAGTGTGGGCCCCAGACACTAAGAATCCTGAGAACTGGCATAACGAAGAGATTGCGACGGTAGAGAATCTATCGATGCTGCTCTCCTGTGCGGGAATGATCGGTGTGAAGCAGAATTACAAAGGAGAAGAAGAGTCCTTTGTTGCCCTGCATTTTGTTTCCGGCGGTGCGTGGGATGCTCCGACTTTTGGTGGGCATCTATTTGAAGGAACGAAAATCGCCGGAGTAATGGCCTTTTATGTGACCGAAATTACTGAAATCGATGTGATTCCGCCCACAGTTGAAGATGCCGACGGGTTCCCGGAAAACTGGTATAAGGAACTCTAGCTTTAGAGTGGAATGGAGAATATTTATGCCTTATAAAACCGTATTGTGGAATGCTGTTCAAAAAAATGAAATTTTACTGGTGTATTATGCAAAAGTGGCTTATAATGAATTACAACCTTAGGAAAGGTTGAAAACTATGCAAAAGGAAGGTGTTATGAAAAAGAGAGGTATTTTACTGTTAGTACTCTTAGTTGCACTCTCGCTTACCGTGTATGCCGGTGGACAGCAGGAAGGCAGCGACGGCGCTAAAACCCTCACTGTGGGTGTAAACAGCGAGAACCCCCCGTGGGTATTTGCCGATGACGGTACAATGACCGGTTTTGAAGTGGATATTCTGGAAGAGTTTGCCGAACGTGCAGGGTATAAGATTAACTACAAAGGTGCTCCCTTTTCTACAGTACTAACTGGTGTTCAGTCCGGCCAGTGGGACATTGCTATGTCCTCGATCTGGATTAAAGAAGAACGTGCTGAAGTAATGGATTTTGCCGATCCCTACTACGATTCAGGTATTGGAATGATGACCCGTAAAGACGGCATCACCGATTTCAAAGACATGAAAGGCAAAACTTTCGGTTCCGACACCGGCTCGATGAACGAAGCCTGGTTGATCGAAGCTCAGGACAAATACGGTCCTTACGAAATCAAAAGTTACGACTATTGGGTAGATGCAGCGCTCGATCTGGAAGCCGGCCGCATAGATGGTGTGGTAGTAGACGATCCGATCGCTCTGTACTACATCAAACAGCATCCGGATTCAGGCCTAAAGATGGACATGTATATTCCCGATTTTAAGGCCGGACAGGCTCTGGCATTCAAGAAGGGGTCTCCGCTTCGGGATGAGTTCAACAAAATTCAGAACGAAATGAAAAAGGACGGAACCATGGCTGAAATCCACAAAAAATGGTTCGGCATTGCTCCTCCTCCTGACAGCTCGACTATCAACATTATTGATCCTTACATGCCGAATGAAAAACCTCCTATCAACTAAGTAGTTAAGAGGAATTCTCGACTTATGATGTGCCCGGCGGAATCCAATCCGTCGGGCACATATATAAAATGAGGTGAATTGGAACAGATATGAATTCTACAACTGAAATAAAAGCAAAACAAAAACATAAGTTTATGCGTGAGCACCCCCTTTGGTTCCAAATTATACGCCGAAAATGGTTTGCCGCTGCAACTTTTCTCCTGTTGGTCGTGTATGCGCTGTTATTACCGGCCCGCGAAGCAGTAGCGCCAACTGCAATGTATGTTAGTATTATCGGTTTTCTGCTGCTGTTACTAGCTTGGAGTGCGAATATACTTGCTGATCGGGAGAAGTCGGAAGCATTGAAAATGACGGTTTCACTGCTCCTGATAGGTGTTCTCGGCTGGCTTTTTTATAACTACTCCGGAGCGGAATGGGCGAAACTGATCGATTTTTTCTTTAACTGGGAAAAAATGACCGGAAGCTGGAGCACTTTGTTTCGTGGTCTAGGCGTGACGATGATGCTGGCAGCTATTTCAGCGGTGTTCACAGTCTTGATAGGACTGATTGTAGCTATTTTACGCTCTTTCAGAAGCCCGACCCTAAATCTCTTTTTGAAGGCATATGTTGATGTTTTCCGATCTGTGCCAATGATTGTGGTAATGGTCGTGATTTTCTTTGCCCTTCCGTATGCCGGAATAAGTTTGGGCTCCATTATTACTACCATCGTAGCTCTCTCAATCGGTTATGGTGCGTACGCTGCCGAGTCTTTCAGAGCCGGACTCGAATCGGTGCATACTGGGCAAATTGAGGCCGCCCGTTCTCTGGGCCTCGGCCGTTGGCAGACCATACGTATGATTGTTCTGCCGCAGGCTATTCCCGTGGTAATACCGCCGCTGACCGGAAACCTGGTGGCGATGCTGAAGGAGACGGCTGTTGCTTCGGTCGTTGCCGCTCCGGAATTATTAAAACGAGCACGTGAATTATATACAAGTAAGACAAACCCAACCCCGCTGATTGCGGCGGCGTTGATCTACCTCGTTGTACTGGTACCTCTGGTACGAATCGTAAACATGCTTGAGAAGAGGGTTAAAATAAAATGAGCGAAACAGAAGTAATTATTGAAACTGTAGACTTGCAGAAATATTTCAAGGATCTGCACGTGTTGAAAGGCATAAACACACAGGTGAAAAAAACCGAGGTTGTTGCGGTCATGGGCCCCTCCGGCAGTGGAAAAAGTACCTTTCTCCGTTGCCTGAATAGAATGGAAGAACCGACTTCCGGACATATCTACGTAGAAGGCATTGATATTATGGCACCGTACATCGATATCAATAAGGTTCGCACCGAGATCGGGATGGTGTTCCAGAATTTCAACCTGTTTCCGCATCTAACGGCTATTGAAAACGTCAAACTTGCACCGGTGAACGTACGGAAGATTTCCCACAAAGAGGCAACCGAACGGGGACTGGAGCTCTTGGAGAAGGTCGGCTTGTCCGACAAGCCGTATGCATATCCGGAACAGCTGTCAGGCGGACAGCAGCAGCGTGTGGCAATTGCCCGTGCACTTGCAATGCAGCCGCAGATTATGTTCTTCGACGAACCTACCTCGGCACTCGATCCGGAAATGATTGGCGAAGTATTGGATGTTATGCGGAATATGGCCAAAGAGGGAATGACAATGATAGTTGTCAGCCATGAAATGGGATTTATTCGAGAGGCAGCCGACAGGGTTCTGTTTATGGCCGACGGCTTGATTGTGGAAGAGGGCACTCCTGATGAAATTTTTAAGAATTCCCAGCACCGCCGTACCCAGGACTTCCTGAGTAAGATTCTCTAATCTATAGGAAGGTGGGATTAAAATGAAACAAGAAACAAATAGAACAGAGACACCTTCCCGTCTGGCAGATGTGAAGGCACGAGTCGGCAACATACCACTTATCCGTAAATCCCAGTTTATATGGAGTTACCTTGCCTTTCTGGTATTTTTTGACCTGGTACTGCTACCCGAGAAGGGAACCCCCGGACCGGTAGGCTTGGCGATGGTAGTGCTTTTCTTGGTACTATTGTTGGCGTGGGCTGCAATGGTTTTTACTGATGAGTTAAAGTCCGACAAACTAAAAACCGCAGTTGCTTTTGGAATTATAATTGTGCTCGGATGGCTTTACTACCGCTATTCAACCGCCCGTTGGAATGAGATGGTACACCTCTTTTTCAATGTAGGAGTCATTCAGAAAGCCTGGCCCTATCTGGTAAAAGGATTCTGGACGACTCTGCTGCTAGCAGTATTTGCGGCCATCTTCAGCACTATCATTGGCTTATTGTTGGCGGTATTCAGATCATTTAACAACCCGGTGCTGAATTTCTTTATCATCCTGTACGTGGATGTATTTCGGGCTATTCCGATTATCGTATTGATGATGATAGTGTATTATGCCTTTCCGTTTATGAATTTGCGCTTTAATGCCATCACCGCCGGTATCATCGCCTTGGCATTGAACAGCTCGGCGTATGTGAGTGAGATTTTCAGAGCCGGTTTTCTTTCAATTAAGAAGGGGCAGATCGAAGCGGCCAGTGCCCTCGGGCTCAGTCCGTTGCAGACCATGCGGCTGGTAATTCTTCCACAGGCCTTTCAGGTGGTTATACCACCTCTGGTCGGTAACTATGTTGCCAGTTCTAAGGACACCGCTCTGGCCTCATCAATATCAATTATTGAGTTGTTGAAGGCCGGTGTGGCGCAGCAATCACTATTAGCGAGCCCGTCACCGCTCATTTTTGTAACTGTATTGTACCTGGTAATGTTTGTCCCCCTCACAAAGTTCTCGGGGATGCTTGAGCGCAAAATGCAGGGAACTAAGCGCCAAATCAATGTGTAAATTATAATCAATTAAATTGCAGCTAAATTACGGCCGCCCGGGACAAGTCTCAGGCGGCCGGTTTTTTATATTGCGGCTTCTAAAGCTTGGCTTCTAATTCCCAGCCACGGCCTTCAAATATTTGTCTTTACTGATATTACGGCCGGTAAGCAGGAATACTACCCGTTTTCCGCGGATATCGATTTTGTTCTCAAGGGCCGCTGCCAGTCCTACCACGGCGGAGCCTTCGGCAATGATCTGTTCATGCTCCAGCAATGTCTTTAAAGCACGGTTGATGTGCGGCTCTTCCACTACCTGTATCGTTTCCACCAGGTTGCGGGCAATTGAGTAGGTAAGGGGCGTCAGGGTCCCCAGAAGCCCGTCTGCCAGCGAGGGGTGTATATCAACACTTTCATGGCACCTTCCATCCCGAAACGACAGATAGGCGCCGGGAGCCGCCGCTGCCTCTACCCCGTACACCACCGCCTGCGGTGCTCCGGCCTTGACCGCCGTGGCTACTCCGGAAATCAAGCCGCCGCCGCCGACCGGCACAACCACCGTCTCCAGGTCCGGCAGCTCGCAGAGCAGCTCAAAACCGATGGTGCCCTGCCCGGCAATTATTTCGGTATCGCTGTGGGAGTGAACATATAACGCCCCGCTGCAGTGCACATATTCCTGGGCAATGGCGTAGGTTTCCGAAAAGTCCTTTCCCCGGGCACGAACCTCGGCTCCGTAGGAGCGTATACGATTCACCTTGGTGGAATCGGCAGTTTCCGGAACAAATACTATTGGTGCTGCAAACCCGAGCTGCGCGGCGGCATAGGCGAGCGCCGTACCATGGTTCCCGCTTGAGCAGGTGACCAGGCCCTGGGTAACTCCCTGCTGCTTCAATACGGCCAGCTTATTGCAGGCCCCGCGCACTTTGAAACTTCCGGCGACCTGAAAACACTCCGGCTTCAGGTACACCTCGGCCTTCAGCAGTGAACTGAGGGAGGCGGAGTATATGAGAGGAGTTGGCTTGATATAGGGCTTGATTCGCTTTTGAGCACTCCAGATGCAGCGTCCTGAGAAATTGTTCATAGTTTAGCTCCGGTTACATTGGTGTAAGTAACATTTTGCATATTTCTGAAAAAAGTCAACAGAAAAAGCCACATACGCTGATGTTTTCTGTTTATAATTACCCTAAAATTCTAATACGGCTTGTGAAGCTTAGGAAAAATTGAAAAAACTTTTATTTGACACTGAATGAGTAGTGCTATACAATATTTAGCACAATGTTCCGCAATGCGGAATAATGTGCTATGTGGAGAAAGAATTGGCAGACAACTATTCCATCATAATCAGAAACGCCACTGTTATAACTATGGATGTACAGCGCCGCATTCTGCACGACGCGGTGGTGTGTATTAGAAACCAGCACATAGACTTTGTGGGAACCCGCCTAGAAGCGGCCGGAATGCTGCAGAATGCCGTTGCAGACAAAGTGATAGATGCACAGGGAAAAGTGGTTTTGCCCGGTCTGATTGACACCCACGCCCATGCCGGCCACGGTTTAACAAAAACCCTTGGTGAGGGAGGCCGGCCCATGGGCCTGGAGTGGGATGAGTTTATGGAGAGAATCTATTTCCAGGGATCCACTCCGGAGTTCTGGAGAGCAGAGGCCCTTCTCAGCGGGCTGGAAAAGCTGAAGTTCGGAGTTACCACCGGCATGAGCATGCTCGGTTCTTATCCGCGCTATGACGATGAGGATAGTTGGGCTGCCCACGTCGAAGGAATGGCGCAGACCGGCATCCGTGACATACTCGGGATCGGCACTCCTAATCCTCCTTTTCCCAAAACTTTTCGAACCTGGAATAAAGATGGCAGCTACCGTGAATATACCCTGAGTCATGCAGACTCGTTCGAAAAGACCCACCGGGCGGTAAGTACCTATCGAGATAGGAATGACGGGTTGACGATGTGTTATCCGACCCCCTCCGGGGTGGGGCGGCGCGAACCGCTTACCATCGAGCAGCATATAGCTCAGAACAGAGCGATGAAGGATGTTTCCGAAGAGTTCGGCGTACCGATGCACGCCCACTCTTACGGAGGAGATATAGAGTTTGCGCATCGCCATTTTCCCTTCGTCTTGGGGCCGGGGCTTTCGCTGGCCCACTGTACCGGTATAAGTGCCGATGAGGTGCAGATACTGGCCGACACGGGTACCTCGGTCTGCAGCGGACCAAGCACCGGTTCCTATATCAAAGCCCGGTGTCCGGTTGTGGAACTGATAGACGCCGGCTGCAACGTCAGCCTGTGTACCGATGCCAGTGCACCCGATCGTACGTATGATTTGTTTGAAAAGTTACGTATAGGTGCCCGTCTGCACCGGGTTCACTTTCACGATTCAGGGGTGCTGCCGGCGGGGAAACTGCTGGAGATGGTAACCGTCGATGCCGCCCGCGCGCTGGGGCTGGAAGATCGCCTGGGGTCGATTGAATCTGGAAAATTGGCCGACCTTATTCTTATTGATATGCAGCAGCCGCATCTGTATCCACTGTGGCATGAACCGCTGCGGATGGTGTACCAAGCCGCGGGACACGATGTGGATACAGTAATTGTGAATGGAAAAATGCTGATGGAAGGGCGGCGCGTACCTGCCCTCGATGAAGCGGACATATTGAGCCGAGCAGCCGCAGAGGCGTGGCTGGCTTTGAAACGGCTCGGATACGAAGGGACGACAGAACTCCCACAGAATTTGTGGGGAACTACTCATTATTAAGGAGCAACATATGCAGCAACCAAAATTGCCGGAGGGCAAAGCGGAGAAACTGATTACCTTTATCTATTACAAAGATCTGCAGAAGGGCATGGATTTCTACGGTAAAGTGCTCGGCTTTCCACTCGAGATAGACCAGGGCTGGAGCAAGATTTACCGCATATCCGAAGCCGGTTATGTGGGAGTAGTCGATGAGTCCCGGGGCATGCACAAATGGCACGCGACCAAAACCCTCCAGATTTGTATCCGGGTTCCGGATGTGGACGCGTGGTATGAATACTGCAAAAGCATTCAGGTAGAAAACCTATCTCAGATGTTTCAGAGCGAAGAGCTGAAAATCAAAGCATTTGTCTTCGACGACCCCGA
>CAZWDV010000064.1:0-17754 GCA_964632675.1 uncultured Sediminispirochaeta sp.
GCCAGCATGCTGGCCGACCATATCGCAGTGGCCCTGCAGAATGCCCGCACCTTCGAACATACCCACAGAATTGCACACACCGATCAGCTCACCGGCGCCCTTACCCGGCGCAGCCTGTTTATCGAAGGGCGTCGCCTTTTTGAAGCGGCACTGGGAGCAAAAGCTTCACTGGCGGTCCTGATGATCGACATAGATCATTTTAAGTCTTTCAACGATCAATACGGCCATCTGCTCGGTGATGCAGTACTAACGGAGATTGCCACAGCCTGCAGCCGGGAACTCCGAAGCCAGGATATTTGCGGCCGCTATGGCGGAGAAGAGTTCACTGCGCTGCTTCCCGATGCCGCGGGCGACTCCGCCATTCTGGTTGCCGAAAGACTCAGAGCGGCCGTAGAGGCCTTGAAATTCAAAGATATCAACCGGTCGGTCACCATCAGCATCGGCCTTACTGCCCTCGACCTCAATTTCTATACATATAGAAACGCTGCCGATCCGATCACCTTCAAATCTATGCTGGAAAAGGCCGACCAGGCCCTCTATTGCGCCAAGAACCGCGGCAGAAACCGGGTAGTCGCACTGCCCGTCCTGAAAGAGTAGCAGTTAGCACTTTCAAACACTAAGTATTACGCCTTGCCTTCCGCAAGGTGCATACTGTCGATGCCCTTAATCAAGCTGTACACCGCCCGGGTGAAGGAAAATTCGTCGTCATTCTCGGCAAACTCCAGTATCGCACCTGAAATACCATCTATCTCGGTAAGCCTTCCGGCATCCACATCCTGCAGCATAGAGGCTCGGTTTGCGCCGGTTTTCTGTAGATTCTCCATATGGAATTCCCATACATCCTCAAAATCCACTTTCACTCCGGCCCGGCGGGCTGCCTCGACAGTCTCCTCACCAAGCCGCCGCATCAAATCGAGCACCTGCGCATTCTCCCGCAGCCGACCGTTTTTGACACGGGTGAGAGCTGCAGTGGTGTTGACCATTGCATTTAGCGCCAGCTTGCGCCATATATAGGGCCGCGGGTCATCCACATATTCAGTCTTAAAACCGGCCGCTCCAATCACATCGGCCACCCAGCTAAGTTCCCGGGCCGGTTTCCATGGCCCCAGAGACACCAGTCCGCTGCCGGCCGGCTGGACCGTTCCCGGCTGCAACGAAAAGGCACCGTAGGTGGCCACCCCCGCCGCCACCCGCTGCTCTCCGAATATATCTGCCAGAATTTCGGCATTTCCAAGTCCGTTCTGCAGCGTCAACACCGCCCCGTTTTCTTTCAGTACATCGCCGAGAGGTAACAATTCAGAAGTACTATAGGCCTTCACTAAGATTATAAGCAAATCCGCCGGATCGAGTTCCTCGGGATTGTCCGTTATGCTGGCCACCGGAACAAGTTCGGCTTCCCGCCCCTGTTCGCGGACAAGTTTTATACCCCCCTGTCGTCGCAGGGCATCGAAGGTAGCTCCCCGCCGCTGATACACTTGAACCCTATTTCCACTCTGAACAATAGCTGCGGCAAACACACTCCCCAATGCGCCGCACCCTGCTACGATCACTTGCATAACTCTTCCACCTCCTGCAGGCATTAAACTCAAAAGTTATGAAATAATGCGGTTATACAGACCGGCATCGATGTTGCGGCTGGTGAGAACCAGTACGACCTTTTTTCCCTCTAAATCATCAATGTGGTGCAGCAGTGCCGCCAGACCGATCGCGGCGGAGGGCTCGATCATCAGCTGTTCCTTCCTTTGAAAGTGAAGTACCGCCTCCTTCAGCTCCAGCTCACTCACCAAGACCACCTGTTCAACCAGATGTCTGAATATCGAGAATGTCATTTCATGAACTCCGCTGAGCAGACCGTCGGCTATTGAGGGTTCGGGGGTTAAGCTGCTGCAGCACACCCCATCCCGTAGTGAGCGGTATGCCGCCGGGGCTGCCTCCGGCTCTACACCGATTAAACGAATCTGCTCGTTGGCGGCTTTCAGGGCCGTACCGATACCCGAAATCATTCCACCTCCACCGATCGGAATTATAGCTGCATCAAGCTCAGGAAGGTCTTCCAGTATCTCGAGGCCGATAGTTCCCTGCCCGCCCATCACCTGCACATCCGCATGCGAATGCACATATGTACCGCCGTGCTGCGCGAGATACTCCTGAGCCGCCTGGTAGGATTCCTGGTAATGCGAGCCCTTCAAAATACAGTTGCCGCCCCACATTTTCACTTTGTCGATATGGGTAGCATCGGTATTCTCCGGCATAAAAATAAAGGTGGGTAGTTTGCCGTGGGTGTAGGCCGCGTATGCAACCCCGATCGCGTGGTTCCCGCTGGAGGTAGTTATGATTCCCCGGCTGCGCTGCTCGGCCGACATAGCACTTACCTTGCTCATCGCACCGCGCACCTTAAAGCAGCCACAGAGCTGCCAACACTCCATTTTCAGATAGATCTCGGCCCCCGCTAGGTTGCTCAACATTTTTGAGTATACCAAGGGGGTTCGGTGGATACTGTTTGTAATTCTACGTCTGGCTGCCCAAATATCCTGTATAGTAAAAGTATGTGCGTTGTCCATACTCCCGGTTTCAATATATACTGCCTCCCTTAGGCTATTGTAACGTCCTTGCTCAGAAACACGTCCTGGATTGAATGCAGCAGATCGATACCTTCCTCCATGGGCCGCTGAAAGGCCTTGCGTCCGGATATAAGTCCCATACCGCCGGCCCGCTTATTAATAACCGCGGTACGGACTGCCGCCTCCAAGTCGCCTTTACCCTTGGAAGCTCCGCCGGAGTTAATCAGGCCGGCCCGGCCGGCATAGTTGCTGAGCACCTGATAGCGGGTTCGGTCAATTGGATGTTCGCCGGACAACTGGCTGTAGACGCGGTCGTCAGTTTTTCCGAAATCCAGAGCCTTAAAACCTCCGTCGGTGGTAGGCTGCTTCTGTTTAATGATATCGGCTTCTATGGTTACCCCCAGGTGGTTTGCCTGGCCGGTGAGGTCGGCGGCGGTGTGATAGTCTTCCCGGTCGGTCTTAAAAGCCGGATTACGCAGGTAACACCACAGTATAGTCACCAATCCGAGTTCATGGGCGTAGGCAAAGGCCTCTGAAATTTCCTGTATCTGGCGCTCGCTCTCCTCCGAGCCGAAATAGATGGTCGCACCCACGGCCACCGCACCCATGTCGAAGGCCTGATCAACGCTGGCAAACAGGATTTGATCGTGGGTGTTGGGATAAGACAGCAGTTCATTGTGGTTGATCTTCGCAATAAAAGGTATTTTGTAGGCATACTTTCGGGCAACTGCTCCGAGTACTCCCAAGGATGAAGCAACAGCATTACATCCGGCCTCATGTGCGAGTTTTACTATATTTTCCGGTTCGAAATAGATAGGATTCGGAGCAAACGAGGCACCGGCACTGTGCTCTATCCCCTGATCAACGGGCAGTACAGACAGATATCCGCTGCCTCCGAGCCGCCCGTGTTCAAACAAAGTCTGCATATTGCGCAATACCGCCGGGCTGCGGTCGGAGTCCTTCCAGACCCGCTCTATAAAATCCGGGCCCGGGAGATGCAGATTTTCAGCAGAGTATCTGGCCTTATAATTCAGCAAGTCCTCCGCTTCGCTTCCTAATAAAGATTGTAGTGAGGTGCTCATATAATTCCTCCTTGGTATTAATTGTAAGAAGAAATCGAGACAAAGACAAATGACGCGGGTCAGGAATACAGCGCTATGCAGTTGCGTCCACGGGCTTTGGCCCGATAAAGTGCAATATCTGACTGTTTCAGTAACTCTTGAATTGTGCACGACGAGCTATACGCACTGGTAATGCCAATGCTTAGGGTCGGAAACTGCTCGAGAGGCGGTGGCGGTTCTATCGAAGCTATCTGTTTCTGCAGTCGGGATGCCAGGACAAGAGATGTTTCGGAACTTTCGCCGGGCAACAGTATAATAAACTCGTCTCCGCCCACGCGTGCGAATACATCCCCCTTACGCAGTACACTTTTCTCAACCGAAGCTATCTGTTGCAGAATTTTATCGCCAATGTCATGACCATATGTGTCATTTACCAGTTTGAAACGATCAACATCAAACGAAATCAGGCTCAGCAGCCTGGATTCCGCACCTTTGCTGCGAATAATATGTTCAAAGGCTGCTTCGAAAGCTCTACGGTTAGCCAGTCCGGTTAACTCATCAGTTTCCGCCAGCCGTTTGAGCTGTTCGCGCTCCTCCATATCTTTAGTGACATCAACGATAAAGCCCTCTATTTCGAACTCATCCGCAGCAGTATGCCCCGGACCTATGAGCGCGGTCATTGAAACCCATAGCGGCTGGCCGTTCTTCTTTACAAAGCGAAAACGGGCGTCACGTATCTCTTTCTTTTGCCAAAGTTCTTCAAGAAAAAACTGCCGGTCCTCCGCATTCTGGTAAAGCTGCTCGGTCGAGGACAGTTTCATTATTTCCTGCTGGGTATAGCCGAGCAATTCAGCAAACGTCGAATTTGCGAAGAGCACGCTGCCGTCTTTTTTTGTCCGATAGAATCCGATCGGGGCCCGTTCCAGCAGCAACCTATACACCCGTTCCCGCGATATTTCTTCCTGCTTAGACTTTCGGGCTGCGATTATTACTTTATTAAATTGGCGGTTCAGATAAGAAAACTCATCATTACTGGAAAAAAGTTCCCTTAGTGGCGGGTTATCCTCGATAACCTCCTCGAAGTAATCCGATAACCTTCTGGTACGGGAAACAAGACTGGCGACCAGATAGGCGAGCAGCAGTGCTGCCAACAGAAACAGCACCACTGAAGATAAGAGAATCGGGGTTTTCACATCTGAAAACTCACGGACCAGAGCTTTTCGGGGTACAAGCACCTCGAGCCGCCATTCGTTCGACAAAGGCCGACTGGCCTCCACAAACAGGGTCTTGTTGCTCTCCGGCAGCGATTCTGACCTGTCGATAAAAGAGTCTTCTGTCCCTACGAAGGGGCGTCCGTTCTCATCCAGTAAAAATGCCGCGCTGCCGGCGGGCAGTTCAATCTGCCGTAATATTTCCTGCAGACCATTTAGTTTGATATCCGTGCCGAAAACACCTATAAATTCTCCGTCTTTATTTTGAATAGGAATAACGGTACTTACTACGGTTTCTTTGCTTATAATTTCCGTATAAGGCGGCGACCACACCGGCCCACCGGCGGATTTCAGTGTGGCCCTGTACCACGGCCGCACCCGCGGATCGAAATCTTCGGGAAGCTGCAGATCAGGATATAACTCTATGGTACCGTCAGCGAGGGCGTAGTAAATAAAGAAATGGTCTTCCAAAGCCCTATGGACGACAATCCACTCCTCTTTCAGGGTTTCAAAGGAAATTTCTTTATTCAGTCGTTTTTCCAGCACCGGGCTTTTAGACAATTCTGAGACGACATGGTTTCGGGGCTGAATCCAAAGTCGCTCGATAGAGCTGCTGCCGAGGCTGACCAGATCACGAATTCCCTGCTCCTGAACACCAACTACCACACCCCAGGCAGCCTCGAATGCAAACAGAATTAATACTAATAATAAAAAGCAAATAAAAACCGGCAGTGCAATCGCCAGCAGCAATCGTCGGGACAATCTATGTTTCATCCATCTACAGAATAAAATAATAGATCTAAAATATCAATAATTAATATACAATCCTCAGAAGGCCGAACTGCGGCACTCTGAGCCCTTGAGGGCCTTAAGGTTCCAAGCGGTACAGTGTGCCGTTGTCCTCGTCGGTCAGCAGCCAGAGCTTTCCCTGCGGTCCGACTTCTACATCGCGGATACGGCCGATACGGTTTTTCAGCAACACCTCCTGCTTCACCACCCGGCTTCCTTCCAGCTCGAGGCGTCGCAAGTGGCGTCCGGCCAGAGCACCGACAAACACATCGCCCTGCCACTCAGGAAATAAATTGCCAGTATAGAAGCTCATCCCCGAAGGGGCGATGGAAGGTGTCCAGTGGATCAGTGGCGATTCATACTCCGGGGCATCATCACCCATTCCAATTTCTCCACCGGAGTATTCTTCCCCATAGGTTACCTTCGGCCAGCCGTAGTTGGCACCCGGTCTGATGATATTTACCTCGTCACCGCCCCGGGGGCCGTGCTCGTGCTGCCAGATTTCATCAGTCTGAGGGTGAACTGCCATACCCTGGGCATTGCGGTGGCCGTAGGAGTAGATTTCCGGGAGTGCACCCCTGCGGCGGGTGAAGGGATTTTCATCGGGAATGCTACCGTCCGGATTGAGCCGCAGGGTCGATCCGGCGGCATCATCGAGGCGCTGTGCCCGAAAACGGTCGCCCCGGTCGCCGATGCTCATGTACAGGTATCCATCCTTGCCAAACACAATCCGCGAACCGAAGTGTCTGCTCGTACCGGTCAGACGGGGAAGTCGGTACAGCTGCTCACCATCAATTAGACGGGTACCTTCCAGCCGCGCCCTGTACAATGCAGTTCCGGCTCCCCCGGGCCCAGCTGCCGAAGAGGTAAAGTAGACCCAGCGGTTTTGGGCGAACTGGGGGTGCAGAGCGATATCCAGCAATCCTCCCTGCCCGTAAGCATAAATATCCGGCAGGCCGGTCACCGCTTTCAGCTCACCGCCGCTGTACAGCAGCATGCGTCCCGGCCGTTCGCTAATTAGCATATCACCGTCCGGCAGAAACACCATCGCCCACGGATGGTCCAGTCCGTCCACTTCTTTCACTAAACCAAAATCTGCCTGCTCAGAATTTATCCTTCTGCCGGCGGCCCCGCTTTGTCCGACCGCATACAGCGGTACCAGCAGCAGTAAGAGGGCTACTGCAAAACCGGTTATGGGAAAAGATGTAATCCGTAAATCCATTCTACTACCTCCGCGGCTGGTGAATTACCGCCATTTCAAGTAGTTTGAATTTACTTATATATGAGTAATATTGTCAAATTTAAATTTCTATAGAAGAACAGTAAAAAAAGATATACAATCGTCAAAATGAAAGTTATTGGTAACAGTCAGTTTCAGAAATCCCTCAACGCTGCGCTGATTCTCAATTATCTCCTGAAGAACGGCTCCGGGTCGCGGATTGAGCTGGCTGAGCAGCTCGGCCTGCAACCATCTACCATCACCAACATAATAAACCGTTTTCTCAAGATTGACCTCATTCACGAATCGGAACACGAGATAAAAAAGCAGGGAAGCGGTCGCCCGCCTGTCAAGCTGCAACTGAATCCGGACTACGGAAGAGTCGCCGGAATTGAAATGCAGACAAATTATTACAGCACCGTAGTATGCGATATGAACGGGAAGGTACTTACCCAACTACAGAGCGAGTACTCACCTGCAAGCGCCGCTTTCGAACAAAAAATGCAGCAGGCTATCACGACCGCCCGCAGCCGTGTTTTCGGACAACTGCTGGGAGTGGGAATCGCAATCCCGGGCATAGTACATCCCGAAAGCGCAACTATTGAAGAGAGTCTTGCGCATAACATCAAATCGCTACCACTGGCAGAGTTTATAGAGCACACTTTTGAATATCCTGTAGTTCTTGAAAACGATGCAAATAGCTGTGCCCTCCACATTTTATGGGAACAGCGCGAGCACCGCACTCCCTCGTTTCTGTATGTACTTCCGCGCTTTCTAAATTTCGAAAATTTACCCTCCGATTTCCCGGCGGTTGGCATCGGACTCGGAATCGTAATTGAGGGCAAACTATACCGCGGAATGGATCACCGGGCGGGTGAATTCAGGAGTGCGTTTCTCACCCGGAATGATCATTCAGAGGTTTCGCTTTCAGTTCTGGACACCCGGCGGATAAAGAATACCCCGGATATCAAACGCAAGCTCTTTGCTGAAATACTCCAAAATCTCGGGTTTGCAGTATCACTGCTCAATCCCGGTTTCATTTTCATCGGAGGTGACATTGCCGGTGATGAAGAGCTCATTAGGAGAATTTTGGATGAGGAGCTTCAGGCCACACAGCAGTATTTCAAGCACTCACAATGCACAATAGAAACATTGCAGGATGTAACCTACGATGCCGCCCAGGGAGCTGCAGCTAATATGTTGACGGAGCTGTATCAAGTTCCCCAAGCCGGGATGCCGGGAATGAGCCGCCGGATTTGGACCCATATGCTGGCCAATGCCACCCCTTAACTTATACCTTGCGCAGGCGAACTGCTATGCGCCCCTCCTCGCTTTCGCCCGGCTGCAGTACACGCAGGCCCAGACTGGGTTTATTAAAGGCGTCTGTAGCTGCGCTAATGGGTTCTATGGCAACCGAGCTGCGCCCCGGGGGTACAAACACCTGCGAGTAGGCAAACAGCGGTGACTGCTCAATACGGATTATCGATTTTTCGCCGCAGCATTCCATATACCCGGCGGGGTTCATAAAGCCGTAATCCAGTTCGTCTGATCCGATCGCTCGGGATGTACGGAAATCGAGCCGGCTGCCTTCAACCGGCAGTACCCTTCCGGTGGGTACCAGCTTCTCGTCAGTCTCTATGAAGCGGTCGGCCGGTATTATCAGTTTCAGCACATCAGCGTTCCCCTCATCCAACTGAAAATAGGGGTGCCATCCAACTGAATACGGGGCCGCAGCGGAACCGTTGTTCTCAATCTGCAGGTCAAGCTGAAAACCATCGCTGTCCAGGGTATACTCTAGCCGGATGTGTAGGCAAAAGGGATAGCCCGGCTTAGCGGCTACTTCCCCTTCCAGCGTCGCCGTTACCCAATTCTGCGTAGCCCTGCTGTAAGTAAGCTCCAGCTTCTGGGCATATAAAAAACCGTGCAGCGCATCTTGCCCGTCAGGATCATTGATCGGAAGCTGGTACGTTTCTCCGGCGAAGCTATAGCGACCGGTGTGGACCCGGTCATCAAAGGGAAACAGGATTCTTCCACGGAACCAGGGGTTCAGAGGAATCTCCTCCGGCGCATCGCAGTCCAGAATCTGCTGCGGTAAACCTCCGTCAGAGCACAGTGCAATTTGGTGTATCGCACCGCCGAAGGCGGGCAGAATCAATATATACTCGCCGGTTTCAGTGGATTCCAGCTTCAGATAGCTAATTTCCTTCCAACGATACTGTTGCACCCGGTATTTCATCGGCGCTCCTCACCCCTTCCGTCCTGCATAAGTTGTCCCTTTTCCAGTCTGCTCAGCTGCATTTTATTCGGTACCTCTTAAAGTAACGTATTCGGAGAACTTACCTACCAAGGGGGCTGCATATTCGAAAAACTCTTCAGTGGGAAAGTTGCCCTCTGCATTTATGAAGTTCTCCGGCAGAGGTTTCGCCTTGATAGCTACGTTTTCAAGTTTCTCGGTCCCAAACTCAATTTTGTACGGATTGTTCGAAACCCTCCGCATACTGACCATTACGCCGGAGTCGCCGCCAGCTGCCAGCTCAACCGCCTTTTTCCCGCAGCGGTACGCTTCATCCTGGTCGAGGCGGCTGGCGCGGTCGATTGCGCACATTGGAAGCGATTCAGTAATTTGGAACTCTCCCCGGTATCCGGTTTCTGCGCGAATCAACGCATGCAGGCTGAGGGCAGCGCTGGCCCCGCCCATCGCTCCGAACTCCAGGTTCGCGAACTTGTCTTTCTCAATTGCCGCCGATACCGGGGTCCCGTCATCCCACAGCGCCCCCTCTCCCACAACAACATGACACCACCCGTATTTTCCTATGGTCCGTTTTACATCCAGGATGGTTCTACTCCGGTTGAGCGGCCTCTCGGGAAAGTATAGCAGATGGGGTGCATCAGACTCTTTTTTCTTGGCCAGCGCAGCTGCTGCCGCCAGCCATCCGGCCTCGCGTCCAACCGTTTGAAATACCGCATAACGGTCAACCCGTTGCATATCATCCGCCAGTCTACCGCCCTGCTGAACTGAAAGAGCTATGTAGCGAGCAGCCGAAGCGTAACCGGGGGTATGATCGGTACCGTACAAATCGTTGTCAACCGTTTTGGGAATTCCCACTCCGGTCAACTCATATCCGGTCTCACGGCAATACCGTTCTATGCGGTGGATGGTATCCATCGTGTCGTTCCCGCCAATCAAAAAGAAATAGCGAATACCAAACTCCTCCAGAACTGACTTCACTTGCGGCAAATCGGCATCCTGCAGCTTATAACGACTTGAACCCAGGGCGGACCCGGGAGTTTCCCGCAGCCCGCGCAGCTGCTCGGCACTTAAATAGTTCAGATCAAGCAAATCACGCTGCAGCAGCCCCTCGATTGCAAAGCGCATACCGTAAATCTTATTTGCTCCTTTCATTACGTGCGCCGCTTCGATAACCCCGCTCAAACTCGAATTTATAACCGCAGTAGGCCCACCGGACTGTCCGATTAGTATATTATTCGTTTTCATCCTACACTCCATTTTTTTCATTCAATGAAATAATTATATAAGCACGGGAGTTCCGTGTCAATAAAAACGATTTTGATACACACATCCGGCACGAAAGTTCTTGCAGAGAAGATTTAATAAAACTATAGTCTTGAGTAGGATATGCCAATGACGCTAAGCGAAATGATTATACCTCTTATAACTACCGGCTTGCTGTTTCCGGTGCTGTTTATCTTCGTTTACATATTCATAAAATTCCCACAAAAAATCTATCTGGCGGTTATGCTGCTGTCTTCGGCTGCATTTTTCTATGTTATCTCCGATTTGTTCACAAATTATGCAGGTGGAATACAGGGCAATATCTCTTTTGCTCTCCAGATGAACAGGCTGCAGGAATTGAGCGCCGGGCTTTTTATTCCCCTGTTTCCATTTTTTCTAAACTCGATCCTCAGCCTTAACAAAACGGTGCGATCGATTAACCGTTGGCTGATTATCTTCGGAGCCGCTTTTCTACTTATGTTGGTAGGAATTGCCTTCTCAGCGCCGGATCTCTTTATTTCCGTGACTGTGCAGAGAGCAAACCCTGAGAATCTCGCCAGTACTATCGGTCGCGGCGCACAGGGTGTTGCCTTTCAATTTCGCGACATAGTCTTACTGCTTCTGATTGCATATTCGATCGTTCTCATAGTAGTTGAGATGATACTGTTTCGTGAATTCAACTACCTGATGCAGTTTTTAATCGGATACGCAGTTGCAATTCTATTCGGCCTGAGTGCACTTATAAAGAATATGACCGGTGCATATATAGATCCCTTTAGTCACCTCACCTATTCCCGGGTAGGCCTCTCGGTGACAATTTTCGTACTATTCGGACTTTCTGCCTACATACGTTACTTTCTTAATCAAGCCAAGCTGGTACACACTACAAATGCCGATTTGGCCCGCAAAGAAACTGAACTGCAACACATGGCCTACTATGACGACCTAACCGGGCTGATGAATCGAAAATCTTTTTTCATTTCTGCAGCCCAGCATTTGAACCGGGCCCATCACTCAAATGAACAGCGCGGCATTTTACTGGTCGATCTGGATAACTTCAGCGCAGTGGTTGATGCCTATGGCGAAGAGATTTCGGATTACCTGCTAAAATTAGTTGCAGACAAATTAAGCGAGGAGTTCGGCCACTCAAAACCGGTTTTTCGAACCGGCGGAGATGAATTTGCCCTTATTACCGACCAGTCGGTAGATTCGGAACGTCTGGAGAATATTGCTGCACGTCTAATGAACGCTTTTAAGCTTCCCTTTGTAATCGGTATTGATAATGTTTTTCTCAGTATAAGCATCGGGATGGCCATTTTTCCCAATGACGGCGATTCTCCGGAAGAGCTGTTCAAGAACGCAATGCGCGCCCTCTACACAGCGAAGACAGATAAAAACCGCTATACATTTTACACACCGGAGATGGCTCTTGTTGCCAGTCGCCGTCTTAAATTGATTCACGGGCTGCGGGAAAGTATAGGTACAGAAGAGTTTACCATGTTTTACCAGCCGATGGTCGATCGGGCAGGCAAGGTGTCCAGCGCCGAAGCATTAATTCGGTGGACACATCCCGATTTTCAGCATATATCACCGGCCGAGTTTGTTCCTCTGGCGGAGATGACGGGTTTGATTTTCCCTTTGAGCGAATGGATTCTAAAAAGAGTCGCCGGAGACCTGGTTCATATGCGCGAACAGGGCCTCGATCTAACCGTACACATCAATCTATCGGCAAAACAGTTCAAAGGCTATGAACTATGCCAGAAAATCGCCCAGGAGTTCGGTAACTTTAATATCGATACAAAATCAATCTGTTTTGAAGTTACCGAAAGCTCGCTGGTCGAAAACTTTCAATCAGTGAAAAACGATTTGGCTTGCTTACGGGAAAAGGGTTTTTCAATTTCCCTCGATGATTTCGGAACCGGTTACTCTTCTTTGAGTTATCTCCGCGAATTGCCCTTCGACTCACTCAAGATTGATAAATCCTTTATCCACAAACTCCTGCAGGATGAAACCACCCGCGCCCTGGTAGCTTCAATTATTCAGCTGGGACAAAAACTCGATTATCACATTGTCGCCGAGGGTATCGAGGCGCTGCAAGAGCTTGAATTTTTACAGCAACACTCCTGTGACTACTTTCAGGGCTACTTAATCTCGCACCCGATTCCTTTTGAGATGTTGTGTAATTTTGCATCGGAGAAATTCCAGCTTGAAGGGATTTCATTCCCGGGGGCCTAAGCTCACAACCCGTGAACACAACGAGACCACCATCACCTTAGCCTCCAAACTTCCACTCGTTCAGGGCAATTACTTGATCTTGATCAACCCGGGAACGCGCTGAATGCTCGCTCTCTTTGTGTTTATCACTGAGTTCCGTGTCGTCGCCGGGGTGTGCGATAGCAATTACCGTGATGAGCACATATTCATCCGGTATGTTGAACAAGTTTTTGAGCTCCTTAGCTTTGAAACCGGCCATGGGATGCACGACCAGGCCTTCGTGCACCGCCTGATACTGCAGGCTCATTACCGCCTGGCCTACATCAAACAGGGCATATTCCCGGTTCTCGTTCAAATTGCAGTCCAGGTCCGCTTTTGTGGCTGCTAAAATAAACACAGGAGCTTTTTTAGCCCAGTAATTTCCTCCAACCAGGCATTCCTGAACCTTCCTGCGAGCCTCATCACTATTGACAACAATAAAACGCCACGGCTGCTTATTGGAGCAGGAGGGAGCATAGGTTGCAGCAGTCAAAATTCTGTCTTGCACGTCAGCTTCGATAGGTGCATCACTTAACCCTCTGTAAGCTCTTCGAGTTTCAATTTCTTTCAATAAACCGGTCATGTTGTCCTCCTCTATATGTCCCTTAGTTTTTTTTCTACTTCCTCTATAACCCAATCAGGGGTCGAGGCGCCCGCCGTAACCCCGATGGAGGTGTAGGTAGCTAGTTCATCGGGAATCTCTTCGGCGTTTTCAATGTGCCATGCCGGTTTACCGGACCGCTCAGCAAGATTGTAGAGCCGTTTCGTGTTGGAGCTGTTCTTTCCCCCGATAACCACAATGGCCTCTACTTCGGCGGCCAGTCGTCCTAAAGCAGATTGCCGCTCCTGAGTGGCCGGACAAATGCTCTGCACAATAGTGATATTCGGATTTTTTCGTAATAGTACCTCGCACACTGCATCATACTCGGCCTGAGAAACGGTGGTTTGGGCTATAACCATGGTGTTCTCCGGCACCTCTATCCCTTCGGCCTTTGCGGCATTCTCCACTACGGTTATATCGTCACTGTAACTTGCAATAGCTTCTACCTCGCCGTGGTTCGGATCACCCACCAAAATTACATGACAGCCGCGACGACAATAGTCATCCACCACCTTCATCGATCTCAAAACCCGCGGACAGGTTCCGTTTATCACTTTTACTCCACGTTCTTTCAGTCGTTCATATATCTCGTGAGGTACTCCATGTGCCCGTATGACTACAGTTCCATTGCTTATCTCTTCGGGCGAGTTCACCTGTCCGACGCCGCTCTCGGTTAATTTTTCAATAGCCTGACGATTGTGGATAAGCGGTCCGTACGTAGCAACAAACTCATCTTCACCGGCCTTCTCCGCAGCACGCTCAACTTTTTTCATGGCAGACCGCACTCCCATGCAGAAGCCGAGTACCTCTGCTCTTTTTATAGTTCGCCGTTTCATTACGCTAAATATACTAAAAACAAAAAGGCCTTTCCACCCAAAAGGTGAAAAGGCCCGATCAGTATCTGCGATTCAGCGGCAATGCTGATTATTTTTTCTTTTTGCGCTCCTTGCGCTTACCCTTTTGCTTCCGTTCAGCTGCCGGAATTTCTATTTCCTCAGTGGATGCTTTCTCTTCAGCCGCCTTGGGTTCACTCTTTTCAGGAGCAGCTTTTTCTTCAATTTCGGCCTTGGTCGGTTTTGTAGGCAGCCCCCGTTTGAGCCGCTTTTTCTTCTCACGGCTTCTTCTCCACCCAAGCAGCATCGGAGATGCGACGAAAATCGATGAATAAGTACCGACAATAATACCCACAATCAGATTGAGGGCGAAGTCTTTGATAGCACCGGTTCCGAAGGTGTACAATGCAGCAACCGCTAAAAGTGTAGTTAACGATGTAATCAGGGTACGGCTAAGAGACTGACTGATACTGGTGTTAATAATGTCCTCAATATCACGCCCCTGCAGTAAGCCTTCATTCTCACGAATGCGGTCGAAAATAACGATGGTATCGTTCAGTGAATAACCAATAATGGTCAGCACCGCCGCAATGGTGGTTGTCGAAACCTCCAGCTGGGTGGCACCGATAAAACCGAGCATAACCAGCACATCGTGAGTCAGCGCAACAATTGCAGAGATTGCGTATCCGAACTGAAACCGGAACCAAATATAAATTAGAATTAGAACCAGCGCCAGCAAGGTGAGACTGAAGGACTGCTCCGCCAGGGTCTTCGAGAAACGCGGCCCTACGTATTCGGACTGCTTTATCACTACCGATCCTTCACCGAAGGTCTTTTCGAGCATCGAGCGAATATCTCTTTCCAGCTGATCTTTTTTATCCCCGGTGGGATCCTCTACTCTAATCAGGTATTCTTGGTGAAAGTCAGTTCCCACCACTTGCACTTGCGGATTCTCTAACTCGGAGAGGGCATCTCGCACTTGTTGAATACTAATATAGTTGTCCGGCTTATCGTTGCGTGCATTTACCTGTACCGGTGCCTCGCCCAACTCCTGGGGGAAGCGCAAGCCGGTGACGATCAGAGAACTTTCGAGATTCGGGTCAGCATTCAGAGTAGTAGTTATACCGTCAATTCCCGCCAGCGCTCCGGTCAGATTTCGCAGGGTCTCATGCTCTGCATACGGAAACTGATAGGTTTCAACGCCCGTTTCTCCCCGGATTTCAACCACTACGGTGTTGTTTTCTGCATTCAGGGTGGCATCTTCTTCGCCGGCATAACTCACCGAGAACGCGACGGGAGCAACCTGTACACGCTGGTTCAAACCGGCTTGAAAGTCAATGCCCAGGTTGAAGCCGCCCTGGCCCGCGGTAGCGGCAATTCCGGCAATAATTACTATTGCGGATACCGCCAGCATATAAAACCGAAGTTTGGTAAATCTTATTACTTTGGTCATCGAATCCTCCAGCCTATACTCAGTTTCTTCACGCTCAACTGCTCGACGCCAAAATCAAACACCAGCCGTGATACGAACAGAGCGGTAAACATAGAACTTACGATACCTACTGCCAGAGTGTTGGCAAAACCCTGCACAGGGCCGGAGCCCAACTGTGAAAGTACCAGAGCTGCAATAAACGTGGTAATGTTGGCATCCATAATAGTCCAGAAGGCCTTCCGGAAACCGGCTTTTACCGACGCATCGGGAGTTTTTCCTAATCGATACTCCTCTTTAATACGTTCAAATATTATTACATTCGCATCCACTGCCATACCGACGGTTAATATGATACCGGCTATACTGGTAAGGGTAAGCGTTAAATTGAATGCCGATAGGATAGCTACGATGAATACGAGGTTAAGTATAAGTGCGAGATCGGCAATTATTCCGGCCAACTTGTAGTAGACCACCATAAAAATAATAACCAGGATAAAACCGAGGGTAATTGCCTGCAGTCCCTGGCGTACCGAGTCTTCACCTAAGGATGCACCGACGGCCTGCTGGTTATTCACCTTCAGGTCGACCGGCATTGCGGCCGTCCGCAGCACCAAAGCCAAATCCTGGGCTTCATTTTGGTCGAAACCGGTCATCTGCACACGATCGCGGATGGGTTCCGAAATCCGGGCCATTGATTTAACCTTGTCATCCAACAGGATAGCCATGGTCTCGCCCTGGTTGGCAGAAGTGAGCTTGTAGAAAATCTCTCCGCCTTCGCGGTCGAGCGAGAAGTTAATGACCGGCTTTCCGGTTATGGGGTGCTGACCGACGGTAGCATTCTCGATATGAGAACCTTGCAGACCAATTTCCTCGCGAACTACTACATAACGCTGCAGCTTGTCGATTCCATATTGATCCTTGGTATAGAAGCCGCGAATCACCAGCCCGGCCGGCACGAAATCGGGCCGTCGAATGTCTCCTCTTTCGGTGTACACCTGTGTGGGATTATCGGAAAAATAGTTGGCTACCTGCTGACTCATCTCTTGGTCCACAATATGAAAGTTCAGCGATCCTTTACCCATCAGAAATGAATTGACCCGCTCGGGATCGGCAGCTCCCGGTATATTTACCGCAATTTGATTCTGTCCCTGTCGACGTATCTCGGGTTCGGTCACACCGAACTTATCGATTCGGTTGTTAAGAATCTCCATCGCCCGGCTCACTGCCTGCTGCTGATCTTCAGCGGTCGGCTCACGGTCCAACCGCTCCTGCAGACTCGCCAGGTCAGCTTCCAGCAGTATACGCATACCACCGGAAAGATCCAGACCAAGCTGCATAACACTGTTACTCTGCTCTTTCAGTTCGATCAAGGTTTTTCGATGATACGCTTCCAGGGCGTCAAATGCTTCCGATTCGCTGTCGAAAGCCGCCAAGATGGCCTTTACCGTCCAATTATCCGGCAGGTCACGTCCATCCATTTTGTACCGCTCTTCGGCGGTCGCGATTAAGTGTTTATTCTCTTCCGGGAGGGGCTGATCAGGACTGTCCTCGACCATCTCCTTCAACTGCTCTAGTTCTTTGGCAGCCTGCCCGCGGGCATACTCCCGTATCTGGATTTTTGATCCGGCGGCAAGTTCCTTTTTCTCTTGCGGTATCATGAAATACCACTCAAATGTGGGATAGAGAAAAATTCCACTTACAACAAGCACCAGAATAATCACCAGTAACCGTCCACGTTTGCTCATAGGTTAACTCCGACTGTGGGTTTGTTCAGTAATTGTACTTGTAGTTACTCTTTTTCGTCAGCGTCTTCAGACTCTTCTGAATCCTGAACCTCTTCTTCTTTTACCTGCTTTCTATCCAACACGGAAGCGACTGCATTTTTAGAAAACTCAATCTTTGTATTATCATCGACTTTCACTACTACAGCCTGTTCTTTCACGGAAGTAATAGTTCCGCGAATTCCTCCGATGGTAGCCACTTTATCGCCCTTTTTGAGCGCGGCTATCATCTTTTGTGTCTCTTTCTGCTTCTTGTTCTGCGGACGAATAATCAGAAAATAGAAGATGAGAATAACCAGACCGAATGTAACGAAGGTCGTCATCATCTGTCCGGATGCACTTCCACCAGCTGCACCGCCCTGCGGTGCGCCCATTAATATAGGTACATGTGCCAATAGGTTCATCATTTTTTAACAATCCTCTCCATAATAGATTTAGGGAAGTTCGGAAAACGTACCACGGATAGTATGCATAGTCAAGGAGTCCGTGTACGTACCAG
>CAZWDV010000065.1:0-3324 GCA_964632675.1 uncultured Sediminispirochaeta sp.
CAGATGAACCAGCGCTTCACAGATATGCAGAAGCAGATGAACCAGCGCTTTGAAGCGGTGGATGCCCACTTCGAGGCACTTCAGCTTCAGATGAACCAACGCTTCACAGCGGTGGACGCTCGTTTCGAAAAACTTCAACTTCAGCTTGACCAGCGCTTCGAGGCCTCTGACCAGCGCTTTCAGGCGCTTCAGAAACAGATCGACGAGCGCTTTCATGCCACCGATCGCCGCTTCAATCAGCTGCAGTGGCTTATCGGCATTGGCTTCACCGCCATCGCCACACTTATTGGTGTTTTCAACTTTTTATAAAAAAATTCAGTTCCATAGACATCCGGGCAAGCCGTCTGCAGCAGGAGTATCAGATCAGCCATTGGGATGCTATGATACTAGCGGCCGCTGAGCGGGGCGGGTGCAGTACCCTTATCTCCGAGGACCTCTCGCACGGGCGAAAGTATGGAAAAATCGAGTGCCGCAACCCTTTTCTGTAGCCTGCGTTATCGCTTCAGTATCGACAGGGCCTCGATGTGCTCTACCGACAGCCCGCAGCAGCCGCCTACCGCGCTGACCCCGTCGGCGATCCAGTCGATGGCATAGGCCGTCAGGTCGGGCGGAGATATGATGTCCTCGAACTGCCAGTTGGGCATGCGGAAGAACCCGCTGTCGGGATAGGCGTACAGCGGGCCCTCGAAAGAGCGGCGCAGAATTTCCAGAGCCGGACCGGTGATATCCACATTCGAGTGCATGATGCCGGCCGCATCGATGCCCTGGAGGGGAAGTTGGGCGATTACCTCCTCCAGCATAATATCGCGCTCCTGAAAGAAGGAAAGAATTTCACCGTTTTCGCCCCAGCGGGCGGAAAAGCCGGCCCAGACCGGCAAGTCGGTGGACAGAGCCGCCTCCAGTACGCATTGGAAGCGCTCGGGGTGGTACATCATCTCCAGCAGAATAAAGTCGCAGCCGCCCGCTTTCAGCAGGCCGGCCGCCTCGTGCAGGGCGGCACAGAACTTCTCGCGCCCCAGCCCGGAATAGGGGTCGGTCGATTCGGCCCCGGCGGCGCTCTTGGGCACCATATGCGAGAGCGAGCCGGCCACCAGCACGTCGCTGCGCCCGAGCTCCTGGTGGGCCCGCTGAAGGGCGTGCAGTGCGGCCCCGCAGGCGCTGCGGTAGATCTCCTCGATGCGGTTGCCATACCCGGCCGGCTCCAGCATCAGGCGGGTAGTAGCGTAGGTGTTGGTGGTGATAATCTCGGCCCCCGCGCGGATATAGTCCAGGTGCACCTGCTCCAGCAACTCGCGGTGGGTGATGTTGGCCGGCCCGCACCAGGCAGCGTCATTCATATCGGCACCGCGCTTCTCCAATTCGGTGCCGGTAGCCCCGTCGATCAGCACTACCCCGCCATCGGTCATCCGTCTGAGTATCTCTGCATAGCCCATAGCCACCTCCTCGATTTCTACTAAAAACATAAGTACTACGTAGCAAAACCGCAAGCCAACTCGACTAAATCCGGCCCGGCTGGCCCTTACTGGCAGAGAAAAACAGGCTCAGAGCATCCTTCAAAAATTAATATTCCCGGGCTGGTGAGCTACTGAAATGCATTTCATGACTCATTGAAACGGCGGTCATATCGTTGCCGACGGCCATGATGATGTGCATGACCAGGGGGATAAGGAAGGAGCCGGTGGCCAGGGCAATGAGGCAGAAGATGATGCCGAGGAAGAAGGCGCCGAAGGCCTCGCCGGGGCCTTTGTAGATGTGGGCCAGTGCGTAGAGGCCGGCGTTGAGGGCGACGGCACCGTCAATGCCGAGTTCGGACACCAGGGGGAAGAGCAGGTAGCCGCGGAAGACGTACTCGTAGCCGATCAGGTAGAGGGTCCAGAAGAGGGCGTTGAGGAGGACACGGCGGCGGGTCCACTCGATGCGACGGACCTGCGGGTAGAAGTCGAGAGGAATGCCTTTGCCCGAACGCACCAGAGTGATGGCCAAGACGACACCAATCGGCAGCAGCGTCCACAGGATAACTCCCGAGCCGCTCGGGAATCTGAGTCCGGAGTTTTCGGCAGCGCTGGCCAGGCCGGCGGGCAGATTTTGGATGATTGCTGCGGCGGCGGCAGAGGCGGTCGGGATTGTCTGGGCCGCCTGTTCCCCCGTTAAGGCTTCGGTAGTGGAGCCCGCGTAGGCAATTGACCCGCTTTCGGCCACCGCCAGTAGCAGAAACGGCACCACTCCCAGCAGCACAAATCCCAGCGTCTTCTGTAGATACACCAGCCACTCGCAGCCGGCATCGGAAGCGGCGCCTTGCCAGCACTCCTCTTTGTCGCCCAGGCGCACGGCCAGCTTGCGCAGCAGTTTTGTGCGGTCTGAAAACAGGTAGATCAGATATCCCAAAGTGAAAACAGTAATATAAATCGGCAGTCGCATTATTCCTTCCTTCCGTACATGGATGAGCGTGCGGCCAAGCGTGAAATTAAAAACTCCGTGGCCCGCGGAAACAGGGCGAAGAGCAGGGCCGCAGTCTTACCCAGGGGCGTCATAACCACCCGCCGCTGCCGACGCTGCACCATCCGCAGAATGGTACGGGCCACATCCAGCTGGGTGGAGCTGTTGCGGTCGCGCCTTAGCAGTGTGGTGCTGCCGTCGGCGGCGTACATCTGTTTACCGGGGTCGTTTTCTGTAAAAGAAACGTACACAACCCCGACGTGCAGTTGCCGGTACAGCTCGCTGTACAGCGATTCGGCAAAGCCGGTCAGGGCCATCTTGGCGGCCCCGTAGGGGGCAATCCCCGGAAGCCCCTTCAAACCCGACAAGCTGGATACAAAGACCACCGACCCGCCAGCCGCCTGCAGAAATGGCAGGGCGTACTTGGTCATATGCACCGCACCGGTAAAATTTATGTCGATTACCTTTTCGAAGAGCTCGATAGTGGTATCGGCGAAGTTCCCGCGCATCGACATGCCGGCGTTGTTGATGAGCACATCCAGCTGACCGAAGCGCTCCACCGCCGCCTCCACCAGCCGCCGGCAGTCCGCGGTATTCGTCACATCGGCCTGCACGGGCAGAACCGCGGGGCCGCCGGTTTGCCCGCCGGTGGCCTGGCCTACTTCTTCTGATCCGGCGGGGTCGGGGGCGGAGATTCGAAGCGTGTGGGCGGCGGCCTCCAGGGCCTCGCGGTCGCGGCCGCTGATCACCAGGTTGCAGCCGGCCTCCGCGAACAGGCGGGCCGTTTCGCGGCCGATGCCCTTGCCCCCGCCGGTAATCAGGACCGTACGTCCATTGAGGTTTCCGAGCCGCCCGCTGTTACTTCTCTTCGACATATCCGTTCTCCTT
>CAZWDV010000065.1:3424-17340 GCA_964632675.1 uncultured Sediminispirochaeta sp.
ATTGAGGTTTCCGAGCCGCCCGCTGTTACTTCTCTTCGACATATCCGTTCTCCTTTAACCAGTTGAAACACTCCAGAATAGCCGCCGGCAGGTCGGTCTGCGGCATTCCCAGTTCCTGCACCGCTTTGCGGTTGCTGTAATAGCAGTCGGCGTGGGAAACCCGGGCCATTGGGTAACTCAAAAAAGGCGGCTGGCCGCTGAGCCGACCCCACAATGATCCAACCAAACCCATCGCATCAACAAGGAAGTTCGGAATCTTCAAACCCGGTGCTTTCACACCCAAAGTATCGGCAATCAGTCGGAAGGCCTCACCATAATCGAGATTCTCACCTGCGGCAATATAGCACTGCCCGTACTCGCCGCGCTGCAGTGCGTTCGCCGCAGCCGCGGCCACGTCGCGGGCCGCCACATAACTCTTGCCGCCAGCAGTGTAGCCCGGTGTCTTGCCCGCATACACCGACAAAATCATCTGCCCGGCCCCCGGCTTGCTGTCGTAGGCCCCGAACATGAAGGAGGGATTCAGGATCTTTACCGGCAGCCCCTGCTCCCTCTGCATCCGCAGCAGCATTTCCTGCGCAGCATACTTGGAATCCTGGTAGTCCAGCCCATACTTTCCGTCGGTGTACGGGCCCTCTTCGGTCCCCGGCTGCTCCTTCGGTCCCGGACTGAAGCTGGTGGCTGTTCCCACGTGAACGAATGTCTGCACTTCCAGTTCCAGCACCGCCGCGGCCAGAATCTTTACCACATCGTAGTTCACCGCCCATATCTGCCGGTCCCGGGACGGCCATATCTGCGTGCTGGCGGCCGTATGAATAACTCCGTCACAACCGGCCAGCGCCGCCCGCAGCTGCGTGGCATCCAGTAAATCACCCTCGACCCGCTCTATCTCCAGACCGTCCAGAGTACCGGTCTGCCGCCCCGGCTGCACCAATGCCCGCACTTCGTCGCCGCGCCGCAGCAGCTCCCTGACCACATGGCTGCCCAGCATACCGTCGGCGCCGGTTACCAGAATTTTCACCTGCGTCTCTCCTTGTTCAATGCCTGGGTCACCCTGTCTTTCAGGCCGCCGGGGGCATTAATTCCGTAGCTGCAATTATGCCGGACAGAGATAAAAAGGACAATAATAATTTTATAGTTCCATTTTTATTGACATGACGGGCCGTGCGGCCGAGAGGTCTAACGGCAGCTTTTCAGGCGCAGTTCTTCGGGTGTACACTCGGACAACTACATAAAGGGAGAGTTGCTGTGCATCTAAAACTCACTGTCGGGGAGATGGCCCGTATTACCGGGGTTCCGGCCCGGACAATCCGTTATTACAATCAAATCGGTCTGTTCAACCCCAGCGGTGTGAGGGAGAACGGGTACAGGTATTTTTCGGTGGAAAAAATCGAAGAGCTGCGAATGATCAACTACTTGCGGCACACCGGTTTGTCGATCGAGGAGGTCCGGGGCTTGTTCAACAATCCGAAAATCGACGAGTACCGGCAGCAGCTGCAGGACGAACTGCCGGAGGGAGACTGGCTGACCGTCTATGTGCGGGGCGATCATTCCGACGCCGCTCCCTGGTATAGAAGAATGCTCGCTTTCGCCGCCAAGCGGCAGCTCAAACCGGCCGGCTACGGCATAGAGAGAACCCTCAGCGATTCCACGCTTTCCAGCGATCCGCAGCTGCACATAACCGAAGTCCAAATTCCGCTCAACAAGGCCGGATAAGCCCACCCTGCTGCGCCGGAAGCCCAAAAATTGTGGGATCTTGATTCTCCGCTCTGAGTGCTGATGACGATTGGAGAAACGTGAGAACGCGCATCTGGTGTTCTAGATCCCACAATTTTGAGACCGCCGGTTGGCGGCAGGCGGCGGCGAGTCACGCCGGTTCAGCATGTAATCTCCGGTCTTTCCTGATCTACAAGATAGCTCTGCACACTGCCGCCAAAGCGGCTGCGCACTAACTCTTCCAGGTCGCGCTTGGCATTTTCCATCTGGACAAAATGCTCGCCCTTGAAGCCGACCAGCTGAAAAAAGACATTGGTGGTTTCCAAAGTCATCTTGCCGAGCTCGCTCTGCCGCCATAGCCAGCGTCTGGTCTGAACCGTGTTGCCGCTGGTAAAGACCACTTCGCCCGGCTCGACCAGTTCCCACTCCTCGACCCCGAAAGGCAGAAAACGGTCGCCGTCGACCGACCGTCGCACCGCCAGATCCTCCTGGATATCCTTCAGATCATGCCCACCCAGTGATACCACATGCTTTAAGCCAATAGCGTTACAGAGATCGACCAGGGCGTTTATCCGCGGCAATGACTGCCCCTTCATTATCCGCTTGCTCATCGCCTCCACCGAGTTCATGTACTTGTTCGGGTTGATGCCCACCTGCCGGATAGCATCCCGATACACCTGTATATCCGGATGTTCCTTCAGAGACACCCCGTCAAGACGCTGGCGCAATGCAGCCTCCGCCTCGGCAAGCGTACGCAAGTCATCCTCTCCGGTTGGGGTATTAGTCATCCCGCGACCTACAAGAATTCCGAAACACACCTGCGGATTCCGTTCGAAGATCCACGGCTCAACCCTGTATACCATTAGCCCGCCCCGTAATGATTGAATTTTCCTCCATAATAATCCTTACAGTAGGTGTAAGGTCAACAAAAAAGCCCCGCAATTTGCCGCTCGGCCTGAATTATTAGTAAGTTTAAAGCGAGGAGGATGACCAATGAATGACTATTATGTAAGTCCGGTTATCATGACAGAGTTTTTCAAGAAGACAAAATTCAAAGACCTATCCCTGGACGAAATAGAACACAATCTGCAGGAAGCCATCATCGAAGATCCGGAACTATCCAACACGACCAATATTTCGGTCAAAGCCAAGGACGAGAGCGGTTCTAAAGAGCCGGTTATCCATTTAATCGGTAAAGTAAAGAATGAGGCCGACCAGGCCCGGGCCCAGGAAATCATCGAAAAAAATACCCATAATGAGATGAAAGTAGCGAACGAGCTGGTGGTTGAGTAAGCTTCGCTGACTGCCTACAACCACCCGATCGACAGAGCCAGTAAGAATTGTCCGCCGTAATAGAGCGGCAGCCCGACCAGCCGATTGATAAAGCCGTCGGACACGAACTTGTTGCGCGCCACAAAAATGTCAGAGGTGAAAAAGAGTATTGCACCGATCAGCACGGCGCGCCGGCCGGCGGCGGCCCACTGCGGCGCCAGATACATAGAAACCGCCCCGCCAACCATTACAGAAATCACTGCAATGTACGCCAGTACCGGGCCGGTCATGCGGCCCAGATGCGGCCGCAGCCACAGGAAGATAACCACGCCCAGGGCCAGCATCGCCGCCAGTCCCGCGAGACTCCAGATTTCCAAGCTGCCGAATATGTAAAAACCGATTGCGTAACTCACATGCCCCAGTAAAAACGATACCAGTCCGCTCAAGAACATTTTCCGCTGTGGGAAAATAAGGCACACATCGCCCAGCCAGCTGAATGCCAGTCCTCCGAGAATCCACCCGGCCAAGGGCAGCACCGCGGCGGCGGAGGCTTCGCCCGCCCCCTGCGCAACACCACCAGCCGTACCCTCGAGGGCCCCCGGCAGCGAACCGAGCTGCAGCAGGGCCGTGGCGATGAACAGGGCGGATAAAAGGGGTTTGGAAGCAAGCTTCCAGACCGTGCTTTCACGCTTCTCTCCGTACAGTAGTACTATTAAAAGTACCGCTGCTGCAGCAATCAACGGATTCATTTTTGTTCCCCCGCCCGGCGCCGCTTCACGAAACGCCCGCGGCCGCGCTCGCCGACAAACTCGCCCTTCTCGACAACCGCCGCGCCGCGAACAAAGGTGCTGTCCACCTTACCGGTAAGCTCCAGTCCCTCATAGGGCGACCAGCTGCAGTTTTCATGCAGCTCTTCGGCTCGCAGAGTCCACTTGGCCTGCGGGTCGAACAACACAATATCCGCGTCGTAGCCGGGGGCAAGCACGCCCTTACTTTCGAACCCGTGCAATCGGGCCGGGGTAGTAGAGCACAGCTCCACCCAGCGGCTGGCAGAGAAATGCCCCGAGGCCACTCCCCCGCTGTAGAGCGCGGCCATACGCATTTCCATGGAAGGCACCCCGCCGGGTATCTTGCTGAACCCCTCGGCCAGTCCGCGGGCCTTCAGCGCATGCGTAAACGGACAGTGGTCGGTGGAGACAATCTGTAGGTCGTCGGCGGCAATCGCCTGCCACATCGCCCGCCGATCGGCCTCCGGACGTACCGGGGGCGCACAGACCGCATAAGCGGCCTCCACTCCGGGCCGTTCCAGGGCATCGGCGTTAAGAAACAGGTACTGCGGGCAGGTTTCACCGTACACTGCTGCTCCGGAGCGTCGGGCAAGCTGGATCTCTTCCACTACCATGGCGGTGCCGATATGAAAAATTTCCAGCGGAACTCCGAGCCGCCGGGCAATGGCAATTACCTTGGCCGCCGACTCGGCCTCGAACTCGGACGGCCGGGTTTTCGCATGCCAGCGCGGATGGGTTTCACCGGCCTCTACCGCGCGCTGGACCAACAGACTGATCAAATCGAAGTTCTCGGCATGTACTACTGCCAGCCCGCCAGCCTCTCCAACCGCTTCCAGCGCCCCGTACAGCTGCACGTCACTCAGCTGGTAGCCGTAGGCCATATACAGTTTATAGGTAGGAATACCAAGGGCCAGGCTCTCCCGCACGTACCTCCGCAGCCCCTCACGGTCGCGGTCGGGACCCTCAAATGCCAGCGGTCCGATATTCATGTGCCAGCCGTAGTCCACCACTACATTGCCAACCGCCTCCTGTTGACGCCGTTCGAAGCTTTCGCGCGGCCCCTCACCCTCTTCCGGATGAATAAACGACACGACGGTTGTAGTTCCGCCGAAGGCTGCTGCCTTGGTTCCGGTATAAAAGTCATCCGATGAAATTGTGTCGCCCCCTAAATCCAGGGTCAAATGCACGTGGCTGTCCACCCCGCCGGGAATTACCATTTTACCGGCCGCATCGACCACGCGCGGGCCCCGGGGGCCCGCGGAATCCTGCGGACCCGGGCCGCTCTGTTTTACATCCAGATCCCGGCCTATAGCCGCAATTTTCCCATCGCTTACTGCTACATCGGCGGCAAAACTCATATCGCTATTTACAACTGTTCCGTTTTTAATCAGCAAATCATACATAGCACCACTCCCGCATTAGTCTCATAGCCAAAGTCTACACATAAACCGGTCTCGGGGCAATCAAATTTGACAAACCCCGTCAACTATTATTATTCTTTATATAACGCAGATTATGATTAGGAGGATGTAACATGCGAAAAATTGTAGTAGTACTAATAGCTCTTGTAGTTATAGCCGGGGTTGCCGGCGCCGAAGGAATGTGGCGCGACGGAACATATACCGCTCAGGGCGGTAGTTTCGACCACGGCTGGAAGAATTTTGTAAGAATTGTTATTGAAAACGGATACATCGTCGATGCCCACTTCGACGCCATTCCCGAAGAGGGCGATAAAATGAAGTATCTGTCTTCTGTTCAGGGTGATTACGGCATGGTGGCCAACAGTGACGCCACGGATGAATGGTATATCCAGGCCAACCGCGCCGCCGCCAAGCTTCTGGATACCCAAGACCCGAGCCGTATCCTCAAATCCGGCGGTAAAGTCGACGCCATCTCCGGTGTAAGTGTCACCATCGCACCGCACTTCGAACTGGCTCAAAAAGCCCTGCGCGGTAAACGTCGCTAAACAGCGCTCCTATCAACAGGAGCACAAAAACACGTAAGAAAGTGTACGCCCGGCTAACTTTTTCGGCCGGGCGATTTTTTTAATGAAAAAAATTCAATCCCATAGAAGGTCGCCGCTGCCCGGGCGGGGCGGGTGTGCCTCCCGATTTGCGCAAAGATCCCGCTATCTCCGCCCCGCCCGAAGCCGGCGGGCTATAGCCGGTAGCCGGATCGGTTAAAAAAGTGTTGATTCCCTCAGCAGTATAAACTACGCTACATAGTGAAGAGCATGATTATTATCGATCTACTCCACAACGCCGCCCTCCTGCTGGCCCTGATTATGGGATACGAATACATCGGGGCAACATACAAGTTCACATCCCTGCCTTCCCGCCTACTCAATGGTCTGTTGTTTGGAGCAGTTGCAATTATCGGCATGCTGACACCGCTGCACTTCGCCCCCGGGCTCATCTATGACGGACGGTCAATTGTATTGAGTGTAGCCGGCTTTATCGGCGGGCCTTTGATAGCCGCTATCTCGGCAGTGATGGCGGCGGCCTTCCGCATTTATCTCGGCGGTGTCGGCACCCTGCCGGGGCTACTGGTAATCGCCGAGTCGGCGCTGTTGGGTACAGTGTGGTACCACCTACGCCATAGGAACAGGTGGTGGGAGCACCTGCTCAGCATCTGGCTGCTCGGTTTGTCCGTTCACATTCTGATGATGCTCAGTCAGCTAATAATTCCGCAGACCCTGCGCTGGGACGTACTAAAGACCGTCGGACCTCCGGTGGTCGTGTTTTATCCGGTGGTATTCGTCCTGATAATCAAAATGTTTCTCGAACGGCGTGACCGGCGCAGCACGATCGGCGCCCTGCAGGAAAGTGAGGCGCGCTACCGCAATTTGTTCGAAAACCGGTATGCCCCGATGATGATAATAGATCCGGAGAATGGAAGGATTTTAGATGTGAATACCGCCGCAGTTCAGTTTTACGGCTGGAGTAAAAACGAATTCTGCCAAAAGAACATTGATGAAATCAATCCGCTCTCCAAAGCCGAAATTAAACAGGCAATGGATAAAGCCCGCACACAACAGAAGAACTACTTCGAGTTTCGCCATAAACTGAAGAACGGCACACTGCGTGACATCGCAATTTTCAGCGGCAAGGTGCTGCTGCAGGGAGAGGAAAGGCTATTTTCTATCATTCACGATCTCACACCGCAAAAAGAGATGGAAAAAGACCTGTACATGGTAAGTTACTCAATGGAACACGCGGCTATAGGCATTCTGCGGATAGATGAGGAAGAGGGGCGCATACTGTATGCCAACCGGCACATCGCTACCCAGCTCGGCTATACGCAGAATGAACTGATTGGACGTACCATATTCGACATCGACAGTAATCTTTCTCCGGATGACTGGAAGGCTCACCGCGCTCAGGCTCGCGCCAATAAATCGCTTACCTTAGAATCGCAGCTTAGGCGCAAAGACGGCTCCCAAGTGCCCTGCGAAATAACCGTTTCCTACTTCAACTACAAAAATGAAAGCTACTCCTTCTCTTTCATAAAAGACATCTCCGCCCGCACACAGGCCCAAAAAGAACTGAAAGACTCTCTGGAACAGAAAGAGATCCTCCTGCAGGAAGTTCACCATCGGGTAAAAAACAATCTGGCCGTTGTAAACGCCCTTATCAACCTTCAGCTGAATTCAAAACACTCCAAAACCGATACCGAAAAAATCCTCCACAAAACCCGCGATCGGATTCTGGTTATGGCCACCGTCCACAATTTGCTTTATAAGGATCAGCACCTTTCCCGCATCGACTTTACCAGTTTTCTAAAAGAAATCATCTCCCAGCTGAATGAACTCTACTCGATAGAAGACAAGGTCAAGGTTACAATCGAATCCGAACCGCTGTATCTTGACATCACTAATGCGGTACCACTGGGAATCCTGCTCTACGAACTGATAGACAACGCCGTCACCCATGCCTTTCCTAAGTCACACAGTAACAGCAAACTCAGCATCTCCATCAACACCGACCACCGCAGTTACACCGTCAAAATTCAAGACAACGGCGTCGGCCTCCCGCCCCATTTCGATCTGCAGCAACAAAAATCCCTCGGTTTCCAGCTCATCCGCTCGCTGGCCCAGCAAATCAGTGCCGACATTGCAATAGATTCCACCAACGGCACCAGCATCGAACTGAGCTTCCAACAACAGCCCCACCCCTGAGGGCTTGGCGTGGGCGGCACATATACTCGTATGTACTACTATTGAAAAAACTGTGTCTAAATCTCCGGCTATCAAATGGTCGAGGGGTTCTTACAAGACAAGTGGATTCTCCGCGATGACTACTACACCCAGCTGTGCGACAACTTTATCCGCAACCTGTCGGATGACAGAATGGATCATTACCTAAAAAATCCCTCTGCTGTGTTTTACCTTTTACCGGAATGAACAGCCCATCATTTACTTAAAAATCTCTCGACCTCCGTCTTTTGCACGATATTTCCAACCAAGGGTTGGGATTTATCCGTTTGCGACTGCTGCCAGGTCACATAATACGCCTCGTCAGTTGAAAGCACGTCCACGTACCGGCTGGACCCGGTTCCATACGGGCTCACAAAGGCAGGCAATATCCTTGAAAGCCTATCAACAGAGCGAAGATCATCCTTTTCTATATATGCCAGCCCTCCCAGCTCCTCACAGGAATATCCCCGGGGACGCTTGGCCGCATGGGCGTGCTCATCCAGATTACGCATGCATTCACCTCCGTCATAGAAGAAAAGAGAACAGCTGGAACCCGCAAAGTCTCCAACCGAGGGGATCCTCATAATACTGGTAATACGACTCATGGCCACATCCCATGTAAACCCACGTCTGAAAAAAGTAAAATCAGGCTCATTGAACTTGGAAGCTCCCGCCGGTCGTACCACAAACCCGCTGTTTGAGCTGGACCAGTTAAAGGGGTGCGTGCAGAACGCCAGCACAGTGTCTCCCGAGGCTGTGTCATACACCACCGGATCTTTAATGTGCAGCACTTCCGGATCTTCAGTCTGAAGAATGGTGGTAAGCTCGGCAGTTTTGAGAGATTCGATAGTTGGGGCCGCAGCATGCTCAATACTCCATACCCCTGTACCGGGTTTTTGAAACTCTTCTATGCCTTGAGGATACTTTCGCTTTTTTTCGGTTGAGACAAACAGTTCTGCTCCATTATCGGTAAAATGCAGTTTGCTCCCCTCTATTGATAGTACCTCTAAATCCCCCACATTCAAATCCTGTTTTTGAAAAGAGAGCACTTTTTCGACTTTGCCGAAACTGCGATTTGATCTAAAAATAGCCAGCTCAGCACCGCGTTCCCCCACATCTATACCAAACCTTGAATCACCAGAGTTGCGGTAACGTCCGCAGATCCATAAATCCCCAGCCGTATCTTCCACAGTATTGCCTCCGCCAAACCAGAAGCCTTGTTTGCTGCTGAGGGCGGGCACTATTACCCGCGCTTTTTCCTGATTTACCAATAACTTGCCGAGAGCCAGAGCTGTTTCTGTGTGCCTTGTATCCATGTAGTACACTCCTTGTATTTATTTTATAGAGCCGGCAGTCAGGCCGCCGATAATTTGCCTTTGAAAAAAGGCCGTCAGTAAAAATATAGGTATAATTGCCAAGAACGTAGCGGTAGTTATCAACTCCCAGGGAAAAGCGTACTCTCCCGGGTAGAGCGCGATTCCTACCGTTGCGGTTCTCAAAGCATCCTTAGTTAAGACAATCAGCGCCAGGAAAAACTCCATCCAGGTGAGGATAAACACCACCAATGCAGCAGCGATAACCCCCGGCGCAGATAGCGGCACAAGAATTTGCCAGATAAACCTGAAGGTGGAACAGCCGTCCATCTTTGCAGAATCCTCTATTTCATCCGGAATAGTACGAAAATAGGTAGTCATAATCCATAGCGCCATCGGTGAAAACAATCCAGAATATGCCAAAATCAAACCCAGATAATTGTTCAGAAGGCCGAGTTTTCTAAACCACACGAATATTGATGGTACGATAGTCAACTGCGGAAACATCGACATAGCGAGAAAAAAGATCATCAGGAAAGTACTGCCTTTAAACTTGATTCTGCCCAGCCCGTACCCGGCCAAAGAACCGAGGAACACCACCGAAGCGGTAGAAAGAGTCGATATAATGATAGAGTTGACAATGTAGCGACTGAGATTGGAGTCCAGTAATACCGTTTTATAATGAGCAATAGTCGGCTCTTGGGGGATAAATATCGGAGGCCATGCATAAATTTCACCAGTCGGCTTGATGGAAGTAAGAAAAATCCAGATTACCGGAAAAAATGATACAATCACCAACAGAAATCCAACTATGTACTGTGTAGATTGTTTAAGTGTATAATTTTTTTGTATTTGCATGGCCTATACCTCCATCTTGAAACTGCGCAAGTAAATAAGACCGATTATGAAGATGAATATAAACTGCACAACCGAAACTGCAGCGCCTGTATCGAATTTTAGAAACTGAAAGAACTGATGATAACCGAATAGACTTAATGTTTGTGTAGTACCGGCCGGTCCTCCTTGAGTGAGCGCAAAGGGAAGTTCAAACGCCCGAAATGCATCCATAGAGCGGAACAGGAGAGACAAAAGGATAGAAGGAACAATCAGCGGCAAAGTAATAGTCCTGAAACGGAAAAAACTTCCGGCCCCATCTATACTGGCCGCTTCATACAACTCATCCGGAATTGTTTGTAAACCTGTAAGTAGAATGAGGGCCATGAAAGAACTTGTTTTCCATATAGCTACTATCATCATGCTTTCCATGGCAAGAGGTATATCACCCAGCCAGTTTATCTTTTCTGAAGTAATGCCGAGGCCGTAGATTAAGTTGTTAAAAAACCCAAAATCGGTATTAAACAGCCACCGCCATACGATAGCATTGAGAGCGGTAGGAAGGGCCCAGGGAAACAGTATTGTAGTTCGAAGTATACTTTTCATAACAATGAGCTTATTCAAAAGCAGCGCCAGCATCATACCAATGGCCAGTTCAAAAAACACCGTCACACCGGTAAACACAAGAGTATTTACCAATGATTGAATAAACTCACGATTCTGAAAGATATCTTTATAATTTTCTAAACCGATCCATCTACTGCTGTCTGGATTCGTAAGTGAATAGTCGGTGAAACTCATATAGATCGTATTTACGGTCGGAAGAAAAAGAATAAGAAAAACAACTATAAACACAGGCAGCACAAGCAGCATTCCCTGGAGCGAGGATCGTGTTCGTTGAGTCATGAAAATAGCCTCCTCATATGTATTTTTATTGAGGCTCCAAGGGCCCCCGCAACAAAGCCCTTGGAGCAGGTAGATTCTATTCTAGAAGCTCATCGATTTGTGCTTGAGCTGCAGCGAGTGCGTCATCCACCGATTTCCGGCCGGTTAATGCGGCATGGATCTCTGCCTGCATAATGTGGGACAATTCGGGATAGTTCTTTCCTGCAGCTGCGGAGGGTCGCACATCTCCGACTGCAAAGTCTGCATACAGCTGCTCGGCAATCGGATACTCTTCAAACAGCGCATCATTCGACTGCATATCCTTTCTGGCCGGCATACTGCCGGTTTCTACTGCCATCTTAAAAGCATTCTCTTTGTTGGTGATATATTTTATAAACTCGGCGGCGGCGGCTTTATTATCGGAGTAAGGATTTACGGTAAGTATCCAACCACCCATACACACTGTATCGGCACTACTGTTGCCTTCAAAGTACGGGACCCGGGTCATACCAACTTTTCCCTTTACCGGAGAGTCATCGGCATTGAGCATCGGCCATACGAAATCCTGAACTACCATGAAAACTGCCCGACCCTGACGGAAAAGCGCCATAGCGTCGTTAGGTTTGTAAGTAAGTATACTTTTTGGGGCCACACCATCATCTACCATATCAACCATAGTTTGCAAAGCCTTTTTGGCAGCCGCAGTATCTACGGTCGGATTTCCCTTCGCGTCAAAGAAAGAACCGCCGGCACCCCACATAAATTGAAGATAGTTCATAAAAAGACCTTCAATCTGCGCCCACATACTTATGTAGCCGTTTAAATCGGGATTTTGCTCTTTCGCAGTAATATCTTCTGCAGTGGAAATCAGTTCTTCCCAGGTTTTTGGAACTTCATAGCCGTACTTGTCAAGCAGATCTTTTCTGTAGAAAAAATGAATTGCGTTTGTATAGAGGGGCACACCGTAATGCTCTCCATTCAGAGTAACCGCATTCATCATTCCGTCCAGGTATTGGTCGAAAACTGAAGAATCCATGTACTGATCCAGCGGTTCCGCCCAACCGTTGGCAATAAACTCTCCCGGCCATATTACATCCAGAGCCAGCACATCCGGCTGATTATCTTGTGATGCCATCTTTGTGACATATAAGGTATGCTGCTCGTTCGGAACTCCGGGAACCTGCAGCCAGTCTACTTTTACATTCGGGTTTTCAGCTTCAAACCCCTCAATGAAGCTTGGAATTACCTTTCCTACTTCACGGGGTGATATCGAAAACTGAATTTCCGCAACTCCCTCCTCCTTTTCCTGCGCTCCGCCGGCAAAAGCCATTGAGGCCGTGAGCAGCAAAAATACTACACATGTAACAATTCTGCGTAATTTCATAACTCCCTCCTAAAAATATTTTGTATGGATTTCACGATTCATACGAATCATGAAATTAGCTATAAACCTGAAGAAACGAGTAAATTGCCGCACCTTCATTTCCAGACTCTCGATGCAAGGGAATAAACTTCAGCGGCACAATATTATTCGGGTTATACTTGGCCAGATCGAGATAGGCCTGCTCGACTTTCGATGAAAAAATGGGATTTAATGCTTCCATTCTTCCACTAATGAAAATTGCTTCGGGATCAATTACCGCCACAAGGTTGTACAAGGCTTTGCCGAAATAGAGGGCAGCCTCTTCCACTATGCGAACTGCATATTCATTTCCCGCATCGAACTCTCTTTTGAGTATTTTTACCGTGTTAAACTTTGATCCTACTTTTTCTCCGAGTTCACGCTCAAGCATATTACTGATGGCCCATTCGGCAGCCTTTGTCTCCAGACAACCTGCGCGGCCACAGCGACATTTACTCCCATCCGGAACAATACCGGTATGACCAAGATCCGAAGCATGCCCGCTGGAGCCCTTATACAGTTCACCCGCCAGGACCAAAGCGGATCCGATACCGGTCCCAATGTACACATACGCAATGTTGCTGTATTCCGTGTGCAACTTATGGTAATACTCGCTGAGCGCGATTGCCTCAACATTGTTCACCAGTAAAACCGGGGCTGAGAATTGCTGCTCAAAAACTATCTTTATGGCATCAACATCGAAGGGGTAAGTCGGCAGTGCTAAACAAATTGCTTTTAGCTTTTTTCCAATATTGTTTCGATCCAGAAGCGTTTCCACACCACGAACCAAATGCGTACTTTCATCCTCCCGAAAGCTCTCTTCATATTCGTAGCGGATAATGTCAACCGTTGAGTAGCTGAAATCGAAAAGACCAACTGCAACTTCCTCCGGAGTAACAAAAACAGTAACTACATAACCGCCCTTTGGATTTCGCTTTAAGACTTGTGTTCGACGTCCGGCCCCGCCACCTGACATAAAACCAGCTTCGCGAATTAGTCCATCCTTTAATAGGCCGCCGGTTATCATAGATACAGTGGAAGCCGCCAATCCTGTCTGTTCAATTAACATTTGTCGAGTAGTAACCTCATTTTTAAGAAGTATGGATAGAATTTTCTTGGTATTTTGTACTTTCAACTTTGAAGGACCACTCAATGACAACACCTACCTCTATTATTTATACGTATTTCGTACTTTATAAGTTATTATTTTATAATATTTTATTTATCAATAATTTTTATTTGTTTCGAACTATGAATTAATTGTAAAATTGATTCGCTCACTTGTCAATGATTTTTTTACATGTTTCTTTTCACAAATTTCGATATGCTCTTCATCAGAGCTTACAGATCCCCCGATGTGCCACACACCCGGTATATTCGCCCTGGCCCTGCGCTGCGCTCCCCGCCCATTCTCAAGCCATAGGCGGTAGCCGGGCGCAAAACCCTTGGGTGTCTTATAATGGAAGAAAAAATAATGCCGATACACCCGGGCGAAATTCTGCAGCAGGATTTCC
>CAZWDV010000066.1:0-17237 GCA_964632675.1 uncultured Sediminispirochaeta sp.
AGAGGCATTCAAACTTTAGATAGTGCATTGCACTATCTAAAGTTTGAATTGCTGTTATTGCTGCAGCAATTCTAAATTTGAAAATTTTATTAAAATTTTCAAATTTAGAATGCTCACATTTTGTTTAAGATCAGCAACTTAGCTTAAAGATTTTGATGTAATTCTAATTTTGGAAGGTATAGAGCTTCCAAAATTAGAATTACTGTTATTGCTGTTTATGCGCACTGTACACCGCACTGGCACATAATGTAAGAAACTTGGTCATGTCGTTGTCGCTGCGGCTGGTAATAATGAGAGGTACTTGTGCCCCTAATACTACATTGGCAACATCGGCGGACATCGTCATCGCCCAGGCCTTGTATAGAAAGTTTCCACCGGAAATATGCGGTACTATCAGTATATCCGCCTTTCCGGCCACCGGATTGTCGGTGATACCCTTATGTTTGGCCGATTCTTCGTAGAGAGCCAGGTCGTAGGACAGCGGACCGAATACTTCGGCATCCTTCCACTCCATTTCCGACAGTTCCTTGGCAAAAATACTGGAGGGTATTTTCTCAGAAGGCACTTCGTTTGCATCGAGAATAGCAACTTTCGGCTTGGCCACACCCATACTCTTGGCCACATCGATGGCGTTATGGATGATGTCCTTACTCGCTTCGATATCTTTTTTCACAGTGAGGGCCGTGTTGATGCCGGGGTCGGTCAGGAAAATCAGCCGGTTGAGCTTTGGCAGCTCGAATATGCTGACCAGCGAGAGCCGGCGGCCGGAACCGATGCCCTTTTCTTTGTTCAGTACAGCCTTCATAAAGATGGCGGTGTTGATATTGCCCTTCATCATCATGTGGCCTTCGCCCTGCCGGATCAGTTCGACCGCTCTTTGGGCACAGCGCATGTCGTAGTCCTCGCCCTGTTCGACTTCATATATTTTATAGCGATCCTGGTGGTGTTTATACTCTGTGGGAAACTCGGCGCTGCTGCCGACCAGCAGTGCTTCACTGATAACCTGCTCTTCAATAGCGCGGTTCACCGCTTCAACTGCAGTTTCATTGGGCATTACAATTACAACTTTCATGCCCCCCAGATGGCGGGCGGCGGTAATGAGATCGTTCATTTTCTGACTGCGGGTTACATGCGACATGGATACTGAGTGATAGATTGTAGCCATTAGTCTGGCTTTCGCACCAATTGCAGAGAGTGCATGGGGGAGTGAGGAGTCGAAGTAGATGGAATCGCCCTGCTCTAAACGGTGTTCTTTTCCGTCCACTATTATCCGGTAGGCCCCTTCCATTACATAATGGAACTCTTCACCTTCGTGGGTGGAATATTCGAGTTTATCCTCTTCCACCGGATACACATCAACGAGAAACGGCTCTATATGCCGCCCGCTGTAATAAGGTGCCAGGTTCTCATAGTCGAAGCCGCGTTTGCGTTCTACTTTCACCCGCGAGTTTTTGTCGGTGACCATCACCGATTTCTCCTGAAACTCTTTCCCGTAAATAAGTGCGGAAATATCTGTTCTTAATACTGAGGCAATTTTTAACAGCACCGAAACCGGAGCTTCATATTCATGTTCTTCAATCTGTTCGATAAATTGCGAATCCTGTCCGACTTCTTCGGCCAGTGTCTCTCGACTGATAGATTGGGCCTCCCGCATTGCTTTAATATTCTCACCAGTATGCATTCCTGATCCTCCCTCAGAGTCTAATAGTATGTACCTATTATATCTGGAAAAAGCCGATATGTTAAGTAAATTAAACTATATTTGATATTGTGAATGGCCCAATCTGGAACTGAATCTGCTTGTTTTGAAGCGATAGAATTATAAAAAAGGGAGGATGTAAGCAGTAAAACGTGAACGAATGTTTATATGGTCGACTATGACCATTGCATTGGTGCTGCTGTTCGGCAGTTGTATGTCGGTGGTAGACTCGATCAACGTGGTAGATAAAAAGATAGCCCAGACCAAGGCTTCGGCGAATCAGGCGGTTGCCGATGCGGTCGGTATAGGTGCGCTTGAGGACAGTATGGTAGCTGCACTTGTGTATACTCAAGCGTTTTTTGCCGGAGGGTATGTTCAGGGGTATGATGATTTTTCCGAAGGCGAGGGGGTTGCCTGGAAAATTACCGTCGCTGATACAGCAGATAAGGCGGACAGCGACAGTTTGGAGATTGAGCGGGCTCTATTAAAGCGAACCTCAGACGGAAATGCATGGTGGCTGCTGCGATACAAGGATGAAGACGGGGAAGAGCTGGTTCAGACTATGAGATGCTGGTATTCAGGTACCGGGGATCCGGAGACGAGAATGAGGAAGGCGAGGCTGAAGTGGAAGATGTAGAAACCGCGTATTACCGCGGTGACTACAGCGATTTTATTGTCGTTACCGAGAAAATACGGGTGCCCGCCGGAACTTATACAGCCGAGCATGTAGTAATCGTAGACAGTTATACCATCGAAGAAGAAAACGGCGAAAGCGAAACCTATGAAATGCGGTATGAGTGGTGGATTGATAAGAATGTACCGGGAGATCTGGTTAAATATGAATGGACCAGTGAAGCCCAGGAAACGGTTTTGAGAGGAGAGCTGCTGAAGCACCAGCAAGGTTACTCAACCCAGTTGTCTTCCTTTTAGCTGACCGGTTTTTATGTTATAGTTTTTCCAGCCTCGGTATCACAATGGTATCGAGGCTGAATTTTTGTAAAGAGGATTGGGGGAAGTACCGTAAAGCGATTCAGTCCGATGCACTGTTCGGGCAGTATCTTGCCGATCTGGCGGGGCTGCGGGAGAACTCCGATGATATGCTGCCGCTCTCGCAGATACGCAGCCACCTGCTGGCAGTGTATGCGTACAACTTTAGGGGATGCAAAAACGGGAGGGTAGGTCCCTTGCTGGTTTCGAACCCCTTCCTGCAGAACTACACGCGGGACGGCGGTGAGGACCTGCAGCTCGGTGAAGTGATTGTCGGTTCGGCTTGGGCGTACGCAGCTATGCTGGACTATTATGGTCTGACCCGCGAAGCGGAAGAGGTTGAAGCGGCGCTGGTCAGAACCTTGTATGAGAGGTCGGGGCTGCAGTTCCGTACGCCGGCGGCCTGGGATGGAGAAGGACGCTTTCGGGCGCCCCTGAATATGCGGCCCTTGGCGAGCTGGTTTTTGCATCTGAATAAAATCGCCGGACGCCGGCAGTCCTCCGGCTGACTTCGCACGAGGTGATGCCCATGGCCCCCCGGGTAGTTTCTTGCCCAAGTATCTTTTTTTCGGCACAATGGACAGCATGAACTCCGATCAGATAAAATCCCTTCTGCTGCAGATCGAGCCCTGCGATGAATATTTCTCCGTAATTCTCTCCGGAAAAGAGAGTAAAAAAGTCAACGGTCTTTATAAACCGGAAGAACGGGAAATAGTACTGCACAATAAAAACTTTAAAAACGATAATCTGCTAATGTATACCGCCATTCATGAGTATGCACATCATCTGCACTATTGCTCGGACGAGCCTCCCAAAAGTACCCGTGCACACACGCGCCGTTACTGGAGCATCCTGCATGCCCTTTTGAACAAGGCTGAGCAGCAGGGTGTGTATAAGAACATTTTTGAGCAGGATGATCGCTTTGTTGAACTGACGCAGGAGATCCGTACGCGTTTTATCACTCCCCATGGGAATCTTATGCAGGAGTTCGGCCGCACCTTGCAGCGGGCGCAGCAGTTGTGTGAGGAGACCGGCGCACGCTTTGAGGATTACGTTGACCGAGTTCTGCAGCTCGACCGGCGTGAGATGAAACGAATGGTACAGGTTTCGAGTTCCGCTCTGCCGGCGGATATCGGGTATGACAACATGAAGGCGATAGCACAGTTGAAGTCAGCCGAAACGCAGCAGGAAGCGCTGCGGGCGCTTAAATCGGGATACAGCCAGGATATGCTGAAAGAGGAGTTTACAGCTGCCCGAAAGAGCAGTGCGGCGGAAGACCCGGTCGAAATGCTGTCCAAGGAAAAGCAGCGAATTATGAACACTATCGAAAAACTCAACCGCCGCCTCGAAGAGATAGAACAGGAGCTGGCCGCCGGCGAACAGTAGTTGCACTGTCACTACTGTGTTTTTGTGGTTCGCTTAGTTTCCTCTCCGCAACGCATTCTCAGCTGCCTTTAATATCGCCTTGCTGCTGACAGTAGCTCCGGCAATTACATCAACTTCCAGGGATTGGGCGGCAACGATATTTTCTACGATTTTTTCGGCATCTCCTCCGCGGCCGTGATCGTGTTTTACTAAGTCTACGGATTCAATACGTCCGTCATCAATGGTGACCGCGAGTTCGGCGACTACTAGTCCTCCGTTGTATGCGCCACGATAAGTACCGTCGGCAAGATGCGAATAATTCGGAGTTGTAATAGTAAGCGACTTGGTAGCTTCCATCTTAGACATCGCGCTGCAGCCGCCCAGCAGGCACATTTCTGTTATTAGCAGGATTACGGCAAGTACTCTTGCGGCCAGTTTTGTATATACTTTCATAAGTTTCTCCATGTCTGAATTTAATTTATCTGTCGGCTATCGCGGAGGCGAGAGTGTCGGCCTCATCCCAGCGCAGATTGTGTATATCATCACTGCTGCCGATGACCTTTTTAAGCATTTTCCGCACAATGAGATTGTGTTCGGATATTATCAATTCTCCGCCGAGCCACCGTTTTTCTATGGCATGCGAATAGATCGGCTCGGGGAAGTTGTCCTGAAAGTACTTGTTTACATCTGTTTCGACCAGGCAACAGAGAAAGAGGCCGACTTTTTTCGTAAGCAAGGCTGCGGTGTTCTCCTGCATAAATTTCTTTAAGGCTTTGGGAACCGAGCCGGCCAGAATAGAGCCGCCGATTATTACCTGCTGGTACTCTTCCAGAGAAGGGAGAGTCTGTTTTTTCAGATTCAAAACTTCCGCAGTCCCGCCGACCTGTGCGGCAATTCGATTGGCCATTTGTGTGCTTGTGCCGTTTCGGCCGGCATACGCTATTAAGGTGTTCATACGTCCTCCGTTATGTGTAATCCATGTATCATGAAGTCGAGGAAGTGGTTGATAACCTGCTTCCGCTTCTTCTCATCTAAAGTAGTGTTGATTTTCAACAGCGAGAGCGCAAAGCCACGTGCAGCTGCAAAAACTATCCGAGTAGCATTCTCGATTTCCTCGGAGGTAGATTTTTCCGGCGGCAGACAGCGGGCGATATCTTCCCTGGTTTGATCAATAATTTTCTGCTGAGCCGGACCCGGGGTGTACTCTTTTTCAAAAATGAGGGTGACTACCGTCCGGTAAAAATTGGGGTTCGACAGGGCGCTGTGTAGGTGCGCGTTTAGCCGTGTGCGCAGCAATTGCGACGGAGTTAAAAATTCGGTCGGCGGCGCATGTGTACGCAGCTCGAGGGTTCGTTCAAAACCGGCTTCAACTACCTCCTTCAGCAGATGTTCTTTGTCTTGGAAGTAGAGGTATATCGTGCGCGGCGAGTATTCCACCGCCTTGGCAATTTTACGTATGCTGACATTCTCATGACCCTCGTTCGAAACCAATTCCGAAGCTGCCTGAATGATTTTGCTGCGCAGAGCCGCTTTCTCACGCTGTTTTCTCTCTTCGATACTCATAATTGTTTATAAAGTAAACAGCGTATACTTTGTTGTCAAGTGTTTACAAAAAAAAATAAATAGATTACTAAAAAATGCTGGGTACTTGGCCTGTGTAAGTGTCCGGGTTATAGCCTGGCATGATAGATGCATCCTTTGTAGCTGCGGGTGAAGCCGAAACCCTCGAGTGCATCCGGTTCAGAGGGGGGACGGTAAGGCAGCAGTGCAAACCAGTTCTCCGCCAGGGGGCGCGAGCTCTTCCAGTCGCGGAAAGCGCTCCGCCCTGATCGTGCAGCTCTTCTATCGCTCCGCCTGTCGCTTCTCCCCCTGCTCCTGTGGAGACCGAGTTCGAGGCTCGGAGGCTCGGCGTCTGCCAGGTCCTCGGCCGGTTTACCGGTTCCCGCAGGCTTGAAACCGGTGATGATGCCGCCGCCGGCGCGCCACTACTACGCAGTCGATCTGCTCGCCGCCCTGGCCTGAATGGCCGTGGTCGACTGGGTTATTCTGGGTTTCGGCCTGGAGCACTTCGAAGGATGGGGGTGAGGCGGAGGGGCCTTCAATGGGGGCAGCCGTAATATCGGCCGGGGTATACAGCACCGCCGGGTCCTGCGGGCCGCCGCTGCCCTGTTCTAGGTTGCTGCGGTCGTGGCCCACCACCAGCAGGGTTCCGCCCGGTTTTACTGCTGCTGCGGCCCGCCAGAGGACGCCCCTGTATTCCTCCCACGGCATATGCAGGTAGAATATACAGACTAAATCGTAGTGTGCCGGCGGCGGGGTAAATTGGGTCAGGTCGCGGACCTGCCAGCGCACCGGCAGTTCGAGTTCACGGCTCAGGATAGCTCCCTTTTCCACCGCCACCTCGGAGAAGTCGACGGCGGTGGTGTCCCAGCCCTGCTCGGCCAGGTAAAAGGCGTTGCGCCCCTGTCCGGCAGCCAGGTCGAGGGCGCGGCCGGGCTCAAGATCGGAGATTGTTTTAACCAGAATCGGGCTCGGTTGGCCGGGCCCGGAGAGCTTTTGTTCGTTGTATCGTTTATTCCACTTGTCCTTGTGCATTCTGTGCTCCTTGTGGCGTCGGGCAGGATTCTACTCTTTTATTCCCGCCCGGGCAGTTTCGAGGGCCCCTTTGGCCGCTGACGAGAGAAACATGGCCTCCATGGCAATGGTGATATACCGGAAACCCTGAGCGGCCCGTTCCGCGGCGGCGGCTCCGTTGACGGCGAAAATTCCGGCAGATTTTCCATGGGCTTCGCAGATTTTCACCACCCGCCGTTCGGCATCTTTTATGCGCGGGTCTTCAACCTGTCCAGGTATTCCCAGAGAATGAGACAGATCGAAGGGGCCGAGAAAGATTACATCGACTTCAGATACGGCGGCCACCTCTTCCAGTTTTTCGAGCCCCTCGGCACTTTCGCATTGTGCCACTACCAGCGTTTCTTGGCGGCTCTTCTGAAAGTAGGCATCGATTCCCATGGCGCCGTAGTGAGCCGCCCGCGGCATCGCCAGGCCGCGGTGTCCCGTGGGGTGATAATGGGCGGCCTGTACAATTTGCCGGGCCAATTCTCCCGAATTGACCTGCGGCACCTGTACCCCGGTCGCACCTATGTCGAGAGATCGCAGGATGGTGGATTCGGACGGCTCGGTTACCCGGACTACCGATGGTAACAAAACTCCCGATTACAGTTTTTCCTGAAGTCAGCCTGTTCTTTAGCTCGGCCATCATTCTCTGCTCCTTTTTGCACTTGGTACCACATCGGCAATTCGATTTCGTACATATAGCTTCTCAGCTGCGAAATCGAATTTCGGTATCTCCTAAGTAAATTACATCTCCGTTCTTTAAAGCAACTGCCCGGCCGGTGGGGATCTGTTTTTCATTGACCCAGGTGCCGTTGGTGCTTCCGGTATCGCGAATAAAGGCTTTTCCTCTCTTAAAGCTAAAGTCAGCATGGAATTTTGAGACTTTCCGATCGGCAACTATCACCGCGTTGCTCCTGTCGCGGCCGATGCCGAAGCCTTTGTTTGAAAGAATTTTGCACTTTCCGTGGGCCTCTATCTGCGGCAACACCGAGGTGTAAGTTAACACAGCTTTTTTCTGTATCTCAAGACTGTCATTACTGTTGTAGCAGACCGTTTCTGCACTAAATAGATTTTTCTTTGCCATGGTTGATTATAGCATAATTTGACGGATGCAGGCGAAGTGCTTATGCTTTATAGTTGAACATTGTATGAAAGATTTTGGCAGGAGTGTATATGAAAAACAGTGAAGAGCAGGAAGGTGGAGAACTGCCGGGGGAAGTCAGGCCCATTAACTCCGACCTCGCCTATGCAACTTCGATTGAATACGGCAACCAGCTGTTGGAGAAGGCCCTGGAGGAATAATCGGCAGCGGGAGCTCTTCAATTTGTCGTAATTTGTGTTAAAATACGTCAAAATATCATCGAAGGAGCATTCGCATGGCTGTGATCGAAGACTACAAAGCACATACCCTTGAAAGAGATAAGCTTGGAGTTCCTCCGCTTCCGCTTACCGCAGCCCAGACCAAAGAGTTGGTACAGCTTCTGCAGCGGGACCCGATTTCCGAGCCTGAATATGCGCTGGAGCTGTTTGAAAACCATATCAGTCCGGGGGTCGACGATGCGGCCTATGTGAAAGCTGCTTTTTTGAAAGACATCATCAGCGGAGCTGCATCTTCAGCGGTTATACCCAAACTGAAGGCGGTGAAAATATTGGGGACGATGCTCGGCGGTTACAATGTGGCCCCCTTGATCGAGGCGCTGAGCAATGCGGATGCAGCGGTGGCCGCCGAAGCGGCCGCGCAGCTGAAGAATACCCTGCTGGTGTACGATTCCTTCGACGATGTAAAAACCCTGATGGACAATGGGAACGGCTATGCGAAGGCAGTCATCGAGTCGTGGGCCGCTGCAGAGTGGTTCCAGAACCGCGAACCGCTGCCGGAGGAGCTTACGCTTACTGTGTTCAAGGTGCCCGGTGAAACCAATACCGACGATCTGAGCCCCGCCTCCGAAGCCTTTACCCGCAGCGATATTCCCCTGCATGCCAATTCGATGCTGGCCGATAAAATGGAGGCGCCCCTCGAGACGATTGCCGAGCTGAAACAGAAGGGCCGTCCGGTGGCCTATGTCGGGGATGTAGTCGGGACCGGCTCCAGCCGTAAATCTGGAATTAACTCGGTGCAGTGGCATCTCGGTCGATCCATTCCCGGAGTTCCCAACAAAAAGACTGGCGGAGTGGTTATCGGCAGTATCATCGCGCCTATCTTTTTCAATACCGCCGAGGACAGCGGGGCCCTGCCGATTCAGGCCAATGTGGACGGCCTTGAAACCGGCGACGTGATCACCATCAAGCCGTTGGAGGGAAAAATTCTGAAGGACGGTGCGCTATTCAGCGAGTTTACTTTGACGCCGAATACCCTTAGTGATGAAATCCGTGCCGGCGGCCGGATTCTCTTTATCATTGGACGAAACCTGACCGACAAGGCCCGGGCGACGCTGGGGCTCGGACCAGAGCAGTTTTTCACCAAACCGATTCAGCCGGAGGATACCGGTAAAGGGTATTCACTGGCGCAGAAGATTGTCGGCCGCGCCTGCGGGCGGGAAGGCGTGCGCCCGGGCATGTACGTCGAGCCGCAGACCGCCACTGTAGGCAGCCAGGATACTACCGGACCTATGACCCGCGACGAAATCCGCGAGCTGGCGGCCCTCAACTTCGGTGCCGATTTGGTGATGCAGAGCTTCTGCCACACCGCCGCCTATCCTAAACCGACCGATGCCGAGTTGCATCATAGGCTGCCCGGCTTTTTTACCGGCCGGCAGGGGGTTAGCCTCAAGCCCCGGGACGGGGTCATTCACTCCTGGCTCAACCGCCTCTGTCTGCCCGACACCGTCGGCACTGGCGGCGACTCGCATACCCGGCTCCCGTTGGGAGTGTCCTTTCCCGCCGGCAGCGGCCTGGTTGCTTTTGCCGCAGTGGCCGGCAGTATGCCCCTGAATATGCCCGAATCGGTGAAGGTGAGCTTCAAAGGGGAGATGCAGCCCGGCATTACCCTGCGCGACCTGGTCAACGCGATTCCCTATGTGGCCATTCAGAAAGGGCTGCTGACCGTCGAGAAGAGCAACAAAAAGAATATCTTTGCCGGCCGCATTATCGAAATCGAGGGGCTGGAACAGCTGAAGGTGGAACAGGCCTTTGAATTGAGCGACGCTTCGGCCGAGCGCTCCGCCGCCGCCTGCACCGTGCAGCTGAATAAAGAACCGGTTATCGAGTACCTGAAATCCAACATCGCCCTGATTGAGCAGCTGATTGCTGAGGGATACCAGGATAAAACTACCCTGCAGCGGCGTAAAGAGAAGATGCAGGCCTGGCTCGAAAAGCCAGAGTTGCTGCAGCCCGACCCCGATGCCGAGTACATCGAAGAGATAGAAATCGATATGTCCCAGATTACCGAGCCGATCCTTGCCTGCCCGAATGATCCGGATGACGTGGCCACCCTGAGCGAAGTACTGGCCGATGAGAGCCGTCCGCATGAGATAGATGAGGTGTTTGTCGGCAGCTGTATGACCAATATCGGTCTGTTCCGGGCCCTCGGGGAGGTATTGAAGGGCGAGGGGCAGGCACCGACCAGGTTGTGGGTAACCCCGCCGACCAAAATGGACGAGCGCAAACTGCTGCAGGAGGGCTACTACTCTATTTTCGGACAGGCCGGAGCACGGACCGAAGTGCCCGGCTGCAGCCTGTGTATGGGCAACCAGGCCCGGGTACGCGACAAGGCAACCGTGTTCTCGACCAGCACCCGCAACTTCAATAACCGCATGGGCAAGGGCGCCCAGGTGTATCTTGGAAGTGCCGAGCTGGCGGCTGTAACCGCCCTGCTGGGCCGGCTGCCGAGCAAAGCCGAGTATAACGATATCGTGCCAAAGAAAATTAGTAAGGAGAAACAGCCGCAGATCTACCGCTACCTCAATTTTCACAAACTGACGCCGGAGCAGCTCAAGGAGCTGGTAGAATAATAATCGCCTCATTTTTTTGACAATCGGATATACGCTGTATAATAATAGAGTTATGGTGCGCAAAATTCTGTTGGTCGAAGATGAAGCAATCCTGGCCCTCTCTGAAGCTAAAATGATTGAGAAGCACGGCTTCGAGGTCGAAGCGGTGTATTCCGGAGAGAAGGCTGTGGAGCGGGCGGTGAGGGATCCAGAGATATCGCTCATTCTTATGGATATCGATTTGGGTGCCGGTATAGACGGTACCGAAGCGGCCCAGAAAATACTCGCGACGCGGGATATACCCATCATTTTTCTCACCAGCCATTCGGAGAAAGAGTATGTTGATAAGGTAAAGAAGATTACCGGTTACGGATATGTGCTGAAAAACTCCGGCGAGTTCATCCTGATAGAATCTATTCATATGGCTTACAAATTGTTCGAAGCCAAGCAGGAAGCACAAATAAACCTGAAAGAAAGTGAAATAGCCTACCAGGAAATGGAGGCCCGGGATTATCTGCTGCAGCATGTGAATCGGGTGCTCTTGTCTATTAGAAATGTGAACCAAGTAATTACTAAAGAAAGGGAAGAGTTTACACTGCTCAATAAAGCCTGTCAGCTGCTGGTTGAAACCAGCGGTTACCATAAAGCCTGGATTGTGCGGATGAATAATGGCGTACCGGTTGCGCCTTACTATCATGCCGGTTTCAATTCTGCTTTTCAGCCGATGGAAGAGCTGCTAAGGCGCGGGCATATTCCGAGTTGCGTACGCGCAGCGATTAAGTTGGGGAGGGTACAGATTATACGCGACCCCTCCGCGGAGTGTCCCGGATGCCCCTTTAACCAAATATACAAAGATCAAAGCTACGGGTATGAAGATAAAGCCACTATGACGATGAAACTCGAGTATGACAACTACCTTTATGGTTGGATAAGTGTAATTCTGCCGGCATTTTACAGTGATAATCCGGATGAGATAAAGCTGTTTCGGGAGATTTCCGGTGATCTGGCCTACGCCCTGCACCATATTCAGGTGGAGCAGCAGCGCCATAGGCTGAAACATGATCTGAAACTTTCTCAGTCGACGTTGATGGCGGCCCTGAACAACAGCCATGCGGGCATTGCGATTGCCGAGGCACCGGATGGAAACCTGCGGTATATGAACGATTCTGCACTGCGCATTCTTGGTGGAGAACGGGATAAGATTATCAATAGAGTTGGCATAGAAGAGTATGCAAGCAACTGGCAGCTGTTTGATCTTGACGGCCGGCCTCTGGACACTGACGAAGTGCCTCTCACACGGGCGGTGCGCTATGGCGAAACCGACAGTCGGCAATTCATTGTTCGCCGGAATGACCAGGAAGACCGAATTGTAATGGCCAACGCCGCACCTATTTTTGATGAAATAGGCCATGTGGATTCGGGAATCGTGATTTTTCTAGACCTAACCGACTATAAGCAGACCGATCTAAAACTCCGCGAAAGTGTGGAAAAGTTTCAGGCCTTGTTCGAAGCGGAAGCCGATGCAGTTTTGATGATAAATGTCGAAGATGGTTCTATTCTAGAGGCAAACCCGGCGGCTGAACGAATGTATGGATATTCTGAAGATGAGCTCATCGGGATGAAAGTCTGGAAACTTTCGGCTGAACCGAAAAAGTCCCGCCAGGCGATAAAGCTCGATGATCACACTGATATTGAGGTGCAAAGATATCACAAAAAGAAATCCGGTGAAAAAATGCTGGTAAAAATTTCCGCCCGCTATTATGAGCTGCAGGGCAAGCGGCTCAATATCAGCACTATCCGCAGTGTGACCGATATCTCTATGCCAGAACTGGAGCTGCAGGAGAGCGAGCAGCGCAGGGCCGAAGATCAGCTGCGCTTCCAGGGCCAGATTCTGGAAGCATTAGACGAGGCGGTAATTGCCACGGATCTCGAGGGGCAAGTGCTGTATTTGAACTCGTATGCCGAATGGCTCTATGGGTGGTCCCGTGAAGAAGCAATAGGCATGAATATCATGAATGTGACGGTTCCCGAGGCTTCCCAGCAGCAGGGGCATGAGATTATGAAAGCCCTCAGCCAGGGCAAGAGCTGGTCAGGTGATTTTCCAGTTCATACAAAGGAGGGCGTTGAGTTTCTGGCTCATGTAACTAACTCGCCCGTGTACAGTAACGAGGGAGAGTTTATCGGGATAATTGGCGGCTCTTATGATGTAACCCAGCAAAGAAAAACCGAACGTGAAAAAGTCTACCTTATGTCGGAGCTCAACCACCGGGTAAAAAATAACTTGGCCTTGATTTCATCGCTGGTATACCTCAAGGACTCAGAACTGGGAGATGCGGCCGACCTGGGTGACTTAATGGGTCAGATTAAGGCTGTTCAGATGGTGCATGCAAAGCTGTTTCAAACCAACGAGGTTACCCATATCAATGTAAAGGACTATCTCAACGATTTGCTGGATTCGCTTTTTTCCTCTTTGACAAACCTGCCGGTTACCATTGTATGTAGCATGGAAAATGAATTGATCGAAACCAAAACCGCCGGCTCAATCGGGCTGATTATCAACGAGCTGGCCACCAACGCTATTAAGTATGGGTTCAATTCGGAAGAAGAACCACGCTTTACAGTAGAGCTGCGGAAGGATAAACCGGATCGTAAGTATGAACTTATTGTTTCCAACACGGGAAATCCCTTTCCGGAAAACGTAGACATACACAATTCGGCCAGTCTCGGCTTGCAGCTGATCAACACCCTGGTCGATCAGATCGAGGGCACAATCCAACTTGAGCGCTGCCCGCAGCCGAAGTACACAATACGGTTTCCAACTGAAACCGAATAAACCCAGTGCAAAAATCAGGATGCGTTACTGGGCGGATATCGGGTTTTCTTCCATTTATAATGTGCTCAACAAACTGGAAAACAGGGCGTTGGTGAGTTCGTATTTTGTGAAAGAACCGGGTTGGCCCGGATAATTGCGGCTGAAATTCAATGGCTGGATGAAGGATGATTTTTTTCTGTATCTGTTCCGTAGGTTTTCGGATAAGAAATTCAGGTAACGACTGTGAAATGTGCCATAACTGTATTCAGAGGTGACCCTGCCGGACATGTTGTTACGCGAAAGGGAAGGTGTAGCTCATTGAGACCAACCCCGTAATTCCTTGAATTGACAGCCCCTAGGAATGTCTCTATACTCTCTGGCGGAATGAAATGGCGGCATCGTACGGTATTATGAGGATGCGTCCAGAATAACCGGGGATGTCCTGCCACTTTACACCATCCCCACCACTGCCGCCACCGGCAGCCCGGGACGGCATGATGACCGGCAGCCTGCTGGCCGGAATAGCCTTCAGTCACTCGGATGTAGCCGGGGTGCACTGCATTGCCGAAGCCTTGGGCGGAAAATACGATGCTCCCCACGGGGTGTGTAATGCCATCGCCCTGCCGGTGATGATGGAATACAATCGCGACTATGCCCTAGAGCGTTACGCCCGTATTGCCCGGGCGATGGGCCTGCCCGAGAACTCGGCCCGCAACGGCAGCAATGCCGACAATCCCCGTCCGATGACCGCGAACGACTACCTGCAGGTCCTGCAGACTCTTATGGGCTAAGCTGGCGGCTTGATTAGGATAGATAGCGGGTACTTGCCCGATACTGCCAGCACTCCTTCCACTATTTGCCATCCTTGTAGTAATAACAGATGCTTTTGTTTGTAACTCCAGTAAGTTGTTGTTATATTTAAATTGAGGAATAGTATATGATACATACAAAATCCTATGCAACAGCCTACATCGTGAATCGGGACGGAAGGTTAATCCGCAAACTCATAGGTTTTAATATAGAGGACTTAGAGGCGCTTCATGGAATGCTCCCGTTCATTTCGTGCGGTGATATTCTGCGTTGTTTTACCAGTATCGGCTTCGTAGATACCTATGTCATCAATATTATAAAGTATCAAAACTGGCCGAGCATTATCAGATTAGAAAAACTCGCCGCATAATATATGCAGCATATGAATCATATTTCGGTTTGTGGGGGGCCGCGCTAGTCTGAATTATCCAGCTCCGCGGCTATTTGTTTGTTGGCATAGCCGCAGGCTATAATGCGGATGAGGTTTGCACTACGTGCGCGGCCCGGTAGTCCCTAATAAACCGAAAGGCCGGACGGTTCGGGCGGGGAGAGAAAAGCTCTATATTCGTTCTATAAGCAGCGCGATGCCCTGACCGCCTCCGATACAGAGGGTGGCCAAACCGCGATTAACGCTGCGCTTCTGCATTTCATACAGCAGGGTAACCAGTATGCGGGCTCCTGAAGCGCCAATGGGGTGGCCCAGGCCAATTGCCCCGCCGTTCACATTCACGATGGACGGATCGATTCCACCGAGTTCTTTTTCCATACCCTTGAGCACAGCCAGAGACTGGGCGGCAAAGGCTTCGTTCAGTTCTGCTAACTGTACATCCTGAAGGGACCATCCGGCCTGGTCGAGGGCCTTTTTTGTCGCCGGTACCGGTCCGTACCCCATATAGGCCGGATCAACACCGGCAGATCCGAATCCGCGGATTATCGCCAGCGGCTGAAGCCCCAGTTCTGCGGCCTTTTCTACGCTCATCAGAAGTACAAAGGCTGCCCCGTCGTTGATACCGGAAGCGTTCCCGGCCGTTACCCGTCCCTCTTTCTTGAAGGCTGGTTTCAGTTTACTCAGTCCCGCGGCAGTGGCCCCGCGCCGGAAATGTTCATCAGTATCGGCGACAAGCGGATCGCCCTTTCGCTGGGGAATTTCTATTGGCACAATCTCGTCCTTAAACCGTCCTGAGTCTACCGCAGCTTCAGTTTTATTTTGGCTTTTAGCGGCAAACTCATCCATCTCTTCTCGGTTGATGTTCCATTGGTCGGCCAGGTTTTCGGCGGTAACGCCCATGTGATAGTCGTTGAATACGTCCATGAGACCGTCGCGCAGCAGCAGATCGATCATTTCGGCGTTGCCCATTTTGGCGCCGTATCTGGCTTTCGGAACCGCGTAGGGGGTTTGGGTCATGTTTTCGGTTCCGCCAGCTGCAATGATGTCGGCATGACCGGCGGCAATTTCGGTGGCGGCCAAGGTTACACTTTTAAGGCCCGAACCGCAGAGTTTGTTTACTCCGTAACTTGGTACCTCTACCGGTACCCCCGCGCCGACTGCGATTTGGCGGGCAACATTTTGCCCGAGCCCCGCGGAGAGGATGTTACCGACGATTACTTCCTGAAGCTGATTCGGGCTTACTCCTACAGACTCGAGGGTACCTTTTAGGGCGGCGATACCAAGATCGACAGCCGATGTGTTAGAAAAAACTCCGCCGAATGTTCCAATGGCGGTTCGTTTAGCTGCAACTAGTGCTACTTGTTTCATTAATGTGCTCCTTCTAAGTTAGATGTAACCGAGTTGTTTTGCCTGCTCGGTCAGTTGTTCTCGAAAATCGGGATGGGCCACCGCTATTAGGTTATGAGTCCGTTCGCGTATGGTGCGGCCGCGCATATGGGCTATGCCGTATTCGGTAACGATGTGGTCTACGTTGCTGCGGTGCAGTGTTACAGCGGTGCCTTCCGGCAGAGTGGGGGTAATGGTACTGACTGTGCCGTTTTTAGCAGTGGAATGACAGGCGATAATCGATTTGCCGAGTCCGTCGTAGGCCTCTTTTGCTCCGACTGCCGTGTCAGTTTGTCCGCCGGTGCCGGAGTATTGGGTAGTTCCAATCGATTCACTGGCCACTTGGCCGGTGAAGTCGACCATCAGACAGGTATTCAGCGAGACCATACGCGAATTCTGCCGTACTACCGCCGGATCGTTGACCCAGGAACCCCGCTGGAACTCTACGGCCATATTGTCGTCGAGCCAGTCATAGAGCTTCTGCGAGCCGAAGGCGAAAGTGCATACGAACTTGTCTTTGAAGAGAGTTTTCTTTTTATTAGTGATAACACCCTGTTCGTAGAGATCAACCATTGAATCGACCATCATCTCAGTATGTACGCCGAGATCTTTTTTGCCCTGAAGTGCCAAAGCGGCGGCGTTGGGAATGTTTCCGATACCGAGCTGAATAGTGGCGCCGTTCTCAACCAATTCGGCTACGTAATTACCGATGGCCTGGTCGGTTTCATTCGGTTCTACCGACGGCAGTGTGGGCGGCTGCTGATGGTTTTCAACAAAGTAATCAACGTCTCCGATGTGAACATGGGTATCGCCAAAGGTACGGGGTAGATTTTTGTTAACCTCCAGGACTACCAGCTCGGCGGCTTCCAGCACATCTTTTTCATAGGTAATACCGAGGGAAAGCGAGACGAAGCCCTTTGCATCGGGCGGTGTACAGGTACCGAAGAAGATGGAAGGTTTCTTCGCGTCGATTCTGTCCAGAGCTGCTCGATGGAGCATGTTTGGCACATAGGTAACAGTTCCGACCCCTTCCTTGAGTGCCTTCCGGGAACCGGGGGCGTGAAACCAGCTGGCCAGTTCAAAATGGCCCTTCATTTCAGGCTTCATGTAAAAATCATACGGAGCCAGAGTCAATACGCTGAACACCCGTACATCTTCAACCTTCTCACGCATGAGATGCATTTTGGACATCAGCCCCTGCGGTTCCGATGCGCATTGACCGACGATTACATCGTCATGGGAGTT
>CAZWDV010000067.1:0-16878 GCA_964632675.1 uncultured Sediminispirochaeta sp.
GTCATGCTGAGTACCCAGGGTGGAGAGATTCTCTACTGTAACCCATCTGGGCAGAAGCTCTGCCGGAACCACAAGCTGACCGATCAAAACCATTTCAATTCCACAATCTTAGAGGCCATTCAGGCGGTGTTCAATGACGACAAGTCGGTGAGTATTCCGTTAGGGCAGAACTACTACCGTGTTCTGTCGTCGCACATCCCCGAATCGAATCAAATGTTTCTGTTTTGGCAGGAGGTAACCGAGCAAAAGCGCTATGAAGCCCTGCTCTACCTTTCCGAAAGCATTATTGAGCGAACAGTCGAAGGGGTTTTTATTACCGATGAGTCCGGAATAATTGAGAGAGTAAATCCCGCCTTCACGCGCATTACCGGCTATAGCGCCGCGGAGGCCATCGGAGCACCCCCCCGCATTCTTAAATCCAACCGTCAGAACGAAGAGTTCTACAGGAATATGTGGGAACACATAGTAAGAAACGGTTATTGGGAAGGGGAGATATGGAACCGCACGAAGGACGGCCATGCAATTCCGGTTTGGCAGTCGATCAGCGTCATCGAAAATGGCGTAGGCGAACTCAAAAAATATGTTTCGATTTTCCACGATATCAGTGACATAAAATTTACCGAAGCCAAACTGGAACACCAGGCCTATCACGATGTGCTTACCGGACTGCCAAACCGCCAGCTGTTTCTCGACCGTCTGCAGCAGGCAATTGCCGCCTCCAAACGCAATCAGAAGAAAACGGCGGTAATTCTTCTCGATATCGACAATTTCAAAAAGATAAACGACAGTCTCGGTCACAATCTGGGGGACAAATATCTGCAGATTATCAGCGAGCGGCTTACACGCACCAGCCGGGAGGAAGATACCATTGCCCGCCTCGGCGGAGATGAGTTTGCATTGATCAACCTGTACATCAGCGACCAGAATAACGTGCTGGATATACTCGAACGGGTGCAGGAGACAATCGCCCATCCGGTTATACTCGAAGAACATGAACTGATACCTTCGGCCAGCATCGGAATTACCTTTTACCCGGACGATGGCAACACCGCCCATGAGCTGCTGCAGAATGCAGATTTGGCAATGTATAAGGCAAAACTCTCGGAGAAGGGAACTTATGCCCTGTTTAATTCCGAGCTTCAGAAACAGGCCCAAAACCGGATTGAACTGGAAACGGCTATGCGGCAGGCACTACAGAACGACCAGTTCAAACTCTACTATCAACCCAAAATCAATCCAAATACCAACGAAGTATGCGGGGTCGAGGCTTTGGTCCGCTGGGACCGGAAGGGAACAGTGGTTTCTCCCGGCGAGTTTATCCCGATAGCGGAGGAATCGGGGCTCATTCTTCCGCTTGGGCGCCAGATATTGTACAAAGCCTGCAAAGAAATCTACAATCTGCATCAACAGGGCTTTCCGGAGATAGCAGTAGCAGTCAATATCTCCGGTACACAGTTTCAGGACGCCTCTTTAATTAACCAGATCAGAAGTGTGCTGAATGAAACGGGCATTGAGCCGGCCAAGCTCAACATCGAAATTACCGAAAATGTGGCCATTTCAGACATGGAATCGGCTCTCCATATGATTGAAGAGCTCGAACGGATGGGGATCAACACCGCGATCGACGATTTCGGAACCGGTTATAGCTCGATGGCCTACATCAAACGCTTCAAATCACATACCCTAAAAATAGACAAGTCGTTTATTGACGATCTGCCCGGCGACCAGGGGGATCAGGCCATTATTCAGGCAATTATTACCATGTCCCATGCTCTGGGCATGAAAGTGGTCGCCGAAGGTGTTGAAACAAATGCGCAGGTTGAGTATCTTAAGGCCGTTGGGTGTGATTACATCCAGGGTTATTACTACAGCAAACCGCTTCCACTTAAAGAACTGATCTCACGTATAGATAAAAACTATATACTGCTCATGTAACCCGCAAAAGCCCCGAAAATAGAAGGGATTGTTAATATGTCGATTGATTTACAAGAGAAAACAAAGAAAATAGTACAAATTGTCGAAGAATGGCTCGGTCAGGAAAACGCCTTTTCCACCAGGCCGATCCGTTGTACTATCAATGGTATTACTCCGGCCACCTACTTTGTTACGGCAGTAAAGGTCCATAAAGAAGAATACTTCGTGCAGGAAATCTTCTCCTCCGAGGTCCGCGGACAGATACTCTACCGCTCCTGGACGTTCCGTAAGGAATCGTACTGGTTTGTGGCCGCACTGGAGCACTTTAGCCGGGCAGTACCCTACACCGCAATAAGGCCGCAGATGGATGATTTCGAGCGAAGGCTGGAAATTTTACTTACCCTGCGATCCCGCAGCGGTCCCTACTTTGCTGAAACCGCCGCTGCGGCCCCTTCCCATCTTTCCATCGAACTTCCCAGCGACAGCGAACTGCAGCGCACCGGAATTTTTACCCGCTTTACCCGTTCCTTTGCCCGCCACTCGGTTGCCTATACTGCCGCAGCAATGGCAGCCGGTATCCTTCTGCTGATCGGGGTACATATACTGCGGGTAGAAATCCTGGAGCGCAAGATGAGCACTTCCCTGCGTGAATATAGTGCACAAATGGATCATCAGGTGCAGGATTTTATCTCCAACACTGAAAACGAAATTCTCACCCTGATCAACAACCTCCACGAGAACCGCAAAAATTTCAAATTCGACCGGCAGAACGCCTATATAAGCGTAAAGCGGATGGCCGAGGAGTTGGCCGGTTACCTTCCGGCCCGCAAGAAGGCCTACAATCTGATTGCCAACAATATCCAGCAGGCCTCCACCTACAGCGAAGTTTTTTACGAGATGAGCCGGCTGCCCACCGAGGAATACCAGGCCCGCATCTTTCTGGCAACCAACCGCCAGTCGGTTATCCCCCTCTCCAATTTCAAACCGGCCTTCGAAGGAATGCTGCATCCGGTTAAGCTGGATACTGAGAAAAACGACGGGCGCGGGTTTCGAATTACCGACGGGTATATGAAACGCCGGGAGGACCCGGTGGGGACCGGAGGCGTAACGCCGCACTTTGCAGTCGACATCATCAACGTAAGCAATATCGCCTATGTCAACCACGCCGGCGAGATAATCCGCGAGGGCAATCCGCCGGGGGATGTGGTGGCCGCCTATGAAGGGGTGGTAATCGACCATGGATTCAACAACCGCTACGGCTGGTACCTGGAAATCGAGCATCCGATAAGTGAAGCAGTGCAGAAGACCTATCCGGATGCCCAGAAGTGGAGCACTTACTATGCCCACCTCGACAAAGATCCCGAACTCCAGCCGGGTGACGATGTTGAAGCCAATCAGTTTATTGCACCCATCGGCGATTCCGGAAAATCGACCGGCCCGCATCTCCATTTTGAAGTGCGGGTATACCGACCTTCCGGCCGCTACAGCGATGACAAAATGCATTACGATAAAGTGAACCCCTATCCGGAAGAAAAGGTTGCGAATGAATGAGATAGCTGCTCTGTTTCTCTCGTTTGGATTTATTTTTGCAATAATCGGAATAGCAACCTTTTTGCTCAGCTACAACTACGTAAGCGGTGAAGTGAGCCGGAAGATAATTCACATCGGTGTATCGAACTGGTGGCTTATTGCGATGAACTTCATGGAGCACACCTACGTTGCAGTGATCGGCCCCGTCAGTTTTATTATCATCAACACTATCTCTTACAAACTGAACCTTTTTCCGGCCATGGAGGACGATGTGCCCCGCGACAATCTGGGCACGATCTACTTTCCCATCTCGCTGCTGGCACTGGTGCTGCTGTGCTTCAACGGGTACCTTCCACTGGCCGCCGGTGCAGTCGGCATTCTGATTATGGGCTACGGAGACGGGCTGGCCGCTTTAACCGGCGTCCACTTCGGCCGGCACAGGATATCAATCGGCCGTTGGAACACCGGCAAAACAGTGGTTGGCAGCACTACAATGCTGATTGCATCGTTTGTCGTAGTGTTCCTGATTCTACTGCTCAGCCCGGTAGAGAGCACGTCACTGAATGCCGGCGGGATCAGCTTTCTGGTAGCACTGGGGGCAACATTGATAGAGCTGGTTACTCCGCGGGGGTTTGACAATATATCCGTACCCATCCTGAGTGCGTTTCTGTTTACCGCTCTGCTCTAATACATAATCCGGGAGAATGCGTGTATGGGATTGTCTATCACCTACAGCCAATTACTAATCCGCCTGGCCATCGGAAGCGGAATCAATCTGCTGCTGGCGACCAGCGCTTTCAAGCGGCACTCGGTCTCGAGGTCCGGTGCAGTGACCGGATTCATGGTAGGCCTGGTAATCTACCTGGGCGGGGGAATCTGGTTCTGGCTGCATCTAGGCGCCTTTTTCATCTCTTCCACCCTGCTCAGCCGTTTCAAACGGGAAGTGAAAGCACATAGTACCGCCCGACATGAAAAAGACGGACGCCGCGACGGGATACAAGTAGTAGCCAATACGGGCCCCGGTGCAGCGGCGGCCCTGTTGTTTCTAATATATCCACATTTCGCGGTTCTGGCGGCATTTTGCGCCGCTTTCGCCGCCGCCAATGCCGACACCTGGGCCGGCGAAATCGGGATGCTCTCCCCGCGGCCGCCGGTGTCCATACTCAGCCGGAAGACACTGCCCACCGGGGCCAGCGGCGGCGTGACTCTGCTGGGTCTGACAGCTTCGGCCGCCGGGGCGGCCTTCATTGCAGCCATCAGCAGCGGCGGACTGCTGCTCACCTTAGCGGTGCAGAACCTGCCGGCCTCCGGGCCCGGAATTGATCTCGTACCGGTGGTCATCGCAGCCGTTTCTCTGGCGATGATAGCAACTTTGAGCGGACTGCTGGGTTCCCTCCTGGACAGCATTTTAGGTGCCAGCCTGCAGGCCGAGTACCTCTGCTGCGCATCGGGACAGCATACAGAGCGTTCCCACACCGGTCACCGTTCCAATACTTTGATAAAGGGCTACCGACAAATCACCAATGATACAGTGAACCTGTTGAGCGTCAGCGCGGCTGCGATAGCTGCTTTCCTCTTGGCGGTAGTCCTGCCGCTGCCGGCGGGGGCGGGCTTGTTTAGTTGGTACGCTTGAGACTGTAATCGAGCAGGTCGATGAGAATCTGCTGGTGGGTGGAAGATACCGCTTCGAGGCCTTCGATCAGTTCGCGAGCCTCTTCGGCATAGCGGCGGCAGATATCGAGAACCCAGTCCCGGATTCCGTGGCGCACCACCACAGAACGGACATACTCCACATCCTCTGCGCTCACCTCGCTGCGGCCGAAGAGTTGCTCCAGTTTGCCCTTTTCCTCCGAATCGGCACGTTCCATCAGCGCAACATAGAACAGCGTCTTTTTGCCTTCGGTTATATCCGAGCCGATCGGTTTGCCCAGCTGTTCCTCGTCGCCGAACAAGCCCAACTCGTCGTCCTTTAGCTGGAATACAATGCCGAGCAGTTCGCCTATCCTCTCCAGATCATCAAGCTGCTCCTGCGAGGCGCCGGCCAGGTGCCCTCCGCAGAGCAGGGGCAGGGAAAAGGTGTAACGGCCGGTTTTATAGCGGTATAAATCAAAAACCTCTTTTTCCGTAACCTCCGCAGCAGCCTGGCTCCAGTACACATCCAGCATTTGCGCAACCCCCACATAGGAAAGCTCGCGGCTGCAGAGTGAATGCAGACCGGAGTTTCCGGTTGAAGCGGCTATATCGGACAAGATTTCATAGGCCAGAAAAAATGAAATATCCCCAACACAAATTCCCAGCGCCTCTCCGGTATGATACGCATCGCGAAAATTCTGGGCCTCGGAAAATTCTACATATTGAGAATAGACCGAACGGCTGCCCCGTCGCTTTTCATCCCGGTCCATAATGTCGTCGTGAATAAGAAAAGCCGACTGAAACAGTTCCATCACCCCGCCGGCGGCACTCACCGACCGCGGGGGGATCTCCTGTTCCGTTGAAGCATCTCGGCGGGTGAGAAAATATGCCAAGGCCACCAGACCGCCCCGCAGCATCTTTCCCTTAACTGCAAAATCGCGGATTCTTTCGGCACTCTCACCGCCCATGGAGTGAACACGATTCAAGTCGGTCTTTTTCGCTGCAAGAAACTCATCTAAATAATGGGTAATCACCTTTTTCTGTTGTGCAAAAAACTCTTTCATGTCTCCTCCAGCCTTATACAACCAGTAATTGTAAACCTATAAAAAAAATGAATTGAACGGCCACATACCACTCCGGCAGACGGGTGTCGGCGGTCAAACCAAGCCGGCGATAGGCCCACGCGGCGGCGGCGGCAATCACAAACCAGGCGGCATAGTTCTGCAGCGGAATATGACCGCCCTCCCACTGCCAGTAATCCAATCCGATGGCCACCGGCTCCAGGGCAAAATCGTACACCACGCACACCACACCGACAAACAAAGCCGCCACCAGCGGCGATTTGGTAATTCTCTCGCTAAAACGGACTGCTCCCAAAACCACGATTACCCAGTTAAAGCCGATAACCAGCGGTACCTCTGCCAGCTTCAGACCCAGCACATCGCCGTAGTAGTATGCACCGAACACCTTTCCGGTCTGCACTCCGATTATCTCTAGACTCAAGGTAACCGCATAGGTAACTGCCGCCCAGGCCCAGATCCTACGACGATTCTCTTTGATCAGGGGGTACACCCCCAGAATTCCGAACACCAGCAGCACCAGCGGGGTAAGCAGCAGCATATACGGCAGGGTGAAAGGAATTGCATGGAAAATCAAACCCACCAGATAAAAATCGGCAATGATAAGCAGAAAAAGAGTATCCCGAGGTAGTTGTTTTAGTTTGGCCACAATCGCTGAACCGCTCACTTAGCGCTCCTTCCGTTGAATTATATCGGCGGCAATTTTACCGGACAAGACTGCCAACGGCATTCCGCCGCCGGGGTGTACGCTTCCTCCGCAGAAGTAGAGCCCGCCGTAGCGGCGGCCGCGGGCCGGATGGCGCAGAAAAGCCGCCGTTTTCGTGTTCGAACTGATTCCATACAGGCTGCCGTAATAGCTGCCGGACTCTTGCTCTATCTGCGGCGGCGTCAGTACCGCTTCCACCGCAATATCCTCCGCCACCGACCGCCCGAGGGCTTTTTCCAGGCGGCGCAGCACGCTGCTGCGGGTTCGCGCCACCTCGCTTTCCCAATCCTGCCCGTTGTTGCGGGGGGCATTCACCAGTACAAACCAGTTTTCCCCGCCCTGCGGAGCATCGGCGGGAGACACTTTACTGGTGATGTTTACATACACCGTCGGGTCATCCGGACAGCGCAATTCTTTGAACAGGGCGTTGAATTCGGCGGGATAATCTTCCGAGAAAAAGATGTTGTTCACCGTGAGTTCGGGAAAACTGCGCTTCATTCCCCAAAAGAACACCAGACCGCTAGAAGAGGCTTCCAGCTGCCGATAGCGCTGGGCATAGGGCGCCTCGGGGTCCTGCAGCAACTTCTCATAAGTGCGGCGGGCATCCACATTGCTGACCACCACGTCCGCAGTATGTTCCCCGGAGGCGGTTACCACTCCCGCCGCCCGCCCGTCCTGAACCATTATTCGCTCAACCGGCTGTTCAAAATGAAACTCGACTCCCAGCTCCTCTGCCACTGTCCGCATAGCCTGCGGAATTGCATAGATTCCGGATGTCGAGGCATACGCCCCCATATTGTACTCTACATGCGGAATGATATTCAGAGTGGCCGGAACCTGATACGGGTCCGAACCGTTATAGGTGGCGTAGCGGTTAAACAGCTGCACCATACGGGAATCCTGAAAAAAACTGCGATTGGCAGCATCCATCGAACGCGAGGCATCCAGTTTTCCCCGGCTGAAAACACCTTTCCACACCGCCGGACGGAAATAGGTGGCCGAATCGTGGAGGCTGTTCATAAGGAACAGCTCGGCTGTTTTATCGTAGATTCCCCGGCTGTACTCGAGAAAGCGCAGCACGGTCTCGGCGCGGTCCGCAGTTTTGGATTCGACCTCCAGAGCAAAGTCCTCCGGTTTGCCGCGGGCCGCCAACTCGGTCCCGTCCGGGAAGAAGTAAGAACAGATAGTGTCGAGCTGTTCGAAGTGCAAGTAGTCTTCCAGCCGTCGTCCCGCCGATTCGAACAATTCGGAAAAAACTTCACGCATAGTAATGAGAGAAGGTCCGCGGTCGAAGCGGTACCCCTCTATCTGTTCCGATCCGGCTTTTCCGCCGGCGTACAACTGTTGCTCATACACTCCGACCTTCCAGCCCTTCTTTGCCAGACGAATAGCGGCGGACAAGCCGCCGAAACCGGCCCCGATAATCGCAGCACTTTTTTCTTTTTTCATATTCCCACCTTTATAACGACCTCCGGGCGGCCGTAATCGGCGCCGCAGCGATATTATACAAAAATTGCAGCACTATCCGCGGTTTCGGGGGTTTCACCTTGCGGCTGTACACTATCATCGGATTTTTCTCAATCTGCTGTGCAGTCCAGATATACATATCCGCGGCGGTTTTTATCGGCAATAGGTAGCGATAAGGAATGTAACGATATCCTTTTTCGGCCTCCCGCTGCCACCCCATATACAGTCCGATCTGCTGAGTGTGAAAGGCTCGAAACTCCGCCAGATGATTTTTCACATAGTCATAGTCCAAACTGTTCAGGGATGTATCGGTAAGCGGCAGATAGCGCCGTCCGAGTTCTACATCCTCTTTTATATCGCGAATAAAGTTAATGTACTGCATCGCCCGCCCGAGCTTGCCGGCAAAGTTGTACGATTCTTCCGGAAGTTCCATGATCCTGGCCATAAACAGTCCGATTACCTCCGCCGAACCGTAGATGTACTCCAGGGTTTCTTCGAGGGTGTTATACTCATGTTTGAAGAGATCTTTTTCCATTGATTTGAGGAAGGCTTCGGTCCAGGCCGGATCGAAGCCTTTGCGGTGGTGCAGCTCGACAAAACGATCGATAATCGGGTCGGCTGCACCACTATCAGACCGGGCAAGCGCCCGGTGATACGCATCGCGAAAGCGGTAGAATCCATCCGGGTCCTGGGGAATGGCATCTACAAAATCATCCGCTTTGCGTACGAAGCCGTACAGATAAAATACATCCCGTCTTATCTCGGGTGGGAAAAATCGACTGCTGTTAAAATAGGTTTTGCTGCCGGATTTGAATGTCTGATAGTGAACTTCTTCTATTTGCATAATAATCTTAGATCATATACATTCAGTGCTGAATGTCAAATCGGTTTTTTTGTCCGCGCTGTAAAATCTTCTTCAGTCGCGGCCGGTTGTAGCGTTGGGTGAGCAGGCAGGGAAGATTCACCGCCAGCCCAAAGGGTATCATCCATACCGCTACTTCGAGGGGGTTCCATATAAAGAACAGCGGTATCAGGGCAATAATCACCCAGTGCACCAGCTCGGCCCGGCAGGTCTCGAGAACGAAACGCTGCAAATACCGCTCATCTATTCCATGCACATCGAGCCGTTTTTTCCGGAATCCATCCTGGTAAAGGCCGGCACCATCGGGCAACAGCTCCTTCCAGCGTTTTATGCCGAGGTGCAGGTACAGGCGTCCGCCCCGCTCCCAGGGGCGAATCCGAAACAGAAAATTATCTTCACGGAAACGGCGCAGGGGCAGTTTCTGTATGAGGGTTCCCGGAAGATAAATTGCAAAAAACCAGGCCACCGAATTCACCAGGATTATTCCCAGCAGTTCGCTTCCCAAAATACTGACCGTCACCGGGCTGCTCCGCGGTTCTTTTTCCGGATTTTTTCAATCGGGATCGATCGACCCTTCCAGGCAACACTGCGAAACAGCTTTGTTCTGATTATCGAATACACAAATACCCCGACAAAAAAGAGAAACTCGAGGGGAAACAACAGTGCAGCGGGCAGCGAAAAGCTTCCGACTCTGCGCAGCTGCAGGTAGACTTGGGCAGCATACAGCGCATATACTCCGGCGGCCACCACACTCCAGAGAAGGGAACCCCCGGGTAGTGCCACTGCAACTGCCAGTACTACATTGCTGATACCGGTAAACCAAATAACCAACAGAATTATGTTACGAACTTTCGAGAGTGATGCCCCCATAGCCATATTTTTAGTCCAGCCTTCTATCAGGCTCCGCAGTCCTCCGGGGTACATCCGAAAGGAAATCAGGCCGCGCCCGCCGAAACAGTGTACGCCGAGGCCGTTCTGTCTAAAAAGCCCGCACAACGCCAAGTCGTCCACTACTTTACCCCGTACCGCTGCATGACCGCCGACAGCCTCGTATTCGTTTCGATCCATCAGAATGCAGGGGCCGAAACAGCCGTCGGCCTGGCCGGAACGGCTCCACATATCAAAGGCTCCGGACCCGACCATCACAATCAAATTGAAAAAGCCGCTCAATTGTTCGTAGAGTTTGTGTACCCGGTGGTACGGCTGCACAGACAGCATTCCGCCCCGTGTGCCGTGCTCGCTGACCAGCCTTTCCAGGGCATCCGGAGATTCCAGTTGCGTGTCGGCATCCAGAAACAAAATTTTACGACCCTGCGCTTCGGAAGCGCCGCAGTGACAGCTCCAGTTCTTCCCTGTCCAGCCGGCCGGCCGTTCAGCCGCGCTCACCACCCGCACCCGGGCAGCCCCGGAGGCATAGCCCGCGGCAATTTCGGCCGTAGCATCCTCGGACTGGTCATCCACTACGATAACTTCCCGGGGCCGGCGTTGCTGGACTTCCAGAGAATCGAGCAGCACCGCAATATTGCCGGCTTCATTCCGGGCCGGGATGACTATTGACATTTCCTCTACACCGGCACTGTCGTGCGTGGCTCCTTGGCCCGCTGCCGCCACCGGCGGAATTCGCCACAGGAGAAGGAAGCCGGCCGCCCAATATACCAGGGCAGACCACGAGAAAAGCTGTTGAAGTAGTGCGATCTGTTCCATAATCCCTTATAATATGCCATGGGAGACTGATATGCAAAAGATATCACTATTTTTCATTTTTCTTTTTCTGCAGATACTGTTCATACCCGCCGGGCTTTTCTCCGAAAGCCCCCGCGAAATACCGGTGGTAAACCACCGCTACTGCCTCTCTTATCTGCTCACCGAAGATCAACAGGAGTTGGAACAGGAGATCGAGCGGCTCGAAGGAGTTCTCCAGTCTCCCGGACCGGATCTGTCGGAAACCGAGCTCGACCGTCTGCGCTACGCATCCGGAGCGCTGCATACCTATCGCTACATCCGAGTGAAAGAAAAAAACGATGCCTTTCGGGCCAAAGAGCTGCTGGAGGCCGCCGAAACACGCTTCGGCAATGAAGACCTGTTCGTGGTACATATCGGCATGGCACACGCCTTTATCGCCCGAATAAGAACTATTTTCGGGGTCTCCAACCTCAAAGAAATGCAGACTAAACTGCAATCGATTCCGCAGGACCACCCGGATTGGCTCATCCGCTTTCTGCGGGGTATTACCTCGCTGCAGGTCGGACGGGCGCTGCCCGGAGTGTTCACGATCAAAGATATCAAGCAACAGGCGGTGGAGGTCGGCAGCACAGATCTGCACTATGTGCTAAAGCTGTATGAAGAGTCGGGCGTGCGGCGTTTTACTCCGTCAACCTACGATTTCAACCGCCGTCCGGTCCCGCAGGCGGTTGCCAATCGGGCCCGGAGGGTGCTGGAAGAAAACGAATAAACGACGGCCGCCCGCCCAGAGCCCCGGCAGTGAACCGGGACGGGAGCGCCGGGGCTATTTCCACTCGATTACACTATCATCGTAATCCTCGGGCGGTTCGAAGCCCAAAAACTCGATGCAGGTAGCAGCCAGTGAGGAGATACCTAATCCGCCGCGCAGCTCCTTCGAGTAGTCTTGCTGATACTCGGGATCGAAGACGATACAGGGAACCGGGTTCAGGGAGTGGCTGGTTTTAGCCTGGGGCTTCCCATTTTCCTTGATTTTTACCTCGCCGGTCTTTTTGTCACGGGCATACATATCGTCCGAGTTGCCGTGGTCGGCACTCACAATCATTACCCCGCCGGCCTTCTCAACGGCGGTTTTGATCCGGGCCAGCGAAAGGTCCAGAGCCGCCATCGCACAGAGCACCGCTTCGTAGATTCCGGTGTGGCCGACCATGTCGCCGTTGGGAAAGTTGAATTTGATAAACTCGTATTCACCGCCTTCAATCGCTTCAATTACTTTGTCGGTAATCTCGGCGGCTTTCATCCAGGGGCGCTGCTCAAAGGGCACATTGTCCGATTTTATCTCTTCGTAGGTTTCCAGCTCATCACTGAACTTGCCGGAGCGGTTCCCGTTAAAAAAGTAGGTTACATGGCCGTACTTCTGGGTTTCACTCACCGAGTACTGCTTCACGCCGCTGGCCACCAGATATTCGGCCATTGTACGCTCGATGGAGGGCGGGGGAACCAGAAATTGCTTCGGAATGTGCAGGTCGCCGTCATATTCCATCATCCCGGCGTATTCCACCTGCGGTATTCTTTTACGGTCGAACTCGGAAAAATCGTCGCCGGCCTCGAAGGCCTTGGTTATTTCAAGGGCGCGGTCGCCGCGAAAGTTGAACAGAATAAAGCTGTCACCGTCTTGCACTGTTCCGACCGGTTGGCCGTCCTCATCTGCTATTACAAAGGGCGGCAGATCTTGGTCGATCGCCTCGCTCTCCTTTCGCAGGGTTTCAATGGCCTCATGGGAGCTTGTGAAGGTGCGGCCTTTGCCTAACACGTGGGTTTCCCAGCCCTTCTTGACCATGTCCCAGTTGGCGTTGTAGCGGTCCATGGTAATCTTCATCCGCCCTCCGCCGGAGGCTATCCGCGCGTCGAATGCGTCATCGGACAGCTCTTTTAAAAACTCATCGAATGGGTCGAAGTATTCCAGAGCCGAAGTCTCGCCCACATCCCGGCCGTCAAGCAGAGCATGTACCCGCACGCGGCTGACGCCGTCGTCTTTGGCGCGGCGCACCAGGGCTTTAATGTGATCCATATGCGAGTGTACGTTTCCATCCGAAAGCAAACCGAGAAAGTGCATGGTTCCACTGGATTTTTTTACCGTGTCCACCAGTTTCTTCCATACCTGGCCTTCGAACATGGACCCGTCACGAATGGCCTGGTTTACCCGTTTGGCACCCTGGGCATAGACCCGGCCGCAGCCGATAGCATTGTGCCCGACTTCGCTGTTGCCCATATCGCCGTCATCGGGCAAACCGACTGCTGTACCATGTGCCTTTAGCTGGGTAGTCGGCCAGTTGGCCTTGAGCTCATCCAGGGTTTCCGTGCGCGCCTCAGCCGCTCCGTCACCCTCTTTATATTTTCCAATTCCGACTCCGTCCATAATCGCCAGGACAACGGGTCCTCGGCGACGTGTGATGGAAGAATTCTTTTTTAATGGATCTACCATATTCTACTCCTTATCCTCTTCTATTTTATCAGTGTTATTGCCGTGCAGATATTCCTGGGAAAGTCCGAAGCGCTCACGCTGCTCCCGGTTGCCAACAGGTTCCACGTGCACATGTACATCATACACATTTTCCACCTTCGAATGAATGCTTTTCTGCACTTCCATCGCAATCCGATGGCCTTCGGCTACACTTAGCCGTCCGTCCACTTCAATATCCATGTCGATTACATAGCGGGTATTCAGCTGACGGATCCGCATCTTGTGCGGATTATATACTCCCTCCACATCCACCGTCGCCCGGCACACCTCGCGGTAAATGTCGCGGTCGTGCAGCCCATCCATTAGCTCTACGTTGGTCTCCATAAAAATACCATAGGCAACCCACATAATCCAAATGCCTACCCCCATACCTAAGAGAGTATCCACAATCGGCATATTCAGCCGAATGGTAAAAAAGATGCCTATCAGGGCAGTTGAGGAGATTAGAACGTCCATTTTCATGTTTTTTGCATCTGCAATCAGCATAGTACTGTTTACTTTTCGACCGGCATGCCCTTTTACCAATGCAAGCACTATCTTACCGCCGATTGCCCCCAGTGCCACTACCATTGTAATACGCGAGGGAACCGTGCGCGTACCCCCGGACATCACATGCTCTGCGGTTGAGAACACCAGCTGGGCACCGGCAAAAAAAATGATGAAGGACAGCAGCTTGGTAGCAATTGTTTCCGCCCGACCGTGCCCATAAGGGTGGTCCTCATCGGGAGGACGATCAATAATCCTGCCGGTCAGCAGCGTAACCAGAGATGTAACTACATCCGTTACTGCATCGATGCCGGCCCCTACCAAAGCCAGAGAGTTGCCCAATACCCCGATAGTAACCATGAATCCCGCTATAATGCCGTTTCCGATGATACCGAACCACGAAGTCCTGGCGATTACTTTAGATCGCGACGAGTTCTTTTCCATTTACTTTAATGTAACCCTTCGCCTGCAGTTTGGAAACCGTGCGGAGTGGCGAATCAGCCGAGTTCTTTTAAGAATTCATCGAGCGGGACCGGACGGCTGAAGTGATATCCTTGCAGGGTCGAACAGTGTATGCCGCGGAAGTACTCCCACTGCTGTTTGGTTTCAATTCCCTCTACCACCACTTCGAGGTCCAGACTTTCCGCCAGGTGCACCATGGTACCGACTATTTTCTGATTATGCTGTTCGTTGATTTTCGCGACAAATGAAATATCGACCTTCAGGCTGTCGGCCGGCAGTTTGGAGAGGTAGCTCAGAGATGAGTATCCGGTTCCGAAATCATCAATGACAATACTCAAACCCGGGAGGGTTTCCTTCAACTTCAGTAATTTTTGAATTGTCTCTTCCGGATTGCGCATTAAACTGAACTCGGTAATCTCCAGATTCACCAGATGCGGCGGGATACCGGAACGATTGATGATCTTGACCACTGTAGAGACAAACTTCTTTTCACGGAGCTGCACCGGTGAAACGTTTATGGATACATACAGGCCGCGCCCGTACTGGGCCTCAATCTGCGCCATGTCCTGACAGGCCCGCTCCAACACCCAGTTACCCAGCGGAACGATCATTCCCTTTTCCTCGGCCACCGGGATAAATTGTGCCGGAGCAATCTGGCCCAGTTCGCGGTCGTTCCAGCGCAACAGCGCCTCCACCCCCTTCGTTTTGCCCTCCAGATCGACCAGGGGCTGGTAATAGAGCTCAAATAAATTATCGTGCAAAGCATTCTTTAACCCCTGCTCAATCTTCAGCTGCAGGGTGGCTTTTGAGACCAGCGACTTATGATACACGGTGAAACAATTTTTCCCCGAACTCTTGGATTCATACATCGCCAAATCGGCATTCTGGATGAGGGTCTGAGTATCTTTTCCGTGGGCGGGAAACAGTGCAATGCCGATACTCACTCCGATAGTTACCATGGAGGTTTCTTCGGCGGACTTTTTCGCATGCAGATAATAGGGGCTGCGAATGGCCGCCAGGATTTTACGGGCAACTATCACCGCATCCTTCTTCGATTCGATCTGCGGCAGCATGATGACAAACTCATCACCCCCGAAACGGTAAATCGCATCGCTTTCGCGCAGGCATTCCCGCAGGCGTCCGGCGGTTTTCAGCAGCAGCTCGTCACCAACCTTATGGCCCAAGGTGTCGTTGATGTTTTTAAACCCGTCAAGGTCTAAAAACATTAATGCTCCCCGCAGCATGGGGAATTTTTCCAGCTGGTCCAGCACTTCCTTCATATCGTTGTTAAACAGATCACGATTACCGAGATTGGTGAGGCGGTCGTGGTAGGCCAGCTTCCGAAGCTGCCGCTCAATATTTTTGCGCTGAGTAATATCTCGGATTATGCAGGTGAGCGTGCGGCCCTGGAAATCCGAGGAGTTGCCGAAGGACATTTCCATCGGGGAGACTCCGCGGCTCTTGTGCTTCCCCAGCACTTCAATGCTGCGTTTCAAACCTACCTCGCCGCGATGTTCGTCGTCGACGATGAAGTATTTCCTGAACTCCGACTCATGCCGCTTGAATATCTCGGGGGGAAACAACATGCTGAAGTTCTCGTTCAACAGCTCCGCTTTGGTGAATCCAAAGGTCCGCTTTACCGCACTATTGGCAAAGACGATGTTGAAATCCTCATCAATGCGGATAATGGCCTCGTTGACTGTTTCGGTAAGCACGTTGTACTGCCGCTCGAGTTGTCGAAGCCGGGCAACTAATCCCTGGTGATAGGTGATGTCTCTCATCAAGGCAATTAGCGTTATCTCTCCATCACACCAATAGGCATGAAATATGCATTCGAGAGAGTGCTGTTCACCGAATCCATTGCGGCAGCGAATAACAATAGGGGTGATTTTTGTTTTTAAAATTCCGGAAGTAAAACTGTGAACACTATCCTGGATTTTCTTTTGAGCAATCTCGTGATACTCGGGCAGCACTATCGACAAGAGGCTTTGCAACTCGATCTCCTGCATAGAAAACCCGAACTGATCGGTCCAGGCGTTATTCACCCATTTGAATTCGCCCTTTGCAGTAAATATAGCCACTGAATCATCGGATTCGTCTAATGCTGCAAAAAACTCCTTGTATTTTTCAGAGCCCGAAACGAAGATATAGCCGTATTCTTTGAACAGAAGCGGCAGCCCTGCCGCCGCATAGCTACGCTCGGAGGAAGAACCATTGGAATCATGGGCGGATACGAGCCAGCTTTCACCATTTTGAATGGAGTTCGCGCGCTGAGTATTAAAATTAACCGATTTCAATTGAGAAACTTGTTTCAACTGCTTCATATTGGCTCCAGTAATTCTAATTTTGGAAGTTATAGAACTTCCAAAATTAGAATTACATCAAAATCTTTAAGCTAAGTTGCTCATCTTAAACAAAATGTGAGCATTCTAAATTTGAAAATTTTATTAAAATTTTCAAATTTAGAATTGCTGTATTGGCTCAGCAATTCAAACTTTGAAAGTCCATATGACTTTCAAAGTTTGAATTTGCATCA
>CAZWDV010000068.1:0-16714 GCA_964632675.1 uncultured Sediminispirochaeta sp.
GGCGGCTCTGCTTCAAGAATAGCCAATTTTTTTACACGCCGACCTAAGGGTCCTCCGGCCGGCTACTGGCTATGGCCCAAGGGCGGGCGGGGAGCGGAGCGAGCCGCCCGGGCAGCGGCGGCCGTCTACAGGATGTGAATCTTTTATAAAATTATTTCCTTCCTTGGCAGGTTGTTTCAAACTAATTGTAGGTGAAGACTCAAATGCATGTTGAACTATCTACTATAAGAGATTGGTAATCGAGCTCATGGGGAAACGGGGGCATACTCCCGAATCAGAGATTCTCAGCCGGTTTTCGGCTCATTCGACCCATTGAGACTGTGAATATACATATTCTATAAAAATAACAAAATTTCACAAAGCACTTTCCTAAAAATGCGAATAAATCACAAAAATTCACAATTTACGGGGTTTAAAAAGTGCCCGTATAATCAATCCACTGAAAGAAAACAGGTTCAATTAGGAGATATTTGCATATGGTGAGGAAGAGAGAGTCAAAACAGTGGATGCTGTTCTTAATGCTTGTACCGGCACTAGTGTACTTTATTCTGTTTCAATACATTCCTATGTCCGGAATCCTGCTTGCATTTAAACAGTATTCCATTAGGGATGGTTTTTTAGGCAGTCCCTGGGTGGGGTTTTCGAACTTCAAATTCCTTTGGATCTCGGGGCAGTTGTGGAGAATTACTCGAAATACGGTGCTGTATAACCTTGCATTTATTATCACCACTCACGCGACAGCAATCTTTGTGGCGGTCTTTATCAGCGGTTTGGCTGGTAAAAAAACAACTAAAACCATTCACTCGGTACTATTTCTTCCCTATTTTATCTCTTTCGTAGTGTTGGGTGTATTCGTCTACAACATTCTCAGTTATGAATTCGGCTCTCTGAATACCTTTCTAAAAGCAATAGATATGGAGCCGATAAATGCGTATGCGAAACCGCTTATGTGGCCGCTGGTACTGACCTTCTTCAATATGTGGAAATGGGTTGGATACAGCAGCATTATATATCTGGCTGTAATTGTGGCTATCGATAAGCAAGCCTATGAAGCCGCCCAAATTGAAGGCGCGACTGTCTGGAAGCAGGTGTGGTACATAACCATTCCGCATCTGGTCCCAACCTTTATCATAATACTTTTGCTCCAGCTCGGAAAAATAATGCGCGGTCAGTTCGATCTATTCTATAACATCATCGGAAACAACAGTCAGTTGTTTGATGCCACCGATGTAATCGATACTTATGTCTTTCGTTCCCTGGTACACAACTTTGATATCGGTATGGGGTCGGCTGCCGGATTGTACCAGTCGGCCTTGGGCTTGGTTATCATCTTGCTGGTGAACTGGCTTATTCGAAGGGTCCATCCCGATTATGCACTTTTCTAAAAAGGAGAATCAAAAGATGAAGAAAATATATTCGGATGTCTTATCGTTTCATATTATCGGTTATGTGTTTCTTTTCATTCTGGCAATAGCTTGTGTGCTACCGTTTGTGTTAGTTGTGTCCGGGTCGCTTACTCCGGAGCAGCATATTTATGAGCATGGGTACAGACTATGGCCGAAAGAAGTGAGTTTTGACGCGTATAAAATTATCCTAAGTTCGCCGGATACAATTGGAAGGGCCTATATCGTATCGATGGGGGTTACCTTTTTTGGTACCGCCGGAAGCCTGTTTATTAGCTCGATGACCGCCTATGTCTTATCAAGAAAAGAGTTCCAATACAGGAATCATTTTGCAATCATGATCTACTTTACCACCATTTTTACAGGCGGAATGGTACCAATGTATATCTGGATGGTTAATTTTCTCAATCTGAAAGATAACTACCTTGCCATCATCATGCCGACATTCTTGACCGCCTGGAATATTCTTTTACTTCGGAACTTTATTAAGTCGATCCCGGAAGAGGTAATTGAATCTGCTCAGATGGACGGAGCCGGCCATTTTACCATCTACTCCCGAATTATATTACCCTTGGCAGTACCCGGGCTGGTTACTATCGGATTGTTTATCAGTTTGCATTACTGGAATGACTGGGCTCAGGCGCGGCTCTTTATAGAGGATCCCGATATGTTTACCCTGCCGTATCTGCTGTACAACACCATTAACCGCTTCGATGCCCTCTCGCGTACGGTTGCCGGCTCCGGTATTCCAATGCCGGATATGCCCACTCAATCGTTGAAATTGGCGATTGCCATTATCTCGATTGGACCAATGGTGTTTCTGTTTCCAATTTTACAAAAGTATTTTATCAAGGGCCTTACTGTTGGGGCTGTAAAGGGATGAAGCCGGTGTTGCCGGATCATATATTTTTATTAAAGGAGTGGGGGTAGATGAAAAAAATAATCATGCTATCGTTACTAGTTAGTTTTTCGATTGTTGCCGTTTTTGGCTCAGGCCAGCAGGAGAAGGCAACTGAGAATGACAATGAACCCGGAGAACTGGAGCCCGTCGTATTAGAGATGTATCTTTTAGGAGATACCCAGCCCGATTACCAAGAAATGCTTGCAAAGCTGAATGAAAAACTCCAAGAAGATATCAATGCAACTCTCAAGGTAAACTTCACCACTTGGTCCGGATGGGACACGAAGTACAATCTGCTGCTGACTGCCGGTGAAAAGTTCGATCTGATCTTTGCAGCCCAGTGGACCAAGTATCAGGAGTTTGCCCGCCAGGGAGCCTATTTGGAGCTGAATGAGTTGCTTCCGAAGTATGCTCCGAAAACCTGGGAAAACATTCCCCGGGACGGCTGGGAACAGACCAAAGTAGATGGGAACATATATATGGTTCCCATGAATGCACTTGAGTTCGAAACCCACGGGTTGCTCTATCGATTGGATCTGGCTAAAAAATACGGCATCGGAAAAATTGAAAACGTCGATGATATGGAAGCCTATTTTACTGCGATCAAGGAAAACGAGAAGGGTATGATGCCCCTGAATGCCGGCGCCCAGGGGCCGGGAAACAGTATCCGCCATTTTATCAACGCCATAGAGGGAGTGCGTCCGTATCCCTGGACCGATTCGGTAAATATGATGATGCACCGCTATCTGGATGAGGAGGAGTGGTTTTTTCCGCTGGAGCGACATGGAACGGTATTCTATGAGAAGACACGCGATTGGTATGAAAAAGGGTTCTGGCCGAAAAATATTCTCTCCAGTCAGATGTCCGCCCGCGATAACCTTAAAAACGGTACCAGTGCATCAGCAATTATGAATGCGCCCAATGCAAATGATGATGCAATCCAGATCTTGGCCAACCATCCGGAGTGGGAAATGGACTGGTTCAATTTTGAACACAGATTTCCGGTAAATAAGACCCGTGCTCTCATCGGTAACGGCATGGCCATCAATGATAATGCGGATAATCCCGAGCGTGCACTTATGTTTTTGGACCTGGTGCACAACAATTTTGAGTATTACATGCTAATGACGAACGGAATCCGGGGAAAGCACTGGGAGCTTGATGAAGATGGAAATCTTGTAATGCCGGCGGGGGTCGATGTATCGAACACCGGTTTTGCCTGGGATGCACCCTGTCCGTGGGGATGGCGTGAGGAAGAGTTTCACCTGGGTGGAATCATGAAAAATCCGAATGCTATGCCCTTTATAAAACAGTGGTGGGCAAAATGGGTTGAGAATTCGATCTACAACACATCGGTCGACTTTGCCTTTGATCCGACTCCGGTTACCACGGAGATGGCCGCTCTGTCGAATGTGCAGTCAACTTATGAGTTGGCCTTGCAGTGGGGCGTTCTTGAGCTTGACAAAATTGAGGAATATAAAAATGCGCTGCGCAAGGCCGGTTTAGAAAAAGTAAAAACTGAGCTCAATAAGCAGTGGCAGGAATATCTTAATAAAAAATAGGATTTCACACAAACAGTTTCACCCGGCGGTTTTATCCGCCGGGTGTCTGTGAACTCGAGATGGAATAACATGACAGAGAAGATGTATCGATATAATAAGCTAAAAAACACCTGGACTATTTCTTCGGTTAATCCTCCGCGGCACTGGTATAACTATTTATGGAGTCGGGATGGATACTGCGCGCAAATCTCTCAAGGGGGGCACGGCACCTCGTTCTATCTTTCGGATAAAGGCAATATGTGCCGGCTTAATTGCGATTCAGCTCGCTATTTCTATTTAAGAGATGAGAATAGCAAGACAGTATGGTCGCCGGGTGGGATTCCTGTAAACCAAAAATTGGATAAATTCGAGTGTACCCATGGAATCGATTATAGTTCAATTTATTCCGAGAAAGAAGCTATACATACCGAGTGCCGAGTGTTTGTACCCTTAGATGGGTTTCAGGAAATTTGGGATATTAATGTATATAATTGCAGCAAGGTTGAGCGTTTTATTTCTCTCTTCTCACTAGTAAGTTTTGAACTAGAGGGGTTTGCATATCCACGCTATTATGAGGTGTATAGAACCGCGGAAACCTTTTTTGACACCCAGTTGAACGGAGTATATTGTCGTACCGTGCATCCATTTGCTCCGCACGACCGCTACAATGGATTTATCGCTTCTCCACAAAGGGTAAGCTCATACGATGGCGATTTGCATTCATTTTTGGGCACGAACGCTGTTATTACACGACAAGATGCAAGCCTTTCCGGCCTGTATCAACAGCCGAATGTCGTTGTGTCGGGAGATAAATGCAAGCAATCAGAGACGACTCTGTTTATGTTAGGAGGTGTTCTTCAGCACTGCCTGCACTTAGACCCCGGGGAATCAAAACATATTCGGATTATTATAGGACTCTCAACCGATGTTGAAGAGTCTTTACAAGTTGTTCACAGTTATTCCGATGAAAGCTATGCAGAGTCGAAGTTCATCCGCGTAAAAGAGTTTTATCAAAACAGATACTCTGAACTGCAGGTAAATGTACGTGATAGTCGGTTAAGCCGGATAATGAACTCATGGGTACAAAAGCAGGTGGAATTTTGTGGAGTGGGGAAAAAGGGAGTCCGCGATAATCTTCAAATCGCGGTTGGACTTTTAAACTACCAGCCCCAACTGGCCCGGAAGCAGATAGAAGACTGCCTCTCGCACCAGTTCAGGGACGGTTCAGCCCTACTTACCTGGTATCCCCATGATGATGTCTCCTATTCCGATCAGCCGGTTTGGATTATCTGGGCAACTATCCAGCTTATAAAAGAGACTGGCGAATTTGAATTCTTGGAAGCACAGTTGCCATATCAGGACGGCGGTGAGGGTACTGTGCTTGAGCATCTGCAGGCGGCTGCGCAGCGGATTATCCAAGATCGGGGCCCGCATAATCTGCTGAAAATTAAGTTTGCCGACTGGAACGATGCCCTTAACGTGATGAATGATGAAGATGCGGAGTCGGTGATGGTGTCCTCCCAGGCGTGTATCGCATTTTCCGAGCTATCTGTTCTGTTTGAACGTCTCGGTAGGAATACCGAGTCGGCATTTTATGCGGCGGAATATGAACAGCTGAAGGAGAGCATAAACGCCCACGGCTGGGACGGAGGATGGTACCTCCGCGCTCTCTCGAAGGAGGGTCCGATTGGGTCTGCTTCCGGCCCGGGCAGTTCAATTTATCTAAATGCCCAGGTATGGGCAGTGTTAGCCGGAATTCCGGATGAAAATCGGCTCGCATCTGTGCTGAAGGCAATTGACGGAATGGAGCACCCCTTCGGTTTTCCGATCAGTGATCCTCCCAATGCAGAGTTTTCACCCCGCCTCGGCCGAATGAGTGGGATGTTGCCGGGATTGTTCGAAAACGGTGGTGTATATTGTCATGCAACCGGATTTAAGGCGTATATGGATTGTTTTTACAAGCGCGCAGATGCGAGTCTGCGTGCTTTGTTGAAAATAATTCCCGACAGCCCTGAGAATCCATCCGAACAGTCGGGGGCCGAGCCCTATGTGTTTACCAACTGTTATGCAACTCATCCGAAGTATTACGGAAAGTCTTACCAGTCTTGGACAACCGGCACCTCGGCATGGGCGCTCATCAGCTTATTCGAAGGTATTTTCGGACTGAGACGCGGTTATGAAGGTCTGCATATTCAACCCTGCTTTCCTTCAGCATGGGAACAGGCTGAGGTAACCAGAGTGTTTCGCGGATGCAAGTACAGAATTGTATATCGTAATCCGAATAAAATTGAGGCGGGCCTGGCCCAGGTATCTGTAGACGGGAAAAACCTGACAGGCGATATCCTTCCTCTCTTCGATGATAAAGTAGAGCATTTGGTGGAGGTGCGTTTTGCCGAATAAAAACCGCAAGTACATAAGGAGAAGCATGTGATGAAATATGATATCACTATTCCGGAGAGTGAAATAAATAGCGACTTCGAGGTAATAGTCTGTGGCGGCGGACCATCCGGCTGTGCCTCCGCGACTGCCGCTGCCCGCGGGGGTGCCCGGGTTTTGCTGATTGAATCGAGCGGAGCTCTCGGAGGTATGGGGACATCCGGCTTGGTTCCTTCGTGGAGCCCGGTCTCCGACGGTGAGAGGATACTGTATCAGGGCATAGCGGAAGAGGTCTTTCAGCTTGCCCGCAGGGATATTGCCCATGTGCCGCAAGATATGTTCGAGTGGGTCGCTATTGATCCGGAGTTGCTTAAAAGGGTCTATGACCGGCTTGTCTCCGAGGCGGGGGTGGTTACCCTGTTTCAGTCGATGCTCTGCGGAGTACAGCTGCAGAATGAACAGATCAGCTCTATTCTTGTAGCAAACAAAGGCGGGCTGTCTGCATACAAGGCTAAAGTGTACATCGACTGTACCGGCGACGGGGACCTCAGCGCCTGGGCCGGTGCCCCCTACGAGAAGGGCGATCCCGACAGCGGCGAAACCCAGCCTGCTACCCACTGTTTTACCCTTTCGAATGTAGACAGTTACGCCTATGCCTATCACGGACAGGTGAGCCGCGAAACCGATGACAGCCATGTTGCCCGCATCCTGAACTCTAAGCGGTTTCCGCTTATCAAGGACCGCCACTGTTGCAATAATTTCGTTGGACCCGGCACGGTCGGCTTCAATGCCGGGCATCTGTGGGATGTCGACTTTGCCGATTCCTTGTCGGTGTCCGAGGGCTTGGTACAGGGCAGAGAGATTGCCGAACAGTATCGACAGGCATTGGCCGAGTTCTATCCTCAGGCCTTTGCAAACTCCTTTTTAAGCGCAACCGGTGCAGTGCTGGGAATTCGAGAGAGCCGGCGAATTCTGGGGGATTATATGTTGAGCATTGAGGATTGGCTTGATCGACGGAGCTTTGATGACGAGATCTGTCGTAACAATTATCCAATTGATATTCATACGGCGAAGGATGAGATAGTAGCTGATCAACAGGGAAAAATAAGCCCTATGGACCGGTTCAAAAGGTACCGGAAAGGAGAATCGCACGGTATACCCTACCGATGTCTCACTCCAAAGGGAAAGCCCAATCTATTAACTGCCGGGCGGTCAATTTCCACAGACAGAGTTGTACAGGCCAGCACGCGGGTGATGCCGGTGTGCCTGTCGGTCGGTCAGGCAGCCGGTACTGCCGCAGCGCTGGCGCTTCAAATGGATACGGTTGATGTTCATAGTGTGGATACACGCAGCCTGAGAAATACACTACGTGATGCGGGGATGTATCTACCGTGATTGACTGCTGCTAAAAAGCGGTCTATGATGGATTCAAATGGAGAAATACAAGAAATTTCATAAACTGTTTATTCCAATAGCGTTTAGTTTTCTCGTGCTAACACTAGTGGTGAGTGGTTTTTTTATTTTCTATATCAACAAGCAGTTAGTTGCTTTTATTTACAATTCGGAAATACACAATCTGAAAAAGGCGGGTCGCACCTCCGAACTGCTTCTGCAGCGTTCCTGGATTCTGGCACAGCAGATACATAACGATTTTAATTTGAAAAAGCTCCTGTATTATGAGGAAATTGAACAGATTGAGGAGCTCATTTCTCTGCAACAGTTAAAGAGTTATTCCCTAGTAATACCGAATCTCCACTCAATCTATCTTTATAATGTAAATCAGTACCAGTTTTACATTGTGACCGAAGCAAAAATGCAGCTGGTGCAATCAAAGCAGAACTTCTTTGATAAAGCTATTATAAATTTGATGGAAAACAAGGATGTGGTAAATTCGGGCCGACCGATTACCAGATATATACCGGGAGAAGAAACGGGGGTGTTTACATTTCTGTTTCATTTTTTGGGGAAAAGAGCGAAAATCCCGGTGAGTACGATTGTAATAAATATCTCTGAAGCCTGGTTGCAGGAACAGATTGAGCTTGCATCTATTGCCGATTATCAGGAGACAGTGGTAATCGGTACCGAAGGCAACATTATTATGGGCAGTAAAACTGCTGCATATAAGGAACTATCTTCAAGTGGGTATATACCTAAAGTTATCGCAGCAGTACAAAGTAGCCAAAAGCGTCGAAGTACCCCGGAAGGCTTTTTTCTCAGTAGTAATGAACAGGCCAAAGAACTAATTACCTATTATTACCGTAGCGATCTCGGATGGATTTTTATCCGTAAGACTCCCTATAAGCATATTATTGGACCGGTCCTAACTATTAGAAACGTTACTTTCATTGTAACCTCGCTATTCATTCTCATCACTATTCTTATTTCGTTTCTGATTTCAAGGCGAATCTTTATCCCGATTCGGCAGGCTGCGTTCTATACTGAAGAGCTAGAGAGAAAGGAGGAGGAGACCTCCGGCATTATTAACAAGGAGCTTCTGCATTCCTTTTTGATGGAACCCAACCACTCCGCCGCTGATGCCTATTTTAAGAATTTAGAAGGGCTTCAATTTAATATTGATCTGCATCTGCCTATCAACTGTATTCTGTTTTCCCTGGACCCTAATATCAGTCGGAGTGAAGAGCTGCTGGTCTCGAAAGACAAATTATCGTTGAAAGCGGAACTCGATCTCATTCAAACTAATCTTGGTAGTGTGTATCCCTGTGAAACTTTTCCCTTCAAAGGTGGAGTGCTGCTTGCTCTTATCAATTCACCGCAAGCGGGCCAGCTAACTGCACACCAGCTGAGAGAAAAAACAGAAGAGATAATAAAGATACTGGCCAGAGAACTGAATACCTCGTTTTCGGCTGTTTTTAACCCGAACGCCCATACTCTTTTGGAAGCAGCTGATTCTATTAGTGATTTGGAGGATGCGGTCAAAAATCGCTTTATTTTCGGAGCTGGTGCATGTATTAATTTAAACGAGATCAATGAGCGGAAGAGAAATTCGGTTGAAGTAAGTAGACAAGATGAAGATGAAATAATTTCGGCCATACTCAACGCACAGTATGCGGAAGCTAAAAAAGTGTGTGCTACAATATTGAACCGTGCAGCGGAAGGAACTCATCGAACAATTCATACGGTGTACACTCGGCTCATTGCTATCATATATAAAGCGGTCGAGAAAAGTGAGAAGCCCGCCTCTCAGCAGTTTCCGGTGTCGTTTTCAACTGTGCTGCAAGATGCGGCCAATTGTACCAATATGGGGGAGCTACAACATCTACTATTCTCGATTATTTCATCAATCGAAACCAGTGTAAGCATGGATACTGATAATCGGAATCAACAGATAGTCCTGGCTATTCAACGTATAATAAAGCAGCGGTATAATGATTGTAACCTTTCATCGATAATGATTTCTGAAGAGCTGGGACTGTCGGCACCATATATTGGGAGAATCTTTAAGGATCAGACCGGCCAGTCGCTTCCCAACTACATCAATGCGTTTAGAATCGAAAAATCGAAAGAGCTGCTTAAGTCTACTGAGCTTCCCATTCAGACTATTTTGCAGGAGACTGGATATAACAATACCTCCCATTTTTATTCCGTGTTTCGTAGGGAGTGTGGTATCACTCCCAAAGCTTTTCGGTGGAAATACAGCGTTGATAATAAATGGTGATGGTAAAAAATAATCATAGAGCCCGATCCTCTCTTTCCTCTCTGTGTCCATCCGAATGCCCGTTTAGAAAAAAGAGTTGTTACTCTCCTGTTGCAGTCATTCTCAGCTCAGAATGATGGTCAGATTAAAGGTGGCGATGACCAGGACCATAGCGGTAAAGCCCAGGCTGATGAGTTTGTACTGGCGGTCAATTTGGCGTTCCTGCGAGGTAAAGCGTTCGTCGATCTGTTTTTGAAGCGTGGTGAAGTGTGATTCCTGGGAGGTAAAGCGTTCGTCGATCTGTTTTTGAAGCGTGGTGAAGTGTGATTCCTGGGAGGTAAAGCGTTCGTCGATCTGTTTTTGAAGCGCGGTGAAGTGCGATTCCTGGGCGGCAAAGCGTTCGTTCATCAATTTTTGGGTAGCGTCGAAGCGCGCATCCATTTGTTTCTGCATTGAGGCAAAGTGCAATTCCTGGGCGGCAAAGCGTTCATCCATCTGCTTTTGCAAGGCCTCGAATCGTTTGTCCTGAGCGGCAAACCGCTCGTCCATGCGACGGAAGCCTTCCTTCATCGAGGCCAGTATCTCTTTGTTGTTGCTGCTCAGTTCATTGTACTGCCGGTCGTGAATATTCTGTTCAACGTAATTGCCGGTCAGCAGCGATATGTAGCGGTGCAGAGATTTTGGGTTTTTTACTTCAACTGCCTCGGAGAGTTCTTCTTCCAGTATTTCGGCCAGATCTTTCATGTCCATACTCCTAGTATACTATGGTTTCATCTCTATAGACAGGGTAAGAGGCGGCTCTGCTTCAAGAATAGCCAAAATTTTTTACACGCCGACCCAAGGGTCCTCCGGTCGGCTACAGGATATGCATCTTTTATAGATATGTTATGGAACCTTTTTGGCACAACGGTCGGATGTCTTGAGAAAATTGATTCTCCACCTGCGTGAAATAGTCCCTGCGGCCTTATTGATTGTAGTGGCCGGGGTTTCGAAAGAGGCGCTGGAAAAGATTGAAGGCGGTCTGTTGCGTGAAAATCTGGCCCATTGGAGCAGACACATGCGGGCCCGTGGGCCGGAATATGCCGCGGACGCGCTTGTACGGCTTCTCACTGCGGGGCACCTGCGGGCTCCCGGTGAAAAAAAGAAGGAGAGGTCCTGACTGTGGATGGATTCCTCGGAATTGTGACTATTTTAGGAGAAAGGATAAAAAAATGAAACGGATTTTCTTTGTATTTTTTTTTGTGGCTTTGTTCATAACCTCCGGACTGTGGGCGCAGGAGCAGCGGGACGTTTCTTTCGGCATTCGTATTCTATGCGGCGGGCGATACGATAATGTCCGTATGTGCGTGGGGTTTCCGGCTCTTAGGCTGGGGTGACACACGGCGGAGATTCTCAGCTTAGTATAAGCGTTAGATTGAAAGCTGCAATAATCAGGGTTATGGCGGTGAAGCCCAGGCTGATGAGTTTGTGCTGTTTGTCGAAGCGCCGGTTCATGTCATCAAAGCGTCTGTTCATATCGTCGAAGCGGCGGTTGCTTGCTTCAAACCGTTCATCAATTTGTTTTTGCAGCACGGTGAAGTGTGATTCCTGGGCTGTGAAGCGCGCATCCGATTGTTTTTGACTATCATCAAAGCGGGCATCCATTTGCTTCTGCAGAGCAGTGAACTGTTCGTGCATCTGTGTCTGTGTAGCTTCAAAGCGAAGGTCCATCTGCTTTTGCAGTGCGGTGAAGCGCTCATTCATCTGTTTCTGCTGGGCTTCGAAGCGGTTGTCCTGGGCGGCAAAGCGTTCGTCTACCCGGCGGAAGCCCTCCTTCATTGATGCCAGCATTTCTTTTATGCTGCCGGTAAGCTCGTTGTACTGGCGCTCGTGAATATTCTGTTCAACGTAGTTGCCGGTGAGCAGAGAGATGTAGCGGTGCAGGGATTTGGGGTCTTTTACCTCCACCGCCTCGGAGAGTTCTTCTTCCAACATTTCAGCCAGATCCTTCATGTCCATACTCCTATTATAGCTCGGATATACTTATATAGACAGGGCCGGAGAGTTGTTTGCTTCAAAATTAACCCAAAATTTTTCACACGCCGGCTCACAAGTCCTCCGGCCGGCTACAGGATGTGCATCTTTTATAAAAGTATTATTCTCTCAATGAGTTTTTCTGCGATAATGATATGGTAGAATACTAACAAGAGAGGTACAGCTATGGCGGGTTTAATCTTTTTCAAAACAGGTGATCTTGAACTTGTAAGGAAATTTTATATCGACCGGATAGGAATGGAATTATGACTTGATCAGGGGCAGTGCATTATTCTGAGGCATGAAAACTTTTTTATGGGATTTTGTCAGGGAGAAAAAGAGGCGGTTGATGGGTGTATCACTTTTGTGTATAACTCGCAGGCGCGGGTGGACGAAGAGTTTGAGCGACGAAAAGATATTGCCACTACAGAGCCTGTCCTTAATACGAAATTCGGGTTATACCATTTCTGGGGAAAGATCCTGAGGGCAGAACGCTTGAATTTCAGTGTTTTCTTGATGAGCATTTGAAAATATAAAATATTTTGGGGTCGGATTAGCGCAAAATGTAAATTAGCTTAAAGGCGATTTCGAGCAGACACAAGCCTGTAAAACCGAAAATGATGTGTTTTTCCTGGCGGTCAAAGCGCGGGTTCATATCGTCAGAATGTGTGTGAGAATATGTGTGTGTAGTTTCGAAACTGGTGTTCTTTTCCTCTATATTGACCTGCGGGGTGGGAGCACTTTTATATAAATCCGGGTTTTGGGTGGTGGAGTAAGCGTCTATCTGTTTTTGTGAATAGGCAATTCCTGCTTCCAGGCTCTTTTGGACCTTGTCGAAATGCGTGTCCATCTGCCGGAAGCCTGCCTGCATAGTAGTACGTGCTTCTTCCAGAAGGCTTTTTATTTCCTGAAAGTTTTTTTCGATGTTTTGTTTTACAAGGTAATTATGTTTTAGTCGGAGCACATACTGATGAATGTGTTGTGGGTCTTCCTTTTCATCTAATGCTTCTGCGAGTAAATCTTCTATCATTTCATCAAACTCGAACTTATTCACACTTTTATTATACTACGGTTTTTTCTATATAGGAAGTAGCTGGAGGTCTGTCTGCTTCAAAATTGGCCTGATAGAGTTTTACACGGCGACCCAAGGGTCCTCGAGCCGGCTACTGGCGAGGGCCCTGGGGCTGCGGGCGGTGAAAGAGGTCTGCAGGAAGAGCATTTTTTATTATAATATTATTCTCACAATGAGATAATGGAGTGATGTAAAATGAAACCGATGAAAAGGTCGATGATACTAATAATACTGGTGCTGCTCGCGCTTGCTGCCGCCGCGGGGGCGTATTTGCTTCTGGAAGATAGGGGCCCCGCAAAAGAGGCGCAGCGCGCGGCTGCGATAGAAGCCGCGGAGAGGTGGATAAAGAATAATTCGCCGACCTTCGTGTACGACGGAACTGGCCTCGAGGTGCGGGAGGTTGAGCTACTAGTCCGGGAGGGGGAAGAGCCTGTCGCCTATGAGATGCTCTTCGAGTTTGAATCCCGCCACTCTGGGTATGGTGATCGGGAGGAAGAGATGCTGGCACAGGTTATTACTCCCCACACACTCGAAATAATCGTTAAAAAAGGCACGGATTCAGGCCGCTGGAAGGTTGTTAGGGCGGTGAGCGACGGCATGTTCGACGAAAGGGTCGGTGAGTTTCTTGAGGATCTGGAGGAGCGGGAAGCCAAAAGGGTAGATCTGTATTTTATGCGGGTGAAAGATGGACTAGAGGAGGCGGTTACGGTTTCCAGGGATATTTCGACCGCAGGGGGCCTGGAAGTGAGCACCCTCGAGGCTCTTTTGGAGGGGCCTCGGCCGGAGGAAAAAGAGAAGGATTATTACAGCTCGATTCCCGAAGGGGTGGAGATAGAGCATTTCGAGATGCAGGCTGGAAGGGCATATGCGTCTTTTAATGCGGAGCTGGAGAGAGATGTTGCCGGCTCGGCGAGGGTGCAGGCGATACGAGAGCAGATACGGCTGACCCTTCGGCAGTTCGAACAGATCGAGACGGTGGAGATTGCCGTTGAGGGACAAACCGAGGGAATTCTGCAGCCCTGAGTGTGCTCAGCTCAGGAGCATGGCGGGGCAGGGATTTGGGCTCTTTTATCTCCACCGCCTCGGAGAGTTCTTCTTCCAGCACTTCGGATAGATCTTACATATCCATACTCCTAGTACACTACTCTGTCGTATAACACGCAATTATCTGGCCGAAGTAGAAGCTGTGGTACACCGAGTTCGGGTATACTTCCGAGTTTACTTCCGGCTTGAGATTGTCCTTTTCCATGTGCTGTTTGTAGATTATTTCGCATTCGTAATGAACCCGGCATTCGCCGATTACCGGCACGTCGGTTTCTCGGCCCGGAACAGGGGTCAGGCCGCATTCGGCGAACTTGTCGTAGTCCCGGCCGGATTTGCTGCCGCAAAACTCGATGGCTTTAGTGAGTTTACCTGGACGCGGGACGCTGACTGTAAAATGGGTGGAGGCTTCTATGAGTTCGTGGGTATAGCGTGACAGTCGTACGGGTACAATGAAGATCGGCCGGCGGAAATAGACGTTGATGCCGCCCCAGCCGATGATCATGGTATTGGTTTTCTCGGTCTTGGTGGTGAGGAAGAGCCCTTCGCCGCGCATTTGCTGCATAGTCTCCGACATGGTGCTGAGAATGGTGTCCATTAACATTGAAAACTCCTTAAGCGAGAATAATGGCCAGGTTGAAAGCGGCAATGATCAGGGTTATGGCGGTGAAGCCCAGGCTGCTGAGTTTGTATTGGCGGTCGAATTGGCGCTCCTGTGCATCAAAGCGCGCATCCATCTGCTTTTGCATTGAGGTAAAGCGTTCGTCCATCTGTTTCTGCATTGAGGTAAAGCGTTCGTCCATCTGTTTCTGCATTGAGGTAAAGTGTAATTCCTGAGCGGCAAAGCGCTCGTCCATTTGTTTTTGAGTGGCTTCGAAGCGTTCATCGATCTGTTTTTGTAGGGTATCGAATCGTTTGTCCTGAGCGGCAAAGCGCTCGTCCATGCGGTGGAAGCCCTCCTTTATTGAATTCAGCATTTCTCTTATGCTGCTGCTCAGTTCATTGTATTGCCGGTCGTGAATATTCTGTTCAACGTAATTACCGGTGAGCAGAGTTATATAGCGGTGCAAAGATTTGGGGTCTTTTACCTCCACTGCCTCGGCGAGTTCTTCTTCGAGCATTTCTGCCAGATCTCTCATATCCATACTCCTATTATACTACGGTTTCACCTATATAGACAGTGCAGACGAGAGCTCTGCTTCAAAATGGCTCTAATTATTTTTACACACCGATCAGCAGAATCTCCGGCCGGATACATCTGCCAGACTACGCTATCCGAAGGTTGGGTTACCGTCGGCTTTATTGGAGTTTTCGCTTGCGGTAGGCGAGCATGGCCAAAAACTCGTGCACGATGGCCCCGCCGAGATAGGCGGTGATTTGGGTAGGGTCGAAGGCGGGCAGTACCTCGACGATGTCCATGGCCACGTAATTGAGCTCTTTGGTGTGGCGCAGCAATTTGAGAGCTTCGTAGCTGGTGAAGCCGCCCACCTCGATAGTGCCCGTGCCGGGGGCGAAGGCCGGGTCGACAAAATCGATGTCGTAGGTGAGGAAGGTTTTGGCATCTCCGACCCGGGCGGTGATCCGCCGACCGACTTCATCGAGCCCCATTTCACGCATTTCATCGGCCATGATGACCTGGAAGCCTAAATCCTCCGATACTTTTCGGGCGGAAGTGTTGAATAGCCCGCGGATGCCGACCTGGATGGAGTGGGCGGTATCGATAAGCCCCTCTTGGCAGGCGATGTAAAAGGGGGTGCCGTGGGTGAGGGTGTCACCATTTTCGATATCGTAGGTATCCAGATGGGCATCGAAGTGTACCAGCGCCACCGGCCCGTGCTTCTGCGCTACGGCCCGCAGTTGCGGCAGAGTGACGGAGTGGTCTCCGCCCAGGCAGATGGGCAGTACATTCCCTGAGAGTATGTTGGCCACCTCGGCTTGAATGGCAGCATGGGCTTTGGCCAGGTCGCAGGGGCTTACATTCGCGTCGCCCCAGTCGACCCCGGAGATATATTCGAACATGTTGATATCGAGGGTAAGGCTGGCGGCCCTCAGCATCATGGACATTTCCCGGATGGCGGCGGGGGCGAACCTTTGTCCTGGCCGGAAGGTCGATCCGGTGTCCGCCGGTGCTCCGAGAATTGCAAAATCAACATCTTCGTGGGTGCGTACCTGCGGGAGCCGCATAAACGAACGTATTCCGCAAAACCTCGAAACTTCGGATGCATCGACGGGATGGTATTTTTTCAATTTCGGCATGGGTACTGCTCCTTTTAGTTTGATCACTACAATTCATTTTACAACGGAAAGTGGAGTTCACATAATCTGATTGCCTAAAAATGGCCGATAATGAACGAGCGAAGGCCAGCTGGGTAGCTGATTATTTTTATGGGGGGGATAAAGACTATTAATTTCTACATCTAACTGGTAAAATCTTCTCAGTACTTATAGGGAGGCAAGAGATGAGTATACCAGAGGAATGACAATATGACCATGATCGTAGTGAGCCACAGCAATTCAAACTTTGAAAGTCCATATGACTTTCAAAGTTTGAATTTGCATCATTTTGTTAGAATAACCATCTATTTCTAAACATAAAGAGGCATTCAAACTTTAGATAGTGCAATGCACTATCTAAAGTTTGAATTGCTGGTGAGCCAGGGCTAGCTTTTTGTTGAAGAGCTCCAGCTATCCGGCTACCGGCTATAGCCCTTC
>CAZWDV010000069.1:0-16495 GCA_964632675.1 uncultured Sediminispirochaeta sp.
GATGGGACATCAATATTCGCGAATCGACGGTTCTCGGAATGGTCGGAGCCGGCGGTATTGGCATGCTGTTTCAGGTGGCAATAGATCTGTTTCGGTGGAACACTGTTTCGATGGTTCTGGTTTCGATTATTGTTGTTGTCCTGTTTGGCGAAGTGGTTACAGGGGTGGTGAGGCGAAAGCTGATTTAATACGGCTTGTGAGTCTAATGGGGCATTCTTACAAAAGAGCTGCTGCTTTTATTGAATGAATACCGGGTATACTCAGTTACTGTTCAGAATTTGCTGATATCCTTCGCCGGGATTGCGCTGCAGGTAGCTCAGGGCCAGGGAACGGATAGTGTGTATATCGGGGGCGTTTTGAATGTCCATTTTCACTTGATACCCGAACTTGAAGTTGTCGCAGAAGTAAAAAAAGAAGCGGCGGGCCCGGGATACATGGAAGTCCTCAGGCTGGTGCAGCTTGAGCAGCTCAAAGAAGCGCTCGATGGTGGCGGCCATATCGACTCGGCCGCCGGTGATAAGCGGTGCAGCCGGCTGCAAGGCCTTGGTCAATTCTGTGGCTATCCATGGCTTCTGAACGGCGGCCCGGCCGATCATGACCGGGCCCGGACCGGCGGTCCGGCGGCGGGCTCCAAACGATTCGCGGCCGGTAATCTCTCCGTTGCCGATAACCGGCACTGGCAGTTTTTCCCGCAGCAATTTTACGTAGCGCCAGTCCCCGGGGCGATTGCGGTTGGTGCTGCTGGTGCGGGGGTTGAGAGTGAGGAAGGCGACTCCAGCCTCCACCAGTGATTTACAAAAGCGCAGCAGCTTGTCCTGATTCTCGTCTTTTCCTATTCGCAGTTTTACCGAGAGTGAGCGGTCGCCCATCAGCGGTTTGAGGGCTTTTACAATGTCGAATGCGGTGGCGGGTTTTTCCATCAGCCCGACTCCCCAGCCGCGCTTGCGGATGTGGTGCACCGAGCAGCCCATGTTGATATCAATGCCGGCCACTCTGCCGTTCTCCGATTCGCCGGCGAGTATCTTTTCGGCGGCCCGGCAAAATGTATCCGGGTCATTGCCGGCCAGCTGCACAAAGGTTCTCTCAGGGGCGGGGCCGAAGTCGAAATACCACGGGGTATACAGCGAGGTGCTGACCAAGCCGGAAGCCGAGAGCATCTCGGTGAAGTACCAGTCAAAGCCGCCGAACTCATGGCATAAGCGGCGGAAGGCGCCGTGCGATATCTCCGCCATCGGCGCCAACACGATATCATCGGACTGAATAGGTGCTGTGTGCATATTGCATTAAACTAATCGAGAAAGACGGTTGAATCAAGAAAGGAATCGGGCAGACGGGGAAAATTCTGAGTCTCCAACACCAGAACGAAGGGGCGGCCGTCATACACGCCGGTGCTGCTCACGGTTACTACCCGGCCCTCGTGCTCTATGTAAGGTCCCGGCAGCGCCTTACGAGGTTCATGGCTGCGGATAAGAGAGTGAACGTCCAGCCGTTCGAGCACCGTACGGCTGATATCCGGACCGAACATTGATCCGGCCCCGCGCATACTCGCGTACTGGCCCTCTTCGGGGTAAGGGTCGTTCCATAATAACTCCCGCCGCAGGGCAGGCCCCGGGAATGCCAGCTCATCCTCCGAGTAAATGCTTGAGTTGATGCCCCCGTGCACAAACAGGGCGTGACCGGGCAGGAGTGCCGTGAGAAATAACTGGTCGGTAAACTGTTTGAATACCGGGAAAAACTCGTCCCAGCTGCCGCGTTTGCGGTTGGCCTCGTCGATCAGGGTACACGGCATGAAAGTCGGTTCGCCGTACTCGCTGTAGTCTTCATGATTGCCCATCAATGCAATCACCTTATCCGGTATGCGGTCGCACAGTGCATGTATACCTTCAATTACCTCCACACCTGACGGACCACGATCAGCGTAATCTCCGAGAAAGATTAACAAATCCTTGGGCCCGCGCAGCTCCAAACCTCTCTGCAGCGACTGTAAATCTCCGTGCAAGTCGCCGAATACGATGATTCGTTCAACCTTCTCAGGGTCGATTATCGCGACCGAATCTCGAGGCTCAAACATCTCTATTCCTTCCCGTTCAAGTTTTGAAATCCTATTCTGGTTGGTTCCGGTTCATGTCCCGGAGTTTCGATAAAGATGGTCTGGGTCGGATAGGCAAACTCGATTCCCTCTTTTTCGAAGGCTTCGAATATCTTCAGGTTGATCTCCTGCTGTATGTCCATGTACTGCACATAATCCGGCGAGCCTACGTAATAAACTGTCTCGAAGGTGAGGGCAAAGTCGCCGTACCCCTGAAAATGGCTGCGGTCGAACTGGGCATTCTCGATTGCCTCGATAAAGCCGCGGATCATATCCGGAATCGCTTTCAGTTTTTCGAGCGGAGTTTGATAAGTAACCCCGATTCTGAATACAACTCTCCTGCGCTCCATTCGCTTGTAGTTGTGAAGTCGGGCGTTTACTAGATTCGAGTTGGAGACAACCAGCTGTTCACCGGAAAGGGCTCTGATGCGGGTAGTTTTAATGCCGATTTTTTCTATGCTGCCCAGTTTATCGTCGAAAATGATGAAATCGCCTATCTCGAAGGGCCGGTCGAAGAATATGACAAAGTAGTTGAACAGGTCGCCTAATATGCCCTGGGCTGCAATTGCAACGGCAATACCGGAAACTCCGAGCCCGGCAACCAATGTTGAAATGTTAAAGCCGAAGTTATCCAGCAGAAATATGAAGGCGATAATCCATAGAAGAAACGAGATAAGCGAAAGCAGCGGTTTGGCCCGTCTCTCATCTTCCTCGCGACCGGTTTTCTGAGTGTATTTCTGCAGTGAGGCATCTAGTATAAACAGCATTGCCCGCACAGCGACTATAGCGCCAAGCGCAGCGATTGCACCGCGCAAAATACGAGTGGCTGTACCGCCTAAATTGATTCCGAGTAGCGCTATCCACACGGTTGCAACATACAGAAGCGGTACTATTACACGTCTGAAGCTGACATGCGCTATCCACCAGCGTCCTGAGTGCTCGGCTTGTTCGCTCTTGCGGCGCAGTCTTCTGCCGACCGAATTGCGCACAAGTGCAACTATTATGATGCCGACAGCCAAAATTATTACGGCTCTGGAAAAGGCCAGGGCCGAGTTACCTAATAAGTTAAATTCCGCTAACGATTCAATCATACGACTAGTATAAATGCTTCAGCACAGTTTTTCAAATTGCCGTATTATGCCGATAAAACGGCAATAAAGCGGTATACGATTACCAGAAAAACTGATATATTAGAGTTATATTTATACAAGGGGGAAGAGATGCATCCAGTTCTCGAAAAAATTCATTCGTTAGGTATTGTTCCGGTGGTGAAAATTGATACTCCATCGCATGCATTGCCACTTGGTGAGGCACTCTTGGCAGGCGACCTTCCGGTGGCAGAAATTACATTTCGTACCTCCGCAGCTGAAGAATCGATCAAACGCCTGAGCGGTGAGCTGCCCGATCTGCTGGTTGGTGCTGGGACCGTGTTGACTCCCGAACAGGCCGAGAAAGCCGTAAAGGCCGGTGCCAAATTCATAGTTTCGCCGGGTTTCAACGAGCCGGTGGTTGATTACTGTATTGAGAAAAACATACCGGTTACACCGGGTGTAAATTCTCCTACACAGATTGAACAGGGGCTGTATAAGGGATTGAACGTGCTGAAGTTTTTTCCGGCCGAAGCTTCCGGGGGTATGTCTATGCTCAAATCCATGTCGGCCCCCTACAATGAGGTAAAATTTATTCCGACCGGCGGGATCAAGACTGAGAACATGCATGAATACCTCGGTTTTTCCAAGGTGTTGGCTATCGGCGGCAGCTGGATGGTAAAACCGGAGTTTATCGCCGGGGAACGCTTTGATGAGATTACCCGGATTGCCCGCGAGGCTGTTGTTTCAATGCTCGGCTTTTCGCTGAAGCACATTGGAATCAACAGTGGGGATGCAATGGCGGCGGCCGCGGCGGCGAAACTGTTTGCAACATTTTTTCCGGGCAAAACGAGCGAGAGCGATAAATCGGTAATGGTCGGCGGTTCGGTCGAACTTATGAAAGTTCCCGGCCGCGGTACGAACGGGCATATTGCAATCGGTACTAGCAATATTATCAGGGCAGCGGCCTTTTTGGAGCGGAAGGGATTTTCCCTGGATCATGAGAATGCAGTTACACAGGACGGGAAAGTAAAAGCGGTGTTTCTGCAGAGCGAGATTGCCGGATTTGCAGTGCATTTGGTAGAACAATAAAAAACCACCTTCGGCAGCCGATTTGCTCCGCGCCGAAGGTGGCCGATTTTTCAAGTTACTGTGTTTACTTAACTCCGAGGTTCTGCTTTACAACCGGCAGAGCATCTCTTCCGTCGGGGGTTTTAATTCCTTCGAACCATGTGTCCAGGATAGCTGGATTGGCTTTCAGCCACTTTTCGGCGGCATTCCAGGCTTTCATACCGTCGGCGATGTCCTTCATAATTGTGTTTTCCATTGCCAGGGTGAACTCGAGGTTGCTGAAAAACTTACCGAGGTTGGGGTTTTCTTCGGCATAGCCGGGACGGGTAAGGGTGTGCACGACGGCAGCACCGTAGTTGGGTCCGAAGTAGTCGTCGCCTCCCTTGAGATAAGTGAGGTCAAAAACGGTGTTCATTGGGTGGGGCTCCCAGCCGAGAAAGACGATCCACTCTTCTTTGGGGCGCATGGCGCGGACCTGGGCCAGCATGCCGGCTTCACTTGAAGCGACCAGTTCAAAATCGCCAAGGCCGAAGGCGTCGGTGTCGATCATATTCTGGATCAGTAGGTTGCCGTCGTTGCCCGGTTCGATTCCATAGATCTTGTAGTCAAACTTTTCCCCGTACTCGGCGATATCGCCGAAGCTCTTTACGCCGCCCTCGGCAACATAGGTAGGAACGGCCAGGGTGTACTTTGCTCCGGTCAGGTTGACCGCATGGTCGACGATCTTGCCTTCGGCCAGCAGTTCTTCCGTGTAGGAGCTCATGGATGGTTCCCAGTCCCCGAGAAAAATGTCTACATCACCGGTTCCGAGAGACTGAAAGGCGATCGGCACGGACACGATATTGCTGTTGGTTTCATAGCCGGCCGCTTCCAGGGCGATACGGGTGGCGGCGGTGGTGGATGCAATGTCCGACCACTGCACCTCTACAAAGTCGACTACCTGGTCTTTATCCTGGATCGGCGTGGTTTTTTCGCCGCTCTGTCCGGAGCTCTGTTCTGCCGGTGCGGCCTCTTGCCGGCCCTCTGCAAAAATCATTCCAGTAAAAAGTACTCCGATAATGAAAAAAAAGTGTAATAACTTTTGTGAGCGATTTCATTTCTTTCTTCCTCCTATTGTAAGTTACGGTGCAATAAAAATTTATTCTGCCCCGCAAAGATTAAGTAAGTATAAGTAAACTAAATAAAACTTTCAAGTGAAAATATTAGAAAAGGAAGTAATTATTCAGATAAATTGAACGTAGAAATGCTATTTCATAATATGAATTTTGATCAGAAAAATGAGTTGTATCTATATATCTTTATAGTAGGTATTTACAGAAAACAAAAGTTGTGCTATAGTAAGTTTATCGTGAATTGAACTTTTTCAGTTATAATATATGGTTTTATATCTAACTAATAAGTTGAATTGTTTTTAAAAAGTTTTAATTACATTTATATGTATAACTTATTTACACAGGAGGATCATGTATGAGTGATCGCTATCTTGAGGGACGTGTGGCCATTGTAACCGGCGGCGCGTCCGGTATGGGGAGAGCCATGGCTCTCGAATTCGCCAAGGCCGGTGCGAACGTTGCTATCGGCTCATTGTTGTCGAACCGCAAGGAAACTAAAGCCGACGGTGAACTGGTGAACATGCCCGGTATGGAAGAGATGGAGCGTACCAAGGGAGAGCTGGAAGCCTTCGGTGTAAAGGCCCTGGCCGTTGAGTTGGATGTAACTTCCACCGAATCGTGTGAGAACTTCTACAACGAGACGGTAAAGGCCTTTGGTAAGGTGGATATTCTGTCCAATGCCGCCGGTATCACCGCTGAACATGGTGTGGTAGATCACCCCGAGGGGCTGTGGATGAAAGTAATGGACGTGAACGCCAACGGTCCCTTCCGCATGTCCAAGCTGGTGCTGAAGGGCATGCTGGAACGCAAATGGGGACGCATCATTTCGATTTCATCTACCGCAGGGAATGTGGGCGCCCCGATGTCGCCGGCCTACTGTGCATCGAAGGCGGCCGTACTGGGGATGACCCGTGCCATGGCCCAGGAAGGTGCCGAAGGCGGCGTGACGGCAAATGCAATTTGTCCGGGATGGGTAGAGACCGACTTTGGCCGTGACTGGATCACCGATATTGCGGAGAAACAGATGCACATGAAGGGTGATGAACTAATTGCCCAGGAGGCAGCCGGCAATCCCCAGAAAAGGCTCATCCAGCCGAAGGAAATTGGAGCTTTAGCGGCGTACTTGTGCCGTGAAGAGGCGTATGGAATCAACGGACAGGATATTACGGTATCCGGGGGATCTTTATGGTAGTGGTAAATTTTATGTATCCAGATGATTACGGAGGACGTGTATGGCAGGTAGTTTAAATTATAATGGAAAAACACAGATGTATATTGACGGAAAGTGGGTAGATTCAGTTTCCGGACAGTACCGGGAGATTTTTTATCCCTGTACAGGCGAAGTAATAACAAAAGTAACCGAGGGCAACGCCGAGGATGTGAAGCTGGCCGTTCAAGCCGCCAAGCAGGCATTTGATACAGGCGATTGGCCCAAAACTCCCGCTGCAGAACGGGGTAGATTAGTAGAAAAATTAGCAGACAAAGTAGAAGAGAACCGCGAAGAACTTGCTCGGCTTGAGAGCCTCGATACCGGTAAAACGGTTGAGGAAAGCCGCTGGGACATGGACGATATCGCCGGTATCTTTCGCTACTTTGGTCAGTTGGCGGATAAAGAGGGCGGAGAGATTATTGCATCCCCCGTACCGAATACGACCAGCCGGGTTGTGAGAGAACCGGTGGGTGTCGCTTCACAGATTTCGCCATGGAACTATCCTCTCCTGCAGGCTTCATGGAAAATTGCACCGGCCCTGGCCGCCGGATGTACTATCGTAATGAAACCGAGTGAAATCACACCTTTCACCACCATAAAAATCACGGAATTGGCGGAGGAAGTTGGTTTTCCTTCCGGGGTGATCAACCTTGTGCTGGGTGCCGGAAATACGGTGGGCACCGAAATGACCGTAAACCCGGGGGTAGACCTGGTCTCCTTTACCGGCGGCATTGTCACCGGCAAGAAGATTCTGAAGGCTGCCAGCGATACGGTTAAAAAGGTAGCCCTTGAGCTGGGTGGTAAGAACCCCAACATAATCTTTGGGGATGCCGATTTTGAAACGGCGGTGGATTTCGCACTCAATGGTGTATTTTTTCATGCAGGACAAATCTGTTCGGCCGGATCACGAGTTCTGGTTGAATCTTCCATTCATGACAAATTCGTAGCTGCGCTGAAAGAGCGCATTAGCAAAATAAAGATGGGCGATGCCTTTGATGAGGCGACCGAAATGGGACCGCTGATTTCTGAGGAGCATCGCGGGAAGGTAGAGAAGTATATGCAGATCGCAAAAGAGGAGGGCGCCGAAATAGTGCTTGGCGGCACGCGGCCTGAAAATCCTCCCCACAAAGACGGCTACTACTTCCTGCCGACTCTCATTACCGGAGTAAAAAACAGTATGCGCCTTGCCAAAGAGGAGATCTTCGGTCCGGTGATTACAGTCGAAGCCTTCGACACTGAAGAGCAGGCAGTTGAATGGGCCAACGACACCATCTACGGCCTCTCAGGCGGGGTGTGGACGAAGGACCAGGACCGTGCCGAACGGGTAGCCGCCGCGCTGCGGACCGGAACGGTGTGGATCAACGACTTCAATATCTACTTTGTACAGGCACCCTGGGGCGGATATAAACAGTCCGGCATTGGCCGTGAGCTGGGGAAACCCGGCCTGGAAGAGTACACCGAAATAAAACACATTTATCAGAACTACGCCAACGAAGCGGTCAACTGGTTCGGCGCACAATAGGTAGTTTGTTTGAAGTGACGGTGCCGGTGTAGGCCGACGCCGGGCACTTCGCCCTTAGTTGGCGGGTTGGGTAAAAATAGATTTTGAACATTGAAATTGTAATTTGAACATGAGTTCTACTATGTTTAAAAGGGAGAGGCGTGTAGCAATATTCGGTAACCTGAATTAAGCTTAATTTAATGATTGCACAAAAGGTTGGAGAAGCAGGTATGGCGTAGAAGTTAGAGGTGAAATTAAAATATTCACTCTCGGGTAGATTAGAGCGGTTATCGAGCTTCTAAAAGAAATTTGTGTTCTTTAAATCTATATGTGTAAACAAATAAAATTGAGTTAAACTGTAAAAATCCTGCAGTTTTGATTGACATTTGAATATTGGGTATGAGATACTAAATTTTAGTATTTAGAGTTGTAATTTTTATTTTCAAGAGCTTTGGTTGGGGCGGCCGGAAAGAGGGCTGCCGGAAATTACCAGCCGAAGGAAAAGGAGGAGAAAATGCGTAAATTACATGGAAAAGCATTTCTGTTTGTGCTGATTGCATTGCTTGCTTTCAATGCTTCACTTTTTGGCGCAGGAGCACAGGAAGAGACCGAAGAAGATGTATTGCGGGTGGCCTTAAATGCCAGCCCGAATACCATTGAACCGGCTACCGGTGATACCCGCCAGGCCTCGAATGTCGCCTGGAGCATGTTTGATTCACTGGTATGGCTGAACGACGATGGTGAAATTGTACCGGCCCTGGCCGAGAGCTGGACGGTATCCGACGATGGAACTGTGTATACCTTCAAACTGCGTAAGGGTGTTCAGTTTCACAACGGCTATGATTTTACCGCCGATGACGTGGTTTTTACCTGGGAACGCGGCCAGGGAAGTGAAATTACCTACCGTGAGGACTTCAAAGCAGTGAAAAACATGGAGAAGGTTGACAAGTACACCGTAAGGATGGAACTGGAACAGCCGAACTCGATGATGCTGCTGCAAATGAACGAGCACTGGGGTATCCTGTCCAAGAAATATCACGAGGAAGTCGGAGAAGAGGGATATATGCAGGAGCCCGTCGGTACCGGAGCTTTCAAGTTCGTGGAATGGAGCAAGGGTGACCGGATTGTGCTGGACGCCAATGAAAACTATTGGCAGCCGGAGTATCCTAAGGTGGACAAGGTTATTTATCGTCCGATTACCGAGTCCTCAACCCGGATTGCAGCTCTGCAGAACAACGATATCGATATTATCAGTCGGCTCACCCCCGAACAGGCTGACTCAGTAGAAGGTATGAGCAATGTGAAGCTTATCAGCTACCCCAAAGACCGGGTGTATTACATTGCCTTTAACAACATGACCACCGGTGTCGGAACTCCGATTGAGAATAAAAAGGTTCGTCAGGCGATGAGCTATGCCATTGACTATGATGCTATTATCGATAATATTTTCAACGGTAAAGCCGAGCGAACCGCCGGATTCGTAGTGCCTGGAAACCTTGGGTATGACCCTTCGGTGGAACCCTACCCCTATAATCCTGAAAAGGCCAAGGAACTGCTGGCGGAAGCCGGATATGCAGATGGATTTGAAATCGGCATGGCCGGTCCATCGGATACCTATATCAATTTTGAACAAGTTCTACAGGCAGTAGCAGGATACTGGGGTGAAATCGGTATCGAAGTAGACCTTGAGTTTATGGAATCCGGTAAATACTGGGGCCTCGAGGCCAAGCGCGAACTGCCCCCGCTCTTCGGCGACAGCTGGTCCTCCAGTATCGGCGAGGCCTTTCCGCGCTTGAAGGGATCGGTCGGCGGCAGAGATGCCAGCTATGCCGCCTGGTTCGACCAGAAACTGGTCGATTTGGTAGAGGATGTCGAGCTTACTCCCGACCAGGAGGAACGAGCCGAGGTGTACACCGAAATTCTGGAGTACATGAAAGAGGATCCACCCTTTATCTATCTGTACCAGCCCCAGGGCTTTGAAGCTGCCCGTGAACGGGTGAAAAATTACGAGCCCCGCGTCTCGGAGCAGTACTACCTGAAGGGCGTGAGCCTCGAGTAGGCTTTTGACGCGCACCGAGTGCGCACCGATTTTTAAGGCGCTGCTGGTTTCAGCAGCGCCGCTCTTATATAATATTAGTAATGTGAGGCTTGTTGTTAAGGGGGGAATGAATGCTGAGGTATCTTTTATCAAGGGTAATGTACTCACTCGCACTTCTGGTGGGAGTGTTGTTTATTGTGTTTATATTACTGCACCTTACCGGAGACCCGGTGAGTTTAATGGTATCACGGCAGGCCTCCCCCGACGAAATAGAGAGCCTGCGCCAGGAACTGGGGTTTAACCGCCCCATCCTGGTTCAATTTGCCGACTTTGTAAAAGGGGCCGTACAGGGAGATTTCGGCAACTCCTTTCGCTATCGTGTACCGGCGCTGGAGTTGGTACTGCAGCGTATTCCTGCAACTGTCGAACTGGCCACCGTTGCACTGCTTATGGCAATTCTTATGGGTGTGACGATGGGCATTCTCGGTGGTTCGAACCCCAATACCATTTTTGATTCCATTGCCCGCGGTCTGGGCCTGTTGGGGCAGACCATTCCGACTTTTTGGCTGGGGCTTATCATGATCCTGGTCTTTGCCCTCAATTTAGGCTGGTTTCCCACCTACGGGCGGGAGACCTTTCAGCTGTTCGGGCTGCACCTGCCGGATAAGTCGATTATTCTGCCCGCCTTTACCCTCAGTCTGTTTACTACCGGTCAGCTGACACGTTTTACCCGGTCGGCGGTGATGGAAGTGATGAATGAGGATTATGTGACCACCGCCCGCAGTAAGGGGCTTCATAAAATGCGCATTTATCTCAAGTACATTCTGAAGAATGCGGCGATCCCCCTGATTAGCATAATCGGCGTGCAGTTCAGTTATCTGCTGAGCGGTTCTATCTATGTAGAGACAATTTTTGCTTGGCCCGGACTCGGAAATTTGCTGGCCGAAGCGGTGGGAACCCGCGACTTTTTCCTGGTACAGGCTACGGCCTTTTTTACCAGCTTTGTGGTAATTGGTCTGCATCTGCTGACCGATTTTGTCTATGTACTAGTCGATCCTAGAATTCGTTATAAATAAGTCGGAATAAAGATGGAAGATAAAAAGAGTAATGAAAGAGCAACAGGGTTAATTGTCGATGAGCAGGCGGACCGCAGTATTTCTGCCAAGCTGGTGTATGTGGCCCGGCTTTTGTGGCGGGATAAGGCGGGGCTGGTAGGGCTGGTAATGTTCCTCTTGGTTGTGTTTGCAGCCGCCTTTTCTCCTTGGATAACTCCCCACGACCCGATGCAGCAGGATATTCAGGCCTCTAAGCAGGCCCCGGCGTGGGCAGAGGGGGGAAGTACCGAATATGTGCTGGGCACCGACAGCCTGGGACGTGATGTACTCAGCCGGATTATCTACGGCAGCCGGGTTTCCATTACTGTCGGCTTTTTAGGGGTTATGATGGCCTTTACCCTGGGCATGATGATCGGTCTTATATCAGGCTACAAGGGGGGGCAAATCGATAATGTTATCATGACCATGGTCAATATGGTATTGTCCCTGCCCTATCTTGTGTTTGTGGTGTTTGTGGCTGCCATTCTCGGCAACAGCCTGTTGAATGTTATTTTAATTTTCGGCCTTACGGATATACCTATCTTTGTCCGTGTTACCCGCGGCGAGGTGTTGCGCCTGCGGGAAGAGGGCTTTATTGAAGCGGCCCAGAGTATCGGCCAGAAGACTCCTGTTATTATCTTTAAGCACATAATGCCGAATCTCTTGGGACCGCTGATTACCTTGGCAACCTTTGAAATGTCGGCGATGATTTTTTATGAGGCCGGTCTGGGCTTTTTGGGACTTTCCGTCCCGCCGAGTGTACCCAGCTGGGGCAACATGCTGGCCATGGGACGGCAGTATCTGACCGTCTATCCGTGGATGTCGGTGTACCCCGGTTTGGCGATAGTCTTTACCGGCTTTGGGATGAACCTGTTCGGTGACTGGCTGCGAGATGCAATGGACCCGCGGATGCGGCAGAAAAAGAGGTAGGAAACACATGAGTTCAATACTATCGGTTCAAAACCTAACTACCCGTTTTCATACCTTTGACGGAACCGTGTTTGCGGTGAACGGCGTGGATTTTGAACTGCAGTCCGGTGAGACCCTGGCGGTAGTTGGCGAGAGCGGCAGCGGCAAGAGCGTTTCGGTGCTGTCCCTGCTGGGGCTGCTGCCGGCGGAGTCGGCGGAAGTGAAGGGTACCGCCCTCTTTCAAACCAAAGATACCCAGACCGACCTGCTGGCAATTTCGAAGGATAAACTGAATAAGATTCGGGGGAAACACATCAGCATCGTATTTCAGGATGCCCTGCGATCGCTCAATCCGGTATTAACCGTGGGCGAGCAAATTAGTGAATCCCTGATGACCCATATGGGCTATAATAAACGCCGGGCCTACACCAGGGCAGTGGAACTGCTGGAAAACGTGGGTATTTCCTACCCGGAAAAAAGGTTCTACTCCTATCCCCACCAGTTCTCGGGTGGAATGCGGCAGCGGGCTATGATTGCAATTGCAATCGCCTGCGAACCGGAAATTTTGGTGGCCGATGAACCGACCACCGCTCTGGATGTGACCATTCAAACCCAAATAGTCGAGTTAACCCGCCGCCTGCAGCGCGAGATGGGCATGACCGTTATCTGGATTACCCACGACCTGGGAGTAGTGGCCGGTATTGCCGACCGGGTGATGGTTATGTATGCGGGTATGCCGATTGAAATGGCAAAGGTAGACGACCTGTATGAGAACGCCCAGCACCCCTATACTGAAGGACTGCTGGGAGCTATACCGGAGGTAGGCGAAACCGAACAGAGCCGGCTGATCAGTATCGGCGGTGCCCCGCCGGACCTGTTTGAGGCCCCGAAGCATTGCCAGTTTGCCTGGCGCTGTCCGTATGTATTTGAGCGTTGCTGGAAAGAGATACCCCCGAACTACCCGGTGGAAGAGGGGCATTATACGAAGTGTTTTTATGATATGAGTACGCAACAGGCCAGGGACGAGGAGTAGGGCAGTGGAAATAGTTCAAGTAGATAGGATATCAAAGCACTTTCAGCTTAAGCGCAGTTTTCTCTCTTTAGGCCGTTCCTCGGTAGTAAAAGCGGTGGATAACATCAGTTTTTCGATTGAAAAAGGGGAGACCCTGGGCTTAGTCGGCGAGAGCGGCTGCGGAAAATCGACCCTCGGCCGGACTATTCTGCGCCTGTATGAACCGACCGGCGGAACTATCCGCTTTGAAGATACCAACGTATCGGAACTGGGCAAGGAAGACCTGCGCAAGTTTCGCACCAAAATGCAGATCGTTTTTCAGGACTCCTACTCCTCTCTGAACCCCCGCCATCGTGTCGGCGATATCATCGCCGAACCCATGACGATTCACACCGAAATGGAGCCGAAAGAGATTAAAGACCGCATATTTGAGCTGCTGAAGCTGGTCGGCCTCAAGCCGATGCATGCCCAGCGCTTTCCCCATGAGTTTTCCGGAGGACAGCGGCAGCGCATCAATATCGCCCGTGCCTTGGCGCTGTACCCGCGCTTTGTGGTCTGTGACGAGCCTATCTCCGCCCTGGACGTGTCCATTCAGGCTCAGGTAGTGAACCTGCTGCAGGATCTGCAGAAAAAGCTGGGCATCACCTATCTGTTTATTGCCCACGACCTGAGTATGGTTCAGCACATCTCCGACCGTATCGCAGTGATGTACCTGGGGCGTATGATGGAGCTGACCACCAGCCGCCAGCTGTTTGCCGACCCCCTGCACCCCTATACCCAGTCGCTTATCTCGGCCATCCCCATCCCCAACCCCAAGCGGGAGCGCGGGCGCGGCCACATTGTGCTTGAAGGCGAAGTTCCCAGTCCGGTCAACCCTCCCTCGGGCTGCGTGTTCCACACCCGCTGCCCCGTTGCCGAAGAGCGGTGCGGCCGGGAAGTTCCCGAATACCGCGAGGCTAAACCGGGGCACTGGGTAGCCTGTCACTTTGCACTTGACGGCGACAAAGTAAAAATCTTGTAGAACTCGCGGCTATATAACAGGCTCAGCTGCCGACAGCCGGACCATCCGCTGTTTTGCTTTCAGGCATACCTTAACTCAGAACTTGGATCTAAGGGGAGATTACTTGTACTGCCAAAAAACTCAAAAATAATTAAAAAAATTGTAAAACTGTGAAAGTAATCTCTTCACCTGTCCGTTATTCTATACTATAATTTCTCAACATTACTACAACTGGAAAGAGGCTTATGAAAAAACGTGTATTCTTCACAGTACTTATCCTGATACTTGTTGCCTTGCTCATTTTGATTGCGTTAGGGGGTCTCTTTTTAGATGGAGTGCATCCGATCGCCGGAGCTGGCTTAGGATTTGCTGCGCTGCTGCTCATAGGCGCTGAAATTATTTTAACTACAGGTGCGCGCCGTTCCCTGAAAAATGAGAAAACCTTTATAGAAGAGGTGAGTACAGGAAAAACGTACATACCAGAGCAGCTGCCCTTCTCGACAGGAAGCGATGTATCGCAAATTAGCTCCGCACTGAAGCGTTTGTTTACCGAGCTGCGCCGGTTTATCCTGCAGATCAAAAACACGGGAATGCAGAGTCAGGAGATGGGAGAGGACCTGCTAAAACAGGCCAAAACTATTGGCGAGCAGACTGCCACAATTAAGACCACCATGGGAAATGTCGAGGGAAAAGTTCGGGAGCTGGATGAGGAGGTGGTAGATTCTGAAACCGCCGTACGCGAAATGAATGAGTATATAGACAGTGTGAATGAACAGATCGCCGAACAGTCATCAGCAGTAAGTGAATCCTCAGCCTCAGTAGAAGAGCTGATAGCCTCGATAAAAAATATTGCCGCTATTGCCGAAGCTAAGGGTCAGCAGGCTCAGAGCCTGGCTGAATCTGCAAAAATCAGTGAAGGAGAGATGCGCAGGACCAGCGAAGTGATTCGTAAAGTTTCGGAGTCGACTTCAGTCGTGCTTGAAATGGTTGAGGTGATAAACGATATTGCCGAGAACACCGACCTTCTGGCTATGAATGCGGCCATCGAAGCGGCCCACGCCGGCAGTTACGGGCATGGTTTTGCGGTGGTTGCGCAGGAAATACGCAGTCTTGCCGAAAACGCCCGTAACAATGCCCGTAAAATGAATGAAAACCTAAAGCAGGTGGGCGAGAACGTGAACTCTATGGCTGATATTAGCGGTGGACTCGAAGAGTCCAACCGCAAAATGATAGAAGAGATTCGAGATGTGGCCGACGGTATGCGTGAAATGCAGAACGGTACCGAAGAGATGTCAGCCGGCAGCGACCAGATCTCCTCGGCACTCGGAAATCTGGTAAGCTCGAGTGATCAACTGAAAGAGGCTTCGAGTGGAATGAAGACCCGCCTGGAGGTAGTAGAGCATTCGATCGGATCGCTGAAAGATCTTTCGCGGATGAATACCGAAAGTGCCCAAGCGGTCGGCGTGACGGTGGAGCGCATCGGCCGGTCTATCAATATGCTCGAGAGGCTCGGCCAGGTGAACGAGCGAACCGTAGGAACCCTGAACCACTATGTTGCACGGTTTCCCGTGCGGGGAAACGTACTGGCGGAAAACCTGCCGCCGTATAACTATTTGCAGAATGGCGAGCCTATGGGGTTGGCCGTTGATATCGTGCGGGCCATGTATTTGCAGATGAATAAAACCGCTGAAATCGAGTTTATGCGCTGGGAAGAAGCCCAAGAAACCGCTTCGAGCCATTCAGAGGTGCTGTTATTGACGGTCTTTCGTTCGGAGGAGCGCGAGTCGCTGTTCCACTGGATAGGACCTGCGTTTCAAGAGCAGGTACATCTGTTCGGGCTCAAGCAGCGGGAGATCGGCAGCATCAGTGATATCGGCGCCCGCCGAGACCTTAGAATCGGCACCCAGCGCGGAAATCTCGAAACCCAGTACATGCGAGACAAGGGGTACAAAATCGACCAGAACCTGTTTGTATATGAGGATACCAGCCAGCTTATACAGGCCCTATTTAATCAAAAGGTCGATGCAATCCCAATGGGCAAATTGCAGATGGTTCATCAGCTACAGGTAATGCAGCGCGACCCGAACGAACTGGAAAGTGTATTTGCCTTCAAGGAAATGTCAACTGACCTTTACATGACGGTGAGTACTTCGACTCCGGATAAATCGGTGCGGATGTACCGGGATGCATTCAGGAGTCTGAAGGAATCAAAGGAGTACAACCGGATCCTGGAGCGCTGGACCTAAAGTACTTTGCATTTCAAGAACCGAAAACTTATAGCAGCATCTTATAGGAAGTACTATTTATTCGACCCAATTAGTTCAGCATCTTGCTTGACCGTTGTCAGTGGGATTGCTACACTTTGCTAGTA
>CAZWDV010000070.1:0-15107 GCA_964632675.1 uncultured Sediminispirochaeta sp.
GGCCGGACATTACACATAGGAGAATTACATGGTAGAACTGCCGATTTCAGGGAGCAGCGAAAAATATACGGTTAATCCCAGCAAGATCATTGCACTGGGTTTGAATTACGACGAGCATGTCAAAGAGAGCGTGTTTCTCAACAGCAAGGGCCTGCCCCTCGAGCGCCCCTCCGAGCCGGTGCTGTTTCCCAAAACCCCCAACGTGCTGATCGGCCCCGGCGAGCCGATCGTTATTCCCGCATACCTCAAAGAGTACGACTTCGAAGACCTGCGCATCGACTACGAAGCCGAGCTGTGCATCGTCATCAAGGACACCTGCAAAAACGTACCCCCGGCGGAGGCCTTCGACCACGTTTACGGCTACACCTGCATGAACGACGTCAGCCAGCGCAACTTTCAAACCACCGACAAGTCGGGCTGGTTTCGCGGCAAGTCACTCGATACCTTCGGCCCGGTGGGCCCCCAGGTCGTCCGCCAGGAAGAGATCGGCGACGTACAGAAACTGCGCATCTCCTGCCGCCTGAACGGCGAGACCGTCCAGGACTCCAACACCGAAATGATGATCTTTACCATTCCCGAAATCGTGGCCTTCGTCTCACGCCACTTCACCCTGCAGCCCGGCGATCTGATTGCCACTGGAACGCCCAAAGGGGTGGGACGGATTCATCACGGGGATGTGGTGGAAATTGAAATTGAGAAGATAGGGACACTTCGCAACCCTGTTGTGGAAGAAAAATAAGCGGCCCGTGATTTCGCGGCGAAGGCCCGCCCACGGTCGGCGTTCCGCCGCTTGCGCTCTTTAAGAGCCGGCTTTTAGTCCTCGTTCTTCTGGGAAACTAGGCGTTCGATTTTCTTTATGCGCGAGTACATATTGTTCATCCGGAACTCCAGCGAATTGAGAATCCAGAACTGAAAGTGGTTAAACTTATGCTGCGAGTGTATCATCCAGATAATCTTGATCGAGACCAGCAGTACCCCTACCTCTAAGGAAATGTAGAGCGGTAGAATGTCGGTGGTTATCTCAAGAATAATAAAACCGATGATAAGCAGTATAAAGACAATATTGATCACCTTGTCGGTTTTGGAGTACCTCTCTCCACCCACACTGCCCAGCATCGATTTTATCTGCTCCCGCTCCTGGTTGTACTCCTGAATCTCTCTTAGGATATCCTCACGCTTCTCTTTGAGGTCTTGAATCATTTCGGTGTCATTGGCACCGCCGGTAGTTTTTTTGTGGTTCATATTGTCTCTCCCGTTCTATCTCATTTTCTCCTGTGCTATTTTACAGCAGCAGCATGCCGATTGCAAAGGATGCTGCCAGGACGATGGCCGACGGGGTCAGGATTCGGCCCATGCTTTTTATAAGGCTGGTTTTGAAATGCTCACTGGTCACGATAAAGCAGACGTGTACCGGCGACAGCATTACCCCGATAAAACCGAAGGGGTAGGTCAGCATCAGGGTGCCCAGCCGCTCGGCCAGTCCGGCCTCTGGGCTCAGCAGCGAGAAGGCAATCGGCAGACTGGCCCCTACAAAGCCGACCGAAATGCCGGTGGTCAGGCCACTGATAAAGGGCAGTATCATAATCAACAGGATGAGCGGAATGCCCAGGCTGTTGAGTTCCAGGCGCATCTGTTCCATCAGCATGGTGCCGCCGGGCAGTCGGGCCTCGATAAAAGCTCCATAGATCCGTATCAGCGCCACTATTATTCCCATGTTCACAGCCCGGCGGCTGACGAGTATCTGCTTCCATTCACTCCACGGCAGCGGTCGTTTGAACTGCAGTACCGCAATAGCTGCCGCAATTCCTACCAGCATTGGCAGATACTTGTTGAACTCTCCCACCGCCGGGAAGAAGATTGTGATCAGGATATACACCGTTATCACGGTAAAAATCGGCAGCATCATGTGTAGAAAGCGGTGCTGCGAGGGGGTGGTATGTCCGCGGCTGATACGGGCCTTGCGCAGAATAAAAAAGTAGCCGGCGAGCACCGAGGTAGCCATCATCGGAACTCCCACCAAAAATACCTGCCACACCTCCAGCCCGGCAATGTCGGTGGCCAGAATAACTCCCGGATACAGGGGCCAGGTAAGTTCCCACACGTGCCGGAACCAGTAGTTTATCTGCGATTTGAGCAGCGGCGGAACCTCGTTGTGCTCGTCGCAGTCGTCCACCAGGGGGGCTGAGAACAGGGCCCCGCCGGGCATCGGCAGCAGCCCGATTACCGCCGGCAGCACCGCCATAGCCCTGCGGGGGGATAAAAAGGCCCGCAGGCTGCCGACCAGGTCGCGCATTACACCGGTGCGGTCCATCTGACTGGAGAGCCAGATAACCAGAATTACCACTGCCAGAAGGAGCCCGTTGTCGATGCTGAAGAAACGTTCGGCGGCTATCGTGCCCATTCGTGCGAATGAGTGTCCGGTCCATACCGCCAGCACCACCGTTGCCAGGGCCACCGCGGCGGAGAGGTTTTTGAACAGTTTGTTCCCAACGAGGATCAACGCCAGGGAAACGAGGATTTTTACAATGATGGGAATGCTCATGTTATTCGAGTATATCCGCTTTTCAGCCGAATGGGAAGTTAGTTTGCAGTTACGGAGAATTGGCGACTGAGGGAATTACCGTGTTCATCCACCACGGTAATGCGGTGGCCGCCCGGTTCGGCCTGAATCCCCAGCTCGTGGAAACCACGGGTCGAGGCGAGGTAGCGGCCGTCCAGGTGCCAGTACAGCTCTGTCTCCGGATCGCGGTGGGCTACCCGGAATACCGCCGTTTGGCCGGTATCGCCGAAGTCCCGGGGCAACTTCAGCACCGCTCCCTCCTCGGCCGGGTAGATAAAGCGCATTCTCTCCCGGTCTGTGCCGATGGCCGGCGGCGGGTCGCGGTATTCAGGGTGGTAGTGTTTGTAGTACCAGGCCTGCACCGGTGGAAGGATGAACCATCTGCGCGTTTTCATTTGTGCTACCGGGTACACCGAGCTATCGACCCGCCGGGTCTCATCCTGATTCAGATGGATAACTTGGTGATGGGGACAAACCTGTCCGCGCAGTGCTGCCGCCGGTACCACGGCCCGGCGTGTTTCGGGACACGCTTTGGACGCCTTCATGCCGCTGATGCTGCAGACCTCCAGCTCTCGCAGCTGATCACGGGGCGGAGAAAACCACTGCCTTTCGGTCGGCAGCAGATCGAAGACATCGAAGAGCAGCGGGGCGGCGGCAAACAGCCCGTTGATCCCGGGCCGCCCCTCTCCGTCGGCATTGCCGATCCACACAGCCACTACGTACTCCGGCGTCACCCCCACCGACCAGGCGTCCTTGAAGCCCATGCTGGTGCCGGTTTTCCAGGCAATCGGCCGGGCCGAGGTAAACCGCCGCCATGACTGCTGGGCTTCCGGCCGTACCAGCTCCTGCATGGCCTCGAAGGTGGTCCATACCGCCCCGGCGCTGACTGGCAGATTTGCGGCACCGGCCGGCGTGTCAGCTGCGGTTGACGAATCCGTGCCGCCCTCGCCGAGTCGGTACGTGTTGGAAAAGTATGGACCGGGTTGGCGAGACCCGCCAGGTTGTGCGTGCAACAGCGTCCGCCCGAAGCCGGCGAACAGGGCGCTCAGGTCCCACAGGCTGGCCTCGGCCCCGCCGAGGATGAGGGAGATGCCGTAGTGGGCCGCCGGCCGGGGAAACTGCAGGCCCATCCGCTGTAGCTGGCGATAAAAGCGGGTGTAGTCGTACTCCCGGGCCAGGTAGACAAAGGGCACATTGAGCGAGCGGATTAGGGCCTGGGAGGCGGGCACGGCGCCGTAGAACTCGTAGGAGTAGTTGCGCGGCACGAACTCCTTGAAGAACATCGGGATGTCCGGCAGCAGCTGGTCCGGGGTAATCAGACCGTCATCCAGGGCCAGGGCATAGAGAAAGGGTTTGAGCAGGCTGCCGGGGCTGCGGACGGAGGAGACGATGTCCACGCTGGTGCCGTGGCGCCGGGCGGCCGCCTGATTCTCGGGTTGGACATTGCCCACATAGGCCAGGGCCCGGCCGCTTTCCAGTGACAGCACCACAGCGGCGGCGTTGTGGATACCGCTTTCCCGCAGACGTACGTGGTGGCGCTGCACTGTCGCCGCTACACGCCGCTGCAGGCTGTCGTCGAGGCTGCTGTACAGGCTGCTACCCCGGCCGCCTTCTTCGATATGCCGGGTCAGCAGGTGCGGTGCCCGGCGTGGAAACTGAATGGTACCCTCCGGCAGGGGCTCGGCCAGGGCCAGCTGCAGGGATGCCTCCTCGATGATGCCCTGCTGGTGCAGGTCCCGCAGCAGCAGGTCGCGCTTGTCCTGCAGCAGATCGCGGTTTCTGCCCGGAAATAATCGTGAAGGCTGGTTGGGCAGCACCGCCAGCAGGGCGGCCTCGCTCCAGGAGAGAGCGGACGGGGGGCGGCCGAAATAGCGCCAGGCCGCCGCCGGGAGGCCGATGGTGTTGCCGCCGAAGGGGGCGTGGGCGGCATACAGGGCCAAGATCTCATGCTTGGAGTAGCGCAGCTCCAGTTTGAGGGCCAGCACCGCTTCGATCACTTTTTCGAATAGGCTGCGGGACCGGCCGGCGCGGCTGATGCGGATAGTCTGCATGCTGATGGTGCTGGCTCCACTGACAATGCGGCCCGCCTCCAGGTTCTGCCGGAGCGCCCGCAGCACCGCCGCCGGGTCGACTCCGGGATGCAGGTAGAAGCGGCGGTCTTCGAAGCGGATCAGGCAGCGGCGGTAGCGCTCCGGAAGCTGCTCCGCGACCGGAAAGCGCCACTGGTCGTCGGCGGCAATTGCCACGCTGAGCAGGCCGCCCTCACGGTCGTACACCGGGGTGGCGTAGGGCCCGTCGAAAAGCGGAGCGGGCAGCGGGACGGCCAACAGCAGGAGCAGTGCTGCCAGCAGCATCCCCGTAAAAGCCGCCGCCCCCGCTTGCCATAAATACTTGGCGCGGCTATTCAACGACCCGGACACTCCTTCCCGGCTGGCGGGCGTAGTAGCGGTTGTCGTACATCGCCTGGCAGTCAACCATGGGCAGACGGTACTCGCCCACGTAGGCGGCGTTCAGCTCGACGGCGAAGCGCTTGGTCTCGCCCCGCTTCAGGTCGAAGTAGGTGTATACCCGGTCGTCCCGGATGTCCCGGTACTCCGCCTGGTCTTCGGAGGGGCCGCCGCCCAGCTGCTCCGGCCCGAGGATGCGCTGGTTGAGGATCTCCCAGCCGCTGGGAAAGATCTGGCTCAAGACCAGGTCTTCCACATCCAGCGAACCGGTATTGGTAATCTCTACATCGGCGATAAAGCTTACCCCGCTGCGGATCGAGGCGACCGAGAAGCCGGCGATATCGTCTTTCGGGCGGTAGCTGACCTGCATCGAAATATTACGGCTCTCCCGGGGCAGCTCCTGCAGCAGCGGCACACCGCGGTTGACGATTTGCACGTACAGCGGGCGCTGCATCAGGTTGGTCACTGCGAATAGACCGTCGCTGCCGGGCAGGTCGGCGAGCAGGTAGCGCGCCGCGCTCGACTCCTCGACCGCTCGTTCGGCTTTGAACTGCCAGCGCAGCTCTACCGGCTCGTCCCGGTCGGTGTTGCCGAGGTGCCGGGCCATCGCCATGAGGGCGAAGGCGGTGGACTGGGTGCTGAGCCAGCTGTCAGAAGAGAGCTCCCGGGCGATATCTTCGGCCAGGGAGAAGCGCTGCTGCTGCTGTGCCTCCAGCTCGGTGTAGGCGATCAGGGCCATGGCCTTGTCGCGCAGTAGCGATCCGTAGGTGTGCCGCTCCAGGGAGTGGCGGTCCCAGTCCGGGGAGACGCTGCTTTGCAGCTGCCGGGCCAGGTCGGGCCGGCCGGCCATTGCGTACGCGGCGGCCAGTTGCAGCCGGGCGTGGTCGCCGGTATAGCGGTACTCGGTCAGCCGGTTCATCGCGCCGATCTCCGCCTGGCCGGCGGCCGCCAGACTGAGCAGGCGGTAGGCCTGGATGGCTACCTCTGATTTGTCCTCTGTCCAGCCGCGGGCCTGGTTCTGCTGAAAGAGAAGCCATTTATCCAGGGCCTCCTGGGGCACATGGTAGCCCTTGGAGCGTGCCTCAAGGAGGAAGTGGCCGGCGTAAGAGCTGACCCAGGGGTCGGCCCGGTTCTGGCCGGGCCAGTAGAGAAAGCCGCCTTCCTCGTGCTGCAGCCGCAGGGTCTTTTCGATTGCCTTCGACACGTAGCCCTCGCTGTCGAACTTCTGTTCCGCGCTCAAGTCGGTCAGCGACTCCAGGTAGAGCTGGGGGAAGGCCCGCGAGACGGTCTGCTCGAGGCAGCCGTGGGGGTAGCCGATCAGGTAGGCCAGCCGCCTCTGCAGATCCAGGGGCGGCGCCCAGGAGGCCTCCAGGCTTCGTGAGAACTCCTCTGCCAGACCGAAACTCTCCGAGCGGATCGTCCACTCGGCACCCGGCTCGATGATAGTGTCCTGCAGACGGGTGACCGGCGGATTGACCGTCATGATCTCCAGTTCTATTTCGTAGCGGGTCTCGACTCCGGCGGCCCGGGCATCGATCACCACTTTGGCCGGACCGGTGGTCGCGGCCGCTTCGATATCGAAATACAGGTAGTCGTCGCCGGCCTGCTCAAAGCTGATCTGCCGGTTCGCAGGGCCTAAGAGCTTGAGTCCGTCGCTGGTGCGGACTGAGACATCCACTGTGCCGAGTCCGTCTTTCATGGCAAACACGTTGACCGGCAGCGAACTGGTCTCCCCCGGAGCGATACGGCGCGGAAAACTGCCCAGCACCATCAGGTCCTTACGGACCGGCACGTTCTTTTCCGTGCTGCCCCAGGCCTCATCGGCGGCGGAGACCACCATCACCTTGACCGAACCGATGTACAGCGGCATGGTAAAACTGTGGTCGGCGGTTTCGCCCTCCCCTAACTGAAAGGGGCCGAAGAACTCGACCACCGGTTTGAAGCGGTTGGGCTTGTCCGGCGGGGTCGGTTGCTCCTCCCGGCCGCCGCCAACTGAAAGCAGGGTTCCGAAGGAGTCGCCCAGCGAGCCGATCACATCGTCGTACACATCCCAGGTTTTTACTCCCAGGGCCTCTTTGGCGTTGAAGGAGCTCCAGGGGTCGGGCACTGCAAAATTGGTCAGGTCGGTCAGGCCCTCGTCCACCACCGCCAGGGTGTAGCTCATCGGGCGCCCCTGCGCCTCGCGCACGCTGATGTGCACCTCCTGCTCGGGGACAAAGACATCTGTGGTTATGATCTGCGGCGCGAGCCGGGTAGCCGGGTCGGTGACCTGTACGGGCAGAATACCGTACATCCGGATGGGTCGGTCGTTGGCAGTGTCCGCATGTGGCTGCACCAGCGTGGCGTGAATGTAACAGGTGGGCGCCATCTCCGCAGTTACCGGAAAGCGGACGGTGGTCATACCCTCCTGCGAGGCCACCCACCATGAGTTGATGACATCGGTATTGTTCTCGAGGCTGATGAGGATGCGCCCGCCCGCGTCAGAGGGCACCGACAGTTCGGCGGTGTCGCCCACCTGGTACTCCTGTTTGTCGGCCTGAAAGCTCAGCAGCGTGGCTCCGGAATCGCCCCGGCGCGGTGCGCCGGCCCAGCCCGGCCAGTCGATGTAGATGACCTGTCCGGCAGTATGCCCGGAGACCGGGTCGGTGGCCCGGAGGTAGTAGCGGCCCCATTCGGGGTAGTCGATCTGCATTTTCCACTGGCCATTGCCTTCCTCGGTGTCGACGGTGCCCTGCTTTACCCGGTTGCGCTGCCGCGAGGAGAGGTAGCGGCCGATATCGTCCTTGCTCTTGTCCCACCACCAGCGCCAGGAGAGTTCGTACAGCTCGATCTCGACCCCGCGGCGGGATACCGGATTACCATGGGCGTCCACAGTGGCAATCTGGAAGAGGTGCTCGGTATCGGTCTGCAGCATGTTGCGGCGGGCGTCGCCGGCGGGGGCGTCGATGCCCACATAGGAGCGGTAGGGGTAGTATTCGGCGCTCTCCTTGTTGAAGCTGAAGTCGCCGGCATTCTCGTAGACTTTACTGACAAAATCCATGCGCACCGCTCCCGAGAGCTGCGGTTTGTCCGAGAGGGGTACGGAAAAACGAGTGGTTCCCTGCGCATCGAGGCGGCCGTCATAGATTTTACGGGCGGCCTGATAGTAGTCTTTGGCCGGGTCGTTGAAGTCGAAGGCCGGGTAGTCATCGAAGCTGAGGGGCATTGAATGGGATGTCAGCTCCACCTCGGCGTCGAGGTTCCCGGCGGAGGCCCCGTGCAGCCATTCGGCCGAAAGGACCGCCTGCAGGCTGCCGCGGTTCTCCCAGGTGATGCGCCCGCTGCCTACACTCAGGTTGATCTTCAGCCGGTTGGGCTTGATGGTCTCCACCTTGACGGTTTTCTCGAACACCTCGTCGCCGACCCGTACCCGGGCGGTCCAGTTGCCGGTGGGCGCTTCCGCATCGGTGTGGGTGTGGAAGGGATACAGCGGACCGACGCCCTTTCTGCTGAGCATCTTTTCTACCGTCCTCCCCTTCGGATCGATCAGCTCGAAGGTCACCGGATGGTTCTCGGGGAGGGTTTTGAGTTCGTCCTCCAGGATAAAATTGAGATAGACATCGTCGCCGGGGCGCCAGACTCCCCGCTCGCCGTAGATAAAGCCCTTGATGCCGCGGCGGGCTTCTACTCCGTCGACTGCAAAGTCGCTGAGGCTGAGAGAGGCTCCGTCGTCTATCCGCATCCAGCTGCGCATGCCCTCTTTTTCCGCTTCCAGGGCGAAGGGCAGCCCCTCCACGGGAATGTTCGCATAGCCGGTCGCGTCGGTTTTTGCAGTGCCCATCACCTGCTGCTGGTAGTTGTATACCCGCAGCACGGCGCCCGCCTCGGGTTCGGTGCTCACCAGGTTGCGCACGTAGGCGTGCACTCCCGATGCGTCCGCCTTTTTTGCGATTACGCCCAGGTCGGAAGTTAGAATGCTCACCTCTTTGTCGTTCACCAGATAGTAGGAGGGGGCGCAGGGATTGTCGCGGTCGCGCCAGTTGTAGTAGCTGTAGAAGTCGTCCCAGCGGGTGCTGTAGCTGCTGCTGTCCCAATCGCCCCGGGGAAAGGGAATCTGCGCTGCGTCGCTATCGGCCGGACAGGGGTAGAGCGAGGAGGTGGGGCGGAAGGAGAGCTGTATCTGATAGAGGGCCCCCGGCTCCTGTTCGAAAAAGGTGGAGAGGTCGAGGTCGAAACGGTTCCACTCGTAAAGATTCACTCCCTCTTTTCTTTCCAGAGAAATAGTCTCATGGGCTACCGGGCGGCCCACCTTTTTGATGCTGTTGTTGCCCCGCGTATCGCGGTTGTTCTGCAGAAACTGCAGCATGTTGTCGGTAAAAATCCGGATTACCTCGACATCGATCGATTTCAGACTCACCGCCCGGATAGGAATGCGATGCTGGTCGGTACTCGGCAGAATGCCGCCCGGGATCAGTACCTCGACCTTGGGTTTGGGATAGCGGGCCGGTATGGTGAACTCGACCTCCCGGCCCAGCTCGGCTCCGTTGGCCGCCTTGACTGAAGGATGGATGCTGACCTGCCGTTCTCGGCGGCGGCTTGGACCGGCATACAGCAGTACGCTAGAGCCTTCGATGCTGAGGGGTAGATCATCACGCTCCTCGATTGAAATGAGTCCGGTTAAATCCTGCTCCGGATCGAGGGGCATGGAGAAGTTCAGCTCTATGCCGCCCTCCTCATCGGCCTTTACCTGGTAGGAGAGGAAGGCGAAACTTCCGATACCCGGTACCATAAACTCCAACTCTTCCGACCGGTCCACACCGAAGCCCTGGCCGGCCAGCTGCAGGGTTTCCTTGCGATCTTCCGCCGCGCGCTCGATACCGAAGATGGTGAAAGAGTGGAGGCGGTTCTCGGAACCGTGATTCCACTCGATGCGCTCGTAAGCTGCATCGGTTTTCAGCGCCGCCTCGATTTTTTCGACGGCCGCGCTGTCGGCAGTGCGGATGCGGCCGCGCAGCTCTACATCGGTATCGTAGGAGCGGTCGGTAATCTCCAGCTCGAAGTTCTGCTTCTGCGTGGAAAAGACGAAGGAGTACAGCGCCTTTTCATCCGGGATATCGTACACCTGCGACAGGTCCACTCTTCCCTGGAACACGGTGCCGGAGGGGAGCGGCTGGTCGGGGATGAACACGAGGGTGGCCGGCTTCTCCAGCTCAACCTTCCCCTTGAGAGTTGGATCGAAGGAGAGCATCTTGCGGGCGGTAGCCTGGTCGAGGCTGGCCGGCGGCTGGGCGAGGTTCACCTGCACGGGGTCGTTCCGGCGGATTACTCCGGCGGTATGGCTGCTGATGTACTCGGTGTAGGCCTCCATCGAGGAGCTTTCCGGCAACAGCAGGGCCTGGCTGTGTGCGCCGGTTTCGTCTCCCTCTCCACCGCAACCTGCCAGCAGCAGGCCGAGTGTAAGTATTCCGATGAAAACCAGGCGGTTCAAGAGTGTATTTTTTGTCATGTGTAGTCTCTCCTTCGATATCTACTGAATCAGATCCATAGTAGAACAAGCTGACATCTGGGGCAAGGTAAACTTTCACATTAATCTTGACATTCCAGGTGAGAAGGTGTAATTTATAAATGATAATGATTATCAAAAAGGAATCAGTTATATGGGAATAGATGAGAATAACAACTGGGTGCAGGGTACCGGCGGGGGCTTCGGACGCGGACGCGGAAAAGGCCGCGGAGGCGGGTTCGGACCGGGCTGCCGGGGCGGACACGGCGGCGGAGGCGGCCCCTTCCGGGGGCGCGGACTGCGCTTGACGGTTCCGCGGCAGATCATCCTCGAGATTCTCGAGGAGGCCGACGAGTACCTGAGTGCCGACGATGTGTATCTGCAGGTGCATGAGCGCCATCCGGGAATCGGACTGGCCACGGTGTACCGTACGCTGCAGCTGCTGGCCGAAATTGGAGTGGTGCACCGCATCGCCACCGGCGAGGGCAAGGCCCGCTTCAAGCTGGCCGAGCAGGAGGAGGTCCGCCATCGTGAGGTGCTGATCTGCACCAACTGCAACCGCAGCTTTCCCGTGCAGGAGATTCCGGAGAATCAGCACGCACTGCTGGACCAGCTTGAGGAGCTGGTAAAGGCATCCGAAGGGTTTACGGTGCAGCAGAATGTAATGCAGCTCTACGGCGTATGCCGGGAGTGCAGCGAAACAAGTCAACAATAAAACGGGAGAGAATCCCGAGGAGGTAGAATTATGCCAAGAGGAGACAGAACAGGACCAAGTGGAATGGGATCGATGACAGGACGTGCATTCGGCTTTTGTGCCGGACACAATGCGCCGGGATTTGCAAGTGCACCGGGACCGGGCCGCGGAATGGCCTGGGGCGGCGGCCGCGGCATGGGACGCGGCATGGGTCGTGGAATGGCCTGGAACCGCCCCGCAGCACCGGCGGCACCGGAGAACCGCAAAGTAGTGCTGGAGGACGAGATGGCGGCACTGGAAGAGCGCATGCAGTTTCTGAAGCGTGAAATGGACGCCATCAACTCCGAGAAAGAGGCAGAATAGTATGCGTATTGCAATTGCAACCGAAGCCGGACAGGTGGCAGCGCACTTCGGGCGCTGCCCGCTTTACACACTGGTCGACCTGGTCGACGGACAACTGGATAACCGCCGCGAAATCGAGAACCCCGGCCACGAGCCGGGCCGTATTCCGCGGCTGCTGCGCGACCACGACGTGGATGTCATCATTGCCGGCGGGATGGGCCAGCGGGCCCAGATGCTGTTCAACCAGATGGATATTGAGCAGGTAGTCGGGGTAACCGGCACTGTGGACGAGGTACTGAACGCCTGCCTGGCGGGCACCCTGGAAGGGGGCGAGAGCCTCTGCGCCCACGGCCAGGGCCACGGCGACGGCACCCACGGCAGCGGCGACCACGCCCACGGAGACTGCGGGCAGCAGTAGCCCGCCTCTCCGGCGCAGCGCCGCCGGCCGTTTAAGCGGTGAAAACCCGCTACTATGATTGAGACCTTATAAAAATATTAATATTCCAAGGAGATATCTACATGAAAATATGTATCAGTTCGCAGGGAGAATACCGCAGTTCGAATGTCGACCCGCGTTTTGGCCGCTGCGCCTATTTTGCGTTTTACGATACCGACAGTGGTGAATACAGTTTCGAGGCCAACCGGTTTGCCGCAGGAGTCGGCGGGGTCGGCGTGCAGACCAGCCAGTATATGGCAGAAAAAGGGGTCCAGAAGATTCTGACCGGACAGGTGGGGCCAAACGCCTTCAAGACTCTGAACGCCGCCGGTGTGGAGGTGTATCCCGACGCCGCCGGAACCGTAGAACAGGCGGTGCAGGCCTTTTTGAAGGGCGAGTTCGAAAAAACCGGCGGTCCGACCGGTCCGGCCCGGCATGCATAGGGGTTGGCGAGTATGACGATTTCAGTAGCCAGCGGAAAGGGGGGCACCGGCAAAACCACCGTCGCGGTGGGGCTGGCCCGGGCCCTGGAAGAGCAAGTACGGCTGCTGGACTGCGATGTGGAGGAGCCGAACAGCCATTTGTTTCTGCAGGTGGGCGAGCGGCACAGCGAGGATTTTTCCATCCCGGTACCCCGCATCGACCCGGACAAATGTACCGCCTGCGGCAAGTGCAGCGCCTTCTGCGAGTACGGTGCCCTGGCCCGTCTGAAGGACAAGGTACTGGTCTTTGACAATCTCTGCCACGGCTGCGGGGGCTGCAAGATCGTGTGCCCCGAAAACGCGATTAGCGAAGTGCCCCGGGCCATCGGTAAATTGGTGTCGGCAGCGGTGCCGGGGGTCGATCTGCTGTACGGCGACCTGAACAGCGGCGAGGTGCTGGCCCCGCCCCTGATTAGAGCGGTCAAGCGCCGGGGCGGCGGAATTGAGGGCGGCCCGGTGATTATCGACTCGCCGCCGGGCACCACCTGCCCGATGGTTACGGCGGTCAAAGACGCCGATTTCAGCCTGTTGGTCACTGAGAACACCCCCTTCGGCCTGCACGACCTGGAGCTGGCGGTACAGGTGCTGGCCGACCTGGATATGCCGATGGGCGTGGTGATCAACCGCGCCGACATCGGCCGCAGCGATGTGGAGGCCTTTTGCCGGCAGAAAAATATCCCGGTACTGATGCGCATTCCCTACAGCCGCCGGATAGCCGAGTTTTACGCCCGCGGCGAGAGTATTGTGGATGCCGACCCCGAGTTTCGCACCAGCTTTCAGGCGATGTTCCGCAGCATCGAGTCGATAGTGGCCGCGAGTGATGCCGAGGAGGGCCGCGAAAAATGAAGCAGATTGTAATTCTCAGCGGAAAGGGCGGCACCGGCAAGACGTTTGTGTCCGCCTCACTGGCCTGTCTGGCGGAAAACGCGGTGTTTGCCGACTGCGATGTGGATGCGGCCAACCTGCACCTGCTGTTGGCCCCGGATGTACAGGAGACCCACGAGTTCAAGGGCGGGCGCATTGCCGAGGTGAACGCCGAGGCCTGTAATGGCTGCGGCCTGTGCGTGGAGCATTGCCGCTTCGATGCTCTGAGTATGGTGCCGCAAGCGGCCCAAGTGGACAGAGTGGCGGCGGTCGATCCGGTGGCCTGCGAGGGCTGCGGGGTCTGCGGGCTGGTATGCCCGACCGAGGCCTTCAGCTTTCGCACCAGCGATGCCGGGCGGTGGTTCATTTCGGATACCCAGTTCGGCCCGATGGTGCACGCCCATCTGTTTGCCGGCGAGGAAAACTCCGGTAAACTGGTGCAGCAGGTGCGGTCGAAGGCCCGTACAGTCGGCGAGGGCCGCGAAAGTGACTGGGTGGTGATTGACGGGCCACCGGGAACCGGTTGTGCGGTGATGTCCGCTATGACCGGCGTGGATATGGTAGTGCTGGTCACCGAACCCACCACTGCCGGCGTACATGATGTAAAGCGGGTCATTGACGTGGCGATGCACTTCGATATTCCGGTGGGGATGGTGATTAATAAAAGCACTATCAATTCGGAGATGGCGGATGAGCTGCGATCATTTGCCTCAGAGAAGAAAATTAGATATCTTGGTGACATCCCGTATGACAAGCGGATCGTTGATTCGGTTGCGGATTTAAAACCTTACGCATGTAGTTTTAACGATGATATTGCCGATCGTCTGAAATCGGTATGGAACAACATCAAGGAAGGATAAGACATGGCTTCTCAAAATGAAGATAGACAGGCCCAGGATGCCCGTCTGAAAGAACGTATGGCCGGCATCACCCATAAGCTGCTGGTGATGAGCGGAAAGGGCGGGGTGGGTAAAACCACCGTGTCTGTGAATATTGCGCTTACTCTGGCAGAGAAAGGGTATACGGTTGGTCTGCTGGATACCGACCTGCACGGACCCAACGTGGCAAAAATGCTGGGGGCGGACAATGCTCAGCTGGTCTCTTACGACGACGGTATTGAGCCTTTCAGTGTGCTGAAGAACCTAAAAGTGGTGAGTCTTTCGATGGCCGGCCACGGCCCGGATACCCCGGTAATCTGGCGCGGACCTCTGAAGATTGGTGTTATCAAACAGTTTCTGGCCGATGTGAACTGGGGCGAACTCGATTACCTGGTGGTGGATACCCCGCCGGGTACCGGTGACGAGCCGCTGACGGTTGCCCAGTTGCTGCCGGAGATGGACGGAAGCGTGGTAGTTACCACCCCGCAGCAGGTGGCGATTCTCGATTCCAGGAAGAGCATCAATTTTTCGAAACAGCTCAACATTCCTGTGTTGGGAGTGGTGGAGAACATGAGCGGTTTTATCTGCCCACACTGCGGCAAAGAGACGCCCCTGTTTGGGAAAGACGGCGGTAAGCTGGCGGCGGAAGAGATGGAAGTTCCCTTCCTGGGGGCTATTCCGATCGAGCAGGCCCTGATGGAAGCCGAGGACAAGGGCTATCACTACATCACGGAGAAACCGGAGAGTATCTCATCCGCAGCGATGCGTAAGGTTGTCGATAATATACTCGCATACATAGAGAAGAACGGAGCTGCCAGGGCCGATGCCGGTGCGGCTGCGGATGCCGGCGCAGAGCCGGACAAGCGCTAGCGGCCGGCCTATATGCGTACCTATTTAGACTGTTTTGCCTGTTTTATGAACC
>CAZWDV010000071.1:0-6717 GCA_964632675.1 uncultured Sediminispirochaeta sp.
GGCGATAGGCCAGCTGAAATGCGTCGGCGGGGCCCAAAACGAGAGGCGCCCCGCCCTCCCCGGCGCCGGCGGCCCCGATGTCTGCACTCTGGGCCAACCCGGGCGCCGCTGCCAAACACAGCCAAATCAAACCCCAAAATCCAATATATTTTTTATTCATAAAGGCTCTCCTGTTTAGCTCCCACTTTGAACAGATAAATAATAGTCGGCACCACGAACAGAGTGAACAGGGTCGAGACCGACAGCCCGCCGGACACCGCGATACCGAGGGGCTGAATAATGTTGGTGCCGTCGCCGATAGCCAGGGCGATGGGCAACATTCCAAGCACGGTTGTGAGCATGGTGATGAGAATCGGGGGAAGCCGCAGGCCGGCATTCCCAATGGTCGGCCCTGGTGCAAAAATTTAGACTAACTTAAGTTTATACCAGCAGGTCACCGAGTTTTCGCTTCGGCACGTGATGTACCTGTGAATCATCCCGATAATATTTTATATCTTCTTGGCTCGCAGCCTCTTCTAAGACCACCTGTTCAACGGGAACTCCCAGGGCGATTACGTTCATTATTTCATAGCGGCTGTCCAAGCCGATTACCTTGGCCCACTCGTCCCGGTTGATCGATGCAAAAATGCAGCCGCCGTACCCACTTTCCACGGCGCGAAGAAGTATCGTTTGCATCGCAATGCCGGCATCGATTTTAGAGGCCACGTCTTTTACCTGCGTGTCCCGCACGACGGTAATATATGCGGTAGGGCACTCTCCTTTTTCGGGGCCGTCCCAGTCGCTCAGGTAACCGGCCCATTTGAGCAGCGGAAACAAGTTGTCAGCTTCGGCGTTGTCCGCCGTTAAATGATACCGCAGGGGCTGCAAATTGGCACCACTAGCTGCCCGCCGGGCTGCTTCGACCATCTCTTGCAGTTCACTCTCCGGTATTCGCACTTTTTCATCAAACCGTCGATAACTTCTATTTCTGGTAACTAAATCTAAAAAACTCATTCCGCCTCCCTGTAGAACTCAGGTTATTTATAGCTTTACTATAGCATATAGACACCCTATTTCCAATCTATTATAGTTTCAGTACAGCAATAGAAACGAGGGATTATCAATGAGAAAAACCATGCTATCGATGCTCCGTTGGTCCGCCAATGAGTTCAACAACGTTCCGTACGTGGCCAGCAAAACAGATGAAGGCTGGCTGGAAAAAGATTTCCAGACGGTACTGCGCGATTCCCGGGCAGTTGCGGCGGCACTGCTTGCCAGAGGTTTTTCTAAAAAAGATACTATTGCACTTCTGGCTGAGGGTAGCTCCGACTGGGTTATCAGTGAATTCGCCACGCTGTGGGCCGGAAGTATTTCGGTTCCTCTTTCAATAAAACTCCAGTCTGAGGAAATACCCTTCCGCATTAACCACTCCGAAGCAAGGGGAATTTTTGTATCAAAGAATATGCTTTCTAAAATAGCCGGAGTCTATGCTCAATTCAAACCAAAACAAGTCCGTCTGATAGTTATTGATGAAAACGGTACCGATATTGCCGAACTCCGGGAACTGGCCGGCGAGAAGGCTGCTCCCCATGTAGAGCTTTTCCGGGACCTGCTCCTGGAAGGCTATCGCAGTCTCGAAGATTATGAATTACAGCTGCAGCAAATCGAGGAAGAGATAAGTGAGAATGATGTGGTTACAATCTCATACACCTCCGGCACAACCGGTAATCCGAAGGGAATCATGCTCACTCATCTTAATTATTACACAAATTGCCTCGATTCGGTTAAGATGTTTGCGGTGCCCCGTGCAAGGTTCAAAACCCTGATCATACTCCCCTGTGACCACTCCTTTGCCCACACAGTAGGAATTTACGCCGCCCTCTTCCGCGGTATTTCACTCTACTTTGTCGATGCTCGCGGGGGCGGCATGGCTATTCTGCGGAATATCCCTGTCAACCTGGAAGAAACAAACCCGACTTTTCTTCTTACTGTTCCCGCCCTAACCGGTAATTTTATGAAAAAGATAAACTCCGGACTCAAAGAAAAGGGCAGGTTCATCCAATCCCTGTTCAACTGGGGCCTGAAGCATGCCATACGCTTTCATGGGAACGGTTATAATCGCCCTTCGCTTGCAACCCAGGCAGTTAGTGTGCTCCCCTATACACTGGTTGACACGCTGGTATTCCGACGGGTGCGTCGTATTTTCGGACGCCACATACAGTTCTGCGTTGGCGGAGGCGCTCTGCTGGATATAAAACAGCAGGAGTTCTTCAATGCAATCGGGGTGCCTATTTACCAGGGCTACGGACTTACCGAGGCGGCGCCGGTCATTTCATCGAACCTTCCGAGCATCCACAAGTTCGGTAGTTCCGGTAGAGTAGCTCCCAGTGTGGAGTGCCGTATTCTCAAAGAGAACGGAGTGGAAGCAGCGGTTGGAGAACGGGGTGAGATCGTGATTCGCGGAGACAATGTCATGAAGGGCTATTATAAAAATCCCTCCGCTACTGAGGAAGCCATTAAGGACGGCTGGTTGTATACCGGCGATCTCGGTTATTACGATGAAGACGGCTTTTTAGTGGTAGTCGGACGGGCCAAAGCTCTTCTCATTTCCACAGATGGCGAAAAGTATTCTCCGGAAGGAATCGAAGAGGCCATCAGCAATTCTACCGATCTCATTAGCCAGGTTATGCTCTATAATGATCACAATCAGTACACCTCTGCGCTGATCGTGCTCGACCATCAGGGCGCAGAGGAACTAATACAGCAGCGTGGCCTGGATAGTTCCGAGCAGTTGCTGTACGAGCTCAATTCGGCTCTGTTCGCATTTCAGCAGGACCCGAACTACCGCAATCTCTTCCCGACGTTATGGCTGCCGGCAACTTTCCAGATCCTGACCGAGGCATTTACCGAGGAAAATCAAATGATAAACTCGACTATGAAAATGGTCAGATATAAAATTATTCAGTCCAATATGGATACGATCGAGTATATGTATACCGATGCGGGCAAAAATTTCATTAATCCCCGCAACACACAGGCGGTAAGAGCCCTATTCCCCGAACTCAAGGGGTAACTTCAACAGTGACTTCATGGCAATTTATTTTTTGTTTTACTTCTTATACCAGCTATGGTAAAACCTTAAGTATCCCATGAACCTCAACCAATTGTTACAGAAGCGGGTATTTTTTTACACCGCCGCATTTATAATAGCGGGTTTCACCATTCTATTTGCAGGGTACATACGTGCACCTGCAGCCGATTCTTATTCTGTTGATACGGACTGGACACTCGAGTATGACAACGAAGTGCTGGGAACCTATTCACTACCGCTCTATAAAACCGGCAGCAATCCTACCGAATTTCAAATTGGCCTCTACACCCTAAGTGCTGAATTCTCAATTCCTACGCAACTGGCCGTTCCGCTGCTGGTTCTACCGGAGATAAATGCAAATGCATTTTCAGTGTATATTGACGGGCAGCTGATAGGCAGAATCGGAGATATTCAAAACGGCCGTACCAACCGCTGGAACACACCGCATACCTTTACACTTCCCCAATCCATGGATGCCGGCGGGCACACAATTGAAATTCGAGGCTACGGCCTGTATGAAATCGGGATAACCACGACCCCCTATTTTCATAGCGGTAACTCTTATTCGCCTAAAATACTGCTGCTGTATTTCTTCAATAATATCGCAGTTGCCTTCATTATCGGCGCACTGGTTATACTCGTACTTATCTTCATCATTACCGCTCGAACCATAATAACCGAAAACAAACACCGGCTCTTCCTGGCGCTCGGTCTGTTGGGTCTGGCCGTGTACCTGTTTGACTATCTGTATATTCCCTACCTACCCTGTGAGTATTTTATCTTCAAAAAAATTCCCCTGGCAGGACTCTATTTTGGCATATTCTTCTCTATTCCGGGATTCTTCGGCTACCATAACCATCGGTTGAATCTGGGGGCTAAACTGGTTATGCTGCTGCCGGCACTCAGTTTTGTAATAATTCTTTTCTTTCCGCAGAATATTTTTCAGGTCCGCGAGGTGTATAAGTACGCCAACCTTTCCCTGCTCCCCTATATTATCCTCATGCATGCCTCTTTGATGTATCGCCGGGAATCCGACGAACGCAACCGGCTAATAGTCTTCGGCCTCACGTTTATGACCATTTTGGCGTTGCGGGACGTGATTCAGATCATTTTGGATCAGGGAACTATGATCCTCTCCCACTTGGGAATTGCAATATTCCTTCTGACAATAACCTTTGCTTTTATACGTGAAATGGCGGAATACTATACAGAATTGGTAAAAATGGAGCAGTGGGCCGATGCGGTATATCAGGAATCGATGCACGATCCGCTGACCGGCGCCTTGAATAGAAAGGCCTTTGATGTGTTGAAAAAACTGCGGCCCGAACGTTTCTCCATTATTATCCTGGATTTGGACGATTTTAAGCCCATCAATGACACCTACGGCCATCAGGCCGGCGATCATGTGTTAATATCGGTTGCAGAAGCAATTATTCAAAATATTCGCAAAAGCGACTATCTGGTCAGACTCGGTGGTGATGAGTTTGCCGTTATCTTATTCGGTTGTGATTTAGAAACTGCCCGCGGTTCTGCAGAACATCTTCTCAGCCGGATACGGGAACTGCAGATTCAATATGAAGAACATGTGCTAAGGATAAGTTGTTCAATGGGTGTAGGAACTGTGTCGACTGCGGCCAATGTGGATGAGCGAATGGTGAAGATCGATCAATCCATGTACAGTGCCAAGCGGGCCGGCAAAGGTCGCGTAGTCGTTGAATCATAGCGACAAAGCATAAAAGAGAGCGTTGCCTAAAACTCAAGCAGCCCCCAAGTGTATCCACGAAATCTTCCCTTGCGGCAAGATACGCATCATTTTTATAAATACTAAATTATTTATCTCAGCTATAAAAACATTAAAAACAGCAATTTGGAAGTTATAGAGCTTCCAAAATTAGAATTACTGCATTAAAAATATTCTAAGGAATAGTATTTACATTTGACACACATATAGTTATTTTTTATGATAATATTAGTAAGTTATTACTTTTTTGATCGATTAATACTGGTTATTGTGAAAACCTTAGCAAAAATTGCGCAAGGAGATATTATGGCTAAAAAGAAAATTGTAGTTCTCGGAGGCGGCTACGGCGGAATTACTGCCACTAAAAAGCTTTACAAGCAATACAAACGCAACCCGAATGTAGAGATTACGCTTATCGATAAAAATCCGTATCACACCCTCATGACCGAATTGCATGAAGTGGCCGGTTCGCGGGTGGAACCAGAATCGGTTCAGGTGAGTTTTGAGCGTATTTTCGGAGGTACCGATGTAAATCTGGTAACCGATACTATCAAAGACATCGACTTCGATAACAATTCTATGAAATCCGAACTGCGCAGCTACAGTTACGACTACCTGGTAATCGGTGCCGGCGGAGAACCCGAGTTCTTCGATATTCCGGGGGTGCAGGAAAACTCCTTTACCATCTGGTCTTTTGACGACGCGATGCGGCTGCGCAACCAGATTGAAGACCGTTTCAGAGAAGCGGCCCGCGAGCCGGATGAGAAAAAAAGACGGCGTATGCTCACATTTGTTGTGGCCGGGGCCGGTTTTACCGGTGTTGAGCTGGCCGGGGAAATCCTTGAACGGAAGGAGACCTTATGCCGCGAGTATCATCTGAAAGAACATGAGGTCCGGGTGATGATCGTGGAGGCACTCGATTCTATCCTGCCCATTCTTCCTCCTAAAATGCAGAAAAAGGCCGAACGCTATCTCAAGAAAAAAGGCGCTGAAATAATGACGGAGGCCCCGGTAATCGGAGCAGATGCAACCTCGGTTTACCTTTCGGATGAACGCAGCATCGACACCGACACCTTTATCTGGACTTGCGGTATTCACGGTTCGGAGTTCTCCGCCCAAATTCCCCTCACAAAAGGTCAAACAGCCAAAGGCGAGTGTTCCTATGCATCTGCAGAAGGTATACACGGCATGTCAGGATGTCATTTTGATGAGGAAGAACGCTATATCGTCGGAGAACGCGGCCGTATACTCGTGGATGAAGAGATGAAATCAGTCGATCACTCCAACGTTTACCTGGTGGGCGACATCATCTGGTATCTGCACGATGAAAAGGCTGTTCCGCAAATTATCGAAACCGCCCTGCAGACCGGCGAGGTGGCCGCGGAAAACATCATTGCCGCCATTGAAGACAAGAAACGGAAACAGTTTAAACCGAATTACCACGGATTCATGGTCAGTATCGGCGGACGCTATGGCGTAGCCCATGTGGTCGGGATATCGATGTCGGGTATGTTCGCCATGGCAATGAAACACATGATCAACCTGCACTACTTGTTCGGCATCGCCGGTGTAAATGCCGTATGGCGGTATCTGCAGCATGAGTTCTTTACAATCAAAGAGCGCCGGTCCTTCATCGGCGAACATCTGGCATATAAAATCCCTGTATATTGGGCATTACCGCTGCGCTTGTTTCTTGGCGGTAAATGGCTGTTCGAGGGTATTAAGCATATTTCCGAAGGATGGCTGAATGCTGGTGAAGAGGGACTCGCGAAGGTGTGGACCGGTGCTATTAAGCTGCCCGGCGTAAGCTTCGAAGGCGCTGCCGATGCAGCCAGTTCGGCAACCGGTCAGGCCGCTGCTGATACAGCTTCTTCCGCCAGTCCAGCTGCTGAAGGTGCCGCCGAAG
>CAZWDV010000071.1:6817-14728 GCA_964632675.1 uncultured Sediminispirochaeta sp.
GAAGGTGCCGCCGAAGCTGCCAGCCAATACGGCGAGCCGCTGATTGAAGCCCTCGGTATCTATACCTGGTTTGCTGAGAATATTCTCAGTGCTTCCCCGCTATTGGCATTCCTGCTGCAATCTGCTGTTGTGCTGGGCCAGGTCGCCATCGGTTTGGCGCTCATCGCCGGACTATTTACTTTCCCGGCGGCAGTTGTGTCCCTCGGTTTCAGCATTATGTTTATCGCTTCGGGCTGGGGAAACCCGGAGCTTCTGTGGTATATTATGGCATCGATCGTAATGTTAGGCGGCGCCGGCCGCGGTTTCGGGCTCGACCACTACGTTATGCCGTGGCTCAAACATCAGTGGAACAGTACCAGATTGGCCCAGAAAACCCATCTCTACGATGGCGAGCCGGAAATCAAGCAATAGATACGGCCGGTACTTATTGCTCAGCAACGGGCTGACCCGCTTTCAAAAAGCTGCACCGACAGTAGCGCAGCCGACCGGGGGGGGCGTTTTCTGAGCCCATTAGTGCATTAGAAGGACCCTGCATGATTGATACACTGTATCACGATATCGCTATAACTAAAGATCTCATTCAAGTACAGGAGGTAATCAGGTCACAGGTAGATTCCAGTACCCCATTCATTAGGAATGCTTTATCGGAACTGACAGAAAACAGCGGTAAAATGCTGCGCCCGGCCCTGCTTATCTTAGCCTCCCGTTTCGGCCCCAACTCCGATACCAATATGAATCCAAAGGCCCCTGCAGACGTCGACCGGATTATCTACCGCATGGCCGCTGCTGTAGAGATGCTGCACATGGCAACTCTGGTACACGACGACATAATCGACCAAGCCCCGACCCGCCGAGGAATTCCTACTCTGCACACCCGCTACGATGCCCGTACAGCTGTGCTGCTAGGTGACTATCTGTTTACCCGCAGTTTTCAACTGGCCGCGCAGCATACCGAACTCGAAACCGGGCAATGGATTGCCGGTATAGTCAACTCGATTTGTGAAAGCGAAATTCGCCAACACAACACTTTTTCATTTTACTCGACCAGTTTTAAAGAGTATCACCGGCGTATTATGGGAAAGACGGCCGCCTTGTTTGCTCTGTCTGCTTTCGTCGGTGCATATAATAGCGGTGTAGATGAACGTAACTGTCATCGCCTTAAAAAGATCGGTTATAATATCGGCGCCGGTTTCCAGATAATCGATGACATATTAGATTTTTCCGATCAAGCAGAGCGAACCGGCAAAAGCGCCGGCACCGATATCCGCCAGGGAATAGTCAATCTTCCCCTGCTCTTCGCCCTGCAGACGGACGAAGGCTTGCTCGAAAAAAAACTGGCCCGCCCTCCGAAAAACGGGCGCCGACTGAGACGCATCATTTCCCATACTAAAGAATTGAAGGGTATTGAACGTGCCAGAACAGTGGCGCATGCATACACAGACAAAGCTCTCGCTTCGGTAGATCGGCTTCCCGATGGTGAGGCTCTCGAGGCTATCCGCCAGTTTACCGCATTTCTGTTGCAGCGGGAATATTAAAAATCATTTTTTGAATGCCTCCGTATTGATTTTAGTATAGTACGCAGCTACACTTGCCTTTGTGAAGCGAAAAACAGTAATTATCGTCGGCGCCGGTATTCACGGCATGGCTACCGGTCTGTTGTTAGCAGACCGTGGATACGAAGTAAAAATAGTGGATATGAACGACCGTCCGGGGGGCGTAGCCCGGGTCTACCGCAGCGGGGGTTATACATTCGATATGGGGCCCACCTGGTACCTCATGCCGGAGGTATTTGAGCGTTATTTTCAGCTGGTCGGCAGTTCGATAGAAGAAAACTACCACCTTTATGACCTCGATCCTTCGTATCGTGTGTTTTTTTCTAAAGACGATATTATCGACATCACCCGCGATCAAGCCCACAACCGCAGTGTCTTTGACACTTTTGAGCCGAAGGGGGGCGAGAAACTCTCCCGCTATCTCAATGAGGCCTCGCAAAAATACGACATCGCCCTCAACCATTTTCTGTATAAAGATTATCTAAAGCCGACCGATTTTATCGATCCTGTCATTATAAAAAACGGTTTGAGGCTGAATGCCTTCTCGAAGTTGGACAATTATGTTCGTCGCTTTTTTAATAGCGATAAGGCCCGTAAAGTGTTGGAGTTTAATACAGTATTTTTAGGTTCGAGTCCGAAGAAAACCCCGGCTCTGTATTCGCTCATGGGACATGTCGATCTGTCCCAGGGTATTCGTTTTCCCCGGGGCGGAATAGGAAGCTTTATTGACGCACTGTATAATAACTGTCTCGACCGCGGTGTTCAGTTTTTCTTCAACCATCGCGTAGATGAAATCGCCGTCGAGGGTAACCGGGCCCGCGGGGTGTCCACAGGTGACAGTTTTATTTTCGGAGACATCGTTCTGGCTACCCCCGACTATCAGCATGTGGAACACGAGCTTCTGGATGCGGAGATACGGAATTACCGTGATAGTTACTGGAAACGGCGGGTAATCGCTCCAGCGACCTTCCTCATGTATCTCGGAATAAAAAAGAAGCTTCCCCAGCTTGCACACCATAACTTTTACTTTGCACAGGATTGGGACCACAACTTTACTGAGATATTCGATCGACCGGTCTGGCCGGACGACCCGAGTTATTATATTGGCTGTCCCAGTCGTACCGACCCCGGACTCGCCCCTGAACATGGTGAGAATCTATTTTTACTTATTCCGGTATCTCCTTACCTCGAGGACACTAATAAAGTCCGCCGTAAATATTCTCAGAAAATCTTAGATCATTTTGAATCCCTGCTGGATACCAATATACGGGATTATATCGAAGTACAGCATATCTATACTCAACGTGATTTTAAACAGCATAACAACCTGGCCTACGGTACCGCCCTCGGTCTGGCACACACCCTCTTTCAGACGGCAATTTTTCGCCCCTCCCATATAAATCGGAAGGTGCCGAATCTGTACTATGGAGGCCACTATACACAACCGGGTATCGGCATGCCGATGGCAATGATTGGTTCGGAGCTGGTGGCGCAGAGAATAGAACAGGACCATCCGATTTTCTAGGAGCAGCGGCATATGCATACAAAAATAGAATATTGGGATGTAGTAATACTCGGAGCCGGTCTGGCCGGCATATCTGCCGCACTCGAAGCCTCGAAGGCCGGATTGAAGACCGTTGTCCTCAGCAAAGTTCATCCCCTGCGCAGCCATTCCGGAGCTGCACAGGGGGGGATAAATGCCGCCTTGTATACCGACTCTCCCGCACAGCATCTGCACGACACCATTATCGGCAGCGACTATCTAGCCGATCATGATGCGGTAGAAGTACTCTGTAATGCGGCTCCGGCGGTCATACGCCGGCTCGACTCGCAGGGTGCTTTTTTCAACCGCACCGATGACGGGCTGATTTCCCAGCGGCCCTTCGGAGCACAGAGCCATCCGCGCACCTGTTTTGTAAAAGACCGTACCGGTCTGGCCTGTTTGCAGGCCACCTACGAGCAGGCCCTCCACCAGGGCGTACAGTTCCGCTCTGAATGGTATGCCCTCGACTTGCTGTACCGGCCCACCGATCGCACAGCCTACGGTTTAACGGCACTGAATCTGGTAAACTCCGATCTGCATGTCTTGGCAGGGTCGGCGATAATCCTTGCCGGCGGCGGATACGGCCGGGCCTTTGCCCGCACATCGAATGCCCACGCCAACACCGGAGATACCCTGGGAATGATGCTACGCGCAGGGCTGCAGCTGCAGGACATGGAATTCGTTCAATTTCATCCGACCGGTTTAGCCGATTCGGGCATACTGATATCCGAAGCGGCCCGCGGCGAGGGCGGTATTCTGCTGAACTCTGAAGGCGAACGTTTTATGCAGCGATATGCGCCGCAGCGTCTCGAGCTGGCCCCCCGGGACATTGTCAGCCGCGCCTGTGAAACCGAAATACTGGAGGGGCGCGGGGCCGGGCCGAATAGGGACGGTGTCTACCTCGACCTGCGCCACCTTGGTGCAGAGCACATCCATTCACGACTGCCGGAGCTGTATGACCTGGCCCACACCTTACAGGGTGAGGACATGCTGCAGCAACCTATCCGGGTTGCCCCGACTGCGCACTATTCGATGGGAGGCATTCCTACCGACCTGCGGGGTCAGGTAATAATCGATTCGTCTTCCTCTGTGCAGGGCCTGTATGCAGCCGGAGAGTGTGCATGTGTGAGTGTGCACGGAGCTAACCGGCTGGGAGGTAACTCACTGCTAGAAGCACTTGTTTTCGGCCGCCGTGCCGGCCAGAGCGTCGCAGAAGACATTCGCTGTGCCCACCTGAGCGCTCCCAATCTAACTGAACACGCGGCGGATATATCGGTTGAACGCCTGCAGAGCCTCTACAATCCGGAACATACACACAGCTTCTACCCGCTGCGAACACAGCTGCGGGCGGAGATGACCTTGAGATCGGGAATCTTTCGAGATGCGGACAATCTGCGTAATGCCAGAGACCGTGTGTATCAAATTGCCGGTGAATTCAGGCAGAGTAAACTGCATGACACCACTCCCTATTACAACACCGAACTGCAGGAAGCACTGGAGTTTGAAAATATTCTGCTTTACGCAACCGCCATCATTGAAAGTGCCCTCGGGAGAACCGAAAGCCGCGGGGCCCATCACCGCACGGACTACCCCCAACGCGATGATCTGCATTGGCGGGTTCATTCATTATTTAGTTTCGATGCAGGCGAGGGCCGGCTCGGCTCTAAAACGGTAGTCAGCGGAAATCTGGCTCCGGAGGAACGGCATGGATAAGGTTTCCCTTAGAATTCGCAGGTTCGATCCCTATCGGGACACCTCCGCCTATTTCACCGATTACACACTGGAGTATAAAGTCAATGATCAGCTACTGGACTTGTTTGAACGCATCAAGACTGAAATAGACCCGACTCTCACCTATCGCCGCTCCTGCCGCCACGGCATCTGCGGCTCCTGTGCGGTGAAGGTGTCCGGAAAACCCGTCTTAGCCTGCCGCACTCCGGTGAGAACGCTTACCGCCGAATTCGGTGCAGTGCTTATAGTTACTCCCCTCGATGAGAACAAAGTCATCCACGACCTAGTCAGCAATATGACCGAGTTCTGGGAAAAACACGCAGGGGTTACCCCCTATCTGCTACCGAACGAAAACATAACTAGCCGCAGTTCCGCGGCAGTACCCTTTGAGACGCGCTTTTTTAATTCAAGTTCGGCTTCTGCCGCTGATGCCGACTACTGCATTCAGTGCGGCGCCTGTTATTACGTGTGCCCGGTTGTGCCGGTACAATCCGATTTTCTCGGCCCCGCCGCTATTACAAAGGCCTACCGCTTCATCCATGATCCCCGCGACACTGCCGCGGGGCGTCTCAAAGTAGTGGCCCGCCCGCAAAGCGGAGTATGGGAATGCATCAAATGTCTAAAATGCAGCGAGGTCTGTCCGAAACAGATAAATCCATTTGCCAAAATAAGCCGCCTGCATTCGGAGGTGTTCCTGGCTGGGGCACATTCTAAAAACAGCCGAATACGACATACCCGCGGATTTCAGCTGAACCTTTTGCTGAACGGGCTTTTGAATGAGCTTCCCCTGGCCCTCTATGCTCTCAGAGGCGGTTTTTTTAAAATGGGGGTGCGCGGCATAAAAATGATTTTCCCCGGCAAGGTGGGACTGAATCCATTCAAGCCGCGCAGCAAAGCCTACAAGCAGATCCGTAAATTAATGAGGAACAGCCAATGAAACGCTATGCCCTTTACCCCGGCTGTAACCCCAAGATGGCCGAACCGGAACTTCTCAAGTCGCTGCATGCGGTAGCAGCACATATGGAGATTCAGCTGATCGAACTCGACAAAGTATCCTGCTGCGGCGGCGCCCATCTGCAAGACCGAAATCCCTTTCAGTCGCTGCTACTGAACGCCCGTAATTTTACCTTTGCCGAAAGGCTGCAGCTCGATATGGTTACGATCTGCAATACCTGCCAGTACGTACTGTCCGAAGCCCACTATACCCTTACTCATGAGGAGGAGGTGCTCAGACAAATCAATCTGCGCCTGGATTCGCAGAAACGCCGCTTTCAGGGCACCAGTCGTCCGCGCAACTTTCTATATGTCTTAATGGAGGATATCGGCCGCAGCGAAATACGGCGGCACGTACGGCGACCGCTGACCGGTCTCAAGGTGGCACCTTTTTACGGTTGTCATTTGTACAGCCCTAGGGACATTCAGAAGGAATACTCCGGCGAGGAGAGTCCCTGGAATCCACACAGTCTCGAAACCCTGATAGCAGACCTTGGGGCTGAGCCGGTGCCCTTTCCCCAAAAAAACCAATGCTGCGGATTTCATTCCTCTCTCTACCAGCCGACCACATCGGCGAAACTGGTAGACGGAATATTTTCGGAGGCCGAAGAATCTGGAGCAGACCTGATTATCACTCCCTGCCCGCTCTGCCACGCCAACCTGGAGGCTTTTAGCGGCCGGCATAAAACACCGGTACTCTATTACCAGCAGCTAATGGGACTGGCCTACCATCTGTCCTGGAAAGTACTCGGTTTGCAGCACAATATGAGTGTCCGTGCCCGCAAATTGGCAAAAATGCTGCCGGCAGTACCGGAACATCTCCGCGTTAACGGCGGCTGAGCAGCGCCCTGCTCTCCCCCCGCTTGAAATCCTTATCAGTCAGCTCGAATGCAGTCCGCAGCCCCGTTGTGGTAAAAACGGTGTTCTCTTCCGTAACCAATATTGCCTCGACCCCTTCTCTCTGTTCGGTAAACTCTAAACCCTGTTCAAGGCCGAGTCCGAAAACCAGCGTCGAGAGCGCATCGGCCGCGGTTGCATCGGCTGCGACAATCGAAACACTGGCCAAGCCGTTTTCTATAGGATACCCGTCTTCCGTACTGAGAATGTGGTGGTACCGTCGTCCATCCTCGATAAAGTAGCGCTCGTACTTCCCCGATGTCACCACCGCTTTATCGATCAACTCGATTACGCCGATATACCTTCCGCGCTCATCGGTCGGAGACTGTATCCCTATCTTCCATTTACTATCATTGTGTTTTTTTCCAAAGGCATACACGTTACCGCCTAGATTCACAATGCCGTATTCTACGCCCTTAGATTGCAGGTACTCTACCATCCGGTCGGCCGCGTATCCTTTGGCGATGCCCCCCAGATCTATCCGCATTCCCTCATTTTGAAGAAATACCTGCGGCGCCTTACTCTCCGCTGCATCAGCCTCTATCAGTTGGACATTCTTAAAATTCACCTTCTGAAGGGCTGCCGAAAGGGCATCCTGCGGTGGAACACTCTCTTCGCCTGAACCGATGTCCCACAGCTCCACCAATGGTCCGACGGTCAGGTCGAAAATGCCATCACTAAGCGCGGAAAATTTTTTGGCCCGCCGAACAAGCTGAAAAGTCTCCTCCGATACCGTCGCGGCCACCCGGCCGGCCTGGCGGTTGATATGCGCTATTTCAGAGTCCTCGGTATGCGTGCTCATCTGCGCCTCGATTTCCGAAGCAATCGCCAGCGCCGGTTCAAGATACTGGCTGTACTTCGAGCCGTAAAGCTTCACTGAACAGGTGGTACCGAGGGCAAAATCGGTCGCGGATATACTCTGGGGCGGGCTTGGTTTGCATCCGCTTATAACCAATAAAAGCCCGGCGGTCAGCAGCACAGCAACCGCAACAATCTTGTATTTCAATTTACTCATAGATAATAACCTGTAATTTATAACCTGACTGAAATATACAACAATTCGCCATTTTATCCAAGCCGCCTATTTGACAGTTTCTTTCCAGCAATTCTAAATTTGAAATTTTTAATAAAAATTTCAAATTTAGAATTCTCACATTTTGTTTAAGATGAGCAACTTAGCTTAAAGATTTTGAT
>CAZWDV010000072.1:0-14655 GCA_964632675.1 uncultured Sediminispirochaeta sp.
GAAAAGCTGCATTCCAAGTCCTCGGAAGAGGGTTTTTCTTCAAGTTTTACCGGCAACAGCATGTGACCGACCAAATGAGACGGCGAATCGAAGACCGAGAGCGGGTTGAAAGCATCAAGGATACGGTCGAAATGGTATACAGAGCTGAAATACCGAAGCGCATCATCCTGGCTAATGGTGAAATCGTCAGGATTTTCCTTCGAAAAAGTACAGAAATCTACAAAGATATGCATAGGTGTCTTATGCGGATTGGCATCGGCAATTCTCATGAAAGGCTCTATCGGGGTAATCTCCTCACCCGATATTTCCCTCCACCGGCCGACCCAGGCCTTTTCGGTTTTAGGAGTGACGGGACACTGACAGCTAAGGGTCCCGTAGAGCAGCGTTTGTATCGCCTTTGTTTCTATCATAATATTCATGCATACACCTCATGTTTGGTTCTACTCCGTGCCCACTCGATACAGCGCTGTAAAAATTTTTCCGTTATCGTAACCACGCCAAAGCCGGCATGCTCTTCCGGGTCGAGGGTAGTGGCCAGCACGGTCCCACTAAAAGAGTTCTCGTCGAGTAAAACTACGGCTCCCTTCTCTCTGTTGGAAAGGAGGGTCTGCTGACCCGGCTGGGGAGCGAAGACGCCATGGAAGTGCCAGCGCATGTCCTCGAGGCCAATTCCATTGAAGATGCTGTGTTCGGGAACTTCGATTTGCAATGTATCGGTATGGACTGTACCGGGAATATAGTCAGAATCGGCATTTTCCGGTAGCGAGACCTTTGGAAGCTTTTTACTCCATACCAGCCCCGGAAGCCAGGGAATTACCACCTCACCGAAGGACATTATCGTTCCCCCGTGATCGAGGTAATGTATCAGCTTGGCCCTCTGCGCATAGAGTATCTCCTGATTACTTTCCCTTGGTACAATGAGAACATCATATCCTTCGAGATCTATATTCCCGAGCCTGCGGATATATATCAGTTCTATATCCTCATATTCAGGCCTGGTAAAAAGGTTGTAGTGGAAGTGGAGGCCACTGTAGATAACACCAATTCGTTTGCGTTTTCGAGCATTACGAATGTTTTCAACCTCGCCGTCGATCCATTTTACAATGTTGTTAAGCGCCTGCACCGCTCCCTGGTCATTGGAAAAGGCATGGCAGAAGAGATCAAATTGGCTTCCCGCCAGGATGACACCGCGGGTACTTACCCGGTCCTCGTAGAGAATGGTATCGCCTCTCTCATTTTGAATGATGGTCGCAGCCCCCTTGGGCGGGGAAAGATGACCGTGACTGCAGAGGCCGTTTATCCCCTTGTGCCAGTGGAGGTCAGCCGATTCGATCCCCACCAGAACCGGGTGTTCTTGTATTTTGTTAAGAGGTTCGTCGTCTTCGGGGGTAAAGCCACCGGGCCGGCAGCCCGGCAGCCAGTCTCCGTTGTAGTCACCTAACACTACGAGAATCCCCGGCATGTCAAGGAATTCTCGAATCACCCTCCTGTAGTCGTTCAAGGCAACCTGATCTACTGAACGTGGGACAATGATCGCATCGTATTCCCGCAAATCGATTGAGGGCAGATCATACACATCTATGGGCATAAACAACCCACGATACTTTGGACTATTTAAAGTCTGATGTTGAAAGCTTATCCCCGAATAGAGGACTCCTATTCTGTTCATAATTTCTCCTTGTGTGCTTATTAACTAAAGACAGGCACTATAGCCCGCCCTGCTCCACCTGAGTGGATGTATTCGAGCTTCTTTATCTCCAGCCCGTACAGCCTGTCGAGCTGGCCATCCGCCATAACCTCATCCACCGCCCCGAATAGAAAGTCGTTTTGCGAATACATGAGCATCACCCGATCGGCGAGGTGGGCCGCATGATTTGGTGAATGAGTTGTAAATACAATGCTAATCCCGTGTTCCCTGCTGAGTTTCTTAAGAGTCCGGAGGACCCTCGCCTGATTTTTGAAGTCCAGAGATGCGGTGGGTTCGTCGAGTATCAGTATGCTGCACTCCGACGCAAGGGCCCGAGCTATAAGGACGAGCTGCTGCTCTCCCCCAGAAAGATCGGTAAAATAGCGCGATTCGAATCTACTGAGATTCATCATGTTTATAATAGAATCGGCGACTTGGTAATCGTGTCTCTTAGGAGAGGAGAGCAGCGGTATGTACCGGGCCCGCCCCATAACTACCATGTCGCGCACCGTATAGGAGAATACACTCATACTGTGCTGCGGCACATAGCCGTATTCACCGTCGATACGCACCTCTCCCTCCTGAGGGGTAAGAACCCCCATGATGCATTTAAGAAGAGTTGTTTTCCCTCTGCCGTTCGGGCCGAGAATCGCCATTATCTCTCCCTGTTTTGTCTGAAACGAATGATTTCTAAATACGAATTCATCGTTTCCATAGGTGAAACCTATCTGCTTTGCTTCAATCATGTTTCCATCCTCTCGCTTGAGTCTTCTTCAACAGGTACCCAAAAACCGGGGCTCCGATAATCGCGGTGATTATCCCCAGGGGAATTTCCGATGCTGTTGCCGCCCGTGCGATATTGTCGATCCATACGGTATAGATACCGCCGATTAGAGCCGATGCCGGCAGTAGTTTCTTGTGGTCGGGGCCCACAAGCATACGGGCGATATGAGGAACCACCAGGCCGATCCACCCGACGACTCCCGCTACTGAAACCACTGCGGCTGTTACGATGGTCACAGCGATGAGAATCATCCACCGTATTCGATCGGTATGTACTCCTATTGCCTCTGCCTCCTCCTCACCGAGACTCACTATGTTGATACGAAAGCGAATGAGAAAGAGAAAGATGCCGGCGACTGAGATAGGCATCAAGGTTATAAAAAACTGTTGATAGGTGGCGGTAGAGAAACTGCCCATCAGCCATACAACGATGGCCGGAAGCTTGTCATACGGGTCCGCCACATATTTAATGAGCGAAGTAAGGGCATTGAAAAAGGCACTGGCTATTACCCCCGAAAGAACCAGCATCAGCACGGGGGAGCGGCCTTTAGAGCGACTCATAAGATACACAAGCGCTATTGATGTAAGACCGAAAAGGAAGGCGAAGCCCATAGTCATGAACTGACTCCCAAAGAACAATATTCCAAGGGCACCTCCGAACCCGCTTCCCGTGGTAACTCCTATAATCTGAGGCCCTACCAGGGGGTTTCGAAAAACCCCCTGGAGAGCGGCACCGCTCAAGGCAAGCCCTGCTCCGGAAAAGAGCGCAAGAAGAATTCTTGGAGTACGGATTAACATGACCACCCGTTCATCGGTGGAACTCCAGAAGACTTCCAGGGGAACAAAGCGCGAAACAATAATGCCTACCACACGGCTAAGTGAGATTGAATAGCGGCCTATTCCAACAGATATGATTGTGGTGAGTAGAAGAAGCGCCGCGAGGAGTACCCAGATGATCAGCCTCGCATCTGAGGCCCTCCTGTTTTCTACACCCTCGTGGGTCCCCGCGCTCTCCTTCGCAGCCGCCCCTCCTGTCTCTCTATTCATTCTCTCAGTCCTTTTATTATTCGAAACGCTTATATCCCTGAGAGCCGGAATTCATGGGCATTCGGAGTATGCCGTCTATTTGCCGCTCCGTTGGAGTGTGCCCATAGATCCATCCGTAGTTTTCGGCAATCTCGCTTCGCAGCTCCCAGTCGAAATGGTCGGGATGGAATACCATGGTAAGCCACTTCCACATAAGCGGTGATTCCTGGTTGGGGGGATCCCAGCGGTACCCTCCGAGGGGAATCTTGTATACCCGGCGGTTCTTTACCGCGGACACGTCGGCCAATTTCTCATTCTCGTACACATGCTGCGGCATGAGATCTGATTCGAATCCATTGAGGAGAATTATCTCGGGATCCCAGGCGATAATCTGCTCTTCGCTTACATCGGGAAACCTGTTCATATCGCCGGCGGGATTCACCCCTCCAGCGAGGTTGATATAGAAGTCGTTGTACGTACCTTCTCCCGCTACCTTCTTACCCGAGAGATATCTAAGGAAATAGAGCACCCTTGGCTTCTCCTCTTCTGGAATTTCTTCTACCTGCTCGGTGATGGTCTTAAGGGTGGAATGATGCCAGGCAAGGATACGATCGGCCTTATCCTGCTTTCCAAGGACCTTTCCGAATGTCGCAATCCATCCCTCGAGATATTCCTGACTTCCATAGAGCAGCAGTCCCACGTTGAGACCGGCATTTTCTAATGGGCTAACCACATCCATTCCGAGGTGGCCCCACTGAAAGATGATATCAGGATCGACTTCAAGCAAGGCCTCGGGATTAGGCATGAAGCCTTCACCTACGATGTCACTACGTATTTCAAGTGCCTCCGGATAAAACTCTTTGAGTATTCCCTCCTCGAGGGCCGTTTTTGACATGGGATGCATGCCGACTAACCGTTCGGGGCCTCCGTCCATAGCGATCATCATACTGGCGGCGGGAATGGGGATGGTCACTATCCGGTTTATCGGGTGAGTAACCCTTACCTCCCGGTCTGTCTGATCGGTAAAGATCAGCTTCTCCTCCTGCCCGGTGTTTTCCGCCTTTTCGGACTGCCCTCCGGCATACAACGGGCTTGTCAGAACTAACATCGAAAGGGTTAATAGCATGATTACATGCATACGTTTCATAGTACCTCCTTAGAATTAGCAATTCCTAATTAATTTAGGATAGAAAAATATGTTAATGTAGATTAACTTTAATTCTTGACTCTGTCAATCATCTTTATTTACTTTTTCCGAAAGCCTTGTTTTTCACACTGCTTCTCTACATTGTTTTAGCAATTGCATTGTCGGAACGATGCTGTCCCTTTCAAACTGTGCATGGCCTGTCGGGACGACCATGTACCCTTGACGTATTGTGGTTCGATGATGTATATATACAAAAAAATAAATGTTAATCCATATTAACATTAGCGTAGTACTTGGCACATATTATAGAACCAATCCTTTATATTTGCCTGTACACGCAACGGAACAACAAGGGAGGTTTGGTATGAAACCAACATTACGTATTCTCATCTGGGCAGTCCTGATTCTGTTCACTGTAACATCAATCTTGTATGCAGGAGGCTCGCAGGAGAGGAAGGCATCGTACTCGGGGACCGAGGGAAAGATCACCGTCTACATCTCCGGCCCATCCACGATGCTGAATAAGCTCGAGAGCACCTTCGAAAAGACCCACGGCGATGTACTCGAGCTGGTGCACATGGGCTGCGGGCCCCTACGGCAGCGGGTATGGACGGAATTCGAGTCGGGAGAGATCCGGGCGGACGTATTCTGGGGGTCAGACCCGCTCATATACAACGCCCTCGATGATCGAGGTGCCCTAGAACCTTACACGCCTATAGATGTCGCGGCCCTCAAGGAAGAGTTTACCACGGACCGCAACTACACGCTGGTAAACGAACGGTATGCGGTGATTATCTACAATAAGGAAGAACTGACCGGCGGCGACGTACCCAACTCCTACGAAGACCTCCTCGCTTCTTCCCTGGAGGGGAGGATCGCCCACGCCGATCCCGGACAATCTTCGACGGCCCTGGCAATAGTCGCCGGGCTCTGGGACGTCTTCGACCGGGACTGGACCTTTCAGAAGGAGCTTGTCAACAACGGCCTCATCCTCACCAAGAAAAACAAGGCCGTACCCTCAAAGATCCAGGAGGGTGAGTTTCTTGCCGGAATAGCCCCCCACGACGCGGTCTTTCGGCTCAAGAAAAAGGCCAAAAAGGAAGGTTTTCCCACGCCCCTCGAAATAGCCTGGCCGGTAGAAGGGGCAGCGGCAATCCAAAGACCCATCGCCATAAGCCGCAACGAGGCGAGGCCCGAAGGCAACGAAAAGATCGCCCGGGCCTTCGTCGACTTCATGATCTCGAAGCAGGCGCAAATGATAACCACTAAGTTCGGCTTCGTGAGCGTGCGAGAAGACGTGCCCCTGCCGGGAGGGATTTCGAAGCAGGTGAATACAACGAAGGTCGACTGGGAGTACCTGTCCGAACACCAAAACGAGATCCGTGAAGAATTCAAAACGATTTCTTCACACTAAGACACTTCTGCGGGGGGCATACGTGCTCCTCGCACTCGTGCTCTTCTTTTTTGTACTCTACCCCCCGATCATGCTGGTCTTCAGGAGTTTTTTCTCCGGCGGATCCGGCACGGCCATGCGGGCCATCGAAGGTGCGGCGGGACCACTCGCGGAGGCAGCTAAGGCCCTCGCAGGTGCAATGCCGGCCTTCCTCAACTCGCTGCGGGCGGCGACGGGCGTCACAGTCTGGACCACCCTCATAGGCGGGGCCCTCGCCTGGCTTGTAGTGCGGACGGATTTCCCCTACAGGCGAGTTGTCGAACTTGCCGCGGTGGTGGCCTTCATCATCCCGCCCTACATTATCGGTCTGGCCTGGCTGCAGTTCTTCGGGCGGAACGGGTATTTCGAGCGGATGCTCAGGGCCCTCTTTCAGTTCGAGCACTACAATGTTTCCTACTATTCGGTGACGGCGGTGGTGGTGGTCATGACCCTCCACCTCTATCCGCTGATGTTTCTCTCCCTTCGCAACGCCCTGCAGCAGCAGGATACCGATCTGGAGAAGGCGTCGCTGCTCAGCGGGGCTTCGCGATGGCGGACCTTCATCCATGTGACCGCCCCCCTCATGGTACCGAGCGTGCTGTCGACCGGACTCCTCGTCTTCTCACGCACCCTGGCAAACTTTACCGTACCGGCCCTTCTGGCGCTTCCTGTACGCCGAGAATTCCTCACCACCAGAATTTTCTCTTCCCTCAGTGCCCTTGATCTCCGGCTTGCCGCGCTCCTCTCACTCTTTCTCGTGGCAATCTCAACTCTCGTCTTTTGGTCCCAGGGCTTCGTACTCCGGGGAAACAGCACAGCACGGAGCGGGGCGACAGACAGGGGGGAGACGCGGCACTCGGCCGTCAAGCTCGGGCGTCGACGCCTCCTGGTAAGCGCAGCGGTGATGTTCTTTCTCGGTCTCACAGTCTTGCTTCCCCTCGCGGTGATGCTCGTCTCATCCTTTCTCAAGCGCTGGGGGCTGCCCCTCGAGTGGCGCTACCTCACCCTCGGCAACTATCAGGCCCTCCTGGAAACGGGGGGAAGGGCAATGCGGGCCTTACGCAACAGCCTCACCTTCGGGGTTGTCGCCGCAACGGCTGCGAGTATTATCGGCGGGGCGACAGCTTACCTCGCCCACAGCGCCCGCAGCAAGGCCTCGCGACTGCTCGAGGCGGTCGCCGGGTGGCCGATGGCTTTTCCCAACATCGTCCTCGCCGTGGCGGCCATCCTCGCCTGGAACAGGGGGCCGCTGCATATCTACGGTGGTCCGTGGGCCATCATTGTCACCTACATGGTGCTCTTCATTCCCATCATCATGAAGCAGGTCACCGGTCTCGTTCAGGGCCATGACACAGCTCTCCTGCATGCGGCGCGGGTATCCGGGGCCGGTCCGCTGCGGGCCTTTCTCTCCGTAACCCTTCCCGCCATACTGCCGGGACTGAAGGTGGGCTTTCTCATTAGCTTTCTCGTGGCCCTCCGGGAAATTCCTATCTCCCTCATGCTCTACTCCTCGGGACAGGAGACCCTGGGAGTGCTGCTCTTCGGCATGCAGTCGGAAGAGTACGGGCTCGAGATGACCTCGGCCCTCGCTATCCTCATTATTTTCCTGATATTCTCCGGTCACCTCCTCATACGGGGAGGAACGAAAAGGATCAACTATGGTAAAACTACAGATAGACGACTTGTACAAGCACTTTGGTCCCACAAGGGCAATTGACGGCCTCTCTCTAAAAGTCTACGACGGCGAGATGCTGGCGGTTTTGGGACCGAGCGGCTGCGGAAAGAGTACCCTCCTCTCCTGCATCGCCGGGATCGAGCGGCCCGACCGGGGAGAAGTCCGCTTGCTCGACCGTATCGTTTTCAGCGGCGAAGGGGGTACCGATACGGCTCCGGAGGCTCGCAACATCGGCTTCGTCTTCCAGCACTACGCCCTCTGGCCCCACATGACGGTATCTCGCAACATCGCCTATCCCCTCAAGATGCGGGGCCGGTCGAAGGACTACACCCGGAAGGAGCTGGAGCGCATCATGCGGCTGCTGAAACTTGAGGGGAAGGAAGAACGCCGTCCCTACGAGCTGAGCGGGGGGGAGCAGCAGAGGGTCGCCCTCGGTAGGGCCCTCGTCATGAACCCGGACCTCCTCCTTCTCGACGAGCCCCTTTCAAATCTCGATGCCCGGCTTCGCGAGAACATGCAGGAGGAAATTCGAAACTTACAGAAGGAGCTGCATTTGACGGTCATCCATGTGACCCACGACCAGACCGAAGCTATGGCCATGGCCGACCGTATCGCGGTCATGAACGCGGGCCGGCTCCTGCAGATCGGTAGACCGGAGGAGATCTACGAACAGCCCCGGGCCGAGTTCGTCGCCGATTTTGTCGGCACAAACAACCTGTTTACAGCTGAGGTGGCGGAGGGGGACAGAAAACTATGCTTCGGGGAGGGACTCGGCATCTGTGCGGAAAATCCCGGTGGAGTAAGCGAAGGGCCGCGGAGGGTTGTCTGTGCGGTCCGTCCCGAGGAGGTGGAGCTCTACAAGAAAGATGCAGTGCCGGAGGAGAGGGGCGAGGAAGAGACGGCCCGAGGGGTAATTAGAAAACGCATCTACCGCGGTGCCCATATCATGTACGAAATTGCCGCCGGAAAGATGCGGATACGGGCGCAAGTCCATCCCGGCGAGGTGTTTACCGTGGGCGAAACGGTCTCTTTCGCCTTCAGGCGGGTTGCAGTACTCGAGTAGCCGCCGGCAGATCATTACAACCGGCGGTAGTACTGAGAGAAAAATCTATTCAAACCTCTACCTGATGGCATTATTCTTTCTTTATTTCGAGAACGACTTTCTCCAATTGGGACATGCTGCTGGAATGAACATATTCCAAATGGATGTTTTTCTTTTTGCACACCTCTCTACATAGCTTAGACATTTTGTGACTCACTGTTCCGGTAAAAATGACAACGGCGTCGACCTGCTCGATTTTCTTACGCATATCCGGAACAACCTTGTTGAAGGATTTTACCTTAAAACCGTGGTCTTTGATGAGGTTCATGTACTTTTTCTCAATGCTCTTCACTCCCCCTGCCAGTGCTATACACATATGTGTTCTCCTTTATGATAGGACTGTGTGTTCTCCATCAGAGCCAAAGTATCTGGAAAAACACATTGAAAGTTAATGTAGATTAACTTTTTTCCTTAACCCTGTCAAGCTCTTTTACATATTCCGCCCGGTGACTGGTTTTGGGTATATAGAGCCCCCCCACCCTAACTCCTCAGACATTATTGGATGTACATCTTTTAGTAAGAGAAAGGGGGCTGCTCATTGAAAAAGGTTACGTAGGGCTGGGCGGGAGCCTCTGCTATCTCCACCGTGTGAGCTTCGAAAACATAGGCTCGCTCTATTGCGGAGAAGGCGATCACCATATTCTGAAGTTTTCCCTTCACCTCTTCGTCGGGAATCTCCACCTCCTCTCGAAGGAGGCTCCCCTCCACGGAGATCCATGTCCCATCGGATAGATCTATGTTACTCCGTTCTACCGGCAGCCGGACAGGTAAAAAAACCTGGATAGCATCCGCAACACAGCAGGTCATTGCAGGGCGAGCTATAAGGTGGTGAGGCCCTTCCCCACCGGAGGTAGCAATGCGAACAATTCGACCGCGTATCTTCAGCGGTTCGAACACGACCTTCGGTGGGTTTGCCCCCGTCAAAAGGTAGAGCTCGGGAATGCTAATGGGGATATGCGTGTCCGCAGGAGAGACTTCGGTCTGCCGACGCGGGGAATTGTGAATACTTTCAGAATTTTCTACCCCTTCGATATCTGTAGAGGCAACAGCCGTTTTCGGAGCACCTTCCCTAGTCATTGATCCGTAGAGGACCATCGTACCAGTGAGGGAATTGGTCATTGCAGCTATTGTGAGTATATACAGTACCGCGGTTTGAATAGTTACCCCGGCCAGCGGACGGAAAGCGAATAGCACCCCGCATACCATGAGAAGAACTCCCGCGGCTGCAGAAAGCGGCTTGAAGGAAGGGTTGAGGTAGTAGGGATACAGCGGAGTAAAGAGTAGGAGCAGGAGTATTGCCCCCATAATGAGTAATGCCCAGGCTACTACTACTGCCGCCACCTGCTGCAAGCCGCTTATTTTTTCCTGCATCCAAACAGTCATCAGCGCAATTCCCCATTCGTAATAATAAAAAGAACGGTAGTGGTAACCAGCACCATAATCACAGGAATACTGATAAGCAGAGGGATAATGCCTCTCTTGAAGTGGCGGTGATACTGTAAGATCAGTTTGATGTCTATCATCGGTCCCATTGTAATGAATGCAATCTGACCGGCCACCGGAATCTGACGCAAGGAGGCGGCAATGAATGCGTCCGCCTCAGAGCATACCGAAAGGAGAATGGCCAAGAGCATCATCACCGGCACTATAAAAACCGACGCCGCCAGGGTATCAGAGATGATATCGAAGCCAAGCATAGCGCGAAACAACACGACGAATAGAGCACCGATAAGAAAAGGGACACTCATGGAAACAAAATCTTCAGCGGTGTGGCGCAGCAACTGAATTAACTTATGCTGCTCCACACCCGTATGGGTATGATCGCTGTGAACATCATGGACTTCCGTGAATTCCATGATATCGTCGAGTGCGCTGTTACGAAAGAGAAACCCCATCAGGAGCGCAGTAACTCCCACTATCACTGATCGCAAAGCGACTATCCGGAGGTCGCCGCCAAATGCCACGTAGGTGGAGGCGAGAACTACGGGATTGAGCACCGGAGCGGCATATAGAAAAGCTATGACCGCCCGTGGATGCGCTCCGTTTCTCATAAGTTTGCTGCTTATCGGTACCGACGCGCATTCACAGGTGGGAAAGATAAAACCGCCCAAGGCACCGGTAATAGTTCCGTACCAACGGGGAGAGAATACCCCGACTATCTTGTTCCGGGGCACGAAGACTTCTACCGCAGCCCCTACAAGTGCCCCGAAAAGCAGAAAGGGAAGCCCTTCGAATAGAATAGCGGTGAATACGGTGCTCGACTGGTAAATAACAATATTCAAGATTAGCTTCCACCTCCGCTCATGATGGGTTCATTATATTTTTTTAGACTGAAATTGCAATATAAACTTGACTATTCAACTTAGTTTTTCTATCTAAAGTAATACTTAGTACTACCAGCACCTTCTAAGGAGATAATATACATGGAAGAGATGCTGAATTCAATACAGGAGGAGCAGCAGTCCGCCGAGGTTGAAACACTCGATGTATACGTGAGTATCATGCCGCGGAAGTACTTTGTTGAGCACATTGGCGGCGATGTGGCTGAGGTGCATGTGATGGTTCCTCCCGGACAAAGTCCAGCTACCTACGAACCTACCCCCAAGCAGGTATCGGTTTTGGGCGGGGCGGATGTATTCTTCACCCTTGGAGACAAACCCAGTCCCAAGCAGCTTCAGAGGGTCATATCATTCGCCAAAGGTCTGTGGAACCACTTTCTCTTTAAAAATTGATTGTGAATACTCAATAGTGGGGTACAATAATACTATACCATACAGCAGCATCAAAGGAGGATTGTATGCAGTTAGAGGATTCGAACGGGAAAATTTTTGTACCCCAAAGTCCTGCAGAAATCGATCAGGTAATCGATCGACTGGGCCGGGGTCTGGATCACTGTATTCTCAGCGATGGGGAGCACTTCATTCAGACGGCCGGGTCCGCCCCGGGGTTTCTGGTTGAGTACGGAGATGCTTCGGGCCATTACGAGGCCGCCGAGACCTTACCGCCAGAGACCGTGAAAGAGCTCTTTGCAGCTTTTTTTCAGAAGGATGATTCTTGGCGGACAAGGGTGAATTTTACACGTAGTGGTGGCGGAAGCCCATCCTCCGGTGCTGCGAGCCAGGACACAGACCGTGAGAAAGTCGCAGGACAACAGGAAAAAAGCCTCAAAGACAACCTGCTCGACACGATGAAACGTGAGGTGAAGCACAATGTCTCCGGCATGGTCCGCCGGGGGGTTCGCGATGTGTTTCGGAAGTTTAGATAAATTGTGGGCAGTAGTACTGTTTTGAGGAAAAAAACGTTTGTCGAATCTCACCCCGAGGTTAAAAAGAGATCGAAAAAGTGAGGTTGTGTATGCTGAACCGAATCCAGTCGGCGGGGAGGCCTATCTGCCTCTCCATTCTTTTGGCACTGGCAGTAACGATAGGACCGGTGCATGGGCAGGAGGAGCTGAGAGGTGATTGGCTGCGCTTCGGGCTCCAGGGCAAATCCTTTGGTCCGGGCTACGGGGCCTCTTCCGTATTAGATGCCCAGGAGGGGATATACCGCTCCCGGTACGATGTCGACAAAGCCATGGACGAAGATCCGGCCACTGCCTGGGTAGAGGGAGTTGCCGGCCCCGGGGAGGGGGAGAGCTATTGGATCGGGTTGGAGCATTACCCCGAAGCCCTGGGTTTTATAAACGGCTACGCGAAGAACCGCAGTCTGTTTGACAAAAACTACCGGGTACAAAGCCTCAAAGTTCAGGTTTTCGCCGCTGTCAATCTCAGCGGCTTCGCCGGGCAGTGGGAGCTTTTCTACGATGGCCTGCCGATAAGTGAAGTGCAGCTCATCGATTTGGAGGATTCAAGGGCGCCTCAAAAGGTCAGGCTGCCCTTCAATCGGCGGGAGATGATTTCCCGCATGCAAGAGTTTCGAAGATCCGAGGCAATTCAGAACTTTGATTTCCCGCAGGCACGAGAGATGGGCTTGAGCGGTGACGAGGGTATCGCCAAAAAATTCGTCTATATTCTCCGATTGACAATTGACGCTACTTATCCCGGAACTAGATGGGAGGATACCTGCATCGCCGAACTATGGCCGGACTACGGCACGGTGAATGAGATCGAGTTAAGAGGTGAAGACCAGTATTTATATATTACAGACGAGGTGGAGCAAAACATACCGGTCTTCTACGATTTCGACTACGTGCTCAGCCTGATAGATTCAAGCCAAGACCGGCGCTGGGCTGTGGTAATCAAAGAACCGGCCTATTCGGGGGACAGCAGAGTCTCCAGTACCTATGCAATTATCCATCTGCCCACCGGAAGAGAGATGACCGCGAACATTCTTGGCTCCGAAAGTGAAAATAAACTCCCCTACGCTTTCAGCTCCCGGAACGGGCAGGTATTTGTCGAGTGGGAAGATATCGAAACCGGAGCAGAGGGCCGCGAGCCCTGTGTGCTTTACTAAAACGCATAGAACAAACCTTATTTTCCCCACAGCTCTAGAAAGCGATGGCGCAGGGGGTTGATGGCGGCATAGAGCCAGGGGAATTTTCCGGCCTTGGTCTGTTTCTGAGGATCGGCACCCGCTTCGAACAGCAGGGTCAGAGTGTCGGGTGCCTGGCCCAAAACTGCGTACATCAGGAGAGTACAGCCTGCATCATCGGCACTGTTCGGATCCGCACCGGCATCCAGAAATCCTTTGAGCGCTTCGGTTTCGTTGTCGAAGGCGGCACTGAAGATATCCGGCGGACTATCTCCCCGCAGAGTCGCGCTCATCCGAATCAACACTTCCCACTTCGTACGGTAAATGCCTTTCGCATCATCATCGCCCTTCTCGAACTCCGCGAGAAGCTTACCCAGCACCTTCGAATTGCCCTGGGAATCCAGCTCGGCCAATGCGGCAGATCTAAACTCTCGATCAGCCTTCTGCCTGACAATGACATTTTTCAAAAACCTCGGATTTTTCGAGCTGTACTCCAGGGGAGACGGCAGCTCCCATTCGCTCAAGGGCTGCAGACCGGCGTGTCCCCATACTATCGACTGTTTGAGTTTTTCGGGATGCTGGTAACCGAGGTCTTCCGAGATTTCTCCGAGCAGCCGCGCATCTTTGAAAAAGCGGGTTTCGGAAGTAAGCAGGTTATATTCGAGGAGCCGGTGAATACTCTCTTTTCTCGCTTTATCCCAGCCGCCGCCCCAGCTGAAATAAAGCTTATCCCCGGAGCGGGTGTAACGGCAGCTTTGCAAGTTTACTACTTTTCCGGACACCTCCGGAGAGAGACTCCAGACACGCTCCAGCCTATCAAGCCCGTCGCCGGAAAGTCGGTAGAGGCTCAGGTCGCGGTAGTGGTAGCGGGCATTGGTCACCATGAACATGGGTATAATCACCCGTCCGGGCAGATAGAGGGAATAACTGCTGAGAAAGTAGATATCTTCTCCGGCCCGTATCCCGTCGGAACGGTTCCACTTTGTCTGTACCAGGGCTCTCTTCTGGGTCCAGGCGGGAACCGCTCCCAGGAACAGCAGCAAAACCATGAGCATCAGAATCCTGTACAGGGAAGGCCGTATGAGCATAATGGTCTACTGCTTTTCGTATACTACAGTTTTATCAGATGAAATGAGTTTATCACCATCCATAGTGAAGGTCAGGTCAAACTGTTGTAGATTGATGGTAACCGTCGCATACTTCATAACTACCCCGCTTGAATATAGTTTACTACATTGTAACACGTGAATTTCGAAGGAGCCACTTTAAAAGAGAGGGCCAGCAATTCAAACTTTGAAAGTCCATATGACTTTCAAAGTTTGAATTTGCATCA